>CAWCNA010000015.1:0-24022 GCA_963796795.1 Candidatus Adlerbacteria bacterium | reverse complement strand
AAAGCAATTTGGTCTCTCAGTAGCGGTAGCTGTTCTCTCTCTCGCTGCAATTGCCGCACCGGCATTCGCAGCCACCATCTCGAGCCAGATGGATATAGGCACGCAGAACGGAGATGTGACGACGCTGCAGTCGGCGTTTGCCGCAAACTCGTCTATTTATCCGCAAGGGTTGGTCACGGCTACTTCGGCCAGCTGACATCGGCGGCAGTTTCGCGCTTCCAGGCAGCACAGGGTTTGCCAGTCGTCGGCCGCGTTGGCCCGTTGACTATCAATGCATTTAACCAGGTATATGGCAACGGCATCGTATCGGGTGGCGCGCCTATCATCTCGGCGGTAACGCTTGCGCCAAGCAACAGCGGCACATCCCTCTTGTGGACCACAAACGAACCGGCAACCGGCATTGTGTACTACAGCAGCTCGCCTCTTATCGTGACGGAGGCAAGTGGCCCTAACCAGCCAGTAGGAGTAACTGGCACAAACGTCATGAGTATGTCCTCGGCATCGGGTACATCAAACTCGCTCCTTATAACAAACCTCTCGGCAAACACGACGTACTACTACATGGTAGAGTCGATCGCCCCGACAGGCGTGAGCGTGACATGGCCTTCGAGCTTCACGACATCTAACTAACTGGGCTTTCGCTGAAACAAAAACTCCCCTAGAGGGGAGTTTTTGTTTGATGCATATGAACCTCTGCATTGAGACGATCCAAAATTTCTGCCTGTGCCGAAAGCGATGTATGTAACTCGTTCACTAAAGAAGTTTTACTCTCATGGATATCCAAATCGGTTGAGGTAGCTGTGGTAGTAGCTGTTTCAATACCAGTGGTAGTTGTTGCGTGAGATAGTTTTATGCGAGCAGAAAATGCAAGAGACATTGTGTGATGTTCTGGTTCTGGTGTTACTGCCACGGTGGAGACTGAACTCGTTGCCGCACTGGTCGTTGTTGTCGCCTCATCAACAACATTTGGCGTGCTGCTTGCAGCACGTGCATCGGCATCGGCAGCAAGTGCGAGTGCTGCAGTCGCATGTTCGTTATAATTAGTTGAAATTTCTGCGGCGACTGCAGGAGTTAAGTTTCCATCTGAGGCAAGTGTCTCTGCTTCCTGCACGCGCGTCGTTGCAATAGTGGCATTAGCCTGTGCCTTCGCTGCAGGAGTAGGCGCTAGTGCCACTGTGAGCGGTTCAATAACATTTATTTTTACGGGGTAGAGTACACCGCCCGGCAGCGAACCTTCAGCAGCGTACGCGGTACCAGATGAAATGGCCACCAAAAGTGCAACCGAAAGAAGCGCGAACGAGCGCGGTGCAAACATCCATGTATATGGGCTGTTCTGGGCTACACTCACAGGCATACCACCCATCGCCTGCTGAAGACGCAGGCGCATGGCAGTTTTCTCTGCATGTGTAAGGCGCAGATTTTCAGTCTCTTTTTGTAAATGATGTTGTAGATTACTCATGATGTTGGTTCGGCTTCCTCGAGAAGTGTCTGTAATTTTTTGATGCCGCGGTGGATGCGGACGGATACTGTATTTTCGCTCTCGCCCAAACTTTCTGCAATCTCTTTCGGGCTGAGGCCGTCGATATAGCGGAGTACAAGGACGGTTTTGTGCTGCTCACCTAACCGGTCGAGTGCCGCCAAAGCACGTGCACTATCAAATCGAATCATCGCTGCCTCGAGCGATTGGGTGTCGTCACTCAAGAGCTCGGCCTCGATATACATACTTGTTTCTTCATTTTCAAGCATCGCATCCAATGATTGGGTTTTGTGCTTGCGATATTCATCAATGATGAGGTTATTCAAGATGCGATAGAGGAACGAACGGTACTGCCGCACCTCTTCCCCTTTTAACACATACGCCCACGCTTTTAAGAATGCCTCCTGTGTTAGTTCAAGTGCACGTTCGCGGTCGGAAAGCCTCAACAACGCGTGCCTGAAGAGCTCATCGGAATGCTGTTCGAATATGTCCGCGAATTTCTTACTGGAGTCCTCCATATATATAGACGCACGCGCGTGCCTCGTCTTTCAAGAAGCCTATTATACATTGTATGCCTATATGCTATACTCTTCGGACAAGAACTGCTTTGGATACTACTCGCATCAATCATCAAATACGCGCGGCAGAAGTGCGCGTCATAGGCCCTGAGGGGGAGAATATAGGGGTTATTACCCTTTCCGAGGCCTTGCGCGTGCACAGGAGGCTCGGACTCGACCTTATTGAGATCTCCCCCAATGCGGTGCCTCCGGTTGCAAAAATAATGGAATATGGTAAATTCCAATACGAGCAGGAGAAGAAACGCCGTGAAATAAAGGCTAAATCGCACACCACCGAGACCAAGTCCGTCCAGGTAAAGATAGGTACCGGCGACAACGACATGAGCGCTTAAGGCCAAACGGGCCGCCGAATGGCTCCGCCGAGGGCCATCGCGTTAAGGTAGACCTGTTTTTCTGGGGTCGCTACAAGTACATGGAGTTTGCGCTTTCTTAAGGAGCGGCTTGAGCGGTTTCTGAAGCTTATCCCTGCAGAGTTTAAGCTCGGCGAGCCTATAGCCAAAAGCCCGAAAGGACTAAGCACTGTGTTATCGAAAAGGCAAGCCAAAGAAGCATCCTAATTGAAAACTATATGAAAACAAACAAATCATTTACCAAGCGCCTTAAAATTACCAAAAACGGTAAGATTATTGCGCGCAAGCCAGGGCAAAACCATTTTAATGCTAAAGAAGCCGCTCGACGCAGATGGATGGCACGCCGCACGCAGGCACTCAGCCTCACCCCAAAGGTATCACAGCGTTCTATATCAGCACAGCTTCAAAATCTAAGAATTAATATATGGCACGCGTAAAAGGAGGAGTAAATTCGTTAAAGCGCCGCAAAAATATCTTGGCAATGACCAAGGGATATCGCTTTGGCCGCTCGACAAAAAAGAACGCAGGCTCGCGAGGCTATCTTCCATGCTGGTAAATACGCATTTGCACACCGCCGCGATAAAAAGAACGACTTCCGCCGCCTCTGGAATGTCCGCATCAATGCGGGGTTGGATCAAATCGATGAGAAGTTTTCGTACAGCAAATTTATTGGTGCCCTCAAGAAGGCCGAGATCACCATAAACCGCAAAATGCTTTCGGCACTTGCTGAAGAGTCCCCTGAAACCTTCGCTCGAATCGTCGCGAAAGTAAAATAATAAACTCCACATACTAAAAACCCCTCCATTCGGAGGGGTTTTTAGTATTTATATCAGAGACTTAAAGAATGTAGTAGTGCGCCCCCACAGACCCCCTCCCGACCCTAGCGGAGCGGTAAAAAATCCTGGAGCTGGTTGGCTGGCTTCGGGAGCCGGAGTTTGGGTTGGAGTTGGAGTTTGTTGCGCTCCAATTGCTTGCCCAACCGCCTGCCCCACCATGCCTCCTGCTTGAGCAGTCGGGGTCTCTGGCGCTTGCGATGTGCCATCTTCAGGCTGAGAAGAATTGTTATTTTGTGGGCCGTATGACGATGTCACTGAGCCATTTGTACACTCACCAAACGCACAACCTAGAACAGTTTTTGTCACACCTACAGCTGTTTGAGCTGCGCTTATTACTACATCAGCTGTACCAGTTGGACCTTGCGCCGTAGCAGGTGGCGCACTGCTACCCCCACCTACAAACGTAGTACCTCCCAATGTGTTGGTTAAATTATATCCGCCCGTAGTATTACTGCCTCCTCCACCACTCGTTGGTGCAGAGGCCGCTCCACCACCCGTATATACATTTGGTGAACTTTGCGAACCTTGCGCCGTTACGCCTTGGTAACTCTGGTAACTTATAGCACTCAAGTTACCGTTTGCATTTTCTACTGTGTTCTTAAAACTCGTTAACTGAGCCTGTGACAAACTATTGAAGGCTGGTAGATTTGCATTTGGGTTAGCTGCAACAATCTGATTGTATTGATCTTGGAGAATAGGTTTGTACACATCGGTAACGGCACCTCCTTGTGTGTTGCTGAAAAGATATGCTTGGTAGCCAAGCGGGCTTGCCACATTGCCACCACCAGTAGCGCCCCCAGTTGTGTTGGTTATGCCAGTTGTGCCGCTGTTAATCAAATCAGTGATGGAATTATATTTGGGAGCTGTGTTGGCGCCAGTGCCCGGAGCATCGGTTGTAACTCCGCCGCCGGGTACTGCATACACTTGCGTATACCCCGGCGCAGGCGTTGTTCTTGTTGCACCAGTATTTAAATCCATATACGTACCGCTGCCACCTCCTGTGCTGCCGGCAGCACCAGTACCTGCCCCAGTGGTTGGTCCAAGGCCGTTTGTACCATTTGGATAGAGTTCTGTGCCGGAATCACCGCTAGCGGGTGGAACTGTTGTGTAGCTACCATCTGCTTGTGGGTACACCGGCGTATGTGATCCGTCGGGATTAATTACATACATAGGTCCAACGGCTACTATTGAACTTCCGTTATTTCCATTTAATCCCGCATCACTGCCAGTCCCTGCGCCACCAAATGCCTCACCAAGAACGCCTAAACCGGTTGAGACATTATTCTGCGCAGCAGCAAGTGCAGGTGCAACAGCACCAATTACTTGTGTCACTGGGTTGCTGGCTGGCGGATTTGTAACACTATTCGTTCCCTGTACATTTCCTAACGACTCACCTCCTCCTGAACCAGAAGATGAATTAGCTGTTGGGGCAGGAATAAAATTAGTACCTCCGGTATTTGTCCCACCGCTTGTAGGAGCAGCTCCAGGGTTCGTGGGGGCCGGCAACACTGTGGGAACATATCCTCCTTGGAGCGGGCTATATACGGAACCTACTCTATCATTTGGTACGAGAGTCCAGTTTCCAGCAGGCAATGAATCCCCAGCTTGAACTTGTATTACATTCCCTTTATCGTCCTGATAGACGTGTGGTGTTACACTGTCCGCCCATGCAGCTGTTTTATAGTAGTCGGGATTATTAGTTGCACTTTGGGACGATTGGTTAAAATCCTGAGGAGCACCAGCACCGCCGTCATATTGTGTATTGGCGTTTGAAACATTTGCCGAAGGAGTGGCCCCATAATTATACCCACCAGCAGGTGCTACTGGGCCAGCACCACTGTTGTCAGCGCTTTGTGAATAATCCTGTGGAGAGCCGTAGCCACCGTCATATTGTGTATTGGCGTTTGCCGAAGGAGTGCTTGGGGGAGGGGTAGTGCCGTAATTATACCCACCAGCAGGTGCTACTGGGCCAGCACCACTGTTGTCAGCGCTTTGTGAATAATCCTGTGGAGAGCCGTAGCCACCATCGTATTGAGTATTAGGGTTTGAAACACTTGTTGAAGGACTAGTGTTGTAGTCCTGCGGAGAGCCGTAGCTTGCATCAAATTGGTACCCGGAAATAGCTGCGGGTTCAGGTGTGTAGACCGGAACATCCGCATTCGGCGCTTCTGTAGTGGATTCCGGAGCTATATCATTATTGTTGTATGAAGGCAGATAGTCTTGCTGGTCATATTGAGGAGTGCCCTGGCCAACATTGGACTCGTCTTGGGTAGGAGGTGCAGTGTCTGGAGCAGGTGCAGGAAGTGCCGGAGCTGGAAGCGGGCTACTGAAGTCAATTGGCGTAAACGAACCAGAACCAAAACCATTATCTAAAGGTGGTGCGCTAAACACATCGCTCGGCCCAGACTGCAATTGATCTTGAGTAAAATTGTCGTAGTAATTATTACTATCAGAAAGGAATAGTGCCAGCCTCGTCGGGGTTATCAGGATTTTCATCAACAGGACCATTATTACTACCTCCGCCGTCGCCCCCTCCATCTCCACCACCATCGCCTCCACCATTTTCATCCTGTGCAAGTATGGGATGCATTGGGGATGCAAAGGAG
Organism: Candidatus Adlerbacteria bacterium; assembly: GCA_963796795.1. GTDB lineage: Bacteria > Patescibacteriota > Minisyncoccia > Phycocordibacterales > SBAW01 > GWA1-54-10. The sequence continues at coordinate 18,175 of CAWCNA010000015.1, read as the reverse complement.
GACGTAGGGAACGCAGCAAATACAGGCGCTACATTTAGTAAAAAAATAAGAGAGAGGGCAACGACTTTAAAAAATGGTGATGATTTCATCCCTGTAAGTATAGCGTGGCAGGATATACGCAAAAAACGGCCGGTGGGTATAAGTTATGCAGTTGGAAGGGCTGCTTTTTGTTTTTTGACCATCTCAATAACACGCTCGACGAGTTTTTTAGGGTCTTTATCAAAAATAACAAACTCACTCCCTCTGTGGCCGTTGTCGAGAATGTTTTTAAGCACATCATCGGTCGCCCATGAGCCTTCCAAAATACCTATTGGCTTGCCGTCTTCAAATGCAACGGTAAATTCGTGAATAGTACCAATACGCCCGCAGCCAAAGAGCATTGCATCGGTGGAATGAGTAAAAATAATATCACGGCCTGGGTACCCAAAGCCGGTGTAAAGGATCAAATCCATATATTCCAGGGGCAGATTGTAGGTTTCAATATGTTCGCGAGGAGTACTTGCAGGAGAAAGCCCCACCGATACGCCACCCGCTTCTGTCGCACCCATCGCCGCCCACATCGGGAAGCCGGTTGTCGCACCCGTCAGCAGAATGGCGTCTTGTCCAGCGATTTGTTTTCCAAGTTCAATACCAAGGCCATACGCATCGGGCCCGCAGTGGCCAGTTTCAGCCGCGCCGGAAACTCCAATTTTAATTTTTTGCTGGTCGTTCTTTAAATCCATCTGGCAATTATAGCTCGAGTTCGGCTGTACTTCCCTCTTCGGGCGCTGTTGCGTGAACTCCTATGTAATCGCGGATGCGTTGTACCAAAAATGCCGATGAAGCCGGTTCACCCATGGTGACAAATACTTCTTTTAAAGACGTACCTATTTTTTCTACAAACTCAAGCAATTGCGCACTGTCCATGTGAGCCGAATAACTATAAATAGTTTCAACACGGCAGCGTACGGATATCTTCTGTCCCTTGATAGAAACTGTTTTGTTGCCTTCGGCGAGTTTGCGGCCTAAACTGCCTGCGGCTTGATAACCCACTATCAAAAGTGTTGAGTTTTTGTCGGGCAATATTTCTGCCTCGTGGCTTACAACACGGCCACCGTTGCTCATACCAGAGCCTGCAATAACTATCTTTGCCCCGTGGTGCGCCGCGATGTCACGTGACTCGCGTGCATCATGGACATAGCGCAGTTCAGCAAATCGGAAGAGATGCTCCCCCGCCTTAATGCGTGCCTGCATCGCGTCGTTAAAATACTGCGGGTATGCTTCGTAACTCTCTGTTATTTTTTCTGCCAAGGGCGAATCGAGAAAGACCGGCATCAATGGAACTTTTTTATTCATCAAAAGCTCGCGGATATCGTAGAGCAAATCCTGTGTGCGTTCGGTCGAAAACGCAGGTATAAGCAGCGTGCCTCCACGGGAGGCGGTGTCTTCGATATATTTGGCAAGGCTGCTGAGGCGCGTCTCTATCTTTATCTTTTTGTATTTTGTCGCCGTAAACGCTTTCCATCACAAGGTAGTCAATGCCGGCTGGGTTCTCGCACAATGGTAACAATGGTGAATTGCCCCCACCCAAATCGCCTGTAAACACAATTGATTTTCCACCGCGTGTAAATTTAGCCATCGCGGAACCTAAGATGTGGCCACTATCTAGTAACTCAACTGTAAAGCCGTCCGGCAACTCGACAGGTTTGTGATACGGGACCGTGTCCCATTGCGAGAGCGCCTGCGCAATATCTTTCTCATCATAGAGCGGATCTTTACCGATTTTTTCTGCGGTTTTGCGCGAGAGTTCCATCGCATCCATAAGCATCGGTGCGGCAAGTGCCTTGGTTGCTTCGGTTGAAAGTATGCGCCCTTTGTAGCCGTCTTTAACTACTTTTGGAATACGGCCGATGTGGTCGATGTGTGCGTGCGTATTTATCAAATGCGTGATGCTACCTGGGTCAAACGGAAATGGCTTCCAATTTGCATCATCGAACGAATGCTCGCCTTGGAAGAGCCCGCAGTCAATTAAAAATTTTGAGTTTCCACCGTCGAGCAAAAAGTTAGAGCCTGTTACGGTCCCCGCACCTCCGAAAAAATTGACGCTAGATTGGTTCATTTCTAGATTCTCTCATAAAAAATCCCGCGCACATATGCGGGGTTCTTTATAGACTGCAGAAGCAAGTGTCTACTTTTTGTGTAAAGTGGGTGTCCTACGAGCCACACCACGGTGCTGCCCGACAGCGAACTCCCGGTAGATCACTTAAGGACATTTGCTCCTGCAGTCTGGACTAATACTAACATAACGCAAAAGAATACAAGCTGGAGGAGGCTTTTGAGCGCGACGGCGCGAAAACTGAGAAAATTTTCTGCTAAAAATTTTCGTACTCCGGAAGTTTGTATTCTTTGTAGTTTTATTCGTCGATGCCAAAACGCTTGTATTTGAAAATAGATTTTTTACCAAACCAATGGGCGATTTCGTGTTTGGCTTCTGCAGGAGTTTCGGACGCATGCACAAGGTTGAAGACTGCGCGGCGCTCAGTGTTTGCCGAGATTGCCGAGTCGGCAGAGTAGTCTCCACGGATAGTGCCCATCTCTGCCAAATACGGCATCGTTGGGCCCGCGATTTTACGCACCATGTCTATCGCATGCACGCCTTGCACCACCATCTTTACCATCGGCGCCGAGATCATAAAGTCGATAAGCCAGCCACGGACCGTCTTTCCTATCTTATGAAGATCGTTGGTGCCAAAATCAGCTTTTACATCGTAATCGTATTTGGTGTAGGTCGCAGTTGTTTTTTCGCCAATGCGAGTGAGCCACTTTTCATCCTTCGGATAGTGCTTGTCCATCTCCACACGCGAAGGCTGGAACATCTCAAGCGCGATAATCTTCAAGTCACGCTGTTCGAGGCGTTTTATAATCTCACCAACGAGGCCTTTGCGCACGCCATCGGGCTTGATTAATACAAACGTCTTTTCCTCCTTGGGGCTTGTCATGGCGCTACTGTACAAGACGAATAGCGGATACGCAAGAGCTCTTCTACTTATTAAAACGGCGTTACGATTTCCGCACCCTCTTTTGTAAGTATGATAGTTTGTTCAAAATGGCACGCGCGGGAGGCATCTTTTGTTGAGTATGTCCACTCGTCGTCTCCTAAAATAATTTGTGGTTTGCCTTCGGAAAAAATTGGCTCGATTGCGATGACCAACCCTTCTGGCATTTTCTCGCCCTCCCCTTTTGTGCCTGTGTTTCCAATATATGGTTTTTCGTGGACGCCCTTACCAACCGCATGGCCACCCAATTCTTCAACTACTTGATATCCATATTTTTTAGCGACTGCTTCAACCGCGGCCCCAATATCGCCTGTGTAACCGCCAGCAGATGCTGCAGCAATTCCTGCAGCTAACGCTTCGCGTGTTGCATCAAAGAATTTCTGAGTTTTTGCATCAGCTTCACCTACATATACTGTTATTGCCGAGTCGGTAAAAAATCCATTATATGCAACACCTAAATCAAGCGTAATAATGTCGCCTTCTTTCAAAACCCGCGTTTCAAACGGGATCCCGTGCACCACTTCTTCGTTTATTGAAACGCAGAGTGCTGCCGGAAATGGAAACGAGGCACCAGATGGTTTGTAATTCAAAAATGCGGGCACTCCCCCTTGTTCGCGAATCATTTTTTCTGCAAACAGATCGAGCTCGGCGGTTGTAACACCAACCTTCACGAGCTTTTCGGTTGCTTTCAAAACATCCGAAAGAATTTTTCCGGATATGCGAAGCTGCTTTATTTCTTCATATGTTATTGCGATCATTTTATATTCCTAACTGCGCGAGAATATCTGCATGAATTTCATCAACTGAGCGTTCGCCATCGATATCAAGGACCTTATATGTTTCTTGGGTTCGGAACCACGCGATGTTTGGCATTGTGTCTTTGCGCGACCATGCGAGGCGCTTGCGAATACTTTCCTCCGTATCATCATGTCGGCCGCGCAATAGGAGGCGCTTTACCGCTTCTTCATCAGAGATAGTGATGCAGACAACAATGACTGGTTTTGCATTAAAAAATTCCAAAGCGGAGTCGAGTGCCGGAACTTGATCGGCTGTACGCGGGAAGCCGTCGATAATGATATGTTCTTCACCGTTTGCATTGTCCATCAAGTATTTTGAAAAGACGCTGCAGCTGATGGCATACGGGATGAGGCCTCCTTCGTGGAGAATCTTTGCAGTCTTTGTACCAGCAAACGTATTTTGCTGTGCCAACTCACGCAACCCCTTTCCCATTTCAAAATGAACCACCGATCGCGACGGGTCATTTTTTGCCAAATGTTCTTTTAGTAATTCTATCTGCGTTCCTTTCCCTGAGCCCTGTGGACCCAAAAATACGAGTGTTAATTTATTCACGCTAAACATTGTACCCTTCTTTTTTCATAATCTCGACAATCTCATCGACAGCTTTTTCTAAATTGCCATTGCTGTTTATAACCGCGTAGTCGTATTCCGGCTCGTCGTTAAGTTCGAGCATAGCATTCTCTACCCGCAACGCATGTTCTTTCTCTGGCATTTCCGGATTCCGTTTTCTGAAGGCGGACTTTTAATTCATCAATGCTGCCGGCTTTTATAAATACGGTGGTTGCGTTGTAATGCTGCTTATAAAATTTTGTCCCGATAAGATCGGGGTTCACAACAACGATAAATCCACGCGAAAGTTTTTCTTCGAGATCGGGTTTGTAGGTGCCGTAATACGTGTCCCGATTGGCAACATATGTTTCTTCGAGCAATTGGCTGGCTTCGCGAGCTTGTGCAAACTGCTCTTTGGTGAAAAAGAAATAATCAACACCATTCTGTTCACCCGCACGAGGTTCGCGGGTTGTAGACGTAATGAGCCGCACTATCTTATGCGGATAGCGTTTGATTATTTCGTTCGTGACTGTGCTTTCACCGCTGCCGGTAGGACCTGCTAGTACCAAAATTTGTTTGGTATCCATTTCCTTAATATTCGCGGATAGAAATCTGCGCGTCAATGCGGCGCGCGAGGTCGAGGATGACCGAGACGACGATGAGGAGTGCGGTGCCGCCGAGCGTCAGTGATGTGATGCCTGTTACCGACTGCATGATTATTGGGAGCACTGCAACGAGGCCGAGAAAGAGTGCGCCGACAAACGTGATGCGCGTAATGACGCGGCCCAAATATTCCATCGTTGACTGGCCTGGGCGAACACCGGGTATAAACGCACCGTTCTTCTGCAAGTTTTCAGCAATTGCGTGCGGGTCAAATGTTACGGCCGTGTAGAAGTAGGTAAAGAGGAACACGAGGATGAAGTAGAGCGAGCCGTACAGACCCAAGTTCTGGAATGCGTGCAACACGGCGCTTGATGCGTTCGCAAGCCAGGCATGCGCTGACGTTGCAAAGAACGTCGCAACCATTTGTGGAATTAAGAGGAGCGAGAGTGCGAAGATAATCGGGATAACGCCTGCCTGATTCAGACGAAGCGGCAAATAGGTCGAGCCGCCTGAAGTCATACGTGAACCGCGGACGCGCTTTGCATAGGTAACCGGTACTGGGCGCTCGGCCTCGGTGATTATGACAACCGCTGCAACGACTGCAACGGCCGCAGCTGCGAACGCGATGTACACTGGCAGCTGTGTCGCATCGAACGAAAAGAGCGCCTGAGATGCGTCGCGCGGGAGGCGTGCAACGATGCCGGCGAAGATAAGCACCGAGACGCCGTTGCCAAGGCCAAATTCAGAAATAAGCTCGCCTATCCACATCAAGAATACTGAACCTGCGACAATAACAAGCAAGTTGACACCAAACTGGAACGGCGTGAGGCCCGGCATGACACCTTCGCGCTGTAATATCAAAAGGAAGCTGATGCCCTGCACCACAGCCACTGGGAGCGTCAGCATGCGTGTATACTGGCTAAATTTTTGACGACCTGCTTCACCCTCTTCCTGATAGAGCTGCTTTGAGCGCTGGCACCATCATGGTCAAAAGCTGCATGATGATTGATGCGGTGATGTAGGGACCGACACCCAAGAGTACGAGTGAAAGGTTTGAAAGCCCGCCACCTGAAAACAAGTTCAAGAGACCGAAAAATTGATTGTTACCAAAAAATGCCTGAAGCGCTGCCGCATTGATACCCGGAATCGGGATTGCTGCGAGCACTCGGAAGACCGCAAGTGCGCCCAGCACGAAGAGCAGCCGATTACGAAGCAGCTTGTCGGAGAAGAGAAGTGCTAGTTTTTGGGAGAAATTGCCCATGATGTTTTATTTACCCCGACAGCGTCGAGGGGTTTTGCTGCGACTGAACCGCCTGCCTTTTCTATCTTTTCTTTTGCGGAGCCTGACACTATCATTCCCGAGAGGGTGAGTTTTTTCGTGAGTTCACCACCGCCGAATATTTTTACTTCCGGCATGTGTGCGCCGCGGCGGGTGCGGATAAGGCCGCGCTCAAGAAGGAGCTTCGGTGTTACTGTGTCGCCTGGTGCAAACGCAACTTCAAGTGACGAAAGATTTACAACGAGCGGTTTTGCCTGGATAGAAATGAGGCCACCAACGCCGCGACCGCGCATCTTCGGGAGCTTTTTAAAGTCTCGCGGATGTCAGGGCGCTTCTTGTGGCCGGCACGGGCGTTCTGGCCCTTGGTGCCGCGGCCGGATGTCTTACCGCGGCCACCGCCACGTCCAACACGCTTCTGTGCCTTTTGTGGAGTCTTTCGTTTGAGTTCGTGGAATTGCATATAATTTTTACGCCTTGAGCTGTTTCAATGCTTCAATTGCGGCGCGTGCATTGTTCAACCCGTTCTTGCGAACCAGAGTGGATCTTAGCAACAGTATTTGTAACACCAGCAAGTTCGAGCACTGGGCGAACTGACGAACCTGCGACCAAGCCGCGGCCGTGTGCCGGCATAAACGATACGCGAGCTGCGCAATATTTTGCCGAAACTTCGTGCGCGATGGAATTGTCTTTTGTGAGATTGACGGTGATCATGTGTTTCTTTGCATCGCGAACTGCTTTGTCGATTGCAAGTGTTGTGTCCCCTGCCTTTCCGAGGCCCACGCCGACTTTGCCTTTTTTATTGCCCAATAATGATTGCAACGCTGAAGGAGAAGCGGCGGCCGCCGGCAACAACGCGGGCAACGCGGCGGATGTTTATCATGCGCTGATCGTACTCGCTCTTGGCACGTGGTGCGGCGTGACGACGGGCGGCGGCCTCCACGGGCGCCCCCTGCTCCTCCTGCACGGCCACGGGGGTTGCGGCGATCACCTGCGGGAGCAACAGCTGCAGGGCAGCAGCCTCAGCCGCAACAGCTTCTTCAACTGCTACTTCGGGTTCATACTCCTTCGGTTGTTATGTTTCGTATTTCAGCCATATAATATTAAAATTTGAGTCCTCCCTCGCGCGCTGCATCTGCCAACTTGGCAACGCGGCCAGTATAGCGGAAACCTCCGCGGTCGAACACTACCGTCGTGATGCCCGCTGCATTGCGCACGCTTTGCGATGTCCGTGCCTAAGCTTCTACTTGCATCGTCCATCTTTGCCCGACAGAAGCGTCTTGCCCTTGCGTGTCGTCGATAAGCTGCGCTTCCATGTAGCGGTTTGATTTGTACACCGCAAGACGCGGGCGCTCTGAAGTGCCCTTGACTTTTGGCGCGGATGCGCGCTGTGGCGGCGTTGCCGGTTGTTCCTTGATTTGTAATGTTGTAGTGAGTCATATCGAATTTATGCGGCTTTCTTACCCTGCTTGCGGCGGATAACTTCGCCCTCGTAGCGGATACCTTTACCTTTGTACGGCTCCGGCTTTTTCAGTGCGCGGATGTTTGCGGCAAACTGCCCGACTGCTCTTTGTCAAAACCCCAATGTGAGCGTACCCTTGTCGGCCTTAACTGCCAAGTCCTTCGGGGATATCCATTTTTAACCGGGTGCGAAAAACCAAGCGCCAAATTGAGTGTCTTGCCCTGCACATCCCACTTGTAGCCGACACCTTCGATCAAGAAGTTTTTTCGTGAAGCCTTTGGTAACGCCCTCGAGCATGTTGCGCACATGTGACGCATAGGTGCCGACGAGCGCCTGTGCCTTCGAGCGATCGCCGCTTGGACGGCAACCTGCACGCCTTCGGGAACGTACTTCAATCGTAATAAGGCGGTGGCCAGCCTTCGTCAACGTACCCTTTGGGCCTTTGACAAGGATATTGCCGTCCGAAATAGAAATTTCGGTGCGGGCTGGTATAGCGATGGGGCGTTTAGCAAGTCGTGACATACAATTTAATTAATTTCAGGCATAGCATTTACCAGATTTCGAACAAGGCTTCGCCGCCGACGTTCTTTGCGCGAGCCTCTTTGCCGGTAAGAATGCCTGCCGGGGTCGAAAGCACCAAAAGGCCGTATCCGCGCTTGACGGGCTTCAGCTCGCGGACGCCCATGTACATGCGGCGCGATGGCTTGCTGATGCGCTTAACACCCTGCACGACAGGCGAGCCGTTTTTGTATGCGAGATTAAATGTGAGAACCCCTTCTTTCTTTGATTTCTTATCGATAGATCGCAACGTAACCTTCGCTGCTCGAGCACTTCAACGATAGCAAGCTTCATTTTGGAGAACGGCAAAGACATCGTGTCCTTTTTTGCGCAGGACGCGTTTTGGATGCGAACAATAAGGTCTGAGATTGGGTCGGATACCATAAATTACCAGGATGATTTGCGGACGCCAGGGATAAGGCCTTCGTTTGCAGCCTCGCGGAAGCATGCGCGGCACATACCGAAGTCACGCATAAACGCACGCTTGCGGCCGCAGCGGAAGCAACGACGAACGACCCTCGACTTAAATTTCGGGGCCTTGTTAGAACGTGCGACTGTAGATTTTTTTGCCATTAGTTAATGGTTACTCCCCCATTCCTTGAGGAGTTATGATTTCACTGGTTTACCTCGCCTTGCGACTAAGCGGCACCTGATGAAAAAAAGGAGCCCATTGGGGCTAGAGACAATGTACTTGAGCCTCGTATAGAAGTCAAACAAAAGAAAAAGGCGGCCCTAGAAGGGCCGCCCGTAAAAAGATCTTCTATTACTGTCTCTGCGTCTGCCGCTGGCGGCTCTTGAGCTGAATGTAAAGTACTGCGAGCTCCGAACCGCCGGCAAGCAGTCGCTTGAGCCTGCCGTTGCCGAGTGGTCCTGTCTTGCTTTTGATGTGCTCAAATAACTCTTTGTAGGGCCAATTGTGCTGTTTTTCAGTAAACATACCCAGTATGCCGCCGGTCCCGTTCATAACGGTCTGGATTGCACCACTCCCAACTCCGTGCAAGATGGAACGCACCCGAAGAGTCCGAATGTACTGTGTCGATTTCTGCGATTCGAGTGAAGGCCACCACAACATCACCAGGAAACGCTTGAACTCTTCAAGGCATTTCAAATCTTCTTTCGAAGACGGAGCGAAGTTCCTCTCCCACAGTTCAGAACATGAACGGAGGAAACGGGTCGAACAGCGTCAGTAAATCCTCCGCAACCGTGTTCGGCTCAAGTCCATCGCTGAAATCGTAAAGTTGAGGCAAGGTGTAATTGAGACGACGATTGTTGCCTCTGACGACCAGCACGTTATTGTGAAGTTCTTTCCACGCTCGACGTGCGAGAAGTCGTAGGTTGTCGTGGTAATCGTCGGTACCCTTAGGGTCATCCCATTTGCGCAGGACTTCACCTTCAGCGAGAAAATACCGCTCGCAGTTGTGCCCATCGGCAAGTTTCGTCAGGAAACGAATTGCCTGGCGTATCTCATCGAGCGGCATGGCATTGTAGAAAATGCCGTGAAGTAGGCCGCTCATCGCTTCCAAAGGCCAGTGTTCCGTCAATCCACGGCGCCATGCGGCTTCAAACTCCCCGAACGGCACGGTTTGGTCCTTGATGACGGTTTTTGATTCCGCCAGATAGTGACGCAACGTTGTGTCTTTTGTCATAGAACGTCCCCTTGAACTAGCCCTTCCTTAACGGCGAAGGACAAACCGCCTCTACCCTACCACTTGTATAATTTATTGCAAAAGAAAAAATCCTTGTTTACTCATAAATATCGTGTGTGCCAATTTCGTAAAAGACAATGATTCCACGGGTGATGAATTCAAAAATAATCCGGTGCGAATAATCAATTGAAAATGAAAAGAGGTCTCCCTGGACGCCATGGAGTTTGTGGGTTTTGAGCCGTGGGTCAAAAGGGTTGGTACGAAATATGACCTCTTTTTTCTTCGCCCGAGATCGAACTTCTTTTGTGAGTTTCTTATATTGCCGTCCGAACTTTGGTGAGTATCGGATCTGCATATGTTATTCCAAGTCTTTGAGAGAGCGGAGGACTTTGAATGACTTTGGATTTTTTCGGTATGTGGCCTGTTGTTTGAGCAAGCTTGCAAAAAGTTTCTCGCGTTTATACCCACGCAATACATGGCGCATAAACTCGCTTGTTGAAGCGAACCCTTCTGCCTTGGCTTCTTTTTTAACTTCCCGAGCAACTGCTGCGGGAAGCGATATCGTAGTTACCGTGCGCATACAGATACTGTATTACTTTGTAATACAGTTATTCTATACCTCCTACCTTCGAAGTCAAACAAAAGAAAAAAGCGACCTCGTTTGGAGGTCGCTTTTTCTGGAGTAAAAAATTTATTTTTTGAATGGGAACCCGAGGTGTGAGAGGTAGGCTTTTGCTTCTGCTTTGTCTTTTGAGGTGGTGACAACAGTGACAGCCATACCGAAGACATCTTTGAGTTCTTCGTCTGCGGTTTCGGGGAACACGGAGTGCTCTTTGATGCCAAGGGTGTAGTTGCCCATCTCGTCGATTGCAGTAGTCGGGATGCCCTTAAAGTCCTTGGTACGTGGGAGGGCGATGTGGATCATGCGGTTAAGGAAGTCCTCTGCACGCTTGCCACGGAGTGTCACTTGGTAGCCGATCTTGTCGCCTATGCGGGTTTTGTAGGTAGCAATAGCCTTCTTTGCCATACGGTCGGCAGGCTTCTGGCCAGTGACGTGGCCCAAGCGGTCAGCAATAAGCTTGATTTTGTTTTTGTCTTTGGCCATTTGCCAACACCAACAGAGATGACGACCTTTTGAGATCTTCGGTACCTGCATGAGGTTTGTCCACCCAAAGTCACCTTTGAGATCTTTAAAAACGCTTTTCTGTTGTTCTTGAATAAGTTTAGGCATGGTGGTTTATTTCTTTGCTGCTTTTACTTTCTTTGCACCCTTCTTTTCAGCAGCCGTATTTGCAACTTTGCTTGCGGCTATAGGGTGATGCTTGTCGATTATTTGGCCCTTCTGTCCATCGCGGCGCGGCTTCTGGTGTTTCTTGTTCATACCGATGCCTTCGACAAGAACCTGTCCCGTCTTCGGAAATACAGCCATGACCTTGCCGGTCTTACCCTTTTCGTTACCCGAGAGGATTTTTACGGTGTCGCCTTTTTTAATGTGGAGAGTATTCATATAGATGTTTTCTTTGTATTTGTGTAAAAATACATTTTTACACGACTTCCGGTGCACGGGAGATTATTGTCTGGTATCCGAGCTCCTGGAGTTCGCGAGGTATTGGGCCGAAGATGCGTCCTGCCTTTGGCTCTTTTTTGTCTTTGCCTGAGGTTTCGAGGATTACTACTGCGTTCTCGTCAAAGCGGATATACGAGCCATCTTTGCGACGGAACGGCTTGCGCTGGCGCACCACCACAGCTTTCAAGATGTCTTTCTTCTTTACTGCCTTGCGAGGTTCTGCAGTCTGGACCGAAAGCACAACCACCTCGCCTATCTCGCGCATAGCGCTTTTTGGAAGATCCAGGGATCTTGAAAATGCGGCCGATTTTGGCGCCGGAATTATCTGCAATAACAACGAGTGAGCGGTCTTGGATCATACAATTTAATTAAGAGAATTCTCGAATACGATTTCGAAAGATTTGGTTTTCGAAAGCGGGCGGCATGAGCGGATAGTGACCATCTCTCCTTCCTTGGCGCGGTTGCCGGGTTGTGCGACGTGGTACTTCTTGGTGTCTTCATGTACTTCTTGTACTTCGGGTGCTTCACATAGCGCGACACTGCAACCACCGCAGTGTCCTGCATTTTGTCCGACGTAACGACGCCGCGAAGTATTTTTTTGTTTGTAGTAAGTGTTTCCATATAAATTCTAATTTTTACCCTGAGCTTGTCGAAGGGTTGTTTTCGTTCGAATGTTCATCTCCGTAAGGGCGCGGGCGATTTTTTTGCGCAGAGTGCGGTTCTGCTTTACATTCCGATTTTTACTCCCGCAGCCGAAAAACGCAAGGCGCGCAGCTCTTCGCGCTTGTCATCAACAAGGCGTTTTAAGTTCTTCGGGAGAGTGGTTTGTAAGTGAGTTCTTTTTCATAAATTTACTTGTAGTGAGCGTAGTCGAACTAGTGTGCGATGCGCGAGACGACTTTAGCCTTAAGCGGGAGCTTTTTTGCCGCGCTGATGAGTGCGTCGGTTGCAAGTTCGACATCAACACGCCATCTACCTCAAAGATAATGCGGCCCGGCCATACCTCTACTTCGTAGCCGACCGGGTCGCCCTTGCCTTTGCCGAGCTTCACTTCCGGCGGCTTTTGGTAAATGGCTTGTCAGGGAAAATGCGCACCCACGACTTGCCGGTTTTGCCGAAGCGTGCGGGCGATAACCTTGCGGGCGCTCTCGATCTGGTTGGAGCGGACGCGCGCATGCGTCGTGGCCTTGAGGCCATGGATGCCAAACGCAACGTGATGCCGCGCGTCGCGACCTTGCGCTTTTTGGCATTGCGGCGCATCGTGTGCCACTTGCGGAATTTTACTTTCTTAGGAGTAACAACATAAAATAATTTATTTATCTTTCGCCGCTAGTCGCAAAGACTTCTCCCTTGTAGATCCACACCTTGATGCCGATGACGCCGAGCGGCAAGTTGGCGCGCTCGCGGGCAAAGTCGATGTCCGAGCGGAAGGTCTGGAGCGGGATGCGGCCTTTCTTCAATTCTTCCGTGCGGGACATCGAGCCGCCGCCGAGCATGCCGCCGAGCGCGATGCGCACGCCTTTGACATCGCGGTTGGCCATCACCTTTTCAATCGTCTGCTTAAGCACGCGGCGGAATGGCAAGCGCTTCTCCAAGCCCTCGGCCACCATGTAGGCCACGATAGCCGCGTTGCTTTCGGGCGAGCGGATCTCCTCGATGTCGAGCTTTGATCTCCGGCACTTCAAGGTTTTTATTTTTCAAGAAATGCGTAATTTTGTTTTTGAGCTTAAGCTGAGCCCTCGCCGCGAGCGGCCAATGATAACGCCGGGGCGCGAGGTCTTGATGATGATGCGGAGGGTTTTGTCGCCGCGCTCGATTCGATGCCGCCGATGTACATGCCGCGCAGATCCTTTTGCAAAAACTCGCGCAGGAAAATATCTGCCTTAAGTAGTCTTGGTACTGCGGGCCGGTGGCAAACCAACGATGCCTCCAGTCGCGGAGGATGCCAAGGCGATGTGCAAATGGGTGTACAACTTTAGACATATTATTATTGTGTGGCTGCTGCAGCAGCTACTTCGTGCTTTATCAGAGCTGTCTTGCGCTGAGAGCGCCAAGCATGTAATGACGCTGGTCTTTTTGCGGATAGGCGCCGAGCGGCCGCGGGCGCGGGGCATCGTGCGCTTAAACACGATGCCGCCGTTAACCTGGATGTTGAGATAACGAGCTCTTTAGCAGGCAGCTGCGCGTTGGCAACTGCCGACTGTATGAGCTTGATCATAGGCTCGGACGCGCGCTTAGGGAGCGTAGTAAGAAGTGCCAGAGCATGCTCGGCTGTTTTACCGCGCACCAAATCGGCAATAAGGCGCACCTTGCGGGGCGACTGGCGATAGTTTTTTAGTTTTGCAGTTGCGTCAGCCATATATTATTTCTTTCTTGCGCAGCGGCAGCCTTAGCATCAGCAGCGCCTTTAGCAGCCTGAGCAGATGCAATCTCGCCTTCCTTAGCCTTTTGCTCCATTTCCTTTTGCATTTTGCCGCCGTGGCGCTGGAACTTCTTGGTAGGAGAAAATTCGCCCAAGCGGTGGCCCACCATGTCTTCGCTTACCAACACCTCGATGTGGTTCTTGCCGTTGTGGACGCCAAACTTAAAGCCCACCATTTCAGGGGCAATCTGGCTGCGGCGTGCCCACGTTTTAATAAGCTCAGCTGTCTGAGGTTTCTTGCCCTCAATCTTCTTGAGGAGCTTCTCGTCCACGTACGGACCTTTTTTAAGCGATCGAGCCATATTTCGAAAATAAAACCCCCTTCGGGGTGTTGCCCCAGATACTAGCAGGTAGGACTATAAGAGTCAAACTTGCCCGCCTACATGGCGGGTTTGTAAGAAAAAAGCCCCACGTTCGTGGAGCACTAAAGTTTTCCGCACCTTCACACGAGCAGTTCGCTGACTTGAAAACGGTAGTCCGGGACCAGGTCTTTGACATCCTTGTCCGTGAGTAGGGAGAAGCTGAAATAGAGCTTTCCATCATCCTTCTCATTGGATGTGACGCGCACGAGCTCGCCGGCTTGGACGTCGTTCCAGTTCTGGAATTTCGCCAACAAACTCGCAGCCTGCACCTCCTTGTAATCGGTGATCATCAAGATACCTACCCACTTCTTTTTTTTATCCGACATGTACTGCCTCCGTTGGTTTCGTCAGGACAGATACTACCACAGCAAAAAATAAGTGCGAGTATGATTTTGCTGTATACTTTTTGCAGTGAGTTTCTTTATGGGGAGGATGGCATGAACGGCTTTAACGCACTACCAAACCTCAAGAAGTGGAGTAAGAAAAAGAAAAGCAACAAAGCCAAAAAGAAGAAGAAATCTTAGAGGAGAATATGATGCATCAACGTGAGTTCTGGGTTGCTGTGTGGCGGCAAAATGACCACGACAAAAATACGGCAATGGGTGAAAAAAGACCCGTGCTTGCCGAGACGGCAGAAGCCGCGGCAGAGATTGCCGCACACATGTCGCCAACGATCATCGATGGAAAGGAGTACAAACCGTTGATGATTGGATGAGATCTTGTTTAACGAGAAGCAAAAGCGCCACGGCGCTTTTTTTATTTTTATTACTTGTGGTGAGCGTAGTCGAACTACTGAGCACTACCGCGTTTGCCGACTTTGCGGCGGGAGACGATGAAGATAGTTTGAGTACTTCTTCGGAGTGCGGGTCTTCTGACCCTTGCCGGTTGGCTTACCCCATGCAGATCTTAGCACGGCGCAAACCACGACCCTGACGGCCTTCACCGCCGCCGTGTGGGTGGTCTACTGGGTTCATTGCAGTACCGCGGACTGTCGGGCGGATACCCATCCAGCGTGAACGGCCAGCTTTACCAACGACAACCAAGTGATGTTCGTCGTTTGATACTTCGCCAAGAGTTACGTAGCAGGTGTCGAGGACTTTGCGGACTTCAGACGAAGGCATCTTCAAGTCTGCATATCCTTGGTCGCGTGCGATAACCTCGATGTGTGTACCTGCCGAGCGGCCAAGTTTGCCGCCGTTGCCCGGCTTGATTTCTACGTTGTATACAAAGGCTCCAATAGGGACGCTCTTAAGCGGCATGCGATTACCTGGAGTTGCAGGGACGTTTTCGCCGGTCTGGATCGTATCTCCTACTTTTGAAGTTCCAGGGAGCAACATGTAGCGGCGTTCACCATCCTTGTAAAGTACGAGGCCGATAAAGCCCGAACGGTTTGGATCGTATTCGATAGATTCGACGACTGCCGGAACCATTTTCTTGTAGGTAAAGTCGACATCACGGAAAAGGCGCTTGTGCCCGCCGCCCTTGTGGCGCACGGTGATGCGGCCCGCATTGTTGCGGCCAACATGACGCTTGCCACCCGAAACGAGTGCTTTGTGCGGCGCATGGCCCGACAACTTCTCGCGGAAGTTAATGCCGGTCATGTGGCGACGTGATTTTGTATATGGCTTATAGGTCTTCATAAAAATGTTTTATATGATCTCGATCTTGTCGCCCTTCTTCAAAAAGACATACGCCTTCTTGCCTCCGGCAGTCGTGCCCTTCTTGTTGGTGCCCCGGGTCATCACTTCCTTTTTAGGGATAGCAACGACGCGGACCATGCGAGGCATAACTTTGAAGAGTTCGGAAATTGCCATCGCAATCTCTCCTTTCTTTGCATCTTTCGCAACGTTGAAAACGTATGCGCCTTGCTCAGAGAGGTAGGCACCTTTTTCGGTGATGCGCGGAGAGATGATGATGTTGCCGGTGTGCTTTTTCATAATTATTTATCTTCTGTCTTGACGACACGCTTCTTAGCGAGCGTTTCAAATGCAGCAGCGGGGTTTGCAATGATGAGGTATTTGCTCGAAAGGACGTTAACTGGATTGAGCGTGCGAACTTCTTCAACGTTGATATTGCCAATGTTTGCGAAGCTCTTCACTGTTGCTGTGTGGCGCTCTGGGAGTGCAATGAGTGCAGCATTTGTTGCGCGCTTGAACTTGAAGCCAGCAGTTGTAAGTGCCGTAATAACTGCCTTCGCCTGGACTGTCTTTGGTGCAGACATTTCGATTGAATCCATAAAGATTATTTCGCCGTCCTTGAACTTGCGAGAAAGAGCTACCAAGAGTGCCTTCTGGCGTGCTTGGCGGTTGATTTTTTGAGCATAGCTCTTTTCATTACGAGGGCCGTGAGTTACGCCGCCGCCTTTCCAAATTGGTGAGCGAGATGAGCCGTGGCGGGCGCGACCAGTACCTTTTTGCTTCCATGGCTTTTTGCCGCCGCCGCGAACCTCAGAACGGTCCTTAGTGTGCGCGATAGGTGTGCGGTTGTTTGCCTGCATTGCAGTAACAACGCTGTGCACGAGGTCAGCATTCCAGCGTACGCCGAAAATATTTTCAGGGACTTCTACCTTCCCTGCCTTTTCGCCTTTTATGTTGTAAACGGTTGATTCCATAAAAAATATATTTTCTAGCCGCGAATTTCGACGACCGTACCGCGGCGGCCCGGAATGGCGCCGGCGATAACAAGTTCGTTTGTCTCAGGGATAACCTGAAGAACTTTCAGGTTGCGGACGGTAACACGATCTTGTCCCATGCGGCCTGCCATCTTCATACCCTTCGCAACACGACCTCCTGCACGGCCACCTGAGCCGCCGATAGAACCTGGTGAGCGCTCGCTGTGCTTCTGGCCGTGCGAACGTGGGCCACCGTGGAAACCGTGGCGCTTAACAACACCTTGGAAGCCGCGTCCTTTTGAGAACGCCGAAACCTGCACCTTCTCACCTGCTGTAAATACACTTACATCGATAGTTGCGCCAAGCTCAACACCTTCTGGAAGTTTTCCATCGCGCTGGCGGAGTTCGACAAAGTGCTTGAGCATCTTGCCCTTTGCATGGCCAATTTGTGCCTTGTTGATGTGCTTTTCTGTGCCCTCCATCGAACCAATCTGGACAGCGTTATAGCCCTCCTTTTCTTTAGTTTTAAGCTGGGTCACTGTGGCAGGCGTTGCGACAACAATAGTTGCAGCATAAGCCTGGCCGTCTTCGGCAAAGATAGTGACCATCTTCTGTTTTGTTCCTAGTATGAATTTCACGTTGTCTATTGGTCCCTGCTGGGTTTCCCCGGGACGTGGATCAACTCTTACTGCCTATATGTAGAGTCCCAACGAATATACACGACTCCCGTATTTTATGCAAGAAAACAAAAAATCCCCTCTTTGTAGGAAAGGATTTTTTGGCCCTTCGACTTGATTGCTGTGTCCTACGAAGCTTTAGCGAAGTAGGGTGAGTTAGATCATTTTTACCTCAATTGTTACTCCGGATGGGAGTGAGAGGTTGGTGAGCGCTTCGATAACTTTGCCGGAAGGCTCCAAGATATCGATAACGCGCTTGTGGATGCGCATCTCGAACTGCTCACGCGCGTCCTTGTAAATGAAGGTCGAGCGATTGACCGTATATTTTTTTATGTGCCGGACTGAACGAGGCCGTGACGCCCGCAGGCAGGCCGCTGACGGACAAATTGACGTTGCCGCTGAAGCCGCTGACCGGCCCCGCGGCAAGATAGCCCGCCGCCTTGCCCCCAGCCGTCAAGACGAAGGACAAAGGCGCTCCGTAAAGTTTGAAATCGTTGGCCACGGTGATGGCAAACACGAGGATGTTGCCGTCGTTGGGCAGTTGGATGCTGCGCACCGTTTTGTTGTTGTTGAGACTGAAGGAGCAATACTAACGGTCAGGTTACACAA
>CAWCNA010000014.1:0-27139 GCA_963796795.1 Candidatus Adlerbacteria bacterium | reverse complement strand
GGCCGGATATCTCACACGCCGTTTGTTCGACGTTGCGCAGGACGTTGTTATCACGGGAGATGATTGCGGCACAAAAGAAGGGCTTGAAATCAAGCGCGAATCGGCCTCAGGTATAGGCACATTCCTTGCCGTTAACATTGAAGGCCGTTACTTGGCAGCAGATATCGAAGCCGATGGAAAGGTTGTCTACAAGAAGGGACACTTCATCACCAAAGCCGATTCAAAACATATCGAAGAAATGGGCGCAGCATCGGTCTACGTTCGCTCACCAGTCGCATGTAAGGCACATCGCGGCCTCTGCGTGCACTGCTATGGCGGAGACCTCGGTACGATGAAGCCGGTTGCGCTCGGCGAAGCTGTCGGTACGGTTGCTGCACAAGCTATCGGCGAGCCGGGCACTCAGCTGACAATGCGTACCTTCCACGCCGGCGGTGCCGCATCAGTTGGCGGAGACATCACGCAAGGTTTGCCGCGCGTTGAAGAAATCTTTGAACGCCGGATGCCTCGCAACCCAGCAGTTGTTGCTACAGTCTCGGGTGAAGTGATTGAAATAAAGGATGATGGAAAAGAAAAGATCATCATCGTCGCTCCGGACCTCGAATATAGAACGAAGAGCAAGAAAGACACGCTCGAATATGATGTGAACTTCCGCCGCATACCGCTTGTGAAGGCTGGGCAGAGAATTGAGAAAGGGCAGCTCTTGACCGACGGTTCTGCAGACCTCTCTGACCTCTTCAAGTACGCAGGTAAAACACGTGCACAGGAATATATCATCACTGAAATCGTGAAGATCTACGAACTCCAAGGTGCATCAATCTCTGCTAAGCACTTGGAAACCATTGTTCGTCAAATGTTTAGCCGTTTGAAAATTACTAATGCGGGCGGCACTGAGTATTCGCCAGGCGATGTCGTCTCGGCAAGCGATCTCTCGGCTGCAAGCGAAGTGGCAGTAGAGAACGGCGGCGATGCTGCAAAAGGCGATCCGCTCGTCATGGGTATCCTCGATGTCTCGCTCTCGCGCCAGAGCTTCCTCTCGGCAGCGTCATTCCAGAATACGACTCGTATGCTTATCAAGGCATCAATGTACGGCTCAGTCGACCGTCTCGAGGGACTCAAGGAGAACGTCATCATCGGACGGCTCATCCCAGCAGGTACCGGCTTCAAGGGTTCTCCTAAGGAGAAACTGGTCAACCGCTACGCTCCTACTACAGGTGAGCCAGCGGTGTCAGTAACCAAGAAAGAAGAAGTAGCATAAGGATTTTTTAGAGAAAACCCGCCCTATAGTTTGAGGCGGGTTTTTTCGTTGCAAAAGAGCTAGAATAGGGGAAATATGGACTCGCAGGTACAGGAAATAAAAGACAAGCTCTCCATCAATGAAGTGGTGGGGCAGTATGTAAAATTGGAAAGAGCGGGGAGAAATTGGCGTGCACGTTGCCCGTTTCATAAGGAAAAAACACCGTCATTCATGATTTCACCGGAGCGTGGAAGTTACATCTGTTTTGGCTGCGGCGAGAAAGGCGACATCTTTACGTTTACAGAAAAGATAGAACATGTTGATTTTAAAACAGCGCTCGCACAGTTGGCAGAGAAAGCAGGAGTCGTACTTAAAAATACGTACCAGCCAAAAGAAGAAAACAAAGAAAAAGATGAACAGTTACGAGATGCGTGTGAAGCCGCCACAGTATTTTTTGAGGAACAGCTAAAAGCTCGGCCGGACGTGCTTGAATACATAAAGAATAGAGGTGCTATTGAAGAAACAATCACGAACTGGAGGATAGGATACGCACCCGCACATTGGCGGGATTTGAGTGATTATTTAACTACTAAAGGGTTTGGTAAAGATTTACAGGCAGAGGCGGGGCTTGTGGCAAAGTCACAGAATAAACCAGGGGAAGTATATGATCGTTTCCGCGGGCGTATCATGTTCCCGCTGTTTGACGCAGGCGGGAAGGTGATAGCATTCTCTGGAAGATTCTTTCCCGCCGAAGGCGGGTCCGCCTCTGGCGGAGAAGTAGATGCAGCTAAGTATATTAACAGTCCAGAGACTCCAATCTTCAAAAAATCCCGTGTGCTCTACGGATTTGATAAGGCTAAGAATGCTATCCGTAAGGCAGACTGTATTTTGCTCGTAGAAGGACAGTTTGATGTCGTCTTGTCTCACCAGTCTGGCCTACCGTTTGCGGTTGCAAGTTCAGGCACGGCAATTACGGAAGAACATTTGAACTTACTTAGCCGTCTGTCCAAGCGTCTGGTGCTGGCGCTTGATGGCGACGCAGCTGGCATTCGTGCGGGCCTCAAGAGTGCTGCGATAGCACTAAAAATGGGCTTTGATGTAAAGATCCCTTTATTTGGAGAGGGGAAAGATCCAGCTGACTTAGCGAAAGAAGATCCAGAACTATTAAAAGCCGCAATTCGCAACTCTAAAACAGCTGTCGAGTTTTTCTTGGAGATATTACAAACACAGGCTCGTGACGAACGTGCGTATACAAAGCTGGTAGAGACACAAGTTTTACCACTTGTTGCGTCACTTCCGAGCAAGATAGAGCAGGCACATTTCGTACGTATTGTGGCGCAGCGCTTACGTGTGCCCGAGACGGCAATATATGCCGAAGTTGCTAAGAGGCCTGTATTGCCCGAGCAAGAGATAGTGGAGGTGCTGTTGAGTAATGATACAGCGCCTATAACGTCATTTGATAAGAAGGTTGGGATGCTGTTCTTTAGTTTCAACAATGAGTCGTCCATCCACTCAGAATTACAAACTCTTCTTGGAGAGGAAAAATTGAAGGAAATAATCGAGCGTCTGGAGACTCAAAGGGAAAAGCTGGAATTTGATTTTGGCAACGAGGTTGGTAGCCATTCCACTGAGGCAATAATTGCGGAAGATATGTTACATGCGGTACGGGTTACTATAGAGAAAGAACGTGTCAAAAAGAGAATTATATAAGGAGGGGCTTTATTTTTTTACTTTGTTAGGTTATAATATCCCCAATGGCAAAAGCTAAAAAGAAGCTGAAGAAGGCGGCCAAGAAAGCTGTCAAAGCAACAAAACGTCCCAAAACTGCTATCGCCAAGGCGAAGAAATTTCGTGCTGCAGCAGCCAAACGCCGCGTTAAACTCGCCCCTAAAAAATCTGCTGCTAAAAAAGTAAAAGCGGCTCCTACCCCGAAAGTTTCTCCTGCCGCTCTAAAGAAAGCTGGTGAGCAAGGCAAGAAAGCTGAAGGCTTGATGGCGAGCGGCCGCCAGCGTGGATTCGTTACCTATGATGAAATTTTAAAAGCATTCCCGAACATCGAAACAGATGTTGATTTCTTGGAAGAGCTGTACGATAAATTTTCCACTGCGCACATCGATGTGCTCGAGGGTGGTGGTATGCTCGAGATTACCGAAGAGCCGGTGGAAAAAGGGTATTCACGTTCGGACTCATCATATGACTCCATTCAAATGTACCTCCGCGAAATCGGCCGCTACCCGCTTTTGAATGCCCAGCAAGAGCGCGACTATGCAAAGCGCATTGTTGACGGCGATGGTGAGGCGCGCAACCTGCTTGCCCGCGCAAACCTCCGTCTCGTCGTTTCTATTGCTAAAAAATATGTCGGCCGTAGCCCTGACCTGACATTACTCGACCTTATTCAAGAAGGGAACCTTGGCCTCTTTAAGGCCGTCGATAAATTCGACTACACCAAGGGCTACAAATTCTCGACCTATGCTACCTGGTGGATCCGTCAGGCCATTACACGCGCCCTAGCCGACCAGAGCCGCACTATCCGCATCCCGGTCCACATGGTGGAAACTATAGCTAAATACAAGCAAGTTTCGCGCCGCTTGGCGCAAGACCTCGGCCGGGATCCTCTTGCTGAAGAAATAGCACTTGAAATGGGCGTTGATGTTGAAAAAATCTATCAGATTGAAAAGATTGATCAGGATACCGTATCGCTTGAAAGCCCGGTTGGCTCGGATGACGATGATGGCAAGTCAGTACTCGGCGACTTTATCAAAGACGACAAAATTCTCTCGCCCGACCAGGAAGTGTCGCGCCGCATCTTGGGCGACCAATTGCACGAAATCTTCGACGAGCTTTCACCAAAAGAGCGCGAAATACTCAAACTGCGCCATGGCTTGGAAGATGGCATTTACCACACACTTGAAGAAGTAGGAAAAAATTCGGTGTCACTCGCGAACGCATCCGCCAAATTGAAGCAAAAGCCCTCGAACGCATCCGCACCCACGACAAAGCAAAACGTTTGCGGAGCTACTAATCAATTTTCATGATTGGCAAGAGAATTGCCGTGGTTGGCGTGCTCGCCGCGGGAAAGACAACATTTTCACGGAAGCTTGCAGAAAAAACGCATTTACCGCTCATTTTAATTGACACTATAATGTGGAAGCCGGGTTGGAATTTTTTGGGTACAGAGGAAACTGCTCTAAAGCTTGATGAAATAAGCACTCAGACTGAGTGGATTATCGAAGGGTTTCTGGTAAAAAAAGCTCGGATTAGCGTGCTCGGAAGAGCGGACACAATTATCTTTCTTGATTATTCACGGCCAGTCATTATCTGGCGGTATATAAAGAGATGGTGGCAACATCGTAAAACTCCGCGTCCTGAATTGGAAGGCAGCCCTGAGCGGTTCACGTTCAAATCACTTGAGACTTCATGGACAAAAGCAGAGATGCGATACATCGGTGATTTTATTGCACAGTCGGTATATGCAGACAAACTCGTAAGGCTTCGTTCTCCCAAAGCGGCAGAAAAATTCCTTCAAGAACTCTAGCTCTAATTTTTGTATACTAGGAGTACATGGTAAAAAAGGCTCCAAAAAAACCCGAACTCCCGATAAAGCACTGGAGCCATAGCTCGCTTATGGCGTATTTGCGGAATCCACTTGCGTGGCATAAACGCTATGTGGAATTAGTGTACGACATGCCCTCGGGGCCAAGCTCTGTTGTTGGAAGGTCGGCCCATGTGGCACTGCAGCATTTTTATGGAGGGATAGATAAAGAGGGGGCAATAGCCTTGGGAATGGAGTATTTAAAAAATGTTGCAGATTTTGAAATTAACTTTGGCCGCGCGGGAAAAACAAAAACTGCACGAAAGAAAAAGCGCGAGCAAATGGAGCGCGACTATTTACAGGCTATTGAGTTTTACCTAGAGAAGCCGCCAAAATATAAAAAAGTTTTAGGAGTTGAGTATGTGGGTATATCAAAAGTTGAAGGCTTGCCGCTGCCTATAAAAGCAGTGTCGGACTTGGTGGTGCAGTCGGCGGTAGACCCAAAGGGTTTGGATATTATCGATCATAAGTTTGTCGACACGTTTAGCTCACAGGGGAGCCAGAAAACGCTCTTTGTGATGCAAGCAATTTTTAACTATTACACGGTCAAGAAAAACTTCGGCAAACCAATACGACGCTTTATCGTTATTGAATGTAAGAAGTCGCGAAATGCAGACGGCAGGCCGCAGCTACGCAAATACATTATAGATTTCCGTACGTTCAAGCAGGAGTTTATTATCTTCAATCGGCTTATACGTGATGCCACCGCAACGATGGCCGTACTTATGAGGGTAGGCGTCTTTTTGCCTAACCCTTCCGACATGTTTGAAGGCGAAAACTCGTTCGATATATATCGAATCAACCTAGCGCCCGAAGATTACGACGCCCACTTTAGGCCGGACAAATAGATTACTGAGCTGGTGTGCTCGTAGCTGCGGGAGTTGCAGCGCCTGGGATCCCTGCCAAGACAGCGTCGATGGCTGCGCGCATTGAGTCATATGGTTGTGCTCCTTGGAGTGTTACGGCTTCGTTGCCGACCATGATGAGGATAAACGGCGTACCCTGGCCGCCTTCCTTAATGGCCTCGTTGTAACTGTCCTGGATCTTTTGCGTGTATTTGCCGCTGTTTAAGCACTGGTTGAAGGTCGTCATATTGAGCCCCAACTGCTCTGCAATCGCAGGTAACTGTGCCGGGTCCAAACCGTTTTCGCTCGGTGTTACTGCATAGACTTGGTCGATGTATTTGTAGAAGGTTGCATCACCGCCCTGGTCTGCAGCACACTCTGCAGCTTCAGCTTCTTTCGGAGCCTTTGAGTGCAATTGCCCGAGCGGGAATGGACGATACACCCACGCAACATTACCCGACGCGCCGTAGTAATCCATAATCTGGTGCATCGTCGTCTGGAAAACTTTGCAGAATGGGCATTCGAGGTCGGCGTATTCAACAACTTTAACCTGTGCATTTGGGTTACCCAAAATATGATCTTGCGCCGGATCGTACGCGCGCGCGGTTATTTTATCTGAGACGGGTGTAGTGCTTGCTGGCGCATTATTTTTACCTACCAAAAATACTGCTCCTGCGATAAGAGCACCTGCGAGGACTATGGTAATGGGGAGTACGTATTGGGATTTCATACAAATATTTGATTGGTTAATTTGCACCTATTTTAGCACAAGGGTTCTAAAAGGGGAGGGTGTGGTTTAGAGCCGCCACTTCGGCCACCTGCTCCCATTTTGAGGTGTCTAATTTGATTTCGCGGACCCCATCAAAATCTTTATATTTCAGCGACCCGTGCTTTTTTGCGTAGTCATACAGCTCGCGGGTTATTTTGACGTCTTCAATACAATACTGCCGTACCAAGTCTATTTTCCCCTCATCCCACCAGCGGACGGCCTGCATGCCGTCGGCGGTTTTATTTCGCCCGAGTGTCGCCTCAGCAATATTGTCGAGCTTTAAGCGCCGGCCCAAAACATTGCGAACTTCTTTCAATAAGTCAACGCTTTTAATTTTTGCGAGGTCGCCAGAATAGTATCTGTTCAAAATTGGTATGTCGAAATGGTCGGAGTTGTAACCGACCAAACTATCTGCGCGTTCAAGTATGCCCCATAGCGTCGGCAACTCTTCTTTAAGGAAGCTTAAATATTCGCCAGTTTCCGAGTCGTGTATGCAGCAAATGGTGAGCTCCTGATTTTCCATGCTAAATGCTGCCCCGGGCACGATGTTGCGCGTTTCAATATCAAAGGTAATGACTTTCATACAAGAATAAGCGGATTAACGGTTTATACCGAGCGCAGTCGAGGTGGCAAGAAAGAACGAGGCAAGTAATTCGCGTGAAGTCGGGGTTTCCGTACCGGTGGCCAAATCGCGTACTACAAAGTTACCTGATGCGAGTTCGTTTTGCCCCACTACGATGAGATAGGGAATTGCTGATTTAGAAGCATTTTTTATTTGGTCGGCGAGTTTTTTGTCGCCAAAATCGCACGCGACATTCACGCCCTGCTCGCGCAATTCCTGTGCAATTTGCAGTGCGTGCGGCACTTCCGCTTCCGATGCTACCGCCATGTATACATGGGTTGGTGGCATATATGTTGGGAGTAATCCGCGTACCTCAAGGAAGTGATAAATCATCGTGTCTCCCATACCGAACCCAACTCCGACGACTGGTGTATCGTCAAAAAGCGCGAGGAGATTATCATATCGCCCGCCGCCAAATAGCGCTCGATTGTTGTCTTTATGGGTGTCGTATACCTCAAATACCACGCCTGTGTAGTAATTAAATCCACGCACTATTGATGGGTCAAACACTGCATTTCCTATGCCCTGTGCAGAAAGGGTACTCAGTACTTCTTGTACGTCTTTTGGGGGATTGTCGACGGATAGCTTCTCTTCAGATACGCCGAGTTCGGTGAGCCCTGCAGAAAACTCTTCCTTAGTAATTTTATTCTTTTTATCCAAAAGGCCGAGCAGGGTTTTGGTAGCGTCATCGCTTAATTCAAGTTCGAGCGCCAACGCATCGATATACGCGCGGCTACCGAGTTTTATAACGAAATCTTTTTCTTCCGCACCAAACGCTTTGAGTACCTCATAGGCAACTTGGATTATTTCGGCATCTGCAGCAAATGATTCCGAACCGAAGAGGTCAACATTCAACTGCCAGTGTTCTCGTACACGCCCACGTTGAGGGCGTTCATAACGGAAAAGGTTTGGAATTGAGAAAAGACGCAAAGGGAAGCCGAACTCCCGGCGCTTTGCGGCAACCATGCGCGCAACTGTCGGCGTCATCTCGGGGCGCAGCGTTACTTCGCGGCCGCCTCTATCGGTAAATGTGTATGTTTCTTCATTGACCATCTCCTCATTCTCCGCGCCTTTTGCTTTATAAAGTTCGGAAGGTTCGAGTATGGAGGCATGATATTCGACATAGCCAAAACGCTTGGCAATATCACGACAGGTTGCAAATAAATAATTTAAAAATTGCTGGTCCTCGGGGTAGAAGTCGCGGACGCCTTTGTAGCTTTCAGTCGATAATTTATCCTTCATGAAATGATTTTTTGCCCCTATGGCGTATATCGGTTATTGTAACAGAAATGGCTCCGAACGACGACCGAACAAAAGATACCAAAGATAGTGATGTGCGGCCCCGTACTGTTGGTGGCAAGGTCCTAAATCTCTACAAACAACTGGGTGAAACACCGAGTGAGAGGCTCGAGCGCCTACGTGCACAGAAGCCCGAGTACGCGCGCGAAGTACTCTCGTATGCAGGTAGGCTCGACCCCATGGCCGAAGGTGTGATGATCACGCTCGTTGGCTCGGCTAACAAAATGCGCGAGGCATATTTGGATATGAGCAAGGAATATGTGCTCGATATTTTATTTGGCTTTGCGACAGACACCTATGATGTACTTGGCCGCATTATGGAAAACGGTGACACGACATCCGGCCTCACTAAAAAAGCCATTGAGCAGGGGTTAAACGAATTTCGCGGGCGTGTGTCACAAGAATATCCGCCGTACTCGTCGAAAGCCGTGGAAGGGAAGCCACTCTTCCAATGGGCGCGCATGGGTGCTATCAGCTCACTCGTGCTGCCGAAAAAGACGGTGACTATTTATGACATCACGCTTGAAGGAATTTATAAAATAAAAGAACCGGCTCTACTTTCATATATTGAGGCAGGCATAGAAAAAGTACATGGCGATTTTAGGCAGGAAGAAATTATGGTGGGATGGAAGCGGGCCCTGCGTTCAAACGGCGAGCGCGAGTTCCCCTGTGCTACCGTCAAAATATCGTGCTCCTCGGGCACCTATGCACGCTCTATTGCTCATGGCCTCGGCCAGGACCTCGGTATCCCGAGCCTTGCCCTCCACATCCTCCGCACCAAGGTAGGCGACTATGAGTCCTCAAAAAGCCTTAAATAGGGCTACCAATCCAACTCGCCGGTTTTATATTCGGTGACGCGGGTTTCGAAGAAGTTTTTCTCTTTCGGCATGTCCATGATTTCGCTCATCCATGGGAAGGGATTGTCTTTGTGGTATTGGCGCTCAAGCCCGATGCGCTCGAGGCGGCGGTCGGCCACGTGCTCGACATATTGTTTAACCGCTGCAGGCAGAGGCCCACCACGCCGCGCGGCAGGGCATCGTCGGCAGTACTTCTTTTCGAGCTCTACGCCGCGCATAATATTTTTGCGTAAGTGTCTTTTTAAACTCCGGCGTCCAGATGTTCGGGTTTTCCTGCACGATAGTGTTGATGAGGTCGGCACCAAATGCCAAGTGCACCGACTCGTCGCGGAGGATAAATTGGAACTGCTCGCCAACGCCCACCATGCGGTTTTTGCGGAGCATGCGAGCATCATGGCAAAGCCTGCGTAAAAAAAGATACCTTCCATGATGACGTAAAAGCCAACGAGGTCATGCACAAACTTTTGGATGTTTTCGGTACCGACGGTGTTGAAATTTGGGTCAAATACCGACTTGGTAATTTCGACCACAAAATCGTCCTTTTCTTTGATAGAGGGAATTGTTTCGTACATTTTGTAAATCTCGTCGGGGTTGAGGCCGAGCGTGTCGCAGCAGTAAATAAACGTGTCGGTGTGGACGGCCTCTTCATAGCTCTGGCGCAACAAATACTGGCGCGCTTCGGGGTTGGTGATGTGGCGATAAATTGCGAGCACCAAGTTGTTGGCAGTCAGCGACTCGGCAGTAGAAAAAAAGCCCAAGTTCCACATGATCATGCGGCGCTCGTCTTCCGAAAGTGCTCCCGGCTTCTTCCACAACTCGACATCTTGCTGCATCGAAACCTCCTCGGGCACCCAGTTGTTGGCCACACCTTTTTTGTAGTGCGTACGCGCCCACGGATACTTCATCGGAAGTATTTTGTTTGGGTCCGTATTGCTGCCGCCATTGATGATTCCCATGGTGTTTGCTATATTATTTTTTAATTTATTCTTCCACGGCCCCAGTCTTTTCCGCCAACTCCGCAATTGCTCCAGTTATTGCATGCATATCTTCCTTTATTACATCCAAATCTTTTGCCATTACAACTTGCCGTTCACGTAAACCTCCAATGCTCAATGACATAGAGCCAAGGACGTGCTCCTGAAAATCAAAACGCTTTTTGGTAAAGGCCATGAAGTCACTAACCAGACCATACACATCTTCCAAATTTTTCTCTTTCTTTTCCATATTCCAGTACAATTATTTTTTTAATTGTTTCTGGGCATCGTGAGCCTCACTTATGCACTGCAACTTTCGCACACTTCACCCAATATCTCAACTTTTCCCCGTGTTATTACCTTTTCGGCACCTGCAAATTGCGGAACACCAGAGGTCATTACAATCGGTGACAAGGTTGGCTGCTGTGCAAGAACTTCAACTGTGTTTACCTGTATAGTTTCTTCGACAATTATCGTTGAGGGGGTGCCGTTTGAAACACTGCCTTCAGAATCCTTCTTTGAGGTACCGCCAAACTTATTCATCGACACGGTTGCTTTTTCAACGCGCGAAGCTCCAAGTGTGCGGAGGTAATATGTAGTTTTAAGGCCAAGCGACCATGCATATTGGTATATATCGGAGAGGACCTTGCCCGATGTGCCGCCGTAGAAGATGTTTAATGACTGGCTCTGGTCTATCCAGCGGCCACGGTACGCAGCTGCCTTGATGAGCCATGCGGAGTCTATCTCAAACGCCTCTTTATATTTAGCGCGCATTGCTTCAGGAATTTCCACAATGTCTTGAATGCTGCCGTCATAATATTTAATTTTTTCAAGCATGTCAGCGCCCCACAGGCCCAATTTCTTCAAATCTTCCACCAAATATTCGTTGACGACCATAAAGTCGCCGGCCATGTTGCTCTTTACGTAGAGGTTTTTATAGATTGGCTCAATTGTAGGGTAGCAGCCAGCAATGTTTGCCGTGCTGGCAGTTGGCGCGTTTGCCATGGTGTTTGAATTGCGCATGCCCCACATGCGGACTGCTTCGCGCACGAGCTGCCAGTTGAGCGTTTCGTGGCGCGGGACGTCAATCTTGCGGCCGCGCTCCTGCTCGAGCAAGTTGAGCGTATCCTGCGGGAAAATCCCCCGATCCCATTTGCTGCCCTTGTATGTTTCGTATGAGCCGCGTTCCTTTGCCAACAGCGCTGACGCAAGTATGGTGTGGTAGGCGATTGCCTCCATTGATTGGTCGTAGAACTTCACAGCTTCGTCGGAGTCGAAATTAAGGTTGAGTTTATAAAGGGCGTCCTGCAAGCCACGGAGGCCAAGGCCAACTGGACGATGGCGCATGTTGGAACGCTTAGTGTCTTCGGTTGGATAAAAGTTGACGTCGATAACATTGTCGAGCATGCGCATCGCAACAGGGATAACGCGCGCGACTTGTTCACGATTGAATGCGCCGTCCTCGACGAACTTTGCCAAGTTGATCGAGCCTAAGTTGCAGACAGCCGTTTCGTTGGCGCTCGTGTTGAGTGTGATTTCAGTGCAGAGGTTGCTGGAGTGTACGACACCGACATGATCTTGGGGCGAGCGGACGTTCGACGGATCCTTCCATGTTATCCACGGGTGTCCGCTTTCGAACAGCATGGTGAGGTGCTTTTTCCACAAGTCGGCTGCCCGCATGCGCTTAAACATTGGCATCTTGCCTTCCTCGCCAAGCTTTTCGTACGCGATATATGCTTCTTCAAATTTCTTGCCGTAGAGGTCGTGTAGGTCGGGCACGTCGGACGGTGAGAAGAGCGACCAGTACCCATCTTCTTCGAGGCGTTTCATAAACAGGTCGGGCACCCAGACGGCGGTGTTTAAGTCGTGGGCACGGCGGCGTTCATCACCGGTGTTTTTGCGGAGCTCTATAAAGTCTTCGATGTCGGCGTGCCAGTACTCCAAATAGACTGCTGCAGCACCACGGCGGCGGCCCGAGCGGTTAATGGAGATAGTAACGTCATTCTGCAATCTTTGAGGAAGGGAATAACGCCCTGGCTTTCAACACCGGTTGCTTTGACCATCGAGCCCGTTGCACGCACAGGGGTCCAGTCGACGCCAAGCCCACCTGCGTACTTCAAGAGCTGTGCACCATCCGAGTATCCTTTAAAGATTGCGTGTAGGTCGTCCGGCACGGTTGAGAGGAAGCATGAAGAAAGTTGTGGGAGTTTGAGACCTGCGTGATATAGGGTTGGAGACGACGGTGTATAGTACATTGACGACATTACCTCGTAGAATTCTATAGCCTGGGCAGTGCGCTCACCTTGCGTTTTTTCGGCCAAGGCGCAGCCCATGGCAACGCGCATCCAGAAGATCTGAGGACTTTCCAAAAGTTTGCGATTGCTGTGCTCTTTCGAAAGATAGTTTGCTTGCAATGTTTGCAACCCTAAATATTTAAATTCGCGGTCACGCTCTATAACCAGCGATTCGGAAAGTACTTTGAGGTCAAACTCCACCATGCGGGGGTCGAACTGGCCGATTTCCACACCGCGGGTTATTGCACGTATAAATCCTGCGCGATGTTCATCTTCAATATTGGCGTAGTCGATGTCGCCCAACACTTCGCGGTACATAGTCTGCAACAACAAGCGTGCCGCAATTGTTGAGTGTGCCGGGTCGCGCTCTATCATCGAGCGCACCATCATGATAAGAACTTCTTCAATGTCTTTTGTTTTCATCCCTTCGTACATTTCTTGACGTACACGGGCGATGATTGAGTTCACATCTATCAAATGTTCCAAGCCTTCCGACGCGCGCATAAGCGTCGCGGCCAACTTTTCTTCGCTGAAACGCTCAGTTGAGCCGTCGCGCTTTACTATAAGGAGCGCATTTTCACTTATTTTCTCGGCGACCTCCTCCTTTTTCTCTTGGCGGGCCTTGTCGTGCTCGTAACGGTAAATAATGTACGACTTTGCGACGTTAAAATAGTTGCGGACCATGAGAGCGGTCTCCACCAAGTCCTGTATGTCTTCGACAGAGGGGATAAACGCGGTATTGCCGTATTGCAAATCTATCGAGTCGGCAACGACGCGCGTAATATCTTTTGCATCAGCTTCGTGCGCATCACCGAGCACTGCAGCGAATGCTTTTTGGACCGCTAGCTGGATGTTTTCTGGTCGAAAATCGACGATCTCTCCGTTCCTCTTTTTGATCTTCTTGGTGATGGCCATAGCGCGTGCGTTAGTTAATAAAATCGTGTTAAAAAATATTCAAATACCCGAGCGGACATACATTATACTCCCGTCGGACAGAAAAAGACGGTGTGTATAAGCAATCCGAGAACTTTTTTAGCAAAAAGCAACATGTACAAACCAACTTCTCTAAAAAAGCTTCAGTTTAGTCATTTTTTGACCCTCATTTTTGCCTCAAAATGAAGATTCTGTCCCACCGGCAATCGGCCGAAAGTGAGATCATTCTGCGGAGATAAACAGGGCGTGGTCGCGGGGGAAGAGCCACATCGCAATGTGGTAAATACCGAAGGTGATAAAGAAGGCAGAGGCCACGTCTATTGAGTAGTGGATGTGGCCCAGCAAAACAACCACAGCGAAGAATACCGAAAGTGCGAGGTAGAAATACCGGAGATATTTTTTATGCCAAAACAACAGGGCTCCCAAAAAAGGCAGCCCAGTATGACCCGAAAAGAAGAGGTCGCCGCCAAAAAATGCTCGGTTGACGGTACTGCTAAAGTCGTCGGCCAAGTGCGGTGCAAAAGGTGCCAAGTGTGTCAATGATGTAAATATAGAACGAATGATGAAGAACAATGCAATCGTATTAAACGCAAATGGAATTTGCTTGGGGTGGTAGAAACACAGCACGATGCTTACCGCGACCGCGATAAGAGTTCCATAAATAAACAGGTTGTCGACCGGAAGTGCAGGAGTATTTGAAAGGATAATGTCGGTAACAGGGTTGCTGACACGCTCCGATGCAAAATTTATTGCAAAATTGTTAACAGCGAAGCTGATGCACAAAAATACAACTGATGCGACAAGCGAAACGCGAAACGATTGCTGGGAGGCAAGAGTTCGATATTTTTGGAATAGTTCTTTATGCATGATTAGCGGTTTTTATGCTTGAAGAGGGCCTCGCGGTAGAACTCCTCGAACGCCTCCAATGTCTTATGTATATCATGGTGAGAAATAATCTCGAGGCTCTTTTCTGCCATGTTGGCACGCTTTGTACCATCGCTGAAGACCTCCACAATATGATGTGAAAGTTCCGCAACATTTCCTGGTTCAAACAAATAGCCATTTTGGCCATCGTAGATGAGCTCGGGGAGGGCAACCGCGTTGGCACCAAGTATAGGCAAGCCGGTTGCCATTGCTTCCATCGCAACAATACACTGGAGTTCGGCGATACCGGCGTTTACAAAGCAGTCAGCAGCAGCATATAAACTCGGAAGCAATTCGTCAGGCACAAAGCCAGGGAAGGTCACATTGTTTTGTATACCCAGCTCATGTGCCAGCTTCTCTAATTTTTTACTTTCGGCGCCATGCCCTGCGGCAACAAAATGGATATCAACTTTTTTGAGGGCAATGGCGAGTGCACGCAGGACCAGGTCGACGTTTTTCTCTTTATCGAGGCGCCCGACGAAAAGAAGGGTTAGTTTGTCGGGCAAATTGTATTCTTTTCGGGCAGGCCCGCCATTGTTACGCGGGTTAAAACGCGCCAGATCAATGCCGTTTGAAACAGCAGGAAGTTCGCGGCCTATGTGAGGCTCTATAAATGTATTGGCCGTTTTGGTAGGCGAGGTAATGCCGTAGGTTTTGTCGAGTACGCGCACAGCATCTTTCCACGCAAGTGAATTAACAGCGTTTCGTACAAATTGTGGCACAGGCAAATAGTGCGTGAGATTTTCTGGCATAAAATGGTTGGTCGCGACTACTGGGATATGTTGTTTTTGTGCGGCTCTCAGCGCCTCGCGGCTCACCAAAAAATGCATTTGGATGTGTACGATGTCGGGCTTGAATTCTCGTATGACACGGGCAATGCGCGGGTTGATTATCCACGGCAGCACAAAGCGGAATTTAGGCACGATAAAAATGGGGAAGGAGCGCACGCCGTACAGTGTGACTCCGTGGCGGACAAGAGTGTCGTTGCCAATTGTTTGCGATGGCGAAATGACAGCAACTTCGTGGCCGCGCTCGGCAAGTGCCGCGGCTAGGCGCTGGGTAAAGTAGGAGGCGCCGTTAACGTGCGGGTAATATGTATCTGATGCAATTAAAACTTTCATTCGTTTCTATTTATTTCCTGCGCACTTTGAAATACCATACTAATAGACCAACCACGACAAGTGCAACAACTGCCTCGGCGAAGTAGTTGAAGTAGCTACCAATTTGCTCGTAGGCTTTGCCGAACAAGAGGCCTATGCCGAGAAATACCGCCGATTGCGCGAGAGTGACAATTAAGCATGCAAGAACGAAAAGAGGGTAGGAAACGCGGACAATCCCTGCGGCAATAAACCCGGCAAAGCCGATACCTTGAGCAAATTTGAAGAACATAGTGGTCTTAAAGCGATTTTTCTCCATCATGCCCTTTGCTTTTTGGATGGTCGATTTTTGAATGTTAAATACCCGCTCCAAAAAACGGCTAATAGGGCCGCCGCCAAAACGCCCGACGCCATACCAAAAGCTGTCGCCAACGATGTCTCCGGCAACCACAACGCTATATGCAACAAATGGGTTAAAAATCCCAATCGTGACTAAAAATCCTGCGATAACAGTAATGATTGGCCCTTCAATAACCGCGAGTGGGAACAAAATGTAATAGCCATAATGCTCAAGCAGTGTGACTGCATACGCGAGGGACATATATAGAAGTATATCGTAGTCTGGTAAGGGCTTTTCTTTTTATAAAAATATGTTACAGTACATGTACGTGCATTCAACGCACGAGGAGGTTCATCATATGTTTCCGAATATGTTTCCGACGTATGAATTGTTGGCGTGGAGGCCGGATGGCTTTGCCTTCTGGTTCTACATGTTCGTGCTCGGTGCTATGTTCATCATGCGCCGAAAGTACCAGAAGCAGGGGTTTCAGTTTTCTGCGTCAGCCTTCTTCGGCGGTGCGGCGCTCTTCTGGACCTATGCCATCGCTGGTGATGTGCTCCAGACATCATCGGAACTCAAGTTCTTCCCCGCGTTTCAAACTTTGGAATTCCACGGCGGCTGTCTTTTCATCGGCGCATGTGCCGGTGTGATATTCCAGTCAATAATCCACGCCAAGAAGAAGAAGGAATACGGACTCGAGAAGGCGCCATGGGGCACGCTCACCGACAAGGCGGATCTCGTCTACGCGCTGTTCTTTCTGCCGATCATCGTGTATCTCTGCCTTGTGACCATTCCGATGCCGGCCATCGTTGGCGGCTTCTGGGTCATGATGAAAACAGCATTCTTCTATAGCGTCTTCGTCTGGACGTGGCGCTATGACGTGAGATACAAACTTCTCGACCAGGTGAAGGCCTCTCGGGAGAATCCAATCACGTCCGTAATCGATAGCCTTCGCAAAAAGGTCTAGACCTCCGGCCCTCGTCGCAAGACGGGGGCCTTTTCTTTGCTTCGACACAGGTTTGTAATGCTGTATACTGGCGGCAGGGCAAAATTATAAGTTTTAGATACTATATTCATTATGGCAGCAGAAATTGCATACTGTGTTAAGTGCCGCGAGAAGCGCGAAATGAACGACCCGAAGGAAGTTGAGATGAAGGGCGGCCGCCGCGCAATGTCGGGCACCTGCACCGTCTGTGGCACGAAGATGTTTAAAATCCTCGGCAAGGCAAAGTAGTCGTTCGCAGAAATAGCGCCCACCTAGGGCGTTTTTTCGTATATGGATTACGCATCTTCAACTCCATACCGTCCCCAGACGTTGGTGATACGGTCAGGTCCATGCATTTGATACAGATCCAAATAATCAGTACCGAGGCGTTTGAGCGAGCCATCTAGTGCTTCGCGGATGTCTGCACGAGTAAGCCCTGTAGCCGTGCGCGTACCAACAGAATTTTTCTGCAGCATGCACGATGCCTTGCTCGCAATAATTAAATCTTTTCTCTTTCCAGTTTTCCGCAGCCACGATCCTATATATTTTTCAGTCGTGCCCTGCAAGTCGCGCTGCGGCGGCACCGGGTACATTTCTGCGGTGTCGATAAAATTAATTCCGTGTGCAACTGCGTAGTCGAGTTGCTCATGAGCCTGGCTTTCGGTATTCTGCTGACCCCAGTTCATGCTGCCCAAACAAATTGCTGTCACTTCTATATTAGTCCCTGGTAGTTTTCTGTTTTCCATAAGGAATCAGTATAGCAAATAGGACTTCGGGGTAGTTATACACAGCCATTTTCTCGCTATTTATACTAAATCTAGCTACTTTTAAATTAGATTGGGTACAAATTATAGTATTACTCATTTAATTTAATATAGAGTGTGCAAAATCTTAAAACTTTTCTAGAGATTCCGTACGACAAGCTTGAGGAGATGAACTTGAAGGCAAAAGAAAATGCCGAAAAGAAATCCCAGAAAGAGCTCGAGAAGGAATACACCGCGTACTTAAATAAGGAGAAGGGTATCAAGGCGATAACCGTGTGCTTCACCGACATCGAGGGGAGGTTGCACATGCTCGACTACGACAAGAAGTTTTTGCTCGACTCGCTTTCGAACCTTACGTTTGATGGCTCAACTATTCGCGGGTTTACACCCCAGCATGAGTCGGACCTGCGTTTGGAAATCGATTGGGCATCTATCCGCCACATGCCAGCGGACGTGTTTGGCCCAGGCAAGGTTATCTTCTTTGCGAGCGTGTTAAACCGCGACCGCACGCCCTACCATTCCGACTTCCGCGGGCGTTTGAAAGCATATACGGCAGAATTGAAGAAAAAGCAGGGCCTCGTTGCTTTTGCAGCCCCTGAAATCGAGGGATTTATCGTCGATGGCGAGAGTGCCGAGCAAAACTACATGGTGGAGAAAGGCTTCTCGCTTATTTCCTCGGGCGGCTACTACCATTCGCTGCCAATGGACAAACTGCGCGTGTTTATAGACAACGCGGCGGAGGCACAGCGCGCGATGGGCTTCAAAAACGAAAAGGACCATCCGGAAGTAGCGCCATCACAGTTCGAGATGAATTTCTCGTATGCAGAAGTTGTACGTACTGCCGACAACATCCAGCTCTACAAGTTGGTCTGCCGCCAAGTGGCACGCAATATGGGCATGACTGCAACATTTTTGCCAAAACCCTTTATGGGCATCAACGGCTCCGGTATGCACACCAACTTCTCACTGTCGAAGAAAGGTAAAAATATATTCCATGAAGCAAAAGGGGAGGAAGGTTTGTCAAAAATTGCATGGGATTTCGTAAAGCGCTTGCTCAACCACGCGCCGGAAATCTGCTTGATTATTAACTCGTCTGTTAATGCATATCGCCGCCTCGACCCTCACTTTGAAGCACCGAATCAAATAAAAGTATCGTCCGTCGACCGTGGCGCCATGATCCGCATCCCAGTCGGCAAACGAAAAAACTGCGCGCATTGAACTGCGCTCGGTAGCACCTGATGCAAATCCATATCTTCTGCTCTTTACAATGATGAAGACAGGCCTGGAAGGCATGCCGCTCAAGAAAGACGAAAGCAAACGCGACCGCATGCGCTTCCTCCCAGACAACATCTACGATGCGATCGCACTGTGCAAATCAAGCAAGTTCATCACGGAGATTTTAGGCGAGGATAGCAAGGACAAGTTCATCGCGTTTAAGCAGCTAGCAGCGGACCGATCGCCAAAAGCCTTAGGCACAACAATAAAACGCACAGAGGTTATTTATCATCACGAAGTAACAAACCAACTTCTATGGAACAATTTCTAAGTTCTGCGAGAGGGCAAGATGTTCGTGTGGCACTCGGTACTGTGGATTGTGCTCGGATGCGGTGTAGGGTAGCTCGCAACGTACTTTGCAGGTGCCTCGGCAGGCGATGCGACAACTCGGCTATTAACAGCGGGCGACACCGCGTGGATGCTTGTCATCCGCGGCGCTCGTCATGATCATGACGCCAGCGGTCGGCTTCTTTTACGGCGGCATGGTGTCGTCGAAGAACGTCGTCTCGGTCATCAAACAGTCGATGATAATCTCTGGCGCTTATTTCAGTGCAGTGGGTACTTGTCGGCTACTCGCTCGCGTTCGGCCCTGACGCTGGCGGCCACGGGATTATCGGCAATCTCGCGCACTTCGGTCTGCGTGGTGTTGGCTACGCGCCAGACCCGGCGTATGCGGCAACAATTCCTGCACTCGTGTTTATGATCTTCCAGGCGATGTTCGCAATCATCACGCCGGCGCTTATCATTGGCGCATTTGTTGAGCGTATCAAATTCAAAACGCTCGTTGTCTTTACGCTTCTCTGGGCAACGCTTGTATATGACCCGGTCGCGCACTGGGTGTGGTCGCCGAACGGCTGGCTGCACGCGCTTGGCGCACTCGACTTTGCAGGAGGCACCGTCGTGCACATGACGGCAGGCTTCTCGGCGCTCGCGGCGGCTATGCTTGTCGGCAAACGTACTGCAAAAGAGCACGCCTGCAGAAGCGGCAAACAATGTTCCGTTTGTGATTCTCGGTGCAGCACTATTGTGGTTTGGATGGTTCGGCTTTAACGCTGGCTCGGCGCTTGCGTCCGGCGCCTTGGCAGCAAGCGCGTTCGTTGTAACAAACACAGCGGCAGCTGCTGCGGCACTTGTGTGGGTTGGCCTTTCATGGGCCGAAAACGGCAAGCCATCGGCCATGGCAGCGGCGATAGGCGCTGTATGCGGATTGGTTGCCATCACGCCGGCTTCGGGTTTTGTCGGGCCCATTGCATCAATAGCGATAGGCATCTTGGGAGGCGCTGTTACCTATTTGGCGGTGCATATCCGCGGTAAGAAAATTAAAATCGACGATAGTTTGGATGTGTGGGCAGGCCACGGTATTGGAGGCCTTACAGGTGCTGTGCTGACCGGCGTATTTGCTGAAAAGGCAATTAATTCAGGGGGCAACAACGGCCTCCTATTTGGTAATCCGCACCAACTAGTTGTGCAAATTGCTGCTGTTATTGCGGTTGGTATCTACTCGTTTGTTGCAACATGGATAATCCTTAAAGTTATAGGGTTGTGGTGGCCGCTCCGTGTTACTTCCGCTGAAGAAGAGGCAGGTCTCGACATGTCTGTCCACGGCGAAATGGCATATCGTTCATAGCACCATATATTTGTAAGCAAAAAACTCCCTGAAAAAAGTCTGGCGCAAGTTCCGCGAAGCGGAACGAGGATCCCCGAGGACTTTTTGAAGGGAGTTTTTGCGCTACTTTTTCTCAAGAGGTTTTTGCTTTGTGCTATCCGTGGGAATAAAAATCGTTTTCCTCCGATTTTGTTTCTTCTTCGTCTTCTTTTTTTACTTCCTTAAGTTCATCCGCAATCTCTGCACTAGTTTTATTTTTAATATCACCCTTTTCTTCATCTGCTATAACAAGCGCTCCTGACGACCAAAAATAGAGCCCTAAAAAAATGAGGAAGAGAATTGACACCACGACCCCGATGGTGATCCAGCCCATGCATGAAGTATACACTATTGGAATTTTATCAAAATCTTGTTACTTGTGAGGTACGGTAATGTTCTGAAGGCGACGCCTCCGGACAACATTATTTACCCTGTCCGTAGTATTTTTTGAGCAATGCGACTTGCCCCGCGTAGGTGTCCGAACAGTGGAAGATACCGTTTGAATCGTGGAAATAGTAGAGACATGAGGTGTTTACAGGGTTAAGTGTAGCTAAGACCGCGGCGACGCTGGGTTCGGCAATAGGGCCGGGCGGAAGGCCCAGATTTTGGTATGTGTTATACGGCGAGTCGATGTACTTGTCTGCAGGCACAACAGGTGGCCACCACGAGCCTTTGCCGGTTGCTTTTGCATATTGAAGAGTCGAATCCATTTGCAATTTCATACCGTCGAATATTCGGTTCCAAATGATGCCCGAAATTATGCGCATCTCACCTGGGTCGGAAGTCTCGCGCTCGAGTATGGACGCAATAGTAAGGCCTTCGTTTAAAGGTACGACTTTTTGTATTGCGGGGGTGTAGCGCGAAAGTATTGTGTCTTCAAACTGGTTTCTTACTTCGGTTTGCACCGCAACAACGGATGTACCGTCATCGACCGCATAGTCGCCTGGGGTTATCGTGCCGTCGTTTAAATCTTGGTTTGAAATGGGTGGCAGCTCAAGGAACATTTTTTGCGTGTTTGAATTCCATCCGAGTGTCTGTGCGAACAAAGCCGCGACCTGCTCTTTGCGGAGCCCTGGGTTTATGGTAACAACCTGAGGCACATCACCTGCAGCAGCAACTGTTTGATACAGCCCTGAGCTGGCTATTATCTGGCTCAGCTTTTCAAAAAAATCCCCAGTTCCTGCGGCTGCCGCCTGGAGGGGAGTTGCTTGATCGGAAAAAAGTACTGCCGCCGCCGCATTTTCGTTAATAGTTTTGTGCACGGGGTCGACGCCTAAAGGGAAGGGGGGTTGTGCATTTGCATTTTTTTGTTGCCAGACGACAAAGCTTGGCAGCATAAAAAAGAGGGTAGAGAACACAAGAGCACAGAGGCATATGCCAATTAAAAATTCTCGCCGCCTCCAAACGGCACGCCTTCGCTTCGTTAGCATTCCTTATATCATAGCAATAAATATGCGTTACTATACAAGTACTATGGGCAGGAAGTTTTTACATCGAAGGAGTACGTGGCGGGGGAAATATGTGGACCTCTGGAGTGTCCCGCATGTAATTTCGGGTATTGTCATCGCATACCTTGTCTTTTTTGCAGACATAAAATTTGATGTTGGTTTTTGGATAGATCTTACTATTGGCATCGGCTGGGAATTGTTCGAACGGGTTACGAGGCTATCGCGCACGGAGGCGTACACAAATTCGCTTGGCGATATCGTCTGTGCACAGATTGGTTTTATTGCCGCATTTTTACTGCTGCAAAAATTCAATAGCCCGGCCGCCGAGGGTATAATTATATTTATCCTCTGCGCTGTTTTTGGTATTTTGTGCCTCTTAGGCTATCGCGCGTTTAAATATTACGGATAAAAAATACCGCCCCTTCACAGGGGCGGTGCTAAGGTCGGTCAGGGCGTGTACGCTTGGACAAAGGCCAGCACATAGGGGACGGTTGCGTAGAGCGTATCACCATCCTGCATTGAATCTTTTTCCCCGCAGGGTACCAATACAAAATGAACAAGCGGGGGTTCGTCCAGCTTCTTTCGAGCCGCGTTTGTGACATTTTTGAATGTCTTCCACGGCTCGTCGAGGTTCGCGCGCTTGAGCTCATCGTCATCAGTGAAGAGCTCCGCAGACTTCCGCCCTTCGAGCTTGCAGAGATGTTTTTCGCTGTCGAGGGTCTGTGGTTTTGCCGGCTTTATGCTGTTCCAACCGAGAGCAACAACCGCGACAACGACGACAAATACGAGGAGAAGTGCCCGTCTGTAATTCATTTTTGTCTCCGGAAGAACTGGAAAAAGAGGTAACTGTAGTCACCATACCTTTTAAGAGGGATAAGTCAATTTTAGAGAACAGGTTCGCGGGCGCCGTGTTTGAAGAAACGGCCTTCGAAAGAATATTTGTCGTAGCCGTAGCAGATAAAGGCGATAGGGATGCCGATGAGTATCACGTGCGGCCAGACAATTTCACCAAAGTATCCAAGCGAGAGGGAGAGCCAGAAGAGCAGAAATATAGACGTCCAGCGGATTTCTATGCCAAGCATAAAGAACACCGAGATAACAATCTCTACAATAGCCGCGCCAAGCACCAAAAAGTGCGGCTCAAACCCTAAATAGTGCGCAACGCCATACGCGTGGCCTGCCAAGGGGAGTGTGGCAACTTGGAGTGCCAAGTTATTGTGCAAAATTTTTGCATAAAATGATGCATAGAAAAGCGATATGCCGAAGGCGATGCGCAACAATGCGAACGAGTATGGTGCAAAAAACTTTGCTAACGCACTTTCATCGTAGTACCGCGTCTCGCCTCGATGATGACCTAAAATTAGCAGGACAATAATCTCGCCCAAATAATTCGTGTAGGTGAGCATGTATATCCCATGGAAGTAGACAGCGATAGAAAAGAGTATCAGTGCAGCAACGGCTGCCACTCTCACGTAGAAGCCAGAAATTATCAGCAGCCCCATGCAGACAAGCAATATGCGAATGGCCAATGCATAACTTCCAAAGGTTGCTGCAATAGGGAGTTCGGGCCCGTATGTTGCACCGTAGTACGCTGCCGCAAGGAAGGAAAGCCCAACGGTGATGCGTGCTATGGGTGCCGCATAAGGCCGCATGCGTGCGAACATCGGAGCAAGCGCGCGTTCAAATGGGCGGAATATAGAAATACAGAAAATAGTTGATACAACAAGAAATGCGATAAACGCCCAAAACATAAATTCGTGGACGTTTGTGAATATAACCTGCCATTCTGAAAAACTGGGCATTCGCAGGTCGCCTTGGATTTCGCCCGGGGTAAGCACATACACTTCGTGGGCAGACGCGAAAAGAGGAAATAGAACAAGAAGCACCGGAAGCCATAGGTATCTTCGTATAAGAGACATATGGAACCAGTATACTCCTGATATGGCGGGAGATATGCAGAAGAAAATTAGCATAGGTCTTGTGCTGGGAGTTTTGGCGCTCACAAGCGTTTTTTTGCTGTGGCATTTGGGCGCCGAGCCCCTCCAGGATTATGACGAAGCGACCTACGCAGAGGTTGTGCATGAAGCGCGCGCGGACGGCAATTTTATTTCGTTTACCTATGGAGGTGCGGCATATCTCAAAAAACCGCCGTTGATGTTTTGGGCCATGGCAGCGTCCGAGCAGGTCTTTGGCGAGACTCCGTTTGCGATGCGCCTACCATTTGCACTCATGGGTATTGCACTCGTTGCAGCAATCATCATGCTCGCGGGTGAAATTTCAGGCAGTTATTTTGTTGCGGCTTTTGCGGGCGCCATTACACTCACAACGGGCCCATTGATGGAAACCGCGCGCCAAGTGCGCATGGACGTGCCCGTTACTTTTTTTATTATGGCTGCAGTCTATGGGTTTGTACGCGGGTTTCGCGACAGCCGGTGGTTTTTATTTTTTGGACTCTTTTCGGGGCTTGCAGTGCTCTGCAAGAGCGTTATTGCGGTGTTTGCATTTTGTTTTGCATTTTTCGCACTTCTGTTTTTACGGCGATTTGATGTTTTAAAAAATAAACAGCTTTGGTACGGCGTCGCTATTTTTTTGCTCGTGGTGGTACCGTGGCATATCGCGGAAACAATACAGTTTGGATTGGCGTTTTGGCATCAGTACATTGGTGTCGAAGTTTTTGCCCGTACTGAAGCCAACTTGTTTTGGACAGTCACAATAACCAACGCCGACCTATGGAGATATCTGAACGAATTTGTTCAACCATGGCTCTATGTATATTTTGCTGCGCTTTTGTATTTTGCATTTGAGTGGCGATCGTTCGAGGAAAGAATCCGGGGCTACGTCTTTGCATCCGTGACAACTACCGCTTGCATACTCGCGGTATTTCTTTTGGCGGCAACCAAGGCGCCCACGTACTTGCTGCCACTGTACCCGTTTGGCGCACTGAGTATTGCACTTTCTTTTTCCATACTTTGGAAGAAGAATATTTTTAGATGGCTCGGCATATGTGCCGCACTTATGTTGCTCGTGTGGGGAGGAGTGCTCGCCGTGTACAACGCATACCATTACAACCCGTACTACTCCACGGTGATAACGATGGCGGTTGATGAACACTCAGTGGGGGAGTTGCTTGCGCACGCTCCACAAAATTCAACTTGGTACAGTTATAACGATGTTAATCTAGGCAGCATTATGTTCTATAGCCAGCAACTTCATTCCACTGCACTTGTGCCGGTAATAACACCTCAACGGGGAAGTTTTATTGTCGTCGATACTGATGCACCAAAACCGTTTAGAGTGGCATTTCCTGATGCACATACCACTACGCTCTACCAAGGGCCACAAGTAAGCCTGTTGCGTGTTGAGTAGTTATTTGAACGAAAGGTTGCGCACATAGATACCAAGCGACAAGATTTGTGCGGTGATAAAGACAATATCGTGGATATGGATGGAGTAGATGAGTATTACAATGGTACCTGCGATACTTAAGTACCAAAAACCTTTTGGAATGACCACCTTCTT
Source organism: Candidatus Adlerbacteria bacterium (assembly GCA_963796795.1). GTDB lineage: Bacteria > Patescibacteriota > Minisyncoccia > Phycocordibacterales > SBAW01 > GWA1-54-10. The sequence continues at coordinate 1,723 of CAWCNA010000014.1, read as the reverse complement.
TTCTTTTTCGGAGGCCCACCATTGCAAGATAAAACGAAGGAAAAATACAAACTGCCCGAAGAAGCCGACGAACAACCAAAAGAATTCACTTGTGAGAAGAGGCATGAATTGCTAGTTACGTGCGAGTAACGCTGCGTACATAATAGCGTTTTTCGTATGGGGAGACATTGAGGTGTATGCGCAACAACAGGTCTATCACAACGCCGAAGCTAAAGAAGAGGATGCTTGCGAGAAAGAAGAAGAACGAAACCGCGACCCACACGTTTCGTGCAAAGTGGATCCCCGAGGCAAAGTGCACATAGAGCGTCCAGAGGCTTGAAAGAATGCCGCATAAGAATGAGAGTAATGCAAAATATCCAAACAAATGCAGTGGGCGCTGGGAATATTTGTAAATAAACCAGATGTAGATAAGGTCGATAAACCCCCGCACCGCCTTGCTTGATGTGTATTTGCTGATGCCCTCTTTTCGTGCGCGGTGGGTCACTTCGAGTTCGCCGATTCGGAACCCTTTCCATCGCAGGAGCGCCAAAATATAGCGGTGCATTTCGCCCCCAATATCGAGGCTCTTTGCCGCTTCGCGGGTGTAGACACGCAATGTGCATCCGGAGTCGTGCACAGGGTCGGTTATTAGTGTACGACGCAGGCTTCTACCTATTCTTGTAAGAAGGCGGATGTTTCCGGCATCGTGGCGCACTTTTCTCCACCCTGCAACGACGTCGAGATTTTTTTCTTCTAGTAGTGCAAGTAGCTGGGGGATATCGTGAGGGTCGTTTTGGCCATCGCCATCGAGCGAGACGATAATATCGTTTTCTGCGGCCTTGAACCCTGCGTCGAGTGCGGTTGCTTGGCCGTAATTCCGGTTTAAGTTCAGTATGACGATACCGGGCAATTTTTGTAATTCTGCAAAAGTACCGTCGGTCGAGCCGTCGTTTATAAAGATAAGTTCAAACGGGCGTCCCATGGACTGCACTACTTCGAGCAATTCGGCATAAAGCCCGGCAACGCTCTTTTCCTCGTTGTAGACGGGGACTAGTATGGAAAGCGATTTCATTTCAGTACTCTATACAATTACGCTACAAATACAATATAGGGTGCATACATATACGTAATGCGCCGGGGAGGCCCGAGCAACATGTGCACTAGGCCTCCCCGGCTAGGACGAGGTGTTTCTTTTTCATACGGTAGACGTATCTTAGTTAAACTACTTACACACTATACCAAGTCGGTGTGAAGAAAAGATGAACAGGTATTATGCCTCTTCATAGACGTGGGCCACTTTTTTAAAGGCACGCTCAAGTTCCTTCAGCCCTACCGGTTTTGTCAGGTGGTAATGGAAGCCGGCAGCCAAGGCCCGCTCCTTGTCCTCTGCCTGTCCGTAGCCAGTGAGCGCAATAATAGCTGCATGAAGTTCCGGATCTTGCTTCAGGCGCCGCACAACCTCGTATCCATCGATGTCGGGTAGGCCAATATCTAAAATAAGAAGGTCTGGATGGTATGTGCGTGCGGCATCGATTCCTCCCAAACCGGTATAAGCCACTTTAACCTCATGTCCGCGCAACTCAAGCAGCCGGCTTAAAGCATTTGCGGCGGCCTCATTGTCATCAACAACCAAAATAGAACGTTTATTTTTGACGAAGCGTAGTTTCTGATTTTTTGATAGTGCTGCGGGCTTTACAGTTTTTTGCTGTTGTTCGTGTGCCAGTGGCATGCTGACCACGACTAT
>CAWCNA010000013.1:0-85530 GCA_963796795.1 Candidatus Adlerbacteria bacterium | reverse complement strand
GCGTTTGGTACACAAAAATGCGATGGACGATATCATTCGTGCACTCCCGCTTTTTCCAAATATACAATTTAAAGTGTTCAGAACTAGGCCGGATGAAAAGCGCTCAAAGTGCTCGCGAAAAAAGAAGGACCGAAGGTCGTCTAAAGTTTTTGGGATACCGAGCCATGACGACATGCCTCCATATCTCCATGCGGCAGATATATTTATCCGACCCTCTCGTTCGGAAGGCAGAGGAGCTTCACTTATAGAAGCAATGGCGGCAGGATTCCTCTTGTCGCAACAACAGTGGACGAGTATTGCAGACTTCTTAGTTGATGGAGGAACTGGTTTCGCGGTAAAACCGAATAATCCAAAAAGTATTGCAGATACCCTTACTCGCGCCTTCAAAAATCCTCAAGGGTTGAGCTCAATTATGAATAATGTAAAGATCCGTCAAAACAGTATGATTGGGATATGCAGGCGAAGCGCATGTGAAATGGAAGCATTCGACCCCTTATGGCAAAAACAATAATCTGCATTGCCACACCCCTGTATGCGCCCGATATAGGCGGCCCAGCAACCCATGTTTGCCTTCCTTGAACACGGCCTCTTGCCGGGCGATTTTGAACTCCGCATCGTGAAATTTTCTAGCGTTCGTGGGCTGCCAAAAGTACTCCGGCACATCGTGTACTTTTTTAAAGTTCTGCGTGCGGCCAAGGGCGCACGTTTTATCTATGCGCTCGACCCGACAAGTGTTGGAGTGCCCGCATGTATGGCAGCCGGGCTTCTTGGTAAAAAATTCCTGCTGCGTGTTGGTGGAGACTATGCGTGGGAGCAGGGTACGCAGCGTTTTGGTGTTACAGAAACACTTGATGAGTTTATTGCTCACAGGCAGCCAAATTCCCGTGTCCGGTTGATGCAGCGCGTGCAATCGTTTGTTGCGCACCGCGCGGCATGTGTCGTATCACCGAGCGAATATTTAGCGGGGATTATCCGCACGTGGGGCGTGTCACCCTATCGTATAAAAGTTGTGTATAGCCAGCCCGAACTTGCCGTCTCGAACCTTTTTCGAAGTGATGCGCGAAAGAAACTCAAATTACATGAAGACGAGGAAATTATTTTCTCTTCCGGACGCCTCGTCCCATGGAAGGGATTTGAAGGGCTCGTTGATGCAACAATAGTGGTTAGAAAAGAGCGCGCCGTTCGTCTCTATATCGCGGGCGAAGGTCCTGGCAGACAAACACTTGAACAGTACGTACAAAAAAAAGATGCAGAAAATTTTGTAACACTTCTTGGACAAATACCACAAGAAGAGCTCGGCGTTTGGCTTGCTGCGGCAGATATGTTTGTTTTAAATACTGCGTACGAAGGTCTATCTCATGCGTTGCTTGAGGCATTTGCCGCCCATACGCCAGTTATTACGACGCCTGTTGGTGGTAATACAGAACTGGTTGATGATGGCAGTACTGGGTTGCTCGTCGAGCACAACAATATACGCGGGCTCTCAGCGGCGATGATGCGTGTGCTAATGGAAAGAGAATTTGCTGCGTCTATGGCAAATAATGCATATGCATCACTTTCGCGTTTTAATAAAGACAGTGCATTACAAAATTTGAGTTCACTTTTTAAATCACTCTAATATATGAAAGTTTTAATGATTACGGGCGACAAGCGATTCCGAGCCGGCAATGAGCGATATGAATTGCAGAAATCTGCTGTGGGGGAGCTGACGGTGATGTATTGGGGTCCGGGCGCGCTCATCCCGCACATACCATTCAGGCGTTTCGACGTGATCACTGCACAAGATCCGTTTTGGCGCGGACATCTGGCGTGGCATCTCTCGTGGTTTTTAGCGCCTCGTTTGAATATCCAGGTCCATACCAACCTTTCCGCGTACCCTTGGTGGAAGCGAGTGTTTGCAGGCCACCAACTTCGAAGTGCTACGACAGTTAGAGTAGTATCAGAAAAAATTAAACAGCAGGTGTTGGAACTGGCGCCGCATGCGAATATTACCGTCCTACCAATTTTTGTTGATATATCAAAATTTACATCGGTTGTCCGGCAGCCGCATACGGGAAAAAATATTTTGTGGATTGGCCGCTTTGAGGAAGAGAAAAATCCGCTCGAAGCAGTTGATATTTTAAAAGATGTAATTCAACACGTGCCTCATACACGAGTTGTGATGTTGGGAGAAGGTACATTACGCGAAGAAATTGTGAAGCGGGCTGAAGGTTTCTCGATAGGCTTCCCGGGTTGGAAAGATCCAATATCTTATTTTGCAGACGCCGATGTCGTTTTATGCACGTCGTGGCACGAAAGCTTCGGGGCAAGTATCATTGAGGCGTTGGCAAGCGGGGTACCTGTTGTGGCCCCTGATGTAGGAGTGGCAAAAGAGGCAGGGGCTATAGTTGTGCCGCACAACGAATTAGCCGCCACAGTGGTTACAGTATTAAAGGAAGGCACCAAGGGTCATTTGGTATTGCATATGCCTACAGCCGCAGAATGGAAGAAAGAATGGCTAAAAACTCTGTAAAAACAAAAAATAAAAGCCCTATTATTGTCACCGGCGCTGCCGGCTTTATTGGTTTTCACGTGTCCCAAAAATTACTGGAGCGAGGAGACAAGATCATTGGGTTTGATGCGCTCACGCCATACAACGACCCGGCGCTTAAGAAAAAACGCCTACAACTTTTAGCGGCGTACAAAAACTTTTCCTTCATCAAGGGTTCGCTTTCCAAAGGTGATGCATTTTTGCAGTTGGTAAAAAAAGAACAACCGAAAGCGATCATCCATTTGGCGGCGCAGGCAGGTGTGCGCTACAGCCAAGAAAACCCACAGTCGTATATCGACTCCAATATTACAGGCAGTATGACTGTATTTGAAACAGCCCACGTGTTTGGCACGCCAATAGTCTACGCGTCTTCAAGTTCGATATATGGCGAACGCGGAGGTGTCTTTAAAGAAACGGACCGCACTGATTCCCAGGCATCGCTCTACGCTGCAACAAAAAAAAGCGTTGAGGTTATTGCAGAGAACTATCACAACATGTATGACACACCGATGGTTGGCTTGCGTTTTTTTACCGTGTACGGCCCATGGATGCGCACCGACTTGGCCATGTTTAAATTTGCGCGGCTGCTCTTGCTCGGTAAAACTATTCCGTTGTATGCAGAAGGTAAAGGCAAGCGCAGTTACACGCATATCTCCTTCGTAGTCGATGGGATTATTGCATCACTTGATGCGCTGAAAGAAGGCCACACTATTTACAACCTAGGAGACGAACGTACGTTTGAAACAACAAAAATGCTTGGGTTGTTGTCGAAGGCGCTTGGCGTTGTTCCCGCAACAAAACTCCTACCTCATCAAAAGGGTGATGTGATGATGACACGCGCATCCGGTGCCAAGGCAAAACGCGAACTGAGGGTTACTGCCCGCGTCCCGCTTGCAGAGGGTATAAAAGAATTTGCAGCTTGGTTCACGCAGAATAAAAAATTCCTTCTTTCGTTGGACGACACACACAGCTAATGAAACTGCTTATCACAACCCAAGCAGTTGATCAAAACGATCCGGTGCTCGGTTTCTTTGTCAGTTGGATTGCAGAATTTGCAAAACAGTGCGAACAGATAGAGGTTATGTGCCTGCGCTCGGGAGAATATACACTGCCTTCAAATGTTCGCGTACATACACTCAAATCCAAAACTAAAATTGGACGGGCATTTGAAGTTATAGGCTTAAGTAACCGCCTGACCTACGACAGGGTGTTCGTCCACATGAACCCCGAGTATCTCGTTGCCGCAGGATGGTTGTGGCGATTGCGCGGCAAAGAAATCGTATTGTGGTATATGCACAAGGCTGTGAACGCGAGGTTACGCATTGCCGAATTTTTTGCCAATGACATTGTTACGGCTTCCAAAGAAAGTTTCCGTTTAAAGAGCAACAAACTTCATATTATCGGCCACGGCATAGATACGGATATTTTTTATCCAGACCCTTCAATTCCACGCGGTGAATGGGCACTTTCCCTGGGGCGTCTTACAAAAAGCAAACGACATGATTTAGCAATTGATATTGCGCACAAAGATGGTAAAGAACTTAAAATTGTCGGCGATGGTCCCGAACGCGAAGCGCTGGAACTATACGCAAAAAAACTAGGGGCCAGAGTAGAATTTTTAGGTGGTATACCACACACGCAGCTTGGTGATATGTATCGCAGAGCCGCATATTTTATACATACAAGCGAAACGGGAAGCCTCGATAAGGTTGTCCTTGAAGCTTTGGTCTGCGGTTGTCCTGTGCGTACCAACGACCCCGCGTTGAAGTTTCTCGAAAATGAAGGCCCCGAATATGTGCGCCAGAATCATTCACTCGAAAAACTTATCCCAAAAATTATTTCTATCCTGTCATGAATTACGAACCACAAGTAGGACGCTCACATTACGAAGGCTCAGCGTATCGCTCACTGGAGCGGTGGAGTTCGTATTGGCACCAGCTTGAGTTGGTACGGAGCGTTAATCCAACGTCAGTGCTCGAGGTTGGTGTAGGCGAGGGTGTTGTGGCGCGGCAGCTGGAGTTTGGCGGCGTTGCTGTTACCACGATAGACATAGCCGCAGATTTGCATCCAGACGTTGTTGGTTCTGTTACTGCGCTACCGTTTGAAAATGCATCATTTGACCTCATACTCGCATCGGAAATTTTGGAACATATTGAATTTAGTGATGTGCCAAAAGCGCTCAGCGAAATTGCACGGGTGTCACGTGCACATGTGATGATTTCTGTCCCGCATCCAGGGTGGGTATTTTCAATCATTTACAAAGTTCCTCTTTTCCCGCGGATCTCGTTGCTTTTCCAAATCCCATTCTTCTGGAAGACCCATACATTTAATGGCGAGCATTATTGGGAGCTGGGTACAAAAGGATACTCAACGATGCGTTTTATACAAGTTGCGAAGGAAGCAGGTTTGGAATTAGTATCGCATACAAAGTATGCCGATGATCCGGCGCATCGTTTCTTCCTATTCAAAAAATACGGCCTATGAAAATTGCGTACGTAGCAAATATCCGTTTCCCGACTGAAAAAGCGCACGGCGTACAAATCGCCAAGGTGTGCGAGGCACTTACAAAAGCAGGCGAAGACGTAACACTTATAATTCCTTCGCGGCGGACGGATATTACTATTCCGGCGCTTGCATATTATGGTGTAAAAACATCATTTATCGTACGTACGCTTTTTTGCTTCGATTGGGTAGGCTTTGGGAAAATTGGATTTTGGATTGAGTCAATTAGTTTTGCCCTTGCAGCGGTTAGATACCTCAAGGCGAATCCACAGACTATTGTCTATGGCCGCGATGAACTCGTACTTTCTATTCTGCAGATGTTCGATATCCAAAATATTTTTTGGGAGTCACATGATGGCACATGGAACAGTGCCTCGCGCACAATGGCAAAGCAGGCGCAGGGCATTGTAGTTGTATCGCAAGGCCTTAAGAATTTTTATATACAGAAGGGTATAGAGACTCAAAGAATATGTACTGTCCCAAATGGTATCTCTCTCGCTGATTTTTCTCATCCTGAATCCAAAGAAATTTCCCGTGAACGCCTTGGTCTGCCACTAGATAAAAAAATAACGCTCTATATCGGCCGGCTCGACGGATGGAAGGGAGTAGGCACGCTACTTGAAGCATCAACTATGCTGCCGGAAGATTTTGCTGTTGCATGCATTGGCGGAGAACAAAAACAAATACAAACGTTACAGAAAAAATATCCAAAAGTACTATTTTTAGGATATCGACCGTACAGCGAGCTGCCCAATAACCAGGCCGCTGCTGACGTGCTTGTGGTGCCCAATACGGCGAAAGACAAAGTGTCCGCGCGCTTTACCTCACCGCTCAAACTTATTGCACACATGGCGTCTCATAGGTCAATAGTCGCCTCTGACCTGCCAAGTATTCGCGAGCTCGTAGATAACACATCCGCCGTTCTCGTTGCCCCTGACAGCCCGGAAGCGCTTGCGCAGGGTATACAGCAAGCACTTCAAAACCCGCAGTTAGCAGAGCAGGCGTACGCCCGCGTTTCCACGCTGGACTGGCAGATACGCGGCAAAAAAATAGTCGACTTTGTGCGCGAGGGAGTGGTAGTATAGCCGCATGAGCGACAAGTGGGTCAGGGATACGGGGCTGGTATTTGCACTCCTGTTTCTTGTTATAGGATTTAAAGGCCACACGTGGGCTCTTGTCGTGAGCGGACTTTTTTTGCTTTCACTCCTGTTTGTACCTTCACTACTGCGGCCGCTTGCAAAACTTTGGCTCCTGTTAACTGAAGTGCTTGCAAAAGTGATGAACAAGGTATTTTTTGGCATTGTCTTTTTTGCTGTTGTTGTGCCGATAGGATATGCCAAACGCTTGAGCGGGGGAGACATGCGCGACCACACGCGTAACGCATCCCGCACAACTGCGTTCGTGGGAGAAAAGAGATTATTTACTAAACAGGTTTTTGAAAAACCATTCTAATTCATATGGATTTTTTACATGACATCTGGGGATTTTTAAAAGAGAGGAAGAAATTCTGGCTTTTGCCGGCAATAGTGGTGCTTGTGCTTGTCGGCGTACTCGTTGTTGTCGGTGGCTCGACTGCCATCGCACCCTTCATCTATACGGTGTTTTAGTATATGGAAGTGCCCCGAGAAAAACGCACAATACTCGGCATTTCTGCGTACTATCACGACAGTGCGGCGGCACTTCTTGTTAACGGTGAAATAGTTGCCGCGGCCCACGAAGAGCGCTTCACCCGCAAAAAGCACGACGACTCATTCCCCGAACACGCGGTTCGGTACGTGCTTTCCGAATATGGGCTAAAGCCCTCAGATCTCACGGCAGTTGTGTTTTACGACAAGCCGTTTCTTAAATTCGAGCGTCTACTGGAGATACACCATCGCTACATTCCACGGGGTTTCCGGAGTTTTACTGCCTCGATGCCCGTGTGGCTGAAGGAAAAGCTTTTTATGCGCGGCAATATAAAGAAGGCGCTTAAAGAGATAGAAGATGCTGCACTGCCAAAAAATCTGCCCATCCTTTTTTCCGAACACCATCTTTCGCATGCGGCAAGTGCGTTTTACCCGTCGCCCTTTGCCGATGCCGCGATACTTACCGTCGACGGTGTAGGTGAGTGGGCGACAACAATGATTGCGCACGGTAAAGGAAAAGAAATTGAAGCGCTCAAGGAGATGCATTTTCCTCACTCGCTCGGCCTTTTGTATTCTGCGTTTACTTATTACTGCGGCTTTAAGATAAACAGTGGCGAATATAAACTTATGGGCTTGGCCCCATATGGAGCCAAAGGTGGCGCACGGGTTGAAGAATATAAAAAGAAAATAACGGACTCGCTTATTGACTTGAAAGATGATGGTTCCCTCTTTCTTTCGATGGAGTATTTTACGTTTACTACATCACTCCGAACAGTCGACGATGCAAAATGGACATCGCTTTTTGATCTGCCTCCGCGCCAGCCCGAGACTTTGTTGACACAGGAGTATATGGACATGGCGCTTGCGATACAGGAAGTAACCGACGAGGTTATGGTACGGCTGGCACGAACGGCACAAAAACTAACCGGTTCAAAAAATTTGGTCCTTGCCGGAGGCGTTGCACTTAACTGTGTTTCAAACGAAAAAATAATTGAGGCGGGAATTTTTGAACATGTGTGGATACAGCCGGCGGCAGGCGATGCGGGCGGGGCGCTTGGCGCCGCTCTCGCCGTTGAGCATATATATTTTGGAAATAAAAGACATGTTGCTGAGCACGACAGCATGTACGGCTCATATCTCGGACCTGAATATTCCTTGGTTGATATTGAACGCATGGCACGTACCTTTGGCGCCGCCTATAAAAAGTTTGAGAAATTCGATGAGTTGTGTGAGACCGTCGCTGGGTATATTGCAGCCGAGCAAGTCATTGGTTGGATGCAGGGCAGGATGGAATGGGGGCCGCGCTCGCTGGGCAACCGCAGCATTTTGGCCGACCCGCGCAGCCCTGATATGCAGAAGAAACTCAACTTGAAAATAAAGTATCGTGAAGGGTTCCGGCCATTTGCACCCTCGGTACTTGAAGAAGATGCAAACGATTATTTCGATTTGCGAGAAGATTCTCCATATATGCTCCTCACCGCTCCGGTTAAGGAATCGCGCCGGAAGCCTGCCGCTCCAGCCGATGCGGAGCTTTCTGTCCGCCTTAATACGCCACGCTCCGATATTCCTTCCGTAACGCACCTCGATTATTCGGCACGTGTACAAACTGTTTCAAAACGCACCAATCCGCGCTTCTGGAATCTTATTGACGCCTTTAAACAAAAAACTGGATACGGCCTCCTCGTAAATACAAGCTTCAACGTGCGCGGCGAACCCATTGTCATGACCCCCGACGATGCGTACAGGTGTTTTATGAATACCGAAATGGACTGCCTCGTTATCGGCGACTATGTGTTTGAAAAAACTGCACAGCCGGCTTGGGAAAAAGCAGATATCGAAAAAATCTATGGCCTCGATTAAACCATATTTGATAAATATCTTACTTGCTGTAGTAAGTGTCGGGATAATGCTTGTTTTTATAGATGTTGTTTGTTGGTTTTCTCCTTTGCAATATCGCATCCTTCCTCCACATGAACCGCAGGGATATTTGCAGTTTGATTCTAAACTCGGATACGATATAGCGCCTAATCAGCCAGTACAAACGCTCACATTTTCTTGACTCTTCTTTTAATGTATGGTCCAACAGCATGGGATGTTTCGATGACCCATACAATGGTCAAACGCCGTATATCTATCTGACGGGCGACAGTTTTACATGGGGGTGGGCGCCTTTACAGGACAAGTGGGGGAAGGAAGCACAACAACTAACGGGCACGCGCGTGCTCACATGCGGAGTGGATGGATATGGAACACGCCAAGAACTTATAAAAACAACACGACAGCTTACATCACTTCCCACACAGCCTTCTCTTATCATGGTTGGCTACTTGGGGGCGAACGATATTAACGATGATCTTATTTTCCCAAATCACACTATATACGACGGGTACTCAGTACATAGTGACGTAACATGCCCCGATGCAACATGTACCATTCCTACTCCCGCACCATCATTTATTAAAAATGTAAAAGTTTGGATGGCGACACATTCTGTTCTCTATACGTTATTTCAACGCGAAGTCTATGCTCCTCTGCTTGCACGTATACGCAACACTAATACTAATTCCATAACGCCGCCCACCTCATCGAGCCAGCTACCGTCCGTACATACCAATGCAATGCTCGGGTTTGCGCAACTCGCCCAAAAGGAGAATACGAAGCTGGTAATTATCCTTATCCCTGTTGGAACCGACTTGCAGGGCACGCAACCGTATACTAACGAGCCGATGAAAGAGTTTTTAGATGCCCACCATATCGCATACTTAGATTTGCTGCCCATCTTTGAAAAATATAAAAACGATTCGCTTAATTGGACTATAAACGGCCACTGGAATATTGCGGGTAATCGTCTGGCGGGACTTGCCGTTTCTAGTATCTCATTGAGAATAACCTTGTGCAGGTAGCAAATGCTACAACCGTACTCGCGAATATTCGAACACAAATAGCGACCTTTAAACCATGAAAAAGTTTTTACTTAACGCAGGTTTGATAGTCGCCAGCCTTTTGGTCACTGTTATTTGTGCTGAGTTAGTATTGCGACTCACGTCCTACGCAAAGCTCCTACCATTTTCCGGTGTTCCAAAATATTATTATGAGGCGGACAAAGATGCCGGATATGATATTTCTCCAAATGTTGCTTCCTCAACCATGCGGTTTGTCGACGGCGCGTTTCCTATTTGGTCCAACAGTCTTGGCTGTTTTGATACTCCATATAATGGCGAACAGCCGTATATCTTTTTGTCGGGAGATAGTTTTGCGTGGGGCTTCAGCCCTTTTGCCGACAAGTGGGGGACGGAGCTCCAAACACTACTAGGTGCGCGCATAGTAAAGTGTGGAGTCCCCGGCTATGGCACCAAACAGGAGCTGGCGAAGACGACAAAGACTCTCGCCACATTACCCAAGCCCACGATGATTATCGTGAGTTATTTTGCCAATGACCCGAACGATGATGCGGCATTTCCAAACAGCCTTGTCTACCAAGGGCAGCTCATAAAAAACCTAAGCAATGACCCAACACTTACCTACGATCAATTGCAACAAAAATTGCCGCAATACGCACAGTGGGCACAGGAATATTGCATGTGGAACATGCCCGTACATCCAGCACTGCAAGCAGTTAAGTGCTACCTGCGCAACCATTCCATTTTGTATCTCCTTGCGCAGAGTGCAATAAAAGATATCGCCCCGAAACAGCTTCTCCAAGATGTTGGTATTGTGAACCAAGAGCCCGCCTCCGTCCCGACGACCGACGCAAGTTTTGCGGCACATCTTGCAAACATTGCAGGTTTAAAAAATCTGGCACAAAAAGAAGGCTCCAAGCTTCTCTTCGTCTTCATCCCGCCAAAAGAAGATACCTACGCGACAACAACCAGCACGACATATGCGGCCGAAGAAGCATTTATGCAGAAACAGGGGATTACATATTTTGACCCGCTCTCACAATTCCGCGCGGCTGCCGCGGCAACATCCTCACCACTCTACTGGCAGGACGACCTGCATTTCAATCCGGAAGGAAATCACCTGTTTGGGTTACTGGTCGCGCAATATATGTTTGAACAAAAGCATAATACTACAGGGCTTGATAAGGTAAACAATCAGCTACACGCTGAGTTTGGCATCTAATAAATTACCAAGGATAGATAGTGCGGAACGGGTTGCGCTTGTATCGCTTAAGGGTATGCATGTCTTTAAACGCAATTGCCTCATTGCAGAAGTGATTTAGCACAGGGATATGTTGATAGATTGAGTCGGGAATATTTCGGAGTATTGGTTTTGCATATCGAAGTACTTTATAGAGTGATGCGTAGACGAGTTCTTTTTTTGGAACGCGCGCTCGCAGCCACTGTGTGTATCGTGCAGCGCTGTCGTAATATTGTTTCGGGTTCTTCACGCCTTGTGCACTCGGAATTTTGCGATATGCACCGAGTATCGTATTGAGATGATATAGTTTTGCACCTGCCGCAAAAAAGTAACTCCATATGCCAAAATCGGCTGCCCATCCAAGCCCGTTGTCCCACGTCGAATGCGAGCGCTCCCACAATGAGCGGCGCCAAAACGTCGACTCGGCCTGCATGTTCCACGGCACGTGGATCAAGTGTTCGTGTAAATCTTTCCGCAGCGGTACGACTGAGATGATAGAGCCATCGCCATTGACCACTGTTGTCATGGCGGTTATCCATTCCACATCGGGGAACTCGGAAAACACGCGGCCAATGGTAAAGAGGCTACCAGGGAGCAACAAGCCCTTGTCGGTGATGTGGCCTATTATTTCACCGCTTGAACGATCAAATCCATATTGAAGTTGCGGATGGGGAGAGGTTGCCTTGATATTGATATTTTCGTAGTAGCCAAGCTTCTCTTTGTAGCGTTCGATTATTTCCCAGCTCCCATCGGTTGAATTATCGTCAATTACTATGAGTTCGAGGTTTGGGTATTCTTGCGAAAGTACCGACTCAAGGGCCTGCCTGATATATGGCGCGCGGTTGTGGCAGGGAATGATAACGCTGATTTTCGGGTACTTCTCCATGTTATTTGTTGCGTAAATATAGCACTTCATTGTACAAAAGTCCGGCAACAACCGTATGCCCGTACGGTGTCAGATGAGAGTCTCCATCAAAATGCACCACGCCGGCCTTTTGGGCTGTAAGGAGAGGCTGATATAAATCCACAAACGGGACGCCAATATTTTTTGCGATACCAGCGAGGCGCATATCAGGTTTGTCTAAGTCGAGCGTTGGGTCAGTGTCCAGTGCGTACTGCTGGATAATAGGGAAGTTGACCATAAGCAGCTGCCCACCGTTTTTTATAACGTCACTATTAAGCCGTGTAAGTAAACCTCCTGTAAGTGTCCACGCATCTTCAATCTGCTCCGTATATGTTATTGCAAATTCTGCGGCGACCGGGTCACTCGTATTTGTCTTATTTGCAAGCGTTTGGCCAACTAAAGCATTTTGCATCTCAAAAAAGAGGTGCCGTAAAAACATTGAATGATCTTTAACAAAATAGAGGCTGCCCGGGAATAGAGTATCTTTTTGCTCCAGACGTTTTGTAATGTTTGCTTTGTAACTTTCGTCGAGCGTCAGGGCGCCGTTCGTAAGGGAAAATTTTGGAGTGAACTGGTCGGTATAAAAATAATTTTCCAACAGGTCAAACCCGTTGTAATCCAGCACAACAAGGTCTGGATGATATTGTTCACCATAACATTCATACGCAAGCATCTCCTGCGCCGTATCAAAGCTTGAGACGCCCATCGTCATAATTTCGAGCGGCAGGTGTGCCGCATCGGCTTTCGCCTGCATCTGGCGCCAGAAGGTATCCTGCAGCGGCACCTGCAAGCTTTCAGTAAAGGAGTCACCAAGAAAGAGGACTCTATAGGTACCTGCAGGTTTTGATGTTGTGTGCTCAACATCACGGAAACCCGCACTATTGGTGGCCACAGGTATAAGGCCCCCCGGATTTCTCACTACTCCCACTGCATTCGGAATTGATTTATAACCGGTACATGAGTCGAGGGTGATAAGAGAGTCCGGCTCTATCTGGAATATACGCGCATATATTTCTCCAAAGATTAATACTAATAGACATATTGCGAGCGCAGAAAGCCCTGCCCGTATGAACTTACCCTTCATATTGTGTCGCTATTATGCCCTTTTTTCTTCATTGCAAAAAGGTCGCCCAGCCGCCACAATAGCTCCATGCAATTGAAGGTGCTGTATCTTTTTACGGGGGATCGCGGGCCCCATTTGGCACAAGTGAAGGCTGGCACAGAGCAGGGTAACGGCTTTTGGGGCATGCTCCATCTCCACAAATTTGGTATTGATGCTTCCCATGTGGGGGTCGAGGAAGTCTATCCGCGCTCGGTTTCAAAATTTCTCCGAAAACACATAAGCGTCAATTGGATTCATCTGCCGACATACCTCGCGTTCTTTTCCTACGACATCGTATTTTCCTCAACGGGGTATGGCACGCAACTTGTGCATACTCTCCTGCATATTAAAAAACCAAAATGGGTCATGCACGACTTTAGCATTATGGGCACCATTGCCAATGAAACAACAGTAAAACAAAAAGTATTTGCGTGGATGGTTTCGCGTGCAGCCGGGATAGTAACCATAAGTAAAAAAGAGAAACAGCTTTTGGAGCAGCGTTTTTCGAATTTGCGCGGTCGCATTGAATTTATCCCGTACGGTGTTGACTTAGAATATTTCAAACCATCCGGCATCTTGGGCGAAGGCGCGATTTTCTCACCCGGCCGAGACCCGGACAGAGACTTAAAACTTTTGTTTGCGGCAACAGAGGGCCTCGGCAAAGAGCTTATCATTACCACGCGAGAATCCCGTCTCAAATCCTTGGCACCGTTGCCCGGCCACATCGTACATAAAACTTTTTCAGTCCCAGAACTTAAAGATGCCTATGACGATGCATCTATTGTTGTCATCCCGCTCGATACCTCAACGGGCTTAAATAACGAGATGGGCATTTCAGCACTGTATGAATCGCTCTCGATGGGAAAGGCAATAGTCGCATCGCGCTCACAGGGGATGGAGGCATATATCGAAGATGGTGTGAATGGATTGCTGGTGCCGCAACATGATGTGCATGCCATGCATGCAGCCATTAAACGCCTTCTTGACGACCGCGAGCTCCGAGCACGTTTGGGTGCCAATGCCCGGAAATTTGCTGAAGAGCATCTAAACCCCGACCGATGCACCGAAAACCTAGCTAATTTTTTTAAGAAAATTACCTCAAAATAATATATGAGAAAACTTAACGACTGGCAGGCAAAAAAATTTCTTACAACGTACAAGGATGCGGACGCGAAGTATGTCCTCGATATTGGCGCTGGTGCGCGAAGTGTGTGGAAGGATTTTTTCCCTCACGTGACAACGCTTGATATTGCGGCGGAGAAGAAGCCTGACGTGGTTGGTGACGTACATGCATTACCACTTGAGGATTCCTCATTTGATATTGTGATATGTGCGGAATCGTTCGAGCACTTCCATAATCCATTTCTTGCCGCATCAGAAGATTGCCCGCATCTTGAAACCTGGAGGACTGTTACTTATTACGACGCGCTTTAACTTTCCCGTACACGATGCCCCACACGACTATTGGAGATACACACCTTATGGTTTGAGGACAGTACTTAAAGATTTCGATATCGTCGAAGAGGGGGTTGAAGGGGATGCCTTCAGCACGATAGCCATACTGTTACAGCGTATTATGTTTCAAACAAAATTACGTGGTGGAAAATTTACAAAAGGTTTGGTGTACGTACTTGCTCTGATTTTAAACAAACTTGACCCGCTTATCGTTGAGCGATACGGAGATATCAAGCGCAGCGAAGTAGTACCCGTATTGTTAGCCGCGGGAGTATTTGTCGCGGCACGGAAGAAATCCTAAAGAGAAAAGGTCGGCATTGTTTTTTTGACCCACACACCGTTTTCTTTCTCAAGGTACGTCCGCGACTTATAGAAAAAGATATACGGATAGAGTTTCCGTAACGATGGTTGAAGGGCCGGCAGATTGAAGTAGGGGTAAAAGAACAGGCGGGGAATCCATGCGCGAAGGGGGCGTTTTGGCCGAGCCGCCTTTTTCTGCGCAATTAGCCTGCTGTGATTTGCACGGCTATCTTGGCCTTCGCGCTTGCGAAAAGCGCTTATAGAGGCGTTTATGCTCCATAAACGGGCATATTTTGCCATCTGTATCCAGAGCCAGTAGTCGCCCGCGCTCTTGAAATAGGAGGGGAAATTGCCCACCTTTTTCCATACACTCGCACGCCAAAAATTACTGTCTTGCTCGACATGGTATGACTCCATCCCATATACCCCCAAACGTAACCAGTCTTGATGATAGATGCTCGAGGTGCTTCCTCGTATAAGCTCGCCGTGTTCCCCGATAGTGGTAGTGATACCTTTGAGCCAGCCGATATCAGGGTATTCTCTAAATGCCTCGTTCATTACTTGAAACGCGCCCGGCCTATAGATATCGTCTCCTGCAATCCATGCAAAAATATCACCAGTCGCTTTTGCAAACCCTTCATTGATAGCGACATACATGCCCTGTGGCTTTTCGGCTTCAATAATCTGCATCGAAATATTTTTGCAGTGTATTGGATATTCACTAGATTCAACCCTTTGCTTATATGTTTGTGCGATTTTGAGAGTGTCGTCCAGTGAGTCATTGATAACCAAAATATATTCAATAGAAAAATCTCCTGCTTGATCGAGCACGCTCTCTATCGTCGTGGGTAGCCACTTTGCTATGTCGTATGCGGGTGTGATGATAGAAAATTTCATATCAAATATTTTTCGTAGCCTATATAGTCTGGGTTTTCCAAGTTGGCGTTCCACAGATACAGCGGCAGACGGAATGACCAGCTATTTTTAAATTTCATGCTTACATTGTAGGCAAAATCACGCCCGGTGCCGCGGCCGTTTGGCGTGCCCCATGTACGCTGGTTACGAGTTCTAAAATAAACGCCCGCGTCTATGACCTTCCTATTGAACATCATACAGTTGTCAGCGCCCAAAAACGGATCGGTATGTCTATAGAAAAGCTTCCGTGTATATGGAAACCATTTGATGGGGAAAGGGATAAATCTGTGTAAGGGCTCGATCATCAAAATACCTCGCTGTTTTTTAGTGAATGTCACAATAGTTTCCGGTCGTATCACGACATGTTCCTCTCCTTTTTCTTTAAAAATTCTCCCAATATCAAGTTTTTTATCCAAAATCTCCGGACGCAGGCGTTGATAGCTAACAGTTACCATTGTGGCGTTGTATTTTTTTGCCAGCTGGTACTGCACCTCGATACGATTTAACAAAGACGCATCATCCGCGTCCTGGGTCGTTATCCACTGACCTTCGGCGATACTGAACCCATAATTGCGGGCAGCATATCCTGCGTTGATATCGTATCCGCGCCAGTTGGTGCGGGGTACTTTGTGAGGATTGTCATAAAAAGAAACCCGCTGGTCTTGCTTTGCAATTCCTTTGACGATTTCCTGCGTACCGTCGGTCGAGCCATCGTCCACAACAATAATCTCTAGGTTTCTCCATGTTTGATTCTGCATTGATTCAATCGCCCGCGCGATACGATCCTTTTCATTCCAAACGGGTATGACGACGGATATAAGTTCCTGTTCAGTCATGGTGTTCTAAAAGTGTATCTAAGAATAGTCTGTAGTGCTTTGCAAATCGCTCGCGGGTATGGTTCTCGCGTGCATAGTTCCATGCGGCAACCGCCTTCGACTGTAATGCTTCTTTTGGTAATGAAGAAACTTCACGGATGGAGCGTTGTATCGTCTCGATGTGTGAGTCGGGCAGCAAAAGGCCGAAGTCTTCGACATCCACGGATGTTTCGTAATTAACAATCGGTATAAGCCCCGCGTGCATTCCAAGGATGGTACTACCGCCTCCGCCTTCTGCACACGAGACAGAGATAATACCAAGTGATTCATTGCAGAGTTTTTTGAACTGCTCACTTCCATGGTCGATAAACCCCAAAGTTTTAATATTGGGTGTTTGATATAACTCTGTCGCGAATGCGCGAGCGAATGCTGTATCAGCCCCCAATTTGACGCATACAACAAGTTTATAGTCCGGCATAGTGGCGAATGCTTCCAGTACGAGATCCAAACCTTTGTGGAGGGGACCTGCGCCGCCTATCCATACAAACTGTTTTTGTACGGCATCAAAATTTTTATGTTCTGGAGAGGGAAAAGTATGGGTTGAAGATATTGGAATGCGCGTCATAGGCTTGTGTGCGTACGCATAGGTATCAATAGTAAATTTGTTACCAAGTGCCGTTGTATACTCGGCAAGCTTCACCGTACGGACTTCCGCGATTGTGCGGTCAGGGGCAAGTACAATACCGCGACGTTTTTTTAGATCCTCAGCACGTGTTCTCTCTGCAGCGTTTTGGAAGCGCGGTTCAGCGTTTGTAATATGAAATATCTTTATGCAGTCTTGGTTTAGCAGGGGAGTGAGCCTTTCCATGTTTACCGCGTTATCGATAAAAAAATCATAGTGTTTTTTTGGAAGGAATGTTTGATTTGTTGAGTCAATAACATCAACGGCATATCCACGCTCGACAAATGCTTCAACCATGTTCCGCCCTTCCCAGTAATTGGTATGGCTATCCCATGGCCCTGGCCGCAAGAATGAGTGTGTGATATAGGAAAAAAGCACTCGGCCTTTCACTGGCCCCTTAGGTTTGAGATGTATTACCCTTCCTTGCAGGCGGAAAAGTAAACGGTTAAAAAATTCCCTAATAGTCATGTTTCTTTAGCCAAATCTCGAGGCACAGCAAGGTCCAGAGCTGATAGTAGGCTTTTGGTTTTTGGCTTGCGTAGGTTTTTTTGATAAATGCCTGAACACGAGCGGCGTCGAGATACTGGTAGACTCGTGCATCTTTGAAGATCTTTTCGACATATGTGCGCAGCGCGGGTTCCTGCAGCCATTTTCGTACTGGCGCACCAAAACCCTGTTTTTTTCTATCGACGAACTCACGCGGCATAATTTCTGCTAGAAGATCTTTTAAAATGATTTTCCCGGTACTCCCGTTGGTCTTATATTCGAGGGGCAGATTGAACGCAAACTCCGCAAGTTCATAATCCAGAAACGGACAGCGAATTTCGAGTCCATGCATCATGCCCATTTCGTCCACTTTGGTGAGTAACATCCCGGGCATATGAGTCGTGAGATCGAAGAGGTCCATGCGCTCAAGCGTCGTGCCCTTGAAACCCTGAACCATGGTATCCATGGGTTCAGTCCAAAGATTCGAAGTGTCTTTTTGTAAATCTTTCCGCAAAGAAAGAGGGAAGACAGTACTTTGTTTTAGAAAATCTTTGTATTGATTTGAGAACAGCATATTTCTAAGCCGTGACAGCTTGTTGGTGTGCCAGTACGAAAAATATCGACCGTAGCCAAGGAACATCTCGTCGCCGCCTTCGCCTGAAAGCGCGACCTTGACGCTTTTTGCCGTTTCCCGCGAGAGCATATGTTGGGGGAATGATGCGGTGTCACCATGGGGCTCGTCAAAATATGAGAGTGAAGCTTCTAATTCATGGATAAGGTCGCCGCTTGCCTGGAGTGTATGATGATTTGTTTTCAATGTGTCAGCGGCTTCCTGCGCGAATGGAAGCTCGTTTATTAGATCTCCATACCCGAGCGAAAATGTTTGTATGGGTTTTGAAGAAATCTTTTGTGCGTATGCAGTAACCAAGGTTGAATCAACGCCGCCGGAGAGAAAAGCGCCCACTTCAACATCGGCAACCATGCGCTTTTTGACCGACTGTGCAAAAAGTCGGCGCAGTTCTTTTTTTGCATCCTCATATGATATCGAAATAGGTTTACGTTCAAGCTGCCAATAGATATTTGTTTCAAGTTTTCCGTCTTTATACGTTGCAGAGTGTCCGGGGAGTATCACGTGCACGTTTTTATATACCGTACGCCACGGTGGCACATACATAAGAGTTAAATACGCATCAATACCTTGGGGGTCAATTTCTGGTTGTACGCCAGCTGCCTTGAGCGCTTTTATCTCCGAACCCGCAACCAATTTTCCATCAGGCGTATGTGCATAGAAAAGAGGTTTCTTGCCAAAGCGGTCGCGTGCCATAAAAGCTTCTTTTTTCTCATCATCCCAGATAACAAACGCGAACATGCCGTCCAACTTTTTTGGGCACTCGCTGCCATACTCCTCGTACGCTTTTAAAATTACTTCTGTATCTGAAGGCGTAGAAAATGTGTGCCCCTTTGCCTCAAGTTCGGCACGCAGCTCTTTGTAGTTGTAGATTTCACCATTAAAAGTGATAGCAATATTTTTTGCATTATCGCGCATCGGCTGATGCCCCGAGGGCGAGAGGTCGATAATAGCCAGGCGCGTATGTCCGAGCGCTGCGCCATCAAATTGCATGGAGCCGTGGCTGTCGGGCCCGCGATGTTTAAGTGTCGCAATAGCCTCCTCAAGCGAGGCCTCTACGGCACCTTTTCCAATTATACTGATGATGCCGCACATTGTGGTTTCAGTATATATGACTCGAGGCGGAGTATAAAAGTTACCCCGTAATAAGCTTTTCTATTGTATTTGCCACACTTTCTGCGGTGGGCACGGTACCGTCTTTCTGGCGTGCAAGGAGGTTGAGGACGCCTTCTGGTAGGTCCTTATTTAACCCGCCAGGCAAGAACGTTGGGGCGACATCATACACATGTATGCCTTTGTCGCCCCAATCTTCCGCGAGCTTTTTTTGAAGTGAACGCAATGCGGCCTTTGCTGGGATATATGCACCGATGTTTTTTTCCGGTTCTGCCTTGTCGAGCGAGGCGGTTGTAATCCCAATAAAGCTCGAACCGGGTGCCATATGTGGCAAAAATATTTCACCAAGCACTCGCGCTATATCTACTGCAATTGTAAATTCAGTAGCTTTTTCTTCCTCAGTTGTATCTTCCAGCGCCTTACGCGTGGTTGGTGGGCACGCCATATGGATAATAACTTGGGGAGCGCCTCGTTCCTTCAAAATTTTCTCTGCCACGATAGATACGTTTTTTAGATCGGCCAGGTTACATTCCTTCCTGCCGAGGTTAACAACCTCAAAACCGTTTTTGATCAGCATTGCTACGACCGCAGTACCAACATATCCTGTACCGCCAGTTGTAAGCGCGTATTTATTAGGCGTCATGGTGTAAAACTTTTGTATGAACCACTCCTTCTACAACCGTATCGAACTCGCGAGTAATTGTTATTTTTATTTCAAGAAGTTTTGCCGCTTCGCTTTTGTGCACGATGACACCCTCAATGCGGACTGTGTCGCCGGCAAAAACTGGCAATTTAAATTCAAGAGCTTCTTTTACAAGCAGGCATCGCATCCCCGGCAGATGCATTCCGATTAGTTCAGAAACCAACGCCCCGAGAAACATGCCATGTACGACGGGTTTTTTAAATTGCGTTTGTGCCGCATAGGCTGCATCAACATGCAGCGGATTATGATCGCCCGAGAGTTTGGCGAACGTTTCAATATCTTCGGCAGTTATTATCCGTTCCCGCACGCAGGTTTCGCCAACCTGGATAGATTCAAATGTTCGGTCGGCAGCTTTTGGAATGTCACTCATACGTTCGCGCCTTTGTTTCGCAGTGCCGTACGCACATCGCCTAAGCTTTGAGCCGAGAGTACTTCGTCCATGGTGAAGGAAACGCCGTATTCTTTTTCGAGCTCCGCAATAAAGAGTAGGTAGTTCATGGAGTCCCAGTGCGGGACATCCTTGGGTGTTAGGGCGTCAATATTCGGACCTTTCTCGATGCGCAGCATTTCGTACACAATGTCGTCAAATTGTTTCATATTTTATACAAGAGTTATCCAGCGGGGCAGGTTCTGGTCCCGTACCTGTAGTATGCCATTTGTAGTCTTGTTGTCTAAGAATGTTTTAGCAGGATCGTTTTTCTCGGTCGGTGCAAAATCAAATGCAATAGATCTCACATCTTCCTCCTGTGCTGCCTCTGCAATGGCATATATAAATGCATCTTCAATACCACGCTCGAACACGCGGCAGCTCATCAGCAGTGTTTCTATATTCCAAACGGCGCCGCTCTTTTGTAGAAGGGCAACCGCGATAATCCCGTGGTCGCCAAAGCGGTCTGAGGCTTGTGCATACCACACGTCCGTATTCTCACTCTCCATATATGCGGCAATTTCCTCTTCAGTTTTTGGAATTTTATTTGTATTAAATTGATTTGTTTTTCCAGTCAGTTGTGAAATACGCGAAATGGCATTCGTGTCATTGCGAACTACCCGTACCTGTAGGCCAAGGCTTTCCAAAAAGGCCTCGCGGTTTTCAAAGCGGCCTTCAGCTTTTGCACGAAGGCGTTCGGTTACATAAAAATTCCCGCGCATCTTGTCCTCATCGGTCAGGGTATTGGAATTGAAGTAGGGGAGCGACAAGAGCATCTGCGTATAATCGCGGGGGTCCTGTGGCATGTCCGGCACTGCAACTTCAGGAAGTGCCGATTTTACTGCCTCGCGCTGCAGCGCACTGTCGTCGAGAAACACCATCGAGTCGAGACCAATATTTAACTCTTCGGCGAGTTCGCGCATATTGTCCACCTTGTCATTCCAGTTGATGCGCATTGCTGCGAAATGAGGCTCCTTCAAAAGCATGTTTGGGTGTGTGCGGATAACCTCCAGTGCATCCTCCGGATTATTTTTGCTGTTTATCGCGAGTATGATGCCGCGGTCGTACAGGTCGCGCAGTGCTTGTTGGAATGCAATAAACGCTTCTCCTTTTTCATCAATGGAAAGCAAAATTCCGTCCTTACCATCTTCTCCTACAACACCGCCCCAAAGGGTGTTGTCGAGGTCGAGCACGATACATTTTTTTAATTTCAGACATAATTACTTGTAGTGAGTCATATCGAACTATTGCGCTATTGCTATAGCACATGCATCAGTTGCTGTGTGTGTTATAGAAATCAGCAGTGATGACTCCAGCGCGCCCTGTATCCATACCTCAGGTTTGCCTTCAGCCGTGCGCCGTATTTCCACTTCGTTGAGTTTTGGATAGAGGCTGGTCGCTTTCCTCACCGCTTCTTTTGCGGCAAATGTCCCCGCAAAATGCACCGCGGCATCTTTGTATGAATTGCAGTAGGTTTGTTCAATATCCGTAAATGTATTAGCCATAAACTGGGTATTAGTGAGGGCGGCTTCCATACGAGCCACGGGTGTCATGTCTATACCGATGCCGCGCATGCTGCCAGTATAGTGTGTTGTCCTAGAACTGGAAATAGATAAATTGCTGGCTGTTGCCGAGTGCTCCAAACAGTAAAATTATCGAAATGATGCCTGCATACAAAACTGCGCGAACCACGGCCGGTGTATATGCAAACCTCTCACCAAATGGCACGCGTTCGTGTAGCACTTCCACCACTTCAAGTACGCACACTGAAGAAAGTCCTATTGCCAAACCCTTCCACCCGATATCCATTGCGAGTACATGCAAGCGTCCGGCATTGGATGCGAGATTGGATACAAATATCTGCCATTCACTACCGAGTCCTTTGACGATAGAAAACGCTTCGCTAACAGTTGGAGCGCGGAAAAAGATATATGAAAAACAAACGAGCAGAAATACTGTGATGCGTTTTATAAATAGAGGGACAGCAAGCGGGAACTTGCGTGCGGGACCGGTAAGCACTAATTCTCCAACGAGATATATTCCATGGAGTGCGCCAAAGAGTACATACGTCCAGTTGGCACCGTGCCACAGTCCTATTAATACGAATGTGATGAACAGGCTCCAATATATGCGGGTCTGTGTGATGCGTTTTCCAGAAAATACGAGCGGTGTATAGAGATAGTCGCGTAGCCAGCTCGAAAGTGAGATATGCCAGCGTCGCCAGAAGTCTGCCATTGATGTGGCGTGGAAGGGGCGGTTGAAGTTAAGAACAAGTTCATATCCGAACACGCGGGCGGCACCTCGCGCGATATCGGTATATCCCGAGAAGTCGCAGTAAATTTGGTACGCAAACATCATGGTCGCGAGTATGTACGTCGGCCCGGGATACGCGCCTGGGTTTCCATACACATTATTTATGAATGGTGCCAGCGTGTCCGCAATCATAAGTTTTTTAAAATATCCCCACATCATGAGCCGCAGGCCGCTCTGTGCCTGTTCGAGATTGAACGGGCGGCCTTCCATTATTTGTGTCAGCAGCCCTTGTGGTCGCTCAATGGGGCCCGCCGCTAATTGTGGGAAGAAACTTACGTACAAAGCGAACTTGCCCAGGTGCGTTACCGGTTCGTATTTTTTCCTGTACACCTCTATCGTGTAACTTAAACTTTGAAATACGTGGAATGAAATACCGATAGGTAAAAGGATTGAGAGTGCTGGAAATGTTTGTGGATGTCCTACAAACTGGAGTACATGCTCAAGCGAGTCGAAGAAAAAGTTGAAATATTTAAATACAAAAAGTATTCCGAGATTTGCCGTAAGGCTTAAAAGAAGATAGAGCTTGCGATACTGGGGCCTCATTTCATTTTTCATCGCTAAGCCTGCAAAGAAGTCGATGAGCGTTATTGCGGCAAGTAACAAGCCATACGACGGCTTGAAGGCCATATAAAAGATGTAGCTTGAAATAAGCAACAAAATCCAACGGAAGCGGTAGGGAAGCAGTAAAAACAATGCAACGACGGTCGGGAAGAAAATAAGGAATCGCAGTTCGACAAAACTCATATATCTTTTGGGCCAGTATACCTTCTTGGAGGCGGCACTGGTATACTGCGGAATACATCTATGGCAGAAGCATTTTATTCAGGCTCGTTTTTTGCAGGCATGGAGGATGCCAATCTTTCCTCTGCCCGCGTAGTCGCTCCGCTTGCTCTGCAGTTTGTGCAAGCAAAATCAGTACTCGATATTGGATGCGGGCAGGGGCTGTGGCTCAAGGCCTTTATGGAAACCGGCATTGAAGATGTTGTCGGGTACGACGGCGAGTATGTCGATAAAGAGAAACTTTCTATCCCGAAGGAAAAATTTATCGGCGCTAATTTGGAACAGCCACTAACTTTTGGAAGAACATTCGACCTCGTAGTTTCACTCGAAGTGGGGGAGCATCTCTCGGATGTGGCATCACGAACGTTTGTAAAAAATCTCACAGATGCCGCACCCGTTATTTTATTTTCTGCGGCGATACCTGGCCAACAAGGAGTGCATCATATAAATGAGCAATGGCCGGCATACTGGGAAGAGAGATTTAAGGAGCAAGGATACGTGCCTGTCGATTGCCTGCGCCATCGCGTATGGAGCGACGCACGCGTTGCGTTTTTCTACGCGCAGAACGTTATGTTTTATGTAAAGGAAAGTGAGCTTTCAAACTATCCAAAACTTGCAGAAGAAATTAAAATAGGCCACGACAAAGCTTTGGCACTCGTACATCCGCAGATATACACTTACTATGAAAGCCGATGGAATAAAATTGTGCCGCTCATATGGAAGATTCCACTTCCATTGATAAAACTTGGGAATAAAATTCTTGGAAAAAAGAAATAGCGCTGGCTATTAATATGGAAGGGTTATCCAGCGTTCAGGAATAAGATCTTTGGTATCAAAGGGTTTTGTAGTCCATTTTTTAGGGGCAATCGTAACCGATTCCTTTTCATGCTTGGAGAGCCATGCCGCCCACCAGCCAAACGTACTGTTTGAAATAATATGGTGGGTACAGAGGCGCATCAGCTCAAGGTCCTCATAATCCTTACTTGAGCCTTGCCCAATGAACACTGTCGGCCGGCCCGTTTGTATATGTTGTTTCGCCCATTCGACATCATCAGGAAAAAAATAAAATAAGATGCTCCGGGAACTCGTTCGTTCATGATGCGTATGGCTTCCGTGTAATAGTCAACGGAGCAGGAAACGTGGGAGATGTCTTTTTGTTTCGTGCGTTCAATATCTTTCGCAAATCCTTGGCGGATATGGATCGCGATAGATTCAGGAGACGATGTAATCTGTGCGGCTATTATTTTTGAATAATCACCCAAGGGTGTTTGGAGAGAAAATTCACTCCGTATGGTTTCTGCACTATCGATGAAATATTTTTCTGAGAGCCAATAGCCTTCGACGTAGCATGGAGGTGTGAGTTCGAGCATATGAGGATCGTACGTCTGCATTCTTTCCACTACATATTTTTTTGGATCAGCAAAAAAAAGATTGAGAAATTTACCCAGAGTACCATTTCTTCTTTTGTGTTTCCGTAAGGACGTAATCTCTTTTTCGAACGCATATTCTGCCTGTATGTCA
The DNA here is from genome assembly GCA_963796795.1 of Candidatus Adlerbacteria bacterium. GTDB lineage: Bacteria > Patescibacteriota > Minisyncoccia > Phycocordibacterales > SBAW01 > GWA1-54-10. The sequence goes on along the minus strand of CAWCNA010000013.1, from coordinate 60,589 downwards.
AAGTTGGATAGATGAAAACCGTAGGCATTAAATGTTGTGCCGTAACAAGAAATATCTAATGCCAATGTCGCTGCATTTTTTTCCGCAAGAGCGCGTGCGAATGCGTATTGAAACATTTGATTACCTAAGCCTCCGATGAGTTTTGATATAACAATATTTTTTCTCATACTATAAGGTTTTATAAATCAAATAGAGCGAAAGGGACGCGCCGGCTTCGGAAAGTATTGTAGCCCACACAGCTCCCCAGAGCCCAAAAAGAGGGATAAGGACGCAGAAGAGCGCGAACTCGACTGCTTGGCTTGAGAGCACTGCAACGTAGCGCTTCTTTATTTCTCCGTGTGCGACTATGTAGGTATCAATAACGCCGCGCGGCTCGAAAAGAATGACAAGCGCAAGAACTTGGCTGATTAAGATCGATGGTATGTATTTAGGAAACAAAACGTGAAATAGGATGGGAACGAGCAGAATATAGGCAAGCGTCAATACGATTGCAAGTACGGTAAGTTGTTTGAGGCGTAAGGATATGGTTTTACGAGCTGTCTCTTTATCCTTTGCTGCCATTTTTGGAAAGAGAATGGAAAGAAAATTGTCCAGCAAATTTCGTGCCTCCATCACGGGCGTGAGGGCAAGTGCATAAATTGCCAATTGTGCGCCACCTGAAAAATGGAAGAGTAGTATCTGGTCTATCTGTCCGCTCGCGATAAGGAAAAAACCGATGATACTCAAATGTTTGCCGAACGTAACAGTTTCTTTAACATCCTCGTTTGATCCTTTAATCTTAAAGTGACGGAGGGCCCAAATATATTGTGCCCACGCCCCAAATGCGTTGGAGAAAAAGTATGCGAACAATATCCAAACAAGATTTTTGGTCAGAAAATAAAGTTGCCACTATGACAACGATAGGGAACATACTCCGTATAGTGCCGACGACAAAGGAATTTTTAAAATCTTGTTTTGCAATGATGACCGATTTTGACAGGCCATACCCGTTGGCGGTGACATTGAACACCGCAATAAACAGGAAGCCGTAGCCGAGCGTCGTATTGCCATGGAATAAGTAATAAACGCCTATGCCGGCGCTCACGATACTTGCCGGCACGCTCCAGCGCATCATGGCACGGACGACTGCGGGCACCACATGTTGTTTGCCCTGCGCTACGGCGCGCATGACCGCCCCGCTCATGTTGTTAAGAGTGAATGCACCAACGACGCTTGCTGCGGCAATGACGTATTGGTAGGTACCGAACAATTGTGGCGAAAGAAGGTTAGCGAACGCAGTGGTTAGTATCAGGCCTGTAGCCAGCGCGATAATCCTGCCAAGATTCATCCATATATTGCTCCATACAAAATGCACCATATCTGTCTTGGTATATCTCTCTGTCCAACGTAAAAAATCGTATAGGCGTTGTTTTGCAGCGGTAAACATGTGTATAGGAAGTATAACCGTTCTCTATGGTGAAAGGGTTCTTTGATGACCATACAGACAAAAGTTAAGATATGTTGTAGCCTGCAAGTAGATTAAGTACCCAGCTACAGGGTTTGTAGCGATAGAACAGGGGGACGCCCATGGCCGACCTTCGAGACACGATTCAAGCTGAGCAAGATGCCCTTGGTGGGACGTTTCTCATCCGCCGTCACGGCAAGGAGGAGGACTGGACGAAAACCATCGAACAGGTACGGGTACCCCCCGATCCCTACACGCCTATCTCCTTCGAATTTTCTGATGTGGGCGTTCCTCTGAAAGACTGCGGCTGAGTCGGCAATCAATCCCGCAGTGGGACACCCGACTTGGCAAAGGCGCGCAGTCCATGGCCTGGTGGCTTACAACTTGTTTACCATCCAGGAAATGATTCTCGAGTTCGCCGACACCGAACGGAAGGCCTGGGGGGTTTGCCGCTGGAACAGAAGCGACGGGCTGTGCCAGAAGCCGGGCGACGCTCCCGCGGACCTCAGTCCAAGCCTCTTTCCATTCTGGGATGCGTGGCTGCAGACCGAACAGGCTGGCCCACAGCGGCTGCGGATGGTCAAGGAGACCTATGCTCCCGCCCCGGACTACTTGAAGCCCTGGGCATTCTATCTGCCGCACGACACGCTCCTTCGCAAGGTGGTGTTCGTGGATATCCCAAGGGATTAGACTTGAAGCCGTCCCTCTCCAACTGGAGTGTGGACGGCTTTTCTTTTACCAAGGAATTTTTTCTCCGTTATACCAGAACTGCCCTGATTCGACGTGGGATGTTGCAAACGTGAACAAAGATTCCGCTGCATCTTCGGGTAATAGATCCGCATCGTTTCCTCCCATGTCAGTTCGGACCCAACCTGGATGTATTGATGAGACGGTAATTTTCCCCGCGAGGCGCACGGCCAACAATCTTGTAATCATGTTGAGTGCGGCTTTGGAAATTCTATATTCCGCATGATTTGTGTTATGAAGATTTCCTAATGAGCCTCCGCGAGAAGAAACATTTACGATATGACCACCTTCTTCTATAAAGGGAAGAATTTGCTCGGTAAAATCTGCCGTTCCAATAACGTTCACTTCAAGCGTTCTGCGTAGGGCGTCGGGGTGCATGACCGAGTCGTCCTGTTCGTTTGAACCAACGGCTGCGTTATTAACCAGTATTTCAAGCTTTTTCCCGCTCCGTTCTATGTCAGAAACACATCGCTCAATACTTTTTGGATCAAACAAATCAAGCTGCAGAAGGAGAAAATTGGGGTGTTCGTGTAGCGCTTTTTCTTCTCTGGAAGTTCCAATGACAAAATAGCCTTTTTCCAGAAATGTATGTGCAAGGGCTTTACCTATACCTCTACTCGTTCCGGTTATAAGGACGGTTTTCATATATAGAGGAGTATACCTGTTCTTTGGTGCAAAAAGGCACTTCTGCTACAATGCTCCCTATATGTCGTATACAAAATTTCTGCGGTGGACGCTGCTTGTCGGCCTGGCCGCTGTGTTTATTATTCCGTTTATTATCGCCGACGGCGGGGTGGGGTATCAACAGGCATCGGGAATGGGGAATCTCTACATTCCATTCTTTGCGATGTTCTTCCCGTTTATCACCGGTAAGAACTTTGTCTTCCGTATTTTGATAGAAGTGCTCGTTGGTGTGTACGTACTCTTGGCGCTCCGCGAGCCAAAGTACCGCCCGCGTGCATCACTCATCATGTGGGCAGTTGGGATTTTTGTTGCATGGATTGCTGTTGCCACAATTGTGAGCGTTGACCCAACAAAAAGCTTCTGGAGCAACTTCGAGCGCATGGAAGGGTACATCGCCTTGCTCCACCTCTTTGCATATTTCTTGATGGTGGGTGCAGTTGTTGCTGCGGAAGAATGGTGGAAGAAGTTGTTCCAGTGCTCTATTGTGGCCTCAGTAGTGATGGCTTTTTACGGCCTATTGCAGCTGGCACACAAGATCCCGATCAGCAGCCAGAGCGGTGCGCGTTTGGACGGCACGTTCGGTAATGCCACCTACTTGGCGGTGTTTATGCTCTTCAACCTCTTCATTACGTTGTTTATGCTCGTGCGTCAGCGTAAGTCCACTGTGGCGCAAGTGCTCTACGGCATTGCGCTCGTGCTGCAAGTGATAGTGCTCTATTACACCGAGACGCGAGGTGCTGTACTTGGCGTAATCGGCGGCCTCGTGATTGCCGCGATATATGTTGGATGGAAAGGCGCGGGACACGAGTGGCGCACGCTGCGCCGTGTTTCCCTCTGGGGCCTTGGTGCAATTGTCGTTCTTGTTGTTGCGTTCTTCGCGCTGCGCTCGACACCGTTTGTGCAGCACTCTTCAACTTTGGGCCGCATTGCATCTATCTCGCTCACCGACCCGACAACGGCGGCGCGTTTCCAGATCTGGCACATGGCGCTCCAGGGCTTTGTACAATCGCCGAAGACTATTATTGCAGGTTGGGGTCAGGAAAACTTTAACTTCGTCTTCAATAAATATTACGTGCCGCAGATGTACAGCCAGGAACAGTGGTTTGACCGCGCACACGACCAGTTTCTCGATTGGCTTGTAGATGGCGGCCTGCCCGCATTCCTTCTCTATGTATCCTTCTTTGTACTTGCGGTGTGGTACATCTTCCGCTCGGACCTTGAGGTACCTGAACAGGCAGTGTTACTTGGCCTTCTTGCTGCGTATGCCTTTAATAACCTGTTCGTGTTCGACGACCTGATGAGTTCGGTCTACTTTTTCCTTGTACTGGCATTCGCACACTCGTTGTCGAAAAAGATGCCGCCGCGATGGATGTTCCTCTCGCGTCCAATGGGAGAAAAAGGGCTTGCAGTTGCAGCACCTATTGTGGTTGTTGTTACATTGCTTGTTGTATGGACAGCAAATATGCCTGGCATTGTCCGCGCACAAAATATTATTGCTGCATTGACAACACAAGTAGCCGTCAAAGATGCAAGTGGAAATATAACCGGGCAACCAAAAGATCCGAAAGTGCTGCTGCAGAATTTCGAGACGGCGCTGGGGGAGGGTATATGGCCGGGTACGCCGATGGGTCGCCAGGAAGTGACGGAGCAGCTACTCCAGTATGCGTCCGGCCTCGCAGCGTCTACATCAATTGACCCGTCGGTAAAGCAGGATACTGCCAACGCTGCACAAAATGCTGCAGCCGCGCTGCTCGCACAACGCCAGCATGATGCACGCATAGAACTCTTTGACGGCGCATTCCTCGATAGCTTTAGCCAATATCCGCAGGCGCTGCAAGTGCTTTCCGAAGCGCTTGCTGATTCGCCCAAGAAGCAGCAAATTATGTTCGAGATAGGAGTTGTGTACTTGAACGCAAACGATACAAAAGATGCATTGCCGGTGTTGAAAACTGCGTTTGACGAAGCCCCTGACTATACCGATGCGCGTATACTCTACGCGTCAGCACTCTTCTACAGCGGCGACAAAACTGACGCGGACGCGCTTCTCATACAAGGTTTCGGTTCAACTATTGTTGATGACTCGCGTTTGCTGCAGGTGTATGTCAATACAAAGCAGTACGACCGCGTTGTGCAGATCTGGCAGTTGCGTGTAAAGAACGACCCGGAAAACACGCAGGATGAATTGGGGTTGGCAGCCGCCTACTACACTGCGGGTGACAAAGCAGATGCTATCGTGGCGCTCAACCGCGCGGCCCAGCTTGACCCGGCGCTTGCGACACAAATCCAAACGGTGATAACTCAAATCAAAAACGGCACATTGACGACCTCGCAGTAGTTACATGCAGATGCAGGAAAATATCGCGCTCGCCCCCTACACCACGTTTCGGTTAGGAGGGAAGGCGCGATTTTTCGTGACGGTAAAAAATATTGATGATATCAGTGAGGCAATTTCTTTTGCGAAAGAGAAAAGCCTGCCCGTATTTATCCTTGGCGGTGGTTCTAATGTATTAGTTGGAGATGAGGGATTTGCCGGAGTAGTTATAAAAATTGAAGTAAGCGGGGTTGAGCAAGAGGGAAATATGATCACCGCTGGAGCGGGCGAGAACTGGGATGAGCTTGTTGCGTATGCCGTGGAGAAGAATCTGTGGGGCATAGAAAATCTTTCAGGAATCCCGGGCACGGTTGGAGGTGCGGTTGTGCAGAACATCGGCGCATACGGCGCGGCACTTTCGGAAGTATTAGGATCCGTAGAAGTATTCGATACTCACGAACAAGAGATACGAACGCTCAGCAAAGAGATGTGCAATTTCGGGTATCGTGGAAGTATCTTTAAAACAGAAGAGGGGAGATATATCGTTCTTCGCGCCACACTTAAACTATCCCATACGCCAAATCCGAAACTCTCGTATAAAGATCTCTCTGCGCGGTTCGCAGACTCTTCAGAAGATCTAGCAGCTATTCGCGCCGCGGTTTTGGAAATTAGAAAAGGCAAATTTCCTGATATTTCGGTAGAGGGAACGGCTGGTTCGTTCTTTAAAAACCCACTTCTTTCCAAGACGGAGGCAGAGGCGCTTTCTCTAAAATATCCAGAAATGCCATTCTTTCCGACGCCGGAAACATCCCAAGTTAAGATACCCATTGCCTGGCTTATGGATAAGGCATTGTCGTTGCACGGCACCCGTGTAGGCGGCGCCCGCGTATTTGAAAAACAAATACTCGTTATTGTTGCAAGCAGAAACGCATCTGCAACCGATGTAAAAGAGCTTGCATCACTTGTACAAAAAAAAGTTTTTGACCAACTACAAATAAAAATAGAGCCCGAAGTAAAAATAATTTAAATTATTTTTCTTTTTAAAATAAAAAGTTATCCACATACTGAAATTAAAATTCATTGTAACTATATTTTATTTACCGGATACTTACATGTAGAGCATCGAGATTGCTCATTGCGTTGTCCGCGGACAAACTTTGAACAAGGTCGGTCGATGTCCAGACAATTTGCGACGCAAGTCGCCAAAATTATATGGCAGCAAAGAAAAAGAAAGCAGCAAAGAAGAAGCGCAAATAATTGCGTCGGTGATTTAGACTCGCGTTTGAATTACCATCCTCTCGAAAGAAAAATCTCCACCTCGGTGGGGATTTTTCTTTTCCGTCACCTCCGTGGCGCGAGCATTGTAGGGTCATTTTTCGGGTAAAAACAGGTGATTTATGGTAGTCTGTGGACATGTTTTCGCTAAAAAACCTCTTTGGGAGTACGGGCACCCGGGTGATGGCAGATAACGCTAAAGTTATTGCGACTATAAACAGCCTCGAGCCTGAATATCAGGCACTTTCGGACGATGCGCTTCGTGCAAAAACAGAAGAATTTCGCCTGCGATTGGAGGGCGGCGCCACTGTCGACTCACTGTTGCCCGAAGCATTTGCGGCCGTGCGCGAAAGCGCGCAGCGCACACTCAAGCTTGCGTCCCTTTGATGTGCAACTCATCGGCGGCATCGTGCTTAACAACCGCGGCATTGCCGAGATGAAAACCGGCGAAGGTAAAACCTTGGTAGCAACATTGCCCGCATACCTCAATGCGCTCATGGGCAAAGGCGTGCATGTGATTACTGTTAACGATTACTTGGCGCGCCGCGACGCCGCGTGGATGGGGCAGGTATATGCAGCACTCGGCATGTCGGTCGGTATCATTAACACTGATGCTTCGTACCTATACGACGCCGGCCATAAAGAAGAGGACGCCATGCGCGACGAAGAGGGCAGCTTTAGAGTTTTCTACGATTTCTTGCGGCCTTGTACGCGTCCGCGAGGCCTACGAAGCCGACATTACCTACGGCACCAACTCTGAGTTTGGCTTCGACTATTTGCGCGACAATATTTCCTACAAGCGCGATGAGCTGCGCCAACGCGGCCACTCCTACGCCATTGTCGACGAAATTGACTCTATATTAATAGACGAGGCGCGCACGCCGCTTATTATCTCGGCGCCTGCCGCCGAGTCCGAAGATCTGTACCGCACCTTTGCCGAGCATTGCAGCAAAGCTAACTCAGGAAGACGGATTATACGGTGGACGAAAAGCAAAAAGCCATACAGCTTGACCGACGCAGGCATCGAGCATGCCGAAAAACTGCTCGGCATTGAGAATATTTATACCGAAAAGGGCATCAAGTATGTGCACCACTTGGAGACTGCCGTGCGCGCCAAAGCGCTTGTTCAGCAAAGATAAGGAGTATGTGGTTAAAGAGGAGCGAGGTTATTATTGTCGACGAGTTTACCGGCCGTATGCAGCCGGGGCGCCGCTGGAGCGAGGGCCTGCATCAGGCTATTGAGGCAAAAGAGGGTGTCACGGTGCAAAAAGAAGCCGCACATTTGCGTCGATTACCTACCAAAATTATTTTCGCCTCTACGACAAGCTTGCAGGCATGACGGGCACGGCCAAAACCTCGGCCGAGGAGTTTTATAAAGTGTATGGGCTTGAAGTGGTGGAGATTCCTACCAACCGCACTGTTGTCCGCAACGACGACAACGACCTTATCTTCCAAACGGAAGAAGGGCAAGTTTGCCGCACTTGCACGCAAAGTTAAAGAGCTGCACCAAAAAGGCCAGCCGGTACTTGTCGGTACTGTCTCGATTGAAAAGAACGAACTGCTTTCTGCATATCTAAAACGCGAAGGCGTGCCGCACGAAATTTTGAATGCCAAAAACCACGAACGCGAGGGCGAAATTGTCGCAGCTGCGGGCAAAAAAGGCAAAGGTAACCGTTGCCACCAACATGGCGGGCCGCGGCGTCGACATCAAGCTTGGCGGCGCGCTTGCCACAAATGAAGAGCAGGAGGAAATAAAAGCATATGGGCGGTTGTTTGTGCTTGGCACCGAGCGCCACGAAGCGCGCCGCATCGACAACCAGTTGCGCGGCCGCTCGGGCCGCCAAGGCGACCCAGGGGAGACGCAGTTTTTTGTGTCGCTCGAGGACAACCTTAATGCGCGTGTTTGCACCCGACACTATAAAAAATTTGATGGGGCGTTTTGGCATCCCCGAAGACGAGCCGATAGAAAACGGCATGGTGTACGCGCGCGCTTGAGAGTGCGCAGACAAAAATAGAAGGATTTAACTTCGACTGCCCGCAAGCACGTGCTCGAATTCGACAACGTGCTCGACAGGCAGCGCAAGGCTATTTATGGCACCCGTTATAAAGCGCTAACCGGTTCATTCGACGAGGTTGAGCAGGTACTTAAAGAGCTGGCAGGAGAGAGTGCAGAGGCACTTCAAGTTATTAGTAAAAAAGAAGCTGAGTTTGGCCGCGAAGAATTCCTCGGTGCCGCACGTACGCTCATGCTGCAAACTTTGGACATGCTCTGGGTTGAACATCTGGAGTCGATGGAGTACCTCCGCGGCAGTGTTAACTTGCGCGCCTATGGCCAGCGCGACCCACTTACGGAATATCGTAAAGAGGGTACCCGTATCTACAAAGACATGGAATTTATGTTTGCGGCACGCGTGTTTGAAATTTTGGATAATCTCACAAAAAATGCAGTGCAGCCAACAGTTAGTGTAGTGCCTGCGCAGAACGCGCTCGGCATGCATGCGCAAGGCGAGGCCGGTTCTGCTTCGGCTTTTGCCGACGTTGGTCGTAACGATAAAGTGAAAATCACCAACGGCACGGAAACCCGTGAGATGAAATTCAAAAAAGCCGAGCCGCTTTTGAAACAGGGGTGGAGTATTGTTAAGGAGTAATTGAAAAACTTGCTATTTTGTAAAAATAATGTAGAGTATTTTTTAGCTGCGTACATTTCAAGCTGAACAATCACAACAAGAGGAGAGAAGTAATGGTTGACGTCACACGCATTCTGCCACTTGTCCGGCCCCACAACGAGAAGGTCACGTACGATATCTTGTCGTCCGTGCGCGGGCTCAACAGCATGTCCAAGCGCAGCATCCTCGAATATTTAGTGGGTGCTGAAAACGTCGAATATATCTACCTCGCGTTGCGCGGTAGATACTACGAAGGGCTCGAACGCCATGTTGACTTGGTGTCACGGCTCGCTGCGCGTTTGCTCGACGAAAAGTACTTCAGCCGTGTCGAAGAAGTGCTTAAGCACGATACGAGCGCCGAGATCCGCGAAAAGGCGCTTGCGCGCATCATCGCTAATGATGCATGGGCGTATCGGGCGCTTGGGCGCACAAAAGAGCTCGCGTTGAACGAGAAGGAGTTTCATCTCCTACTCGCCGGAGCTCTCGATTCCAAAGCCCGACTGAGTGACAGGGCAAAAACCATCCTTACACTTAATAAGAAGGGCGAACTTCAGCTGAATTTAGAACAGCGTTTGCGTGTCTTTGGGTATTTGAACGAAGCGTATTGGCCAATGCTTAAGCCGGAGCGCTATCTTCCCGAAGGTGGGAAGTATACGGATGAGGAGCGCACGCTTTTTATCGGCATTCTCGCCAACAATTGGCACCAGGCGCACGACTTTGTTGCCTGGGAGGGTAAGAAGGGGGAGTATTACATTGACCGGCCAAAACAATACCCCGTTCTGGCGCTTGAGGAGCGAAAGTTGCTTCTTGAGCCCGCGTACCGTTATGCCATTCGTACCACAAGTGGATATGTGAAGGACTTGCTCGACTCTCCGTCGGCGCATCTGTTCAGCGAAGAACAGAAGAAGAGGCTCGAAGAGCTCCCAGCACGTACCAAGACATTGGCGGCGCAAGTGCATCGCAAGCAAGCGTAGATTTCTCCAAGAGCGCGACCGAAAGGCCGCGTTTTTTCTTTGATATACTCTAGGTGTATTAATTAGTATTTTTTAGAACATCATGCAATTTATGCATAGTCGCGGATATGAAAAAGGCGCAATTATGGTTGCCCGGTTATTTTTAGCGATTCAGTTTGGTATCGCGGCATTCTTCAAGATTGTTGGGTTTTCGGGCGAGGCGGCAATGACGGCAGGCGTCGGCGTGCCGTTTGCAAGGGTTGCGGTCGGGCTCGCACTTATCTTGGAAGTAGTTGGTGTTATTGCGCTTCTTACAGGATGGAAGATTCGCCCGGTCGCACTTCTGCTCGTTCTCTATGTACTGTTGCTCGCGGTGCTTTTCTATCACAATTGGTCAACCCAGCTGGACTTCGGACTTTTTGTGAGCCACCTCGGCCTCGCAGCGGCACTTCTGTACGTTTCAGTTTTTGGCGCTAAAAAATAAATGAAAGAATCTGCAGGAGGAATAATCAAAGGTCCCGACGGCCGGATTGTCCTCGTGTGCCAGCACGGGAACTCGTGGTCGTTCCCCAAGGGTGGTGTGGAAGAAGGGGAGACGCTGCTGCAAGCAGCTATTCGCGAAATTGAAGAAGAAACTGGCATCACCCAGCTGCAATTGGTGAAAGAACTCGGCTCGTATGAGCGATATTCTATTGGTAAAGATGGCACAGGGGAGTATCCGGAATGGGGAATGAAGAAACGCACGCTATTTTTATTTACAACGATGCAGCATGCACTCCACCCGAAAGATGATGAAGTCACAGAAGCCCGTTACGTTAGCCTCGATGAAGCAGCCGAACTACTTACCCACGAAAAAGACAAGGAGTTTTTTGTATCTGTTCGCGATACAATAGAAGAGTAATGCCTGACGCGCTTTCCCTCATACCTGCCGCATTTCTTGCTGGAGTGTTGATGTTTCTTGCCCCTTGCACTTTGCCAATAGTACCTGGGTATTTGGCGTTTATTGCCGGCGTGCCTGAAGCGCAAGTTGCTAAAACAGGTGCGCGTGAAGCCAAGCGGCGTGTGATGAAAAACGCGCTGTGTTTTGTCATCGGTTTCTCCTTCGTATTTATTGCACTCGGGTTGTTTGCGGCGAGTATCGGCGGCCTGCTCGGGCCATGGAGGCCGTTTATAAGCCGAGCGGCGGGTCTCATCATTATTTTATTTGGCCTGACGATGCTTGGATGGATAAAGATCCCCGTGCTGCTTTTCTGAAAAAGCGCATCCGCGCCCCTCACTTTATCGTTATAGGCCGGCCTGAAAGTTCATTCCTCATCGGCATGTTGTTCGCCCTCGGGTGGACACCCTGCATTGGCCCCATTCTGGGCACGGTACTTTTATTTGCATCAACTTCTGCTACAGCAGTGCAGGGCGCATTATTATTGTTTGTGTTTTCGCTCGGGCTCGGGCTTCCGTTTTTGCTAACGGCCTATCTGATAGGGAGTGCCGGTAAATTTTTTGCGCGCATGCAGGGGGCAGTCTCGCTGCTTTCAAAAGTCGCAGGCGGAATCTTGGTGATTTTTGGCCTTTATATGATGTTTGGATACATGGGATTTTTTGTGCAGTGGGCAAGCGACGTCTTTACACACCTCGGGTACAACTCATTGCTCAACCACTTATAGCCTGCTAGGATACGATTATGAATTGGCTCACTATTGTGATTGTTATAGTTGTAGCGTTGCTGCTTCTCAAATTTATTGTAAAGCCCTTGTTTAAGGTTGTGGCGCTTGTGATACTGGCGCTCATTGTGTGGTGGCTATTTAAGGGTTTTTAGTATGGCATCTTTCGTTGATGAATTAGACGTTGCCGCACGTGCTGGCAAGGGCGGCGATGGCGTCGTGCGCTGGCTGCACGAGAAGGGCAAGGAATATTCCGGCCCTTCGGGCGGCAACGGCGGCAACGGCGGTGATTTTTACATACGCGGCGTGCGGGACATTAACCTGCTCTCGCGCTACCGAGGCGAGAAAAAATTCCAAGCCGAGGATGGCAACGATGGAGAAAATCAAAACAGGGGCGGCAGGGCGGGAGAAGATTATTTTCTCGACCTGCCTGTCGGCTCCATTGTCCGCAATCAAAACACGGGCGAGGAATTTGAATTGATACAGGAGGGGCAGGAGATGATGGTGTTGAAGGGTGGCCGCGGCGGGGCCGGGAACACTGCATTTAAATCGTCCACGAACCAGAGCCCCATGGAGTGCACCCCGGGGGCGCGTGGCGAGACGGCCATGCTGCATATCGAACTGCGCCTTATTGCGGATGCGGGGTTGATAGGTTTGCCTAACGCCGGCAAATCGTCCCTCTTAAATACGCTCACGGGGGCAACTGCCAAAGTTGGTGCATACGCGTTTACCACGCTCGACCCAAATCTCGGGGCGCTGTATGGTTTTATACTTGCCGATATCCCTGGGCTTATCGAAGGTGCTTCAGCGGGAAAGGGCCTCGGCTCGCAGTTTTTGCGCCATATCTCGCGCACACATCTATTAGTGCACTGCGTCTCCTTGGAGTCGGAAGATCCGCTTGCCGAGTATAAACTTATCCGAGCCGAGCTGGCCCAGTTTGAAAATGGTGTATTGTCGGCCAAGCCAGAATTGCTCGTGCTGACGAAGTCGGATACCCGAGACTCTCTATATATAGAAGAAATAAAGAAGAAGTTTGAACAAGAGGGGAAGGAAGCAGTTGTTGTCTCAGTCTTAGACGACGCGGCGGTCAAAGAACTGCGCGATACACTTATCGCCGCATTGCGGTAATATAGGTACACATGAGCGAATATCGGCCTACTATCGGCTTGGAAATCCACGCAGAATTGAAGACCCGCACCAAGATGTTTTGTGCGTGTTTAAACGATGCCGACGAAAAGCGCCCTAACCAGAATATTTGCCCGGTCTGTATGGCGCACCCAGGCTCCTTGCCCGTTATAAACAAAGAGGCGGTGCGGCACGTGCTCCGCATGGGTACAGCGCTCGGCGCCAAACTGGCCGACTATACCGAATTTGATAGAAAGAGCTATTTTTACCCCGACATCCCGAAGGGTTATCAAATAAGCCAGTACGCATACCCGCTTGTGAGCGGCGGAAACTTGAGAGGGATAGATATCACACGCATCCATTTGGAAGAAGACACTGCCCGCTCGCAACACACAGGAGATACAAGTTTAGTTGATTACAATCGCGCAGGCGTGCCCTTGATGGAGCTTGTTACCGAGCCGGTACTGCACACTGCTGAAGATGCCGGTGCGTTTGCCCGAGAGCTCCAGCTTGTGCTGCGTTATTTAGATGCGGGGGAGGCAAACATGGAGAAAGGTGAGATGCGCGTTGAGGCGAATATCTCCGTGGCGAGGTTCAACCTCGCCGGAAGTGGCGAGGTTGAACCTCGCCCTCTAGGTACAAAGGTTGAGGTTAAAAATCTTAACTCATTCCGCAGTGTTGAACGCGCCATTGCGTATGAAGTGGCTCGACAAATCGAGTTGCTTGAGAAAGGCGGCGAGGTTGTCCAGGAGACGCGCGGCTGGAACGAGAATACTCAAAGCACGTTCTCTCAGCGTAAAAAAGAATCGAGCCACGACTACCGTTATTTCCCTGACCCCGACTTGCCAAAACTACGGCTTTCCGAGATCGCTGAATTTAAAGACTTTGCGTTGCCCGAACTCCCATGGCAAAAGCGCGCTCGCTTGGCCGAGTTAGGTCTTCTACAAGCACAGGACATCGAGCAGCTTGTTGGTGATGCCGAACTCGCTGCATTTTTCAGCGAAATGGAAACAAAACTCACAAAACCTGAACTGATTAAAATTGCTGCAAATTTTATTTTGAACGATATTGCAGGACAGCGAAAAAAAGACCTGCCTGCCGGCGGGCACGGTGCAACATGGCTGCCGACGGCCAACTTGCTTGCCGAAGTTGTTGAGTTGTATGCAGCAGGGAAGATAGCATCGCCCCAAGCAAAGAGCTCGCTACTTTCTGGCGTGCTTGTTGAAGCAGCGAGCGATGATGCATTGCCCGCGCTTGTGCAGAAAATAATCGATGCCAACCCGAGTGTCGCTGCTGAATACAAAGCAGGGAAGACAACAGTGCTTCAGTTTTTGGTTGGGCAGGGGATGAAGGAAAGTAAGGGTTCGGCAAACCCAGGGACGCTTGCTGAGCAATTTAAAAAATTGCTTGGATAACATGCAAGGCTTAGCCTTGCATAGTTTTGCACACCCCGCTTAGCGGGGTTTTTATTATATGTATATACTGTAGGCAAATGGATGAACTAGAAATCTCGGGGAAGCGATACATCTCGTCTAAACGTATTGCCAAGGAAAACAAGTACCATTCGGATTATATCGGCCAGCTTATCCGTGGAGGCAAGATTTTGGGTACCAAGGTGGGCCGGGCATGGTACGTGGAAGAACGCTCGTTTGCCGACTACCTCAACAAGGAGAGCAAGACCTACATATCGCCTGCTCCCTCGGCTACCCCAGTACAGATAGTCGCAAAAACATATGTACCTGCGCAGGAACCAAGCTCGCCTCAACGCGGAGAATTTCCTGTTGAAAATTCTCCTATGTCCGGCACCGTCGTGCCTACCAACGTTTCGGCCAAGCCTGTTCCTGCTCCGACCGAGTATGTTGTCCCGATTCGAAAAGAAGAAGTATTTATTTCAGAGCCTGTTCGGAGTGTGCCGATAAAAAAAACGGGGCTTACCTATATCTCGGATTCGGGCCCGTTGTTTCCTGCTATACAAAAACGAACAAACGATATACCGAGAACGGTGCCTGCGGCGGCGATATATGTTGCGCCCGCAGAGAAGCCGGTAGTGATAGTAGAAGAAAGACGCGTACAAAAAAGAAATCCTTTTGTAACGGCGCTAGCAGTTACAGGAGTAACGGCTTTAGGAGCCGTAGTTTTGGCATTTACCTTTTTCGGGTCATTGGGCTTGGATACAACGGTAACGGTGCAGAAAGGGCAGACGGCAAGCGTCTCATATTCGCAAGAAAAGACACTGTGCTTCATTTTTGGAAACTGTCAAAACGGCCAACAGTAAGAAACCAGCGAGCTAGATAACGCCCTAGTGGCGGCACAAAATACTTCTAGAAATTAGATTTTTAGGAGTATTTTTCTTTTTATATACGAACTCTTCTAGCCGAGATATGGGTACGGCAAGACGATAAATCTTTATTCTTCTTTGTAAAACGTTTACACGAGATTTATAAATAAAAGTTATTTTTATGCAATAAGAGTTTTCTCGATATACGAACGTAATATAAAAAAATGATTTTTATATCAAAAGTAATACCTAACTCTTGTTATAAGGCATTCTAGAAATTGTTTTTAATATAATTTTTTATATATTCTATCCACAGTTTTTTATGAAAATTCTCTGAAGAATATTCGCAACACCGCGTACAATAAACGTAGTGCTCCCTCCGAAATCACTGCATAAATAAAAGCTATATCGGACTAATGTCTCCTCAGAAAAAAATATTTTCAAACGACGGCCGACCGCTGCTATCAGCTCGAAAAGCGGCGGCGCGTTTGAAGTGCGCACAGGATTATGTTTCGAAGCTGTGCCGCGAAGGTAAACTTGTTGGCCAATTGCTTGAAGGCCAGTGGTACGTCGACCCGGCATCTATTGCTGTATTTGAGCAAGCGCGAATGTTTGCAAAGCAGGAGCGTGCAGAATCTCTTGGGCAGCAACGCCGCAATGAAACGCTTGCGTATCAAAAACAACACGGCACATTTGTACAGAAAAGTGTTCTTGCATTTCATACGGCAACTATCGGTGCTCCTATAGGTCTTGCTGCGGGTGCAATACTTTTGGTAGGCTCGCTCGTGTTTGCATCAACCCTCGGCCATAGCCCGGCCGCGGGCGAGGCACTTACAGCAGCAGTATCACAATCAGAAACTCCATTCTTTGGCACAACGCCACCGGCAGTTGTATTGCCCCACACAGGAAATGCCTTTGCAGGTGCATCAAACTTTTTGTCTGGAATGTTTGCAACGTTGTTTGGAAAGAGTGGAAGCACTGTTGCTGATGCAGGGGCTCCGCAGAGCGTCGTCCACTCCGTGGACCCCCGGACTGAGCAGATTCCTAGCAGGGAATCTGCGTACCCGGAATCAGCGAGCAGTGCTGTAAGTTCTGCACAGGCCACATACCCATCTGTTTCTTCGCAGACTCTTGCGACGCCTTCGCAGAACAATTCTGCTTCGGCTGCTTCGACTCCAATTGCCTACGTAGTTTCCGGCGTCACCGAAGACGAACTCACAACGCGCCTCGCAGATCTACAAAACAAATTTGCAGTTCAGATCTCTAACCTTGAAAACCCAGGCCGCGAAAGCCCACTAGAGAACTTTGCATTGCCGGAGCTCATCAACAATCTTTCGAACGTACGCCTCAATGGTGATACGGTTGCGGACAATATTGCAGTACAGTATTTGCAAACAAGCGTGCTCGGTGTCACCGGCACCACAAACCTCTCCGACACCAACATCAGTGGCGTACTGAACACCGCAACAACAACAACCGCCAACCTCACCGTAAACGGCAATGCAACGACAACAGGCATCGCGTACTTCAACAGCGATGTGAATGTTGATGGAAATACCACCATTGCAGGCAACCTCACGGTCGAGAACAACAACGGAACCCCAGGCACGGCGTTTGCGGGCACAACGACCGTTTCAAACCTCATTGTCCAAAACACATCCACGTCGACATTTGCAGGAACGCTTGCCGCAGCAAGTATCTTTTCGCAAGGTGCGGGTTATTTCAGCGCGGATCTGACATCACTTGGCACGACTACACTTAACAAACTTACTGTCTTGGGGGATACGACGCTGGCAAACGCAACATCTACCAATTTCTTTTCAACTCTTGCCTCTACAACAAATCTTTTCGCACAGACTGCATCTGTGGGAACATTCACTGCAACCTCTTCGACGCTGGGAGCATTGGTGGTTACTGGCAACCTGACTGCGCAGGCAGGTACTACACTCGCTAACGCAACTTCAAGTGCATTTTTTGCAACCACCGCATCTTCTACCAACCTCTTTGCTCAAACGGCCAGCTTCGGTTCATTCACTGCCGCCTCAACGACACTTCTTTCATTAAACATTTCAGGTAATTCAACAACCACCGGTAATGCATATTTTGCTGGCGGCCTTGGCGTTGGCATCGCAACATCAGCACCGGGCGTGCTCCAAACATCAAGCAATGCCTACATCGGTGGAAACTTATTCGTAGCCGGAAACTCAACAACGCTTGGCAACTCATCTTCAAACACTCTCACTATCAACTCATCAATAAATTCGAGCATCGTGCCTGATCAAAATATCCAATATGATCTCGGTTCGCCCTCGTTCTTCTGGCGAAATGTCTACGTCGGCACCATTAACGCCAACAACATCGTTGCAAGCAACACCCAGATTGGAGGCACACAAAGCTCCGACTTCACAATCAACTCTGACAACGTAAGTGCAGATGCAGAAGACGCCAACCTCATCTTCTTCCGCGGCAACGTAGTACCGAATGCCGTACTCGGATGGAATTCTTCCACAAAGAACTTCTCATTCAACCAACCTGTATTTATACAAAATGCGTCGAACAATACCGGCAATGTTGTGACACTCGATTTGAAAGGTTTGGCAGGACAAACTGCAGATCTTCTCCGCATTGCGTCGTCAACAGGGGCGAGTTATTTGGAAGTTGGGTCGGGTGGAAGGATTGGTATAGGCACTTCAACCCCAGCATCTTCTCTTGATATTTTTGCAACTGACGCGCTGCACTTGCCGGTTGGTACATCAGCACAGCGCCCCGCAGAAGATTTAACGGGACAAATTCGCTACAACACAACCACGCATCAGTTTGAAGGTTTTGGTGACAATAGCGTATGGCAAGGCCTGGGGGGTGTTATCAACGCTGCACAGACAACGTACATTACGGCAACTGACGGTAACTTCCTCAATTTTTTTACAAATAGCCTCCAGCGCATGACCATTGCAGACAATGGCAATGTTGGGATTGGTACGACATCGCCATCAACAACGCTTGCAGTGGAAGGCAATCAATACACGAGTGGTTCTGCATTCTTCGGCGGAGCCATCACAGCAACGAGCACACTGACACTTTCATCGCTCGGGCTTCCCGCAGGCTCGTTTATTGCAGTTGATGCAAGCGGAAAACTTATTGCAACGTCGAGTCCGGCACTTATTGGCACGCCGGGACAAGTTGCATATTTCTCTGGCACGAACACGGCAATGGGCACGTCGTCGCTTTTTATAAATACAAACGGCAGTATTAACGTAGGCGGAAGTATTACGCCGGCGTCCGACAACACCTCGCTCCTTGGCTCTTCTACGTCGCGCTTCCTTTCAGGCAACTTTGGCCCCGCAGGTATAAATATTTGGAATGTTGGAAGCCCGTCTACGTATGAAGATGGAAATCTCTCGTTCATATCAAATATATTAAAACTCACCACGACAGCGCCTCTGGGTGGAAACTTCCATGACATCCAGATAGCGCCGGGCAACTCATCTGGGTTGTACGTGTCCGCGTCGGGCCCTGTGGGGCTCGGGTACACCACGCTTAATACGAACCTCGGCAATTCGTTCCTGTTGAGCGGCCGCATAGGTATCGGAACGTCGACCCCTGGCGGCCCGCTTGTGGTACTTGGCAACGGGCGCGCTACTGGGGACTTGCGCTATGGTTTGCAAATCGATAATACCGACCTTAATTCATTTGCGACTGCCATTGCATTTGCGGGGGGAGGAAATACTGCAGCCGCCCTCGGCAATTGGTTTGCGGGAACGGATGTGTTGCAAAACGGCGGCAATAATTTCTTTATCGCAACCTCGACAGGGCCGCTTACCTATCCTTCATTTGTTGTAACGAGTACGGGTTCGGTCGGCATCGGCACATCCACTCCATCAGCGACCCTCGCTGTTAATGGACCGCTCTACGTAGCAAACAGTGGTGCTGCCTCATCGACCTTCACTGGCAACGTCGATATAAAAGGCCAACTCCATGTTGGAACAAATTCCATCTACTTGATAGACAACGCGACCTCAACCTTTTCTGCGGGCATACAAGCCAGTGCGATTAATGTAACAACTGGCTGTGTCTCCGTTCAGGGCCAGTGTTTAGGAAGCCTTTCGGGTACTCAAGGCCAAGTCGCATATCTTTCAGGAACTAACAAAGCGTTAGGCACTTCAACATTGTTTATATCGCCAAACGGAAATGTTGGTGTTGGAACAACAACAGCAGTGACAACGCTCGATGTTGCCGGAAATATACGAGTAGGAAATTCTTCCGCAACGTGCACTACGGCGCAACTCGGTATTTTTAGATTCAATCAAGCAACATCTAATTTTGAAGGATGCACAAATACGGGCGGCACCACGACATGGGCGCCGATAAATAATCCGACAATTATTCCTGCTACGTTTACCTTTGCGTCTACGACACAAGCGCAGTTGAGTGCCGCAACATCGTCGGCTATCGATACGCTCACCAACTTTGATGGCGCCGTTCCTGTTCGTATTATTGGCGACGGCGATCCGCAGTTCAGCATTAATGGTAGCGCATGGGAGACGGCAGGATATATCTCAAGCGGCCAGACATTGCAGTTACGCACTACAACGTTTGCAACCAACCTTGCAACAAGCACCGTGACGGTGTGGGCAGGCGATGGCAGTGCAACATGGCAAGTTGGCACAGGCCTTGGAACGCCTAACCCTCTCTCATTTAGTAATTCAGCTGTTACAGGCCAGCAAGCCTACACTGCCCCCGGCACCTATAGCTGGACAGCACCAGCCGGCGTGACAAGCGTGAGTGTGGTTGCAGTCGGCGGCGGTGGCGGCGGTTCGCAAACATGGGCGAATCCAGCAGGTTCAGGCGGCGGCCTCGGATATAAAAATAATATTACTGTGGTACCGGGCCAGACGTATACCGTTGTGGTTGGTGCAGGAGGTACCACAGCATCTGTGGGGGGTATTGGAGGCAGTTCATATTTTAATTCGACAGCAACAGTTGAAGGATGCGGCGGAGGTAACGCTGGGACAGGCACAACTGGTTGTGCGAATAACAACTCATCCGGCGGCGGCTATGTCGGCGACGGCGGCGGCGCAGGAGGTAATGCTCCCAACTACCAAAGCGGCGGCGGCGCAGGCGGCTACGCCGGAAATGGTGGCAACGGAGCCGGTGTAGGCAGCGGATTCAACGGCTCAGGTGGTGGTGGCGGCGGCGGGTATTACTATTCGAGCACTTACGGCACTTCTGCCGGCGGCGGTGTTGGTATTTTGGGCCAAGGTACAAGTGGGGTGGCAGGTACCTCAGGTGCCGGTTTGGAAGGCGGCCGCGGAGGTTCGGGTGGTGCAAATGGAGCTGATGGAGAGCCAAATAGTAACCAAAGTACGAACGGAACAATCACAGGCGGCGCATACGGTGGCGGTGGCGGTGGCCCTGGTACAACTGTTGGCGGCGGCGCAGGCGGCTCGGGTGCCGTGCGCATTATATGGGGCAGTGGGCGCTCATTTCCTTCTACACTCACAACCGATCAAACCGCAGGCAGCCTTGTTCAATTGTCTAGCGTTGCAACGTCGACGACTCAGCAGATTACGGGCATAAACATTCCTGTAGCAATTTCGGTGAGTGGCTCTGGATCGCCCCAATACCAAGTGTGCAGTGACAGCGCGTGTGCGTCTGTCGTCCAAAATTGGACCAGTTCGCCGGGTACTGTACTCAATAATCAATATGTGCGAGTGAGTATGACGTCCTCGAGTATTTATTCCGTTACCTTAACTTCAACACTAACAGTAGGCCCGACCATCGCAACATTTAGCCTTACAACTATTCCCGCACCAGGCCAGCAAGCCTACACTGCCCCCGGCACCTATTCGTGGACGGCACCAGCGGGCGTCACAAGCATCAGCGTGGTTGCAGTCGGCGGCGGCGGCGGCGGTTCGTCGTCCTGGTCGAACCATGGCGGTGCGGGCGGCGGCCTCGGATATAAAAATAATATTACCGTGGTACCGGGCCAGACCTATACCGTGGTGGTCGGTGCGGGCGGCACGTACAGTACTTCGCCCACGAACGGTAACAATTCTTATTTCGTAAGCACGGCTACTGTTGCTGGCTATGGTGCGGGGCAAGGAGGTTCGGGGTCAACGGCATCAACTGTAAATTCGGGTGGCGGTTTTACCGGCGACGGCGGCGGCCGCGGTGGTAATACAAGCACCACCTATGATGCGGGTGGCGCAGGCGGATATGCAGGCCACGGTGCAGATGGTAACAGTGTTGCAGCACAAACTGGGTCGGGCGGCGGCGGCGGCCCGTGCTCATATTCTTCTACGTACGGTTCGGGCGGCGGCGGCGGCGTTGGCATTTTGGGGCAAGGCTCTGACGGTGTGAGTGGCTGTACATTAGGGACCGGTGGTGGCGGTGGTGGTGGTTCGGGCGGCCAGAACGGTGCCTTCGGCGAGCCAAGTAGTAGCCAAAGTGCAAACGGTACTATATATGGTGGTGCATACGGCGGTGGCGGTGGCGGTGGCGGCACATCGTTTGGCGGTGGCAATGGTGGCTCGGGCGCGGTGCGCATAATGTGGGGTCCGGGTCGCTCGTATCCTTCGACAAGTGTCGCAGATATAACTCCAACTCCAACCGGCCAGGTGAGTGCATCCGGTGGCACGGTGACAACGAGCGGTCTCTATACTATCCAGACTTTCACAACAAGTGGCACATTTACCGTTTCTTCTGCCGCAACGGGTGCAAACGTGGAAGTGCTCGTTGTCGGCGGCGGTGGCTCGGGCGGCAATAACAATACGACAAACGCAAACGGCGGCGGCGGCGGCGGCGGCGTTATTGACACCATTGTTCCCGTAACTCCCGGCGCCTATACGGTTACTGTTGGTAACGGCGGTGCTGCCGTTCCAAGTGTCACCATTGGCGTTGGTAATAATGGCCAAAGTTCCGTCTTCGGTACCTACACAGCACTTGGCGGCGGCGGCGGCGCCTCGACTGGGAGTGCAACCGCCGCAGGTAGCGGCGGTTCGGGCGGCGGCGCGGCACAAGGCGGCGGTGCTGCAGGTGCATCTACGCAAACAAATGGGTATGGAAATGCCGGCGGCGCTAGCACCGTAAGTTGGACTGGTGCAGGCGGCGGAGGTGCAGGCGGCCAGGGTATTAGCGGCAGTAGTGGTGCGACAGGTGGCAACGGCGGTGCGGGATACGTGAGTTCCATCACCGGTTCGTCGGTTGCATACGCAGGCGGCGGCGGCGGTAGCGGTAACTCGAGCGAGCGCGCAGGCGATGGATTTGCCGGCGGCGGCCGTGGCTGCGGCACAACATCCTATTACAGCTATTCTTCATACTCCGCTGGGGTTAACGGAACCACGCAAGGAAGTGCAGTTCCGAATGCGATAGCAAACACCGGCGGCGGCGGCGGCGGATGTTCGTACTGGGCTCCAAATGGCGGATGGAATACCGGCTCGGGTACGGGCGGTTCGGGTATTGTTATTGTGCGCTATCTCACAAACGGCGGTGCCGACCTCGCCGAATACTACCCAGTACTCGACTCTTCTATAGCGGCCGGCGATATCGTCGCGTTTGATACATCAACTCCGGTGAATGTAACGCGCGCTACGGAAGGAGAGGCAAATATCCTCGCAGGTGTTATCTCAACAGACCCAGGGCTTGTGCTTGCACAACCTACCGACACAAGCGGGCAGCGGGAAGTGGCGCTGTCGGGCCGTGTGCCAACAAAGGTCTCGCTTGAAAACGGCCCCATCGCAATTGGCGACCCAATAACTATTTCGTCAGTGCCGGGTGTTGGTATGAAAGCGGGCCCGCTCGACCCGTCAATTGGAAATGCGCTTGAGGCATTTACGGCAAGTTCAACCGGCACAACGATAGAAGTATTTTTGAATCTTCAAAAAGGGACGAATGCCTCGGCGGTGGGACAGCAATTGCTCGCGCAGCCGACTGCAACAACGACAGATGCGTTCGATTTTGTTGGCGGCCTTATTCAAGCAATAACAAATCGTTTCTTAAACGGCTCATCGGCAAGCAGCACACAAAGTGATGCAAGCTCGACGCCTTCAGTGAGTGATACAATTTCGAATTTGTTCACCAGTTTTATTGCACAAGTTAATGTGCTCTCGACACACATTGATTCGTTACTCGCAACAACGAGTGTAAATGACCTTACCACTTCCACCTCGGCAACATCGACGCCTGCAACACCATGGTCGGGCGCATTTGCAGCATCGAGTGGCCTTGTCCGAGGTGCGCTCGCATCACTGACCGACCCAATAGTCCACGTATTCGACCATGCACTATACGCAACGACAGGGCTCTTTAATGGGGTAGTGGCAGATACACTCACTGCTTCAACAACAACAACCGGCACTCTCACCGCAGCGACCACAACCACTACTGCACTGTGCCTTGGCGGCACCTGCATTAATAGTTTTGATCAGCTCGGTACCACCACAGCATCATCGAGCCAACCCATCGATCTTTCGGGTTTTGTTTCCACAAGCACATTTAACAACGCACTCGCCCTCGCAACCTCCTCATTCTTCGCTTCTCTCCCTGACTTCACCCAGTTTGTTTCAAGTTCAACCCTCTCCACCTACATCACGGGCACTCAGCTTGCATCAGCACTCTCTGCAATTGCATCATCAAGTGCAAATGGAACACTTCTTGCAGGCGGCACTCTGGACGGTAGCCTAGTGCCAGCAGGCGACAATCTCTTTACGCTTGGTACTGCAACAAACCGCTTCACTGATGTATTTGCAAAAAATGTTAATGCAGGCGACCTCACCTTTACTGAAACAAACTCTGCAGTATCGGGTGCACCACTTGTACCCGGTGATGTTGTCTCTTTGTATGTCACCTCAACTGGCGGTACTACTCACACTGTTCCAATCAACCTCAACACCGCCCTCAACTCCAACAACTGGGGAAGTAACAACATCTACCTCAATACATCAGGTTCACTTGGCCTTGGTATTGCATCAACAACTGCACCTAAGGCAAAGCTTGATGTAGAAGGGAACTATGCGTCTGGTAATTCATCACTCCTCACCTTAGCTAACCTCTCTGGTGCAAACGGCAATGCCGCCATTCCATACTCCTTCTATATACCGTCCAACACAGGCGACTTAAACATTGCCTCAAACGACACAGGTACTGGTTCACTCATCAACAACTCCTACTCTGCATGGGACTTCCAGCTTGGTGGGCAGAGTGATGCGTTCTCACTCAAGCGCAGTGCTCCTGGTACGCAGAGCTATGCGTCAGTCTTCAACATTAGTAATACAGGCAACCTTTCAATCCCAGGCAACCTTTCAATCGGAGGGACATTCGCAACGGGTCAGTTGCAATTCACCAACGCTTCTACCTCACAGCTCTCCATCTTCCAGAAAGCCTACTTCGGTGCAACTGCAACCACCACCATCGACGCGGCAGGCAACATTGTTGGTGCAGGTACGCTTAGTGCAGGCACCTCAACCCTCTCAAATCTCATTGTCACGAATCTTTCAACGAGTACGTTTGCAAGCGGTATCTCCATTACTGGTGGTTGCTTCCAGTACAACGGCACCTGCCTCACTACTCCGCAAGGCACAACTGGCCAACTCACATACTTCTCTGGTACGAACACTGCAGTTGGTACATCCACTCTTACACTCAGCGCTGCTGGATTCTTTGGCATCGGTACGACTTCACCACTTGCAACTCTCTCTATACAGGGAACACCTGGCTCAACTGATATCTTCGACCTTGCTTCATCAACAGGTGCAAACGTTCTCAAAGTTGATGCTACTGGTGCACTCACTGCAAAGCTCAAGAATTTGACTGCTGACTATGTTGTTGATTCAGGGAGTGCACAGATTAATGTTGGTGATATTGTTTCTTACATCAATGGGAAGGCAACGAAAGTTGTTAATACAACTGGCACTATTCCTAGCGCGGGAACTCCTGTTGCTCTCAATTCTACCAACTCCACAAACATCTCCGCCGCTGCCCTAGACTCCACACATTTCGTAACGGCGTATAATGATGGCAGTACCGGCTACGTCTACTCGGTCGTTTCCTCCGTATCTGGTAGCACAATTACTCCCGGCACTCCTGTTCTTATCACCTCCAACGCTCTTAACGAGGTATCCGTCGCCGCGCTCGACTCTACCCACTTTGTGGTGGCGTATATTGAAGCCACGCCTTACTACGTCTCCGCAGTTGTCAGCACCGTTTCGGGAGGCACCACCATTACCCCCGGCTCGGCCGTTACCGTAAACGCCACCTACTCCGCTGGTTACCCGATCTCTGCCGCCGCCCTCGACTCCACGCACTTCGTGGTGGCATATCAAAATTCTGTTACAACTTTTGCCAACGCCGTTGCCTCCTCCGTCTCTGGCACCACCATCACTGCCGGCACCCCCATCGCCCTCAATGCTGTCCCTTCCGACTACGAATCCGTCGCCGCCCTCGACTCCACGCACTTCGTGGTGGGGTATCGGAATTCTTCTACAACTTTTGCCAACGCCGTTGCCTCCTCCGTCTCCGGCACCACCATCACTGTCGGCACCCCCATCGTCCTCAATGCTGTCCTCTCCAACTACGACTCCGCCGCCAAACTCGACTCCACTCACTTCGTCGTTGCGTATGGAGATGGTACCAATGGTGGCGACGCCGCCGTCGTCAGCACCGTCTCCGGTACTACCATCACTGCTGGAACACCCACTGCCCTTAACTCTATCGGCACCAGCAACGTCTCCGTCGCCGCCCTCGACTCCACTCACTTCGCGGTGGCGTATAAAAATATCAGCAGCAGTAATTTTATCGGCGCCGTTGTCTCTTCGGTCTCCGGCACTACTATTACCGCAAGTACGCCTGTCATCCTCAACGGCGTTGGCTCCCTCTACACCTCCGTCGCCGCCTTCGACTCCACTCACTTCGCGGTGGCGTATCAGAACGTTACTAATGCGCCCTTCGCGGCCACCGCCGTCGTCGGCACGTTACCACTCGTCACTTCCCCCAACATCCTCGGCATGGCAACGAATGCCACGACGACCACCAACAACACAGTGACCGTTGCATCAAACGGTATTGTGACTGGATTGTCTGGTCTCACAGGGGAAGTACGTACTACTTCGGCACAACTGGCCTCACTACTACCGTACAGTCCTACAAAGTCGGCATCGCCCTCACCACCACTTCGATGCTTCTCAACTCGGGCAATGGGGGAGTAAGTTCTGCCACAGACCAATTCTTCGGTGACGCGGTCTTCGCCAACAACTTCAGAATTACAGAAAATCCGGGGTTGCCGAATGCACTCAACTTTGAAAACCAGCTCGGCAGGCAGATCTTGAGCATCGATGAAGATGGCAATCTTAATGTGGGAGGGAACATCTCTGCACAAAATGTCTTTCTAACTGGAACGACAACCATCAGCAACACCAATATTGATCAAATCAACGCAACGTCAACTGTTACTGATCTGCTCACTGCAGGGACCACAACTACAAGCACACTGTGCTTGAACGGTGATTGCCGAAATGCATGGCCAACTATGGCAACTACTACTCCGGTTACATTCCCTGATCTTTCTTCGTTCGTCTCAACAAGTACATTAAATACTGCGCTTGCTTCTGCGACAGCATCCCTTACAGCAAACTTCACCGCACAACTGACTGCGGCACTTGCAGCAATCCCGACATCAACACCTTTTACTGCACCTGACCTCTCTGCATACGCAAAGCTTTTCTGACCTTCCATCACTTGCTGGCTTCGTCTCCACCTCAACCCTCTCCACCTACATCACAAACACACAACTCGCCTCAGCACTCTCTGCAATCGCATCATCAAGTGCAAACGGAACACTCCTTGCAGGAGGAACACTCTCAGGTAACCTCATCCCAGCAGGAGACAACCTCTTTACACTCGGTACTCCAACAGAGCGCCTTTCAGCAATCTACGCCAACAAGGTCATTGCGGGAGACCTTGGCTTCGCTGAAACAAACTCTGCAGTCTCGGGTGCACCAATCAACGCAGGCGACTTCGACCTCTTGTATGTAAAGTCCACAGGTGGTGCATGTACGGCAGGCCAGAGTGGCACCTGTACGGTACCGGTGAGCTTAAACACCGCACTCAACACCAACAACTGGGGGAGTAACAACATCTTCCTTAATACCAGTGGTTCTCTTGGCCTTGGTATTGCATCTACTACTGCACCGAAGGCTAAACTTGATGTAGAAGGGAACTATGCCTCTGGTAATTCATCACTCCTCACCTTAGCGAACCTCTCTGGTGCAAACGGTAATGCTGCCATTCCATACTCCTTCTATATACCGTCCAACACAGGTGACTTAAACATTGCCTCAAACGACACCGGTACTGGCTCACTCATCAACAACTCCTACCCAGCATGGGACTTCCAGCTTGGTGGACAGAGTGATGCGTTCTCGCTCAAGCGCAGTGCTCCTGGTACGCAGGCTTACACGTCAGTCTTCAACATTAGTAATACAGGCAACCTTTCAATCCCAGGCAACCTTTCAATCGGAGGGACATTCGCAACGGGTCAGTTGCAATTCACCAACGCTTCTACCTCACAATTCTCTGTCTTCAACAACGCCTACTTCGGTGCCACTGCAACCACCACCATCGACGCGGCAGGTAATATCATTGGTGCAGGAACACTTAGTGCAGGCACCTCAACTCTCACAAATCTCATTGTCTCCAATCTCTCGACGAGTACGTTTGCTGGGGGGCTCCAAGCATTTGCACTCAATGTCACCGGCACTGCAACATCAACCTTCTCAAATGGTATCCAACTCAATGCTGGGTGTTTGCTCTACAACAACAAATGCCTTACGCCTTCGGTAGGTACAACCGGCCAAATCCCATATTTCTCCAGCACTAACAATGAAGTTGGCACTTCGACGCTCACACTTAGTGCTACTGGATTCTTTGGCATCGGCACCTCGTCGCCACTTGCAGCACTCTCCATTCAGGGGACACCTGGCTCAACTGACATCTTTGACGTCGCGTCATCAACTGGTGCGAACGTATTGAAAGTTGATTCGACAGGTGCACTCACCGCAAAACTGAAACAACTCACCGCCGACTACACGGTGGATTCGGGGAGCAGTGCGATCAATGTCGGGAACATCGTGGCGTTTATCAACGGAAAAGCCACGAAGGCGCAAAACGCCATCACCACCGGCACCCCCGTCGTCGCCAATGCCGTTGCTTCCGACTACACCTCCGCCGCCGCCCTCTCCTCCACCTCATTCGTCGTGGCATATGTGAACAGAAGCACAGGCTTTGCTGAAGCCGTCGTCGCCACCGTCTCTGGCACCACCATCACCTACGGCACCCCCGTCGCCATCAACGCCGTCAGCTCCTCCTACACCTCCGTCGCCGCACTCGACTCCACGCACTTTGTGGTGGCCTACGCGGGTGCTTCAAATTTCGCCAACGCCGTCGTCGCCACCGTCTCTGGCACCACCATCACCGCCGGCACCCCCGTTGCTCTCAATGCTGTCACCGCCGGCTACGAATCCGCCGCCGCACTCGACTCCACGCACTTTGTGGTAGCGTATCGGGGTGCCTCAGGCTTCGCCAACGCCGTCGTCGCCACCGTCTCTGGCACCACCATCACCGCCGGCACTCCAGTCGTCCTCAACTCTCTCGCCTCCACCTACACCTCCGTCTCCGCCTTATCATCCACGTCGTTCGTGGTGGCGTACCAGGATAGCAACCTCTACGCGGACGCCGTTGTCGCCACCGTCTCCGGCACCACCATCACTGCCGGCACTTTTGCCACCGTCAACTCTTCGCAAACCTCCAACTACGACTCCGTTGCCGCCCTCGACTCCACACACTTCGTTGTGGCGTATAGGGACGGCAGTACCCATGTCACCGCCGTCGTCGCCACCGTCTCCGGCACCTCCGTCACTGGTCATGGTTCCCTCGTCGACCTCACCAACGCCCCCGGCATCTACACCTCCGTCGCTGCCCTCTCCTCCACCTCATTCGTGGTGGGGTATCGAGAGCAACAACACAGGCTACGCCAACGCCGTCGTCGCCACCGTCTCTGGCACCACCATCACCGCCGGCACCCCCGCTGCTCTCAACGCCGTCAGCTCCGCCTTTACCTCCGTCGCCGTCCTCTCCTCCACCTCATTCGTCGTGGCGTATCAGGGCGACAGCACAAACTACGCCGCCGCCGTTGTCTCCACTTCTCAAACTCCTTCCTCCAACAACCTTGGCATGGCCACGAATGCCGCGAGCGCGAATGGCATCGTGACGGTTGCGTCGAACGGTATTGTTTCTGGTCTTTCCGGTCTCACTGCCGGCTCGACGTATTATTTCAACGGCAACAGCCTCACCACTACCTCATCAACATATAAAGTTGGTATTGCGCTGACTTCGACTTCAATGCTCTTGAACTCCAGCAACGGAGCAGGGAGTGATCAGTTCTTCGGTGACGCAGTGTTTGCAAACAACTTCAGGATTACTGAAAACCCTGGGGTTCCAAACGCACTCAACTTTGAAAATCAGTTGGGAAGGCAGATTATGAGCATTGATGAAGACGGTAATCTCAACGTAGGAGGGAACATCTCTGCACAAAATGTTTTCTTGACTGGTACAACAACCATCAACAACACCAACGTTAATCAAATCAATGCAACGTCAACTGTTACTGATCTGCTCACCGCTTCCACTACGAGTACTAATGTACTTTGCTTAGGAACAGACAACTGCATCAGTGACTGGAGCCAGATTGCACCTACCTCGACACCAGTGTTTACTGCTCCGGATCTTTCAGGCTACGCAACCCTTTTCTGATATCTCAGGCCTTGTCTCTAGTTCAACACTTGCCTCTGCCCTCGCCGCACTTCCAACTTCAACCACTCCAGACCTTTCCAACTACGCAACACTCGGAGATATCTCCGGCCTTGTTTCAACATCATCACTCTTTAGTGACTTGCCTGACTTCACGCAGTTTGTCTCCACCAGTACCCTCAGCACCTACATCACAAATACACAACTTGCATCAGCACTTTCCTCAATCATATCTGCAAGTTCAAATGGAACACTGCTTGCAGGAGGTACGCTCGCAGGCAACATCTTCCCAACCAGCGACAACCTCTTCGCAATCGGCTCCTCCACCGACCGCCTCTCTGCTATATATGCAAACAAGGTCATTGCGGGAGACCTTGGCTTCGCTGAAACAAACTCTGCAGTCTCGGGTGCACCAATCAACGCAGGCGACTTCGACCTCTTGTATGTAAAGTCCACAGGTGGTGCATGTACGGCAGGCCAGAGTGGCACCTGTACGGTACCGGTGAGCTTAAACACCGCACTCAACACCAACAACTGGGGGAGTAACAACATCTTCCTTAATACCAGTGGTTCTCTTGGCCTTGGTATTGCATCTACTACTGCACCGAAGGCTAAACTTGATGTAGAAGGGAACTATGCCTCTGGTAATTCATCACTCCTCACCTTAGCGAACCTCTCTGGTGCAAACGGTAATGCTGCCATTCCATACTCCTTCTATATACCGTCCAACACAGGTGACTTAAACATTGCCTCAAACGACACCGGTACTGGCTCACTCATCAACAACTCCTACCCTGCATGGGACTTCCAGCTTGGTGGACAGAGTGATGCGTTCTCGCTCAAGCGCTCACCTACAGGTACACAAAGCTATGCGTCGGTGTTTAGTGTCAGCAACAGTGGCCAGCTCACCATCGCAGGAGGCTTCTCTGTCGGCGGTGCCTTTAACTTCGCTACTGCATCTACTTCACAGTTTGCGGTTGTTCAAAAAGCCTACTTCGGTGCAACTGCTACCACCACCATCGATTCCCTCGGCAACATTGTTGGTGCAGGTACACTCAGTGCAGGTACTTCGACTCTCACGAATCTCATTGTTACGAATCTTTCGACGAGTACGTTCGCCGGAGGGCTGCAAGCATTTGCACTCAATGTTACGGGTACTGCAACATCGACGTTTGCGAATGGTATCCAACTCAATGGCGGATGCTTGCTCTACAACAACGTCTGCCTCACAAACCCAATTGGCTCAACGGGCCAACTCACATACTTCTCTGGTACTAACAATGCTGTCGGAACTTCTACTCTCACACTCACGGCGGCAGGGCTCTTTGGGGTTGGGACAAGTTCACCTCTTGCAGCACTTTCCATTCAGGGCACGCCTGGCTCTGGTGATATCTTCGCCATCGCATCATCAACTGGTGCGAATGTATTGAGGGTTGATGCAAGTGGTGCGTTGACTGCCAAGCTCAAGAATTTGACTGCGGATTACACGGTGGATTCGGGGAGTTCACAGATTAATGTTGGTGACATCGTTGCGTACATTAATGGGAAAGTTCGGAAAGATGATGCGCTCGCGGGCGGAACGGTCACTGGTGTCGGTTCTTCGACCGTCTTGTCATATTCGGCATCCGCAGCATACACATCTGCGACAGCGCTCTCTGCAACAAGTTTTGTTGAGGCATACAGAGATAGTAATAATTCTAATTTCCTTACTGCGGCCGTATGTAATGTATTGGCAAATAGTGTAGTCTGCGGCACTCCCACAGTTCTTCTCTCCTCCGCTTCCTCCGATGTTTCTCTCGCAGCACTATCCTCTACGAGCTTCGTAGTTGCATACAACAATACTGCCAGCGGAAGCGGTACGGTCTCGAGCCTCGCGTGCACCATATCTGGGACTACTCCGACGTGCGGGAGCGCTCAAAGCATGGGGGGCACGGTATCTTCAGGACAGGATATTGTTTCTGTGGCCGCGCTCAGTGCCACAAAGTTTGTTGTCGGATACACCCCAGGTGGGATTAATAGTACGTATGCCACGGTGGGTACCCTCTCGGGCACCACGATTACCGCGGGTAGCACGGTAAATGTCGACGCGAATTCAGAACACCGACGCTAACGTTGCCGTTACGGCTCTCTCTTCATCGAGCTTCGCTGAGACCTTCGGGGATGGCACCCTCAACCAAGCAAAAGTCGTTGCATGTACGGTCTCGGGGACTACCCCTACATGCGGTACTCCCACGAACGCCGGTGGCGGCGGGTATGCCCCGGCTTACTTCTCTATTTCATCTCTCTCTTCGAGTGCTTTGGTTGTCGCCTATCTGCAGGCGTACAGCAATGTCAGTCCTCCTCCTATACCATATGCAGTTAGGGCAACAGCCTGCACAATTTCGGGAACTTCTGTTTCCTGCGGAAGCCCTTCCACAATTGCCGGTAATACCACTACTTCTAGCGACATTAACGCAGGCTCCTACGTTTCACTTTCAGTGTTAAGTTCCACCAACTTTATTGTCGGGTACTTAGATCCATCGCTAAAACAAGTTCGAGCTTCGGCGTCCACGGTCTCCGGCACGACCATCACACCGAACAATTCTTATATTATTTCGAGCACCCTTAGTAATTACAATTACATAACAATTGCAGATCTCGACTCGACACACTATGTCTATGGGTTTGTCGACGGCAATAATTATCCAAACGCGTCTGTTGGTGTTGTTACAAATCCTACCGTCCTTGGTATGGCAACAAATGCAGCAAGTGCAAATGGCACAGTGACAGTTGCATCAACTGGCATTGTCGGAGGGTTGTCAGGGCTGACAGCAGGGAACACGTATTTCTGGAGTCCAGCAGGTGGACTCTCCACATCGACCTCCGCGTATCAGGTTGGTCTCGCCCTTACATCGTCGTCAATGCTCCTCAATTCTAATAACAACGCAACAGGCGACCAGTTCTTTGGTGACGCAGTGTTTGCAAACAACTTCAGAATTGCAGAATCTCCTGATACTCCACAAGGGCTGACATTTAAAAACCAGTTGGGCAAGAATATTGCAGTGCTGGATGAAGATGGCAACTTGAATCTCACGGGCCAAATTTTGGCATCAAATATAAATCAAAATACATTTAACTTGCTCGGCACGACTTCTGTTGTTGAGTTAACGACTGCTACCTCGACAAACGCAACCTCAACTCCTGAATGGGCCGGAGTATTTGCTAATGCAAGTGATGGATTGAAAACCGTACTACAAAGTATAGGTAACGAAGTTGTAGAAGTGATGGGCAAGGCAATATACGCGAGCGTCGGCGTATTCGATAAAGTATTTGCAAAAGAAGTTGATACCGACCAACTCTGCATCACAGATGCAACAGGCAAGACATGTGTCACGCGCACACAACTTAATAATTTGTTGAACGGGACTGCTACTTCGACACCTCAAGGAACCGGAGGTGTTTCCTCCGGAGGAGGTGACTCCTCGGGTTCCGCCACATCAACTCCACCGACAATAACTCTCATCGGTGCCGATCCAGCACAGCTCAATGTTGGTGATACATATATAGATCCGGGCGTTACTGTAACCAGCACATCAAGCCCAAACATCGGCTACAGCATGTCTCTGGACGGGGCGACAAGCACGTCTCCAGCCCAATTTACTCTCGATACAAGCACCCCAGGCACCCATATCATCCTCTTTAGTGCGACCGACGGGGCAGGGAACACAGGCACTGCAACCCGCACTATTATAGTGTCCCTGCCTGCGCAGGCAGGTGCCGCAACCAGCACCCAGCAATAATACCGAGGTCGGTCCTCTGTATCTGTTTATCCGAGATATGTTGATATATAACAAATCTCGGATAGAAGTAATGCGCGGAAAATAGTGTTTTTACACATTCAGCATCTATTGGAGATGTGTGTCAACTATAGCTTTAGGGTTTCAAGATTGATACAATTTTTTCAAATTTGCGGAGGACCGACCTCCATTAAAATTTCTTATCCCCATATGAGTGCATATATGTATATGCATTAAAAACAGGTACAAGGATATACTTTATAGCAACAGGGCATCCGTCGATTGGCGGACTGCCCTTTCTTTATTTGGTTACTTCGCCGAGGTACGCACAAACCGGCGATACGACCATACAGCACTTGGACAGTTCGCTTCTCAACTCGTTGTAAAAACGATGAGCGAGAAAATTCCAAAAACATATATTTCTTCTGTCGCGGCAGCCCGCGATTTTAAAAAGACCAACGACTACGTTGCGTTGCTTTGTCGCAGACAGGCAGTGCAAGGAAAACTTGTTGATGGCGTGTGGTATGTCGACCCAACATCGCTTTCTTCATACCTTGAGCAAAAAGCAACAGAGCGCGAGGCGCGCAGACTTGAACTTTCAAAATCTCTTTCGAGTGAATATCGCGAAAACGTGCGTGAGCAGCAAACTGCCTTGCAGAATATTTTTTTGCGCGCGAAGGAGGTCTCTGTCGGTGCGCCTATAGGACTGGTGGCAGGTGCGATCCTGCTGCTCGGCTCGCTTGTGTTTG
This sequence comes from Candidatus Adlerbacteria bacterium, assembly GCA_963796795.1. Classification (GTDB taxonomy): domain Bacteria; phylum Patescibacteriota; class Minisyncoccia; order Phycocordibacterales; family SBAW01; genus GWA1-54-10. Next base: position 26,124 of record CAWCNA010000013.1, on the reverse strand, counting down.
CTTCGACGCTTGTACCTAATACAAATCCGCCAGCTGGCGGACCATCATTTGCTGCGGTCTCTGCAGCTGAAACACCTTTCTTCGGCACAACCGCACCAGCTGTCACAGGCACTTCAAACTTTTTGTCAGGAATATTCGCAACGTTGTTTGGACATACTTCAAAAGTTGCTGATGTACCTCCACAGAACAATTCTTCAGAGAAGTCCTCGGATCTCCTCCCTTCGGTCGGCCAGACTTCTCCTCAGAAACAGTTCTGCTTCGGTACCAACGGTTCCCGTTGTGACTCCACCGCCTACCATCGTAAATAATTATCCGGTCATTGAACGTACGGTTGTGCAACAGGCTGTAGGGTCTGGTGGAATCTCTGAAGACGAACTCACAGCGCGCCTCGGGGACCTTTCCAACAAGTTTGCCATCCAGATTTCGAACCTTGAAAACCCCGGCCGCGAAAGCCCGTTGCAGAACTTTGTTCTTCCTGAGCTTATAAATAACCTTTCAAACACAACACTTAACGGTGATACGAAGGCTGATAACATTTTTGCAACATATGGGAGCGTTGGCAGCCTTGATGTCCTAGGCAACACGAACGTTGGAGGCACGTTTAACGCCGCAACCACAACACTCGGAACACTTTCAGTCTCGGGCAATACACTTCTTTCCAACGCAACAACGACAAACTTCTTTGCGCAGGTGGCGTCAACGACAAATTTATTTGCAACCAATGCATCCATAAGCGGAGCATTGAACGTGGGCAGTTTCAATACACATGGCGACAGTATCGTTAACGGCAATGCAAGCACGACAGGCAGTGGTTACTTTGCGGTTGGTTTGGGCGTTGGTGTCGCAACATCTGCCCCGGGTGTGCTCCAGACAGCAAGTGACGCCTACATCGGCGGCAACCTGTTTGTAGCAGGGAACTCGACAACGCTTGGTAACAGCAGCTCAAATACGCTTGTTATTAACTCATCAATCCACTCCGACATCGTCCCGGATCAGAAACATTACGTACAATCTTGGTTCACCATCGTTTTTCTGGAACAACGCATACGTGGGCACCATTACTGCCAACAACATCGTCGCCAACAATACGCAAATAGGCGGGACACAGTCGGCAAACTTTACGATCAATTCCGACAACGTATCGTCGGATGCCGAAGATGCAAACATCATCTTCTTCCGCGGCAACGTAGTCCCCAACGCGTTGCTGGGCTGGAACTCGACCGCAAAAACGTTTGCCTTCAATCAGCCATTGTTTATCCAAAATGCATCATCAAACGGCGGCAATGTTGTAACGTTGGATTTGAAAGGTTTGACGGGCCAGACAGCCGATTTGTTGCGAGTTGCATCTTCGACAGGTGCCTCCTACTTGGAAGTCGCAGCCGGCGGCCGCATCGGCATCGGCACATCGACGCCAGCATCGTCGGTAGATATTTTTGCAACTGATGCCTTGCACCTGCCAGTGGGTACAACAGGCCAGCGCCCGTTGGAAGATCTGACAGGCCAAGTCCGTTACAACACGACAACACATCAGTTTGAAGGTTTCGGCGACAACAACATATGGCAGGGCCTCGGCGGCGTGGTGAATGCGGCCCAGACAACATACATCAACGCGACTGACGGCAACTTCCTGAACTTCTTTACAAACAATCTCCAACGCATGACCATCGCCGACAACGGCAACATTGGCATCGGCACAACATCGCCCTCAACAACGCTCGCGGTGCAAGGCAACGAATACACCAGCGGCTCGGCATTCTTTGGTGGTGCTATCACTGCAACTTCAAGTGCATACTTTGCAACAACAGGCGGGAGCGTCGGCATCGGAACCACAACGCCAGGGTATTTGTTAGATGTGGAGGGAGGGGTAAATAATAATCTCTTGAATGTTGGCAATACTGCTAACCCCAATTTGGTCTATGCGACTGGGAACGGCACCTTCGGCACACCTTTTGTTGGCATCAACACAAACACTCAAGTAGTCGGCAACGGAGATGCCTTCAACATAGTAGGTAATTCTACGGCTGGCTATATGACATTCCAATCCGGGTCTGTTACAGCATTTATGGGAGCGCTGAACAATGCCGGATCCAACGCCTTCTTTGGTACTGCTAGCAACCATGGATTGTTATTGCGGACAAATAATGCGGATAGAGTGTATATCGATCCAACTGGTAATGTCGGTGTCGGCACAACAAACCCGACTGCGTTGCTGACCATTCATCGAAGTGATTCGGGAAATGATTTGGGTATTGGCGCTTCGCCACTTGATACCAATTATTACAGAATTGCAAAAACATCCGGAGGAACTGCATATATAGATTTTACAAATAGTAATGTGAACATCGGAGGCTTGCTTACCGTTTCTTCCTCAGCTGGAGATGGCCAGACACCAGACACCCTGCATGTGGGGCCTGCTAGTAATCACGCACTTGATACATCGAACGTACGAACCAGTTTTAATGCTGGTATTGGTAACTCGAACCCCTCAGGAGGGAGCCTTGGAGGAGACGTGTATTTTCAAGGAGGTGATACCGCCAACACAGACTCGGGTATTGTTGCAGGCAATATTTATCTAGAAGGAGGGTACGCTTCAGGAAAAAATACCTGGGGTAATGTCATCTTGCAGGGCGAAGGTACAGGTAACGTTGGTATCGGTACAACCTCACCTTCACAAACACTTTCGGTACAGGGCGGCGGTTACTTCAATGGCACCCTGACTGCATCAAACATCACAGCGACGGGAACGTTGGCAGTTTCCGGTGCAGCGACACTCTCCAACACTTTGAATGTCAGTGGTCTTGCGCTTTTCAATGCCAACGCCTCAACCACACAACTCTCTGCAACAGTTGGCTACTTCGGTGGCACGGCCACCTCCACCTTCACGTCAGCAGGATTCTTGGGAGTTGGTACGACATCTCCCTCCACACTCTTTTCAGTGCAAGGCAACGGATACATCTCTGGTAGCACATTCTTTGGAGGCGCGATTACCGCGACCTCGACATTCGGTGTCATCGGCCTCTCTTCACTGTCCGGCGGGTTCCTAGCGCTCGCGTCCTCCACCGCCGGGGCCGGCGGACAAGCAACCGGGCTCACAATCTCCGGCGGCGCGACAACAACGGGGAACGCATATTTCGCGGGGAATGTGGGCATCGGCACGACAACACCGGGGACAATATTCTCGGTCAACAATGTTGCGAACTTCAGCACGGCGACCTCCACCTTCTACACGGGCCTTGCGGCGAACGTGCTTAATATCACGTCGACAACAGCGACATCAACGTTTGCTGACGGCATCAGCCTCACGGGTGGATGTTTCTATACTAACGGTGCATGCCTCTCGCCACTGCAAGGTACTCAAGGACAGGTTGCGTACTTCAACGGTACCAACAGCTCTATAGGTACATCGTCACTCTTTATCGCGCAGAACGGCAATGTCGGGGTAGGGACTACAACACCAAATTGGCTCTTTGATGTCTCCGGTACGCGCCCAACATTTGCACTCTTCGATATGTCGGCTGGCCCCAATCTCAAGAGCTGGCTCTTCTCAAACATGGGAGGGAATCTCTACATCGGTACATCAACCGATGGATATGCGACATCAACAGTGTCAGCACTTACCGTAACCAACCAAGGATTCCTCGGCATCGGTACATCATCACCAATGTCAGTGCTTTCCATACTCAACACTAACAGTTCGGTTTCTCCCTTCAGTATTTACTCTCCAGTTACTACTAATGCAGCGACAAGTACTGTGGTAGTTACATTCAGTACAGTTGGCGGTAACACATGGGTTCCACCGGCAAATCTTACTCAAATTGTTGTTGAAGTATACGGCGGTGGTGGTGGTGGTGGTGTTGATGGTGGTAATGGTAATGGCGGTGGCGGTGGCGGTGGCGGTGGGTATGCTAAAAAAACTTACTCAGGAGCTGCCCTGACAGCGCTTGGAAGTTCAGTAGCAGTATACGTTGGTGCTGGAGCGAATGGTGTGATTGGAGGTACAGGGTATCAAGTGGGAGGTGCTGGTAGTACTTATAATGCTGCTGGCGGTGGCTCATCGGCTTTCGTAGCAGCTACTCCTGTTGTTGCGGGCGGCGGTGGCGGTGGCTCTAGCGGGATCGGCGGTGGAGGCGGTGGAGGCGGTGGAACAACTGCAGGGGTATCTGGAGGAGGTAGTGCGGGAAGTGGAGGCACATATGGCGGCGGCGGCGGTAACGATGGAGGGTCTGGTGGCTCTAGCTCCGGTGGCGGCTCCGGTGGTGGCGGCTCAGGTAGCGTTACTGGTACGAGTGGAGCAAGTGGCGGAACAGGCGGCGGCGGTGGCACCGGCGGTGGTGGTGGCGGCGGTGCAACAGGTGGCGATGTTAATGTTCTCGGCGGCGGCGGTGGTGGTGCTGGAAATGGAGCTTTTTCTGGCGGTGGCGGTGGCGCGGGTACAGGCACGGGTGGAACTGGTTCTGGGGGAGCAACTGGAGGTACTGGTGGGGCAGGTGGAGGTACTGGAACGGCAGGAGGCGGTGGGGGTAGTGTAGGATCACCCACCGGAAATATCTACGGCGGTGGCGGCTCCGGAAGGCAAGATCTTTCAACTCCAACTTCAGGAGGTAATGGTGCGGTCATTATTACTGAATCCCTGTCGTCGGCGACAACAACCACTCTTTCTCTAGATACTTTCTATTGACACCAACGGCAACTTAAAAGCAAAGCTCAAAAATCTTACGTCAGACTATACCGTGGATTCGGGCAGCGCGAATATAAATGTTGGTGATGTAGTTGCGTATACAAACGGCAATGCCACCGAGGCAGGCGCAGTTTCTGGAGGTACGGTTACAGCACTTGCTTCTACAACAATCAACGGTAGTACGGCTAGTGGTTCGTCCGTTGCAACCATGTTGGATTCTACACATTTTGCGTTTGCCTATTTCGACGGCAGTCCTGACCAAATCACCATTGCTCTTGGTACTGTCTCGGGTACGAATATTAGTGTTCAAACCACCCACCAGATATTTAGTACAAGTGGTACTCCGCTGAGCTTCCTCTCTATAGCAACACTCGACTCATCTCATTTTGTTGTTGCATTTGAGGATCCAAATACTGGCTTCCTAAATGCAATGATAGTGAACGTGTCTGGCACAACGTACGTTGGTTCGGGCAGCGAGACTCAGCTTAACTCGGTAAGCACCAATCAATCTTCCGTAAAAGTTTCTGCTCTCGACGCGACACATTTCGTTGTGGGGTATCTAAATGCAAGCTCACTTAAGGTTAGTGCGGTGGTAGCCTCTGTCTCAGGGACTACCATTAGTGCTGGTACTCCAGCAGCGATAAGTACAACCAATGCAACTATTCCTATAACTACAGCTCTCGACTCCACACACTTTGCAATGGCGTATAAGAACACGAGCACTACATTCTTGGATGCAACTGTCTCGAGCGTATCGGGTACGACTATCACGGCAGGCACACAGACCAATCTAAACCCATCTATCCCCGGTGGTATTTCAATAATTTCTCCTGATTCATCACATATTGTTGTTGCATATTCCGATAGCACAAATGGTGTCACCGGTGAAATTGCGGCCTCTGTTTCAGGTACAACCATAACGGCGGGGAGCACCGCCGCGCTCCTTTCATCTGGTAACGGCAGTATTTTAATAACATCGCCTGACTCAAGCCATGTAGTGGTTTATTCAAGCACCAATTCTTCCAACTCGGTCGTCACCTCGGTCTTGTCAGGTACTGTGTTGACGGCGGGTACTGCATCTACGTTCCCAGGAAGCCTTGGAACAGAATATAGTCTCTCGGCGGTTTCTCCCTCCTTATTTATTTTAGGATATAGCCCATCAGGCTCTATCGCTGCTGCATATCTCCTTCAAACTCAAGACACGACTGTAATTGGTGTAGCTACCAATGCCTCGAGCGCTGGAGGTACAGTGACTGTCGCATCAAACGGTGTTGTCAGCGGTTACTCGGGGCTTACTGCGGGCAGTACATATTATTGGGCACCGAACGGTGGAGCTACAACAACAGTAGGAACGTATAAGCTAGGTCTGGCAATTTCAGGGACTTCGATTCTTCTTAACTCTGGAAGCGGGGCAGGAACCAACCAATTCTTTGGTGACGCCGTGTTTGCAAACGATTTCAGAATTGCGGAAGGAGCAGGGAATCCTCAGAGTTTGGTATTTAAAAATCAACTTGGCAGGAATATTGCAACTCTCGATGAAGATGGAAATTTAAATCTCACAGGGCAGATTTTGGCATCAAATATAAATCAGAATGCATACAGCTTACTTGGCACGACAACTTTTGCGGAACTTACAACTGCTACAACATCCGCACAAACAACTGCAACAAGTACGCCTCCGGCATGGGCAGGCGCATTTAGTGATGCAAGCGATGCAATGAAGACTGGGCTGCAATCGGTTCTGCAGAGTGTAGGAAATGGAGTAGTGGATGTTATTGGCAAAGTTGTATATGCAAGTGTTGGTATCTTTGACAAAGTATTTGCAAAAGAAGTGCACACCGACAAACTCTGCGTGTCGAAATCGAACGGAACTGAAGTCTGCGTTACAGGCGACCAGCTCTCTGCGGTGATGAATGGCACGGCAACATCTACGCCAAACGGCTCTAACGGAGGACAGTCCTCTGGAAGCGGCTCAAATGCATCTTCAACACCGCCAACAATCACATTGATAGGTGCCGATCCAGCACAGCTCAATGTTGGTGATACATATATAGACCCAGGCGTGACAGTCAACAGCACGGTAAGCCCAAACATTGGATACACGGTCTCCCTCGACGGGGCAACAAGTACATCGCCCGAACAGCTGCAGGTTAATACCACAGAGCCGGGCACCCACATCATCCTCTTCTCGGCGACCGACCAAAACGGCCAGACAGGCACTGCAACCCGCACAGTGATTGTGGTGGACCCGAACGCAACGAGCAGCGAGGCAACAAGCACTGGGCAGTAAAAGTTGCTTGACCGTGTATATACCCGGTATATACTGTATGTATGAACGTAAAAGTTATATTCAATACAAACAAAAAACTTAAAGATGCAGCCATGAAAAAAGCACGCAAGCAAGGTGTGACATTAAGCGCGGTACTTAACCTCGCAACTCAGGCATATGTAAACGATAAAATGGAGATAGATTTTTTCTTTGCTCAGGATATAGCCGTATCGCGCGAGCAGATCAAACAGGGGAAAGTTGTACCACTGGAAGAAGTGCGCAAGAGATTAGGTTTAAAGTAGAAGAATGAAATTTATTCTCTCTTAGGATAGCAAGACGCAACCAGATATATAAAGATATATGAATTCCTCTGGTATAATTTGCAGCATATATGGCAACAAAAATAGCAATTAATGGGTTTGGGCGCATCGGTCGCGCGTTTATGCGGGTGGCGTATGAGGAGCAGGGTTTTGAGGTTGTCGCAATAAATGATTTAGGCGATGCCGAAAATTTGGCCTATCTTTTGAAATATGACAGTGTGTACGGCCAAGCGCCGTTTTTGGTAGAAGCAGGAGACCCAACGACCGGCTCAGGGCAAGCAGCGATTATTGTCGGCGGTAAAAAAATCCCTGTCTACGCAGAAGCTGACCCGAGCAAACTTCCTTGGAAAGATTTAGGTATTGATATCGTCGTTGAAAGCACAGGTTTTTTTACAAGCTACGAAAAAGCAAAAGTCCACTTGGACGCTGGCGCCAAGCGAGTTGTTATCACGGCGCCTGTTAAGGATGAAGCACCCGAGGGCCTTGCTGGTGCAACTATTTTAGTTGGCATCAATGACGACAAGTTTGCAACAAGCATTATCACGTCAAATGCATCATGCACAACAAATGCATCGAGCCCGCTGATACAGATTTTGGACGAAGCGCTTGGTATTGAAAAAGCAGTGCTCTCGACGGTACATGGCTACACCGCATCACAAAATTTAGTAGACGGCCCAGTTAAAAAAGCAAAAGGCAAAGATGATTTTCGCGACGGCCGCGCGGGCGCACACAACATCGTGCCGTCATCGACCGGTGCCGCAATTGCGGTTACAAAAGCAATTCCCACTTTGGCAGGGAAGTTCGACGGCATTTCGCTCCGTGTACCAATTATTGCTGGCTCTATTGCTGACGTTACATTTATTGCAAAACGCACTACTACAGTTGAAGAAGTAAATTCGATATTAAAAAAAGCAGCAGACGACCCACGCTGGAAACCGGTATTTTCAGTTACAGAAGAGCCGCTCGTCTCTTCGGATATTTTAGGGAGTACTCATGCGTCTATCGCTGACTTGGCACTCACACGCGTCATTGACGGCAACTTGGTAAAGGTACTAGCTTGGTACGACAACGAAATGGGGTACACCCATGCGCTTGTCGAGCACGTGAAGCGCCTGGCAACACATATATAGATGTTAAATTCACGTTTTCTTTGGGAAGAAAAGAGTATTATATACGTCATCGAGAAGTGTGGACAACCTGCATAAAATAAAGTACCATCACTGTATATTTATAACGGAATAGGTTGCGGTCTTTTGCGGGGGTGAAAAGCAGAAAGGCTCTACTGCGGGATGCAATTAGGCTGGGTTACACCAGAATCGAAAGCATTACGATGAAGGGGTGCCATCCTTCCACTCCCACAAAAGTTCGTAACTATTTAGGTATCCTTCAGAGGGGCGGAAGAATGTAGCCACCTCACAATGTGTGGCGTTTCCATTTGCATCCGTCACTGTTTCCACAGATACCAAACATTGAGAATTCTGTACATCTTTTACAAAAATATAGGCCCCTCGCTTGCCACCTTTGTTTTTATATACGCGGTTGGGGTAGCGGACTGTGCTCATCACGTGCTCCAGACAAAAATCAAATTCTTCTGCAGGTCGTTTGTCATAAATATGTTTCAACACACGCGTACTGATGTAGATTTTCTGGCAAGAAGATCCTACTCCTTTCATTACGGTTGCAGTAAGATGACACAATAGGACTGTTACCGACTGCACGATAGCTTTTTTGGCCGTTCCTCGGACATACTTTTTATATAAATGGGGAATAATGCTCATATTCGCCCGATTCTATCACAAACCTAATCAAATAGTGTTGTAATATAGAGAATATGAAAGTTTATATTGCTTCCGACCACGCTGGGCTCGAACTTAAAAATGCGCTCGTCACGCTATTGCGTACGCAGGGTAGAGAAATAGATGATCTCGGCCCTTCTATATATATAGAAGGAGATGACTATCCGGACACCATTACTCCTTTGGCAGAAAAGGTGGCCGCAGATAAGGGAAGTTTCGGTATCGCCATTGGAGGCTCGGGGCAGGGTGAGGCAATGGCCGCGAATAGAATTAAAGGAGTTCGTGCAGCAGTATATTATGGAGGAAGTACGGACATCATCAAAATCTCTCGGGAGCATAATAATGCAAATATTCTCTCACTCGGTGCGAGGTTTATTTCCAGAGGAAGAAGCAAAACAAGCGGTAGAACTTTTTTTGAGCACACCGTTCAGTAATGAAGAACGTCACGTACGCCGCATAAAAAAACTAGACGCATGATAGAAATTATTCCGGCCATACTTCCCAAAAGCGTGACTGACTTGGAGGTGCAGCTTTCGCATATCCAAGATTTAGGAGGCACGGTGCAGGTCGACATGGTCGATGGCGTATATGCAAAAAACATAACATGGCCGTACAACGCGCCAGGTTCGTTTGACGCGTTTGCCAACGGCGACGAAGGCATTCCATTTTGGCAGGAATTTGAATTCCAATTTGATGTGATGGCGGAGCATCCGGAAACGCATGTCGAGCAGTACGTGAAGGCGGGTGCGTCGGGCATTGTCATACACGCACGTGCCGAGGGTGCCTTGGCTGCGCTTAATCTTTTGCAGCAGTATCGTGGAACAGAGTTGGTGCCGGTTGAAGTCGGCATCGCGTTAATGGCAGGCGCATCGCCCGAAGCCGTAGTCCCATATATGGGACTATATGATTTTGTGCAGGTGATGGGCATTGGCCGCGTCGGCGTGCAAGGCCAGCCGTTTGATGAGCGATGTTTAGAATTGATACAAAAACTTCGCACGCTTTATCCCGAACTTGTGATACAAGTGGATGGCGGTGTTGATATGGACACCATAAAAAAAATTGCAGACGCAGGAGTGAATAGAGTAATTATTGGCCATGCTATCCTCAATGCAGATGACCCGAACGAGGCACTCCATGAGCTTCGTGAACGGGTAAAATAATTTCTATGATTGTTGGCGAGCAAAAAATAAAAGAACTGGAGTTAAAAGCCGAAGCAATTCGCGAAACTATTATTGAGATGCTTGTTGCAGCGGGCAGCGGGCACACGGCAGGGCCGCTCGGCATGGCCGATATTTTTTCGGCGTTCTATTTTCATATTTTGAATCACGATTCGAAGCACCCAGAGTGGGAAGAGCGCGATAGGTTGATCCTTTCCAACGGTCACATCGTACCGGTGCGATATGCCGCCATGGCGCACGCAGGATATTTTCCGCTTGAGGAATCCTTAACATTGCGGAAATTTGGCTCGCGTTTGCAAGGCCACCCCGAGCGCCTGCGTTTGCCCGGCCTCGAAACCACATCGGGCCCCCTCGGTTCTGGCCTTTCGCAAGCGGCAGGCTACGCATACGGCGCGCGCATGGACTCCAAGAAATTCCGTGTGTATTGCGCGATGTCGAACGGCGAGCAGAACGCGGGCAACACATGGGAGGGCGCAATGTTTGCGGGCAATAATAAACTTTCCAACCTCACGGCAGTAATCGACCGAAACAATATCCAGATAAACGGGATGACCGAACAGGTGATGCCGCTTGAAAACTTGCGTGCGAAATACGAGGCATTTAACTGGCACGTGATAGAAGTTGATGGACACAATATTCGTGAATTCATTGACGCCACCGACCAAGCAAAAGCCATTTATGAGAAGCCGACGATGATTATTGCGCATACAATCCCGGGCAAAGGAATAAAGGAAATAGAGTTTGATTATCGCTGGCATGGCAAGCCGCCTACTAAGGAAGAGGCAGAGAAATTTTTAAAAGAACTGCGCACACTAAAGGGCGCCATACAAAGCGAGCATGAATAGTGTCAGCTATACTAAAGATATGCTAAACGAGCAGCTTGTTTCATATATACGGGAAAATGCTTCCAAATTTCCAAAACAAACACTGACACAGGCGCTGATGGCGCAGGGCTGGGCAGTTGGCGACATTGCCGCGGCGTTTTCAAACGTCGAGAGGGAACGGGTTAGCATTCCTGCTGGGCAAGAACCCAGTGCCGCGCAGACACAAGATGCCGCGTTCCTTGCCGAAATGGAAAAGCGGCGCAGGGAAGGCAGCGGTCTTATACCGCCGACTATTGTGGAAGGCAACACAGAAATACGGCCGTTTGTATCCGCGTCGCGGTATTTGGATAACGAAGCAACCAGCCGCACCGCGCCGAAGGGAATTATCGGCTTGTTGATACACACAGGGCTGGTAAAAAATGAGAAGCAAGCAAATATAGTTATGATTGCTTCTATTTTCGTCTTTGTGGGTATTACCGCGTATCTACTACTATGAGTGTACAAAAAAAATCTCGCGGCTTTACACTTATAGAATTATTGGTCGTTGTTACTATTTTGGGGCTGCTTGCGTCTATCGTGCTGACATCACTGGCAAGCGCACGTGTTAAAAGCCGCGATGCCAAACGCCAAGGCGATTTGCAAGAGATGCAGAAGGCACTTGAGCTCTACAATACGCAAAATGGTTCGTACCCGAACCCTAATGTTGCGTGCAGTGTTGGCACAGGCGACGTGTTTAGCAGTTCGCTCTGTTGGTCGACACTAATCCCAACCGCATATATTCCATCAATGCCGATTGACCCCCAGAACACAGACCTCGGCAACTGCGGCACTACAGCAAATTGTCATGTCTATCATTATTGCGTCTACAACAACAACCAGAATTATATTATTTCGGTGAACTTGGAAAACCCCGCGCCCACAGGCACGTTTAGCAACCAAGTGGCGTGCCCTATTGGAGGCCCAAACTATTACTGGGTCGGCAGCGAATAATATGCTTTCCTCCAATCAAAAAATTTCCCCAACTGTCCTTGAAAAGCCCGAGCTTGCGATGACACGTGATGGTTTTGGCGATGCCTTGCTTGAGTTAGGTGAGAAAGATCCGCGTGTTGTTGCGGTGTGCGCCGACTTGGCAGAGTCGACGCGCATGCTTGCCTTCCGCGAAAAATATCCAGAGCGATATATCGAGGTTGGTGTTGCCGAACAAAATTTGGCAACGGTCGCATCGGGCTTGGCCAACTATGGCAAAATCCCTTTCATTGCTTCGTATGCTACCTTTTCCCCTGGCCGCAATAACGAACAAATTCGCACCACCATTTCTTTAAATAATGTACCGGTTAAAATTGTTGGCTCACATGCAGGGCTTTCAGTCGGCCCCGATGGTGCGACGCATCAGGCCTTGGAAGATATTGCGTTGATGCGTGTGCAGCCGAATATGACGGTTATATCGCCGTGCGATAAAGAGGAGGCGCGTAAGGCAACACTTGCCGCGGCTGCCTATGATGGGCCGGTGTACATACGCCTCGCGCGCGAAAAAACTCCGGTTATTACAACAAAAGAGTCGCCATTCCTCATTGGAAAAGCAGAACTGTTGTGGCTGGGAGAAAATCCGCAAGTGGCAATTTTTGCGACTGGGCCGCTTCTGCACAACGCGCTCCTTGCTGCCAAACAACTGGAGAGCGAAATCGCAGTTTCAGTTATTAACGTACATACAATAAAACCGCTTGATGAAAAAACAATAACGGCGGCTGCAAAAAACGCAGGTGCTGTTGTCACAGTGGAAGAGCATCAAATCGCAGGTGGGCTCGGGAGCGCTATTGCTGAAGTATTAGCGCGCACATCACCGGTACCCATTGAATTTATTGGCGTGTATGACCGTTTTGGCCAGTCGGGAGAAGCTGCTCAACTGATTGTCGAATACAAGCTGGGCGTGCAGGATATTGTGGAGGCTGTGAAGAACGTGTTTGCTCGTAAATTCTAAACAGTATACTGAACGTATGATAAGCAACCGAAGCGCGAGCATCTTCAGTGCCTGGATAAACCCGGTTATTAGTTTAATTTTTGTTGCGAGCTTTGCTTCGGGTGCGTTTTTGATAGTGTGGAAAGTTGCATTTAACGAAAATCCAGTTGCGAACGCCATGGCCTCGGCCATAGAGCGCGAAACGGTACTCCCTGCCAACTAGAAATTTGTTAGAGTTTTGAAATCGCGTATTCTGCGGGTGCGTTTTTGATATACTCTTCCAATTTTTCGCGAGTGAGCAAACCTTTTTGCGCGCCAACTTCTTGAACAACACACATAGCATTTACTGGGCCCCACAAAAGTGCTTCATTGAGCGGTTTGCCGAGTGCCAGTGCCGCAGTAACGCTTGATGCAAACGCATCTCCCGCACCGGTCCTTTCAAACGGAGGCCTGGTGTCCGGATACATCGGCACAAACCAATAGGTGCCGTCTTCGGCACGCGCGTACGCACCCTTTCTATCATTAGTAATGACGATTATTTTTGGACCGAGCGCATGCAAACTCTCTAGAAGAGATTTAATGTCTTCAGTTGGATCTAGTTTCAAAATCCGTTCAGCCTCTTCTTTGTTACAGACAAATAGTTCAGTGCGGGCGTATATATCTTTCAGTGCGTCGACACCTAATTTCATTTGAAATGTGCCGGGCTGGAAGGCGAGTTTCGTGTTTGGATTTTTTACCAACCATTCACCGATTGCGACATGGTAGGGAAGCGAGTTGTCTGCAAGTGACGAAAGATATATCCATTTGGTATCTGTGGGGATTTCTGGCAGGCGATAGTCATACTCCTCGTGCTTTACCAAAATAGTACGCTCAGTTTCGTACCACAACACATAGTGATAGTTGGAGGGGCGCGATGGGTCTTTGACCATAAACGTCGTATCAACTTTTTCTTGTTTCAAAACCGCGAAGCAGTCTTCGCCGTATCTATCTTCGCCAACGTACGCGCGCAAGGCAGAGCTTAAGCCCAAACGTGCCGCCGCAACCGCCGCGTTCGATGCGTTGCCGACAGCAGGAACTAATACAAAGTAGTCATAGGGGATTTTGTCTCCCCATCGCATGCAAATCTCGCACTGCTCGTTGTCTATTTTGCAGTGGACGTTGGCTTCTTTAAGCCGGATAAACGGCTCGGTAACAATGTCGCCAATAGCAAAAAAATCGATAGAAGATTCCATATGGCTTTAGTATATCGCAAAGAAAATATGTTATATATACGCAAGAAAGAACACCACATTCTAGCGGAGGAATTCCATGGAAGATTTCTGCTCTCGGTTCCGCGCGGCACGGGACGATGGAATGTCTACGGACGAATCTTTATTTCGTAGACTTAACAATCCTGCTAAGGGTTTTCTGTACTTTACTCGTCCATTGGAGTTTTTAGCTCCTGAGGATTGGGAAGCAATGTTGCTTGCCAGCATTCAATTGCAAGAGTATGTAGTATCACTCGGTGCACGCTTTTCGGGCTCTTTTCATGACGCTCTTTCTGTAACTGGAAGATACACAAAAGCGTATCTCGAGCCTCTCGCTGAAATAGTCACTCCTGTTATTGATTTTGTCGGTATCAAGGAAGATTCGCCAGGGACTCCCTTCGCATTTTTTGTGGTCGCGCTGTACTCGAAAACAGAGGCCCCAGGATTTGCAGAGATGTGCCGAGAAAGACTAAAAAGAGAGGGCATAAAGCGTGGGGCGCTGATGATTGATACACAGGAGTTTACTAAGAACAATTAAGGCACCAAAACGGTGCCTTTTCTTTTGTTATACTGTCTTTATGCAAACACTGCGAGAAACGATAGCGGAATACAAGAAAGCGGGGAAGGCGCTCGGGCATTTTAACTTTTTAGATTCTAACCAATTAACAGCTATTGTTGGGGCAGCAAAAGAATGCAAACTGCCGGTGGTTGTTGGATTGTCGGAAGGCGAGCGTGGATTTTTCCCAATCGCACAAGCACGAGTGCTTATTGATTACTACAATTCCGCATGCGGAACGCAGATTTATTTAAACGCCGACCACACGTACGGGATAGAAAAAACACAGCAGGCACTTGCCGATGGTGTCGACTCTGTCGTCGTTGATGGCGCAAAACTCCCGTTTGATGAAAATGTTATGTTGCTTTCTACGGCAGTTAAATATGCAAAAGCCATGGGAGGTGATGTGTTGGTAGAAGGAGAGTTGGGGTATATCGGCTCGGGTTCGGAAGTTCTGCAGTCACTCCCCGAAGGTGCGGTGATTACCGAAGAGATGATGACCAAGCCCGAAGAATTAAAAGAGTTGGTTGAAAAAACTGGTATTGATTTGGTCGCGCCTGCAGTGGGGAATATCCACGGTATTGTGCTTTCGGGCCAGCCAAAACTTTCTATCTCGCGTATCGCCGCATTAAATGCCGCAGCTGGAGTGCCGCTCGTACTCCACGGCGGCTCGGGTTCTCCAGACGAAGAATTTACAGCGGCAATTAAGGCAGGTGTCGTGATGATACACATCAACACCGACTTACGTGTCATTTATCACGATACGCTTAAAGAAACGTTGTCTGTTGGCACCGAAACTACCCCGTATAAATTCCTCACTCCTTCGGTCGAAAAAATGCAGGCCTACGTGTCGCAAAAAATCCGCCTGTTTGCAAAATCCTAGTTTTTTCTGTATATTTGTCCGACATGCAATTAACGGTAGAAAAGCGCGATTTGAAGAAAAAGCCGGCAGCAATGCGCCGCGACGGGGTCATGCCCGCTGTGGTCTATGGCCGCAGCGAGGAGTCGACTCCTATTGCGTTGAATCGCAAGGATTTTGAGAAGATTTTCCGCACGGCGGGCTCTTCGACTGTTATCACCTTAAAGGGTTTGGGTGACGAAAAAGATGCACTTATCCACGAAGTTTCCTTCCATGCGGTTTCAGGCGAGCCGCTCCATGCTGACTTTTATGCTATTGAAAAGGGCCAGACTGTTACCGTATCGGTACCGCTCGAATTCGACGGAGTTTCGCCAGCGGTTAAAGAACTCGGCGGTATTTTGATCAAAGTTATGCACGAAATTGAAATGGAAGTCTTGCCGAAGGACTTGCCGAACATGATTCATGTTGATATTTCAAAACTCACCGGCCTCGACAGCCAGATACTTGTTGAGCATCTCACATTGCCGGCAAGTGCGAAAATAAGTGTTCCTATGGACGAAGTCGTCGCCATGATCGACACTGCAAAAGAAGAAGTCGAAGAAACCGCACCGATGGACCTTTCTGCAATCGAAACATCAGTTGAACGCGGTAAAAAGGAAGAGGAAGCTCCTGCAGCTGACGCAGAGTAAAATAAATTTGATACAATAGAGGAATGGGCAGAACTATTGTGCGCGTGCCGGCCACTATCCTTTTTGTAGGAATCCTTTTGTTTTTTGGGTTTTTTAGATATTACACGCCTGCGCGAGCGCAGAGCGCGACTGCTGATGTTTCTTCGTATCGTGCACAGCTGCAATCGCAACTTGACGCCATTAACGCGCAAATTGCCGCGCAGCAGAAAATCTTAAACAGCGCACAAACGCAGGATGAGTCGCTCTCGCGCGATGTTAGCATTTTAGATGCGCAGATAAAGCAGGCACAACTCGCCATACAGGCGCGCACGTTGACAATCCAGCAGCTTACGTCGAGCATCGGGGACAAACAAAATGCTATTTTTGGTTTGAACTCGCAATATAATTCTGAACTCGAGTCACTTGCTGCAATTATGCGTGAGAAGGATCAGCTCGATACCACGTCGCTCGTCGTTGTCGCGCTTTCTTCGGAAAGTTTGTCCGATTTTTTCTCCGACCTCGATACGTTCGACCAAATAAATGAACAGATGCAATCGTCGTTTACTCAAATTACCGATACACGTACAGAAACTCAAACAGAACAGGCTGATTTAGAGACCCAGCTTGAACAAGAGACCCAGCTGCGCCAAGTCCAGCAATTGCAGCAGGCGCAAATCCAAACCCAACAGGACCAAAAACAGAAAATCCTAGCTGAAACAAAAGGTCAGGAAAAGGCGTACCAGGCGATTATCGCGGAAAATCAGAAGTCCGCCGCACAAATTCGCACAGCGCTCTTCCAGCTGACAGGTTCAGCCGCTATTCCGTTTAGCGCCGCGCTTGCCGATGCGGACAATGCAGAAAAAGCCACCGGTATCCGCCCCGCATTTTTGCTTGGCATCATTGCTGAAGAAAGCGACTTGGGTGAGAACGTTGGTACCGGTACGTGGACTGTCGACATGAAAGCGCCGCGCGACACAGTGCCCTTTCAGGCGATTGCTTCGAGTCTGGGACTGAACCCAAATACACTGCCTGTTTCCAAAAAGCCGTGGTACGGGTACGGCGGCGCGATGGGCCCGGCGCAGTTTATCCCTTCGACGTGGGTATTGTATGCCGGATACGTGGGGAGCAGTTTTACATATACTCCGTCCAAAGACAGGGTTGGTAAACTGACAGGCGACCAGCCGCCGAACCCGTGGGCGCCAAATGATGCATTTATGGCAGCAGCACTGTACTTGACCGACGATGGCGCGGATGCACAAACGCCCGCGTCCGAATTTAAAGCAGCTATGTGCTATTTAGCAGGGTGCGGTAATACGGGCAATACGAGTCTGCAGTTTTACGGCAACCAGGTGCTCTGTAATGAGCTCAAATATCAGCAGGATATCGACACAATTACCGGCAGCAATGACGCCGCAGCGATGGAAAAGAACACGCTTTACTACGGCCAATGCTAATTTGCATGAGGGTATTTTTAGTGCTATAGTGCGACTATATGAAGACAGAAACCCACCCGGTATATTTTGCGGATGCTAAAGTAACCTGCGCATGCGGGCGCACTTTTGTTGTGGGTTCTACAGACGAAAAGCTCAGTGTAGAAATCTGCAGCGCCTGCCACCCGTTCTATACCGGCAACGAAAAACTCCTCGACACTGCCGGCCGTGTAGAAAAATTCAAGGCTCGCCGCGCTGCTGCAAAGAAATAGGGACCCCACAAGAACCTTCTCTCGAAAAGGTCCTCGGGTCTCCTCGCGAAGCCTCGGCCAGACCTTCTCTCGAGAAGTTCTTGCTTCGTCATGGATATACAAACTTACAAAGATAATCCGAAAACCGCGTATTTTGCGCAGGAGCTTGAACGCTTGCTCGTCGAAGAAAAGGAGGTACAAGAAATGGCTGCGGGGGACTTGGGCGAATTGGCAAAGGACGATCTTGCTCGCATTAAAGATCAAAAAAATGCTCTTATTGCAGAAATAGAAAAGATTTTAGATAAAGAAAAACTGGAAGAAGAATTTCCGAACGAGGCAATCATGGAAATCCGTGCGGGCGTTGGCGGCGAAGAAGCGGCTCTGTTTGCCGAGGAACTTTCACACATGTATCGCGCCTATGCTGAAAGCGCGGGTTGGCAGGTACGCATATTGTCCGAGTCGAAGACTGACCTTGGTGGATATAAGGAAGTATTGCTTGAAATCAAAGGGCTGGAGGTATACAAACGCCTGCGGTTTGAGACAGGCGTACATCGTATCCAGCGAATACCTGCAACTGAAAAGTCGGGCCGCGTACATACGTCGACTGCATCGGTCGCCATTCTGCCTATCCGCAAAAAACACACAATTGTTATAAATCCGGGCGATATCGAAATGGAATTCTCGCGTGCAGGCGGCGCCGGCGGGCAGAACGTCAACAAGGTGGAAACGGCGGTGCGCATTGTGCACAAACCAACAGGGCTCGAAGCCCGTTCCCAGTCGGAACGCAATCAACTTGGCAACCGCGAAAAGGCCATGGACGTGCTCTTGGCAAAACTCGAGCAGTATGAGGAAGAAAAAGCGGCCGCAAAACTTTCAGTTGATCGCAAGCTGCAAATAGGTACCGGCGACCGCTCGGAAAAAATCCGCACATACAATATCCTCCAAGACCGCATTACCGACCACCGCATCAAGGAAAGCTGGCATAACCTACCCCTTATTTTTGCAGGTAATTTAAATCCCATTTTAGACGCCCTAGCAAATGTGAATGATGCCGAAGTACATCCGGCCTGACGAGCCGAAGGCGAGACAGAGGATTTATGCACGCTCTTACTAGGGTTTGCGCAGGTTCTTACGATATGTTACCTTAGCCTAGTCAAATATGGAGAAAAACGAAACGATGATTGATACGCTGTTTAAGATTGGAGCCCACTTCGGCTATGCGCCGTCGCGCCGCCACCCGTCTATCGCACGCTATATATTCGGCGCCAAGGGCGGCACCGAGCTATTCGATTTGGAACAGACCGCTTCGTCGCTTGAGTCGGCACTGGAATACATCAAATCACTTGCAGCAAACCGCAAAATCATTCTCTTTGTTAGCGGTAAGGCAGAGGCTCGCGAAGCATTGAAGCGCGCAGCAGAGCGTTTGAACCAGCCGTACGTCGCATCACGTTGGATAGGTGGTACTCTTACCAACTTTTCTGAAATTAAAAAGCGCCTCAATCTTTTGACCGAACAGACCGACCAGCGCGAAAAGGGCGAGCTTGCAAAATTTACCAAACATGAACGTTTGCTTATTGACCGCAACATTGTCGACTTGGAACGCATGTTTGGCGGCCTCAAGGGCATGCAAAAACTTCCTGACGCACTCTTTATTGTTGACCCTAAGCAGGAGTCGGGTGCCGTTGCAGAAGCAAAACAGCTCAACATCCCGATAATTGCACTCCTCAATACCGACTGCGATAAGAGCGCCATTGCGCACCCCATACCTGCAAATGATGCAAACATCAAGGTTATTTCTTACGTCCTCGATGAGGCAGCAAAGACATACGAAAGCAACATCGGCACAGCAGTAGCCCCCGATTCGCTTGCAGCGCAGCCGACAGTGGTATAGTTTTTCTTCTCTATTTAACTAAGCAATTTTTTCTATGGACATAAGTGCAGATGCAGTAAAGGAACTTCGCGATAAGACCGGCATTTCCGTTATGGAATGCAAAAAGGCCCTTACGGAAGCGGGCGGCGACATGGATAAGGCCATAGAGCTTTTGAGAGCCCGCTCATCCGTTATTGCAGCAAAGAAGTCCGACCGCGAACTGGGTGCGGGTGTCGTCGTTTCCTATATTCATAACGCGGGGCAGGTAGGCGCACTTATCACCCTCGTATGTGAGACAGACTTCGTTTCAAAAAACGATGAGTTTACCGCCCTTGGCCGCGACATCGCGATGCACGTTACGGCTATGCGCCCCGAATCTATTGAGGCATTACTCGCGCAGCCGTTCATTAAAGATGATTCTAAAACGATAGCGGACCTGCTTTCTGCCGCAACGCAGAAGTTTGGCGAGCGTGTCCTAATCAAAGATTTGAGTTGTTTTTCAGTTCGCTAATGCTAAACTAAAAAGCGCATGGTGGTTTTCTTTTCCATAACGCTTGTCTTCGCAATACTCGGACTCGTGTCTTTGCTGTGGATTAAGCGCTGGGAATTGCGCACAGGAAAGCTCTTGGTTGCAGGCGTTCGGCCACAGGTTGGGAATATGTCCCGCACGTTCCTTATATGGGTTGAGCGTGTGCTGCCGCACTTGATTACTGTGTATGCGCAGAAGGGCGCACGTACTGCAGAGAGCACCATGCATCACGCTGCTGCCCGTGCGCTCTTGACGGCAGAGCACAGCCTTGAGCGCGTCCTCCGGACCCTCCGGGGCGTGACCGAACAGCCAAAGAGCAATAAGGAAGCCTCAGTATTTTTGCGCGAAGTTGCCGAACATAAGCGAAAGCTTATCTACAGTAAAAAGGTAGAGGAGCAAGCAGAAGAGGAGTAAATAAAAAATAGTATTGCCGCCTTAGCTCAGTTGGTAGAGCAACTCTTTTGTAAAGAGAAGGTCCCCAGTTCGAGCCTGGGAGGCGGCTCCAAAGTTAATTAGTAATCCTTGGGTCGAAGTAGCAATAGTTTGTGTTGAGGTTGCCAGTGTTGCAGAGTTCGGGTATAAGGGCCTTCATGTTCTCAAGTGTTTTAAAACCGTACACCGGGGAGCGATTGTTGACGATGATTGCGGGCAGTGTGCCGTTTAGTTTCTGCAGCGCCGTAAGTGTTTTTATTGCCGAAAGGTCAAGATTATAGTCGAACGAATACACGCGCAGGCCTGGGTATGTTTCGCGCAGGTAGGAAAGTATCTTCGCCCATTTGCGAGCAGTCGGCTGCAGTCGCCCGCGTTTGAGTAGAAGTAGAGAATATACACCGGCTTGAAGCCACACTTGGTCGAAATCTGTTCCAAGAGCAAATAATCTTTTATTTCCAAAAGTGAGTATTGTTTTTTAACTGTATGACTTCGCTGTTGTTGGCGCCTAGGTTTTGTTCGGCAACTGAGAGGCGGGATTCGAAGCTGTTTATTTCGTCGGAGAGGACGGGGTTTTGCTGCAATTGTTTTACAGTCGAGGTTGCCCAAGAGCTCAAATTGCGTTTCGGCGGAGAGAATATCGATAGAAATGTTTTCTTCCGTTGAGCGGATGTCTGCAATGCGCTGTGCGTCGATGCGCTGAGCGATATAAAAAGCCGTGCCAAAAATTGCGGCAGTGATGACAAACGCGAGCGTATATTTTTGCCAGGCCATAGAAATACTACACTAAATAAGCCATCCGCGTTCACGCGATAGCACCGTATCCCATACGGCCCGCGCGAGCCACAGCGGTGCAACAAGACCGAACAATGCAAAATATGAGATGTAGGACACGATGGAAAGGCGCGTCCCTGCAATGCGCTGGCCAAGTATAAGTGCCACAAGTGTTGTGCAGAGTATTGCAATGACGAGGAAAGTAAGCATGTTTGTGCTTACGTAAAACCATTGCAGATGCGCGGCCGACAAGTGTAAGGGAATATGTGTCACAAACAGATCTGAAATCTTGCCGATAATAAAAGAGACCGTGCGCCACAGTGTATAGCCTGCGGTATAGAGCCCAGCACAAAAGGCCACAAGCCCAAACGGCAGCACCAACATGCCAAAATTGCCGTATTTTTGATTGAGATACATGTACGAGTAGTCGCGTGAATTTTCAAGAAAGCCTCGCGACCAACGGGTGCGTTGGCGGATAAGGGCGGGGACTGTGCGTGGCACGTTGGTATACACCATTGCCGTATGCACGTTGATAAGTTTTAAGCCATAAGAGTGCATACGGAATGCCATCTCCATGTCTTCAGTGTGATGCGCCTTGCGGAACTTGCCTATTTTATCA
The DNA here is from genome assembly GCA_963796795.1 of Candidatus Adlerbacteria bacterium. Taxonomy (GTDB): domain Bacteria; phylum Patescibacteriota; class Minisyncoccia; order Phycocordibacterales; family SBAW01; genus GWA1-54-10. Next base: position 3,870 of record CAWCNA010000013.1, on the reverse strand, counting down.
AACAGCTCGCGGCGATAGACAGAAAACGGTCCGGGGAGGACTGATATTGCTCCCATGTTGTCGAACATCTTCTTATAAAAAATGCCGAACGTATATTCGACCGACTGCATCAGCTCGAGTATGTTGCGGGGCTGATTAACCTTCATTGAAGGTGCCGCGGCCATCACGCTTCCGTCTTCTTCAAATGCTTTAACCATTTCAAGAAGCGCATCTTTTGCCACGAACGAGTCGGCATCGAGGCAGCCAACAAATTCGCTGTCGGAATGTGCGAGGCCAAAGTTGAGTGCTGAGTATTTACTGCCCTCGTTTTGTTTTTGATAGATCGAAACTTGGGGGTTGCCGGCAAATTCTTGCGCCGCTTCGTAGGTGTTGTCTTTTGAACCGTCGTCGATGATAACAATGGAAAGTTTGTCTTTCGGATAGTCCATCGCCAAGAGCGAATGCACCGTTGGCCCTAAGGTTGCAGCCTTGTTCCAGCAGGGTACGAGGATTGCCACGCTCGGGTAGCGGCTGGGCAAAGTTTTGGACTTCAACGTAGGGCGCTTCTCTATAAACGATATAAGCAAAAATACCTCGAAATAGAGGCCTACGAACAGGCATATATAGACCCCGAAGGCCCCGATATCCATAGTGTGAAGTATACGGTATACTTTCATTCATGAAAAGCGCGTTAACGGCCGAAAATAAAGGCGAAATGCGGGGCCATATGCACCCAATTTCTTCGCTTATCCGCGAGGCAAACGCCATTTTTTCGTCGATGGGATTTACCTTTGCAGATGGGCCGCTTCTTGAGAGCGAACACTACAATTTCGACATGCTCAATTTCCCCAAAGACCACCCAGCGCGCGATATGCAGGATACGTTCTTTATGAAAGGAGGAGAGAAAGAAGTTTTACGCACCCACACATCTAATGTTCAAGTGCGGTACATGGAAGAACAAATAAAAAAAGGGATACAGCCTCCGTACCGGATGATTGCTCCAGGTAAAGTATTTCGAAATGAGGCAACCGACATGACACATGAGGCAGAGTTTTTCCAAATTGAAGGCATGGTCGTCGGCGAAGATGTAACACTTGGCCAATTGAAGTGGACGATAGAGCATTTTCTGCAGAAAATATTTAAAGGAGCTGATGTTGAAATTCGTTTTCGTCCGAGTTTCTTTCCGTTCGTCGAGCCGGGCGTTGAGGTTGATGCACGCGTAAGTGGTGAACATGTACCAGAAAAACTCCGCGGCCGTTGGATAGAGATGATGGGTGCGGGTATGGTGCATCCGAGCGTTTTAGAGAACGCAGGTGTTGACCCTAAGAAATACCGTGGGTTTGCCTTTGGCATGGGCCTCGACCGTTTGGCGCTATTGCGCTGGAGCATAGATGATGTGCGCCTGATGCACTCTGCAGACCTCCGTTTCATAAATCAGTTCTAAATTATTTCGTATGAAGATTTCTAAACTCTGGCTCGATAAATTCTTTGATGCACCGCTGCCAAACGCAGAGGTGCTTTCTAACGCGCTTACATTTCATGCGTTTGAAATAGATGGTGTTGAAAAAGTTGGAAACGACGAAGTACTTGATGTAAAGGTTACTCCAAACAGCAGGTCATGATTGTTTGTCTCACAGGGGAATCGCTAAAGAACTTTCAGCAATTTTAAAACTTCCGCTCGCCCACGACCCCTTTGCTGTCAGCAGCGACTTCTCCAAAAAAAGCACCGCCGTTACTGTTTCTATACAAAGGACCGACCTTTGTAAGCGATATTTTGCCGCGTATATTAAAGGTGTAAAAGTTGGCCCTTCTCCAAAATGGCTGCAAGAAAGGCTTGAAGCGATAGGCCAGCGCTCGATAAACAACGTTGTAGATGCAACGAACTTCGTGATGTTTAACACAGGGCAACCGTTACACGCTTTTGACGCAGGCAAACTCGGCAGCTTGGACATCGGTGTGCGCTTGGCAAAAGCCGGCGAGAAGATGATTGCACTCGATGCAAAAGAATATGAACTTAATGACCAAACGTTGGTAATAACCGCGGGTGATGTGCCTGTCGGCATTGCAGGGATAAAAGGCGGGATGCCAGCAGGTATTACGGCAGATACCAAAGATATCGTTATAGAGTGCGCAAACTTTGATGGAGTAACTGTGCGTAAAAGTGCAGCAGCATTAAAGTTGCGTACCGACGCATCGGCACGGTTTGAGCAGGGCATTTCTCCCGAGCTTGCAGCCGAGGGCATGAAAGGAATGGTTGAATTTATAACCCACCAGATAGGCGGGGAAATAGAAGGCTTTGTTGACGTGTACCCAGAGCCGCAGAAACAAACGTACGTTTCAGTGACAACAGAGCAGATAACTCAGTTGCTTGGGGTTGAAGTAAGCGGAGCAGAAGTTGCTGATGTGTTTACGCGTCTCGGGTTTGCATATAAAGAATTATTTTCCGCCGAAGGCGGACCAGCCTCTGGCTGGGAAGTGCAGCTGCCGTTTGAGCGTTTGGATATAACAATTGCTGAAGATTTGGTAGAAGAAGTCGGCCGGATTATTGGATACGACAAAATCCCAGCGCTCCCACTCCCAGCATTTTCAAAAACCCCAGAAATTAACGCAAGTTTTTACGCAGCTGAAAAAGCACGCAAGGAATTAATGTCACAAGGATATTCGGAAGTATTTACATCTGTCTTTGCAGAAAAAGGCGAGCGAACGGTATTAAATAAAGTCGATGGAGTGAAGCCCCATCTGCGTGCTGACCTAAAAACTGGCTTGCTCGAAGCGTGGAATAAAAATATTCCAAACAAAGAGTTACTTGGACTTAAAGAGGTAAAACTATTTGAAATCGGGACTGTCTGGAACGGTGGGAAAGAATATATAGCCGTCGCAACCGTTGATGGAAAGGGGAAGGTAGAAGAAAAAATACTCGAACCTATTGCTGCAGCTACTTACGAGAATCTTCCACTTTCAGAAACACAAAATTATCAAACATTCTCTCGCTACCCATACATTGTGCGCGATGTAGCGTTTTGGATTCCAGCTGATACTGACGAATCTTCAGTTGAAGAATTAATAAAAAAAGAAGCGGGGGAGTTATGTGTCAAAATTTCCCTCTTCGACCGCTTCCAAAAAGGAGACAAAACATCTCTTGGATTCCGTCTTATTTTTCAATCGTTCGACAGGACACTAACCGAAGTGGAAGTCAATAAAATAATCCAGGAAATAAGCCATATTTTGGTGGATAAGGGCTTTGAGGTTCGCTAATAATTTGGTACAATAAAGGCACGCCCATACGACGGGTTTTTGTTTTTACATGGCTGCTGAAAAACCTAAAAAATCTAATTACGACGCGTCCTCAATCACAGTCCTTGAAGGGCTGGAAGCGGTACGTCGCCGCCCAGGCATGTATATCGGTACAACTGGTCCCGATGGTTTGCACCACCTTATTTGGGAAGTGTTCGACAACTCGCGCGACGAGGCCATGGGTGGTTTTGCTAATGATATTGAAGTCATTGTGTTCCCCGACAACACCATTCGCGTTGCTGACAACGGCCGCGGCATCCCGGTCGACATACACAAGGCAACAAAAGTTTCGGCACTTGAAACTATTATGACAACACTGCACGCTGGCGGTAAATTCGGCGGCGAAGGCTACAAAGTGTCGGGCGGCTTGCACGGCGTGGGTGCATCTGTCGTTAACGCACTTTCAACGTACCTACGTGCGGAAGTCCACCGCGATGGAGGTGTCTACTGCCAAGAGTATGCAATAGGTAAAAAGAAGGCGGCGGTTAAAAAGCTCGGCAGCTCAACATTACACGGCACGGTTATTTCATACCAAGCCGATGCAGAAATTTTTACAACAACGATCCAGTACGATTTCGATAAAATAGTTTCGCACCT
>CAWCNA010000012.1:0-27413 GCA_963796795.1 Candidatus Adlerbacteria bacterium | reverse complement strand
ATGCACGCCCTCCTTAGAGCGAAACTCTGTTCCTAGTTCAAGTACAAAAGGATTCTCCTCATCCCCTTCTCCAGAAAACCATTCTGCGGATTGGGACTGAAGAATCTCCGGATTACGCTCCATGAAGCAGTGAAATGCTCCACCAACGAGACGTTCTTCCTTTTTCATTGGATAGAATTTGCGAATGTCTTTCCCTTGGATGAACTTCTTACGCCACTGAGGAAAGGCGTTTTCGACATACACGCGATACAACCCGCGCCCAACGAGAATATTTCGAGGGTTCCATGGCTGCATACCGAAATCGATATTCTCAACGACCCGCCAGTCTCCGAGCTTACTTGCCGGTATCTGCCCCTGAAAGATGCTGGGGGCATCGCCCGAACGTGCTACTGTGGCTGCCATCTATATCTCCACACTATTTTGTTGCGTCTGTTTTGACTATACCTATATTAGTAGTCCATGTCACCCATACCCATTCCGGGGGTTGGGGTGTCATTTTTTTCTTTTGGTTCCTCGGCAATTGCTGCTTCGGTTGTAAGGAATAGCGCCGCAGCAGATGATGCACGCTGCAAACCCGTGCGCGTCACTTTAACCGGGTCAATAATGCCTGCATCGAGCATATCGGGCACAATTTCTTTGGAAACCGCATCATACCCTGCATTTCCTTTGCCTTTGCGTACTTCTGTAATAATTTTCTTCAATGTTTCGTTCACATCAGCACCCGCATTAAGTGCAATTTGCACAAGAGGTTTTTCAAGGGCACTCAATATAATACTGTATCCTGCACGGCGGTCGACGCTCATTGCTCCTTCCTTTTTCTTCCACTGATCAAGCAAAAGCTCTTTTACGCGCACAAGGGCAGAGCCGCCGCCTGCAACGATGCCTTCCTCGATGGCGGCCTTGGTTGCATTCACCGCGTCCTCGATTTTTAATTTCAAATATTTCATCTCGGTCTCAGTGGCCGCACCCACACGGATAACAGCAACACCGCCCGAAAGTTTTGCAACACGCTTCTCCAGACTTTCCCTATTTATGTCATGCGGTTTCAACTCCTTCATCTGCGCACGAATTTGAGTAACCCGCTTTTCAATATCTTTCTTCGCACCGCGGCCTCCAACAATTACGGTCGAGTCTTTGGTTGCAATAACTTTTGCAGCATGGCCCAGCTGTTCAAGCGTCGCGTTTTCAAACGTACCGCCAGTGTCAGCCGAGATCATTTCGCCGCCGGTCATTATTGCGATGTCCTGCAACATTTCTTTTTTACGGTCACCATAGCCGGGCGCCTTTACTGCAAGCACATTAAACGTGCCGCGAAGTTTGTTGAGGACAAATGTTGAAAGTGCTTCGCCGTCAACATCGTCCGCAATAATAACCAACTCTTTCTTGCCGCTCTCAGCAACTTTCTGCAAGAGTGGCAAAATTTCCTGTACTGACGAAACTTTTTTATCAGTAATCAAAATAGCTGCATCTTTATATGCCGCTTCCATGCGAGAGGCATCGGTCACCATATACGCCGAAACGTACCCGCGATCGAATTCCATTCCTTCGACGATTTCTTTCTCAATACCCAAAGACTGCGACTCTTCAACGGTAACGACACCATCTTTGCCTACTTCTTTTATAGTGTCTGCGATTATTTTTCCAATTTCTTCCGATTCGGCAGAAATAGTTGCAACTTGTTTAATTTCTTCATCGTTCTGTATTTTCTTTGCAATCGAAACAAGTGCTTTGACCCCATCTTTTGTTCCTTCTTCTATACCCGAACGAATCTCCATTGCCGAGGAGCCAGCTTCCAAGTGGTTCATCCCCTGCTCAATAATTGCCTGGAGCAGCACGACTGATGTAGTTGTGCCATCACCCGCGATATCGTTTGTTTTTGTTGCAACTTCTTTTACAATCTCTGCGCCCATGTTTTCGAACTTGTTGCTGAATGAGATTTCTTTCGCGATAGAAACACCGTCGTTCGTGATAGTTGGGCCGCCGTAGCCTTTGTCTATTGCTACGTTTCTCCCGCGAGGCCCGAGCGTAATCTTTACGGTGTTTGCCGCCTTGTCGATGCCGCTCTTCAAAGCGCGGCGCGCATGTTCATTAAAAAGAATTTGTTTAGCCATATTATTTCTGTATTACCGCTAAAATGCTGCTCTCGGGCAATATATAGTATTCAACGCCATCAACTTTTATTTCATCGAAGCCGTATTTTGAAAACATTACTTTGTCTCCAACTGCAACTGAAAGCGTGATTACTTTGCCTTCGTCATTTTTTTTACCCGCACCAACTGCAACAACAACTCCTTGCTCCGGCTTTTCTTTACTGACAGTGTCGGGAATAATAATTCCAAACGATGTTGTTGTATCATCGGCAACAATAGGCTTAACCAACACACGGTCTCCCAGCGGCGTAACCCCTGATTTGTTAGAAACAGAGATAGATTTTTTTACTATTTTCTTTACTGCCTTTTTTGCTGCACTCTTCTTGGTCTTCTTAGTAGTCTTTTTCATAGCACTACAAATATAGTCTCAAATGCCATTTTGTAAAGATTGACACCATTGACTCAATTTGCTTTGGCTGGTACTTTCCGTTCAGCACATTCCGTGCCCAACCGCGCTTCAGGAGGAATCCATGCGCTCTGTTATCCTCGCCGCCAGCCTGCTCTTTTTCGTCACCCCGACCTTCGCCCAAACACCGGACAAGTCGGAGGAATCCAATACTAAACCGAAGAAGGTTTATATCCTCGTTCCTGCGCCATATCTTGCCGAAACCATGCGGAAGTCGATGATTACCGACTGCAGCGTCGAAGGCAAGGTCGATCTCGAAAGTACGTGCGCAAAAAAGTACTTCATTACCCTCCGAGCCCTCCATGATGTACAAGAGCATTGCAGCGACACGAGATCCGAAGATGATTGCGCAGATGGCATCGTTATGGGGGGATTTATCTCGGACCTCTTTGAGAGATGGGGCGAGAGGGAGACACCTGAAAAAACCCCTTAAGAAGCTGTTTGAAAGGCAGCCCCACTCTCGGTGGCTGCCTTTTTCTTTATCTTGCACCTCAAAAACCCATGTGTTAGGGTAATAGTAATGACCCTACAGGGCGTGCTGCCCTACATACAAATAGTGCTTGCTGTTGGCCTTATTCTTTGCATCCTGCTCCAGCAGACAGGTGCATCGCTTGGCGGCGCATTCGGCGGAGACAACTTCAGCGCGGCATATCACACCCGCCGCGGGATGGAGAAGTATCTCTTTTGGGCAACTATTGTCATTGGCGTATTGTTTGCAGCGTGTGCGTTTCTCGCTCTCGTAATCCACTAATCTCTCAGCCCCTCGGGGCGTACAACTATATGCGTGCTTTTTGGCGCAAAGACTCTGGAAGTTCCCGTTACCCACTTATTGAAAAAGCGGAGGATACCTACCATTCATTTTCGGCAAGCGGCCGGGCACTTTTCTTTTTCTTCGCGGGACTGCTTATAGTCAGCGCTATAGCTCTCGTTTATTTATTGAACGAGCAGCTGCTTGTTACGGTGCCAGCGCATGGTGGCTCACTTACTGAAGGCATTATCGGTGCGCCGCGGTTTATCAACCCCGTACTCGCGATTTCAGATGCTGACCTCGACCTCACATCCCTTGTCTACTCCGGCCTCCTCAAGGCAACGCCCGAGGGCGACTATATTCCCGACTTGGCATCCGACTACAGCATTTCGCCCGACGGCAAAACATACACATTCCATATCCGTGCGAACGCCACCTTCCAAAATGGCACGCCTGTCACCGCCGACGATGTTGTTTTTACAATACAAAAAACCCAAGACCCAACACTTAAAAGTCCTGAGCGCGCCAACTGGGACGGCGTTGTTGTAACAGAGGTCGACCCGCACACCGTTACGTTTACATTGAAAGCCCCCTACGCACCGTTTATTGAAAATCTTACCCTCGGCATTTTGCCGAAGAGTCTGTGGCAGGATATCAGTGATGATGAATTCCCTTTCAGTGATTTAAATACTTCACCTATTGGCTCCGGACCGTTCCACGTTTCTTCCATCGCACGCACTTCCTCAGGTATCCCGTCGTCATACACACTGAGTGCATTTTCAGACTATGCCCTTGGCCAAGCATATCTTTCACAGCTTACGTTTAATTTTTATCAGAACGATGACGACTTGGTGAGTGCGCTTAAAAGCGGCGCAATAGCGTCGGCCAGCGGCATCTCGCCTGCAGCACTTTCCGAATTACAGAACTTTACAATAGACACGTCATCACTCAACCGCGTATTCGGCGTTTTCTTTAATCAAAACCAGTCTGTCGTGCTACGCGATGCAGATGTCCGCAAAGCGTTGAACGATTCAGTCGATAGAAGTGCGCTCGTAAACGAAGTGTTGGGTGGCTATGGCACACCGCTTGCGGGCCCCGTGCCGCCGAGTGTGCTCCAAACATCCGACGCACTACCTCTCACACAAGGCACGTCAACCAGTGATGCATTAATTGCAAAAGCGCAGGCCGAACTCCAAAACGCTGGGTGGAAGATGGGCCCAGCAGGAGTGCTCCAAAAAACAACTGGCAGCGGCAAAAGCGCAAAAACCACGACGCTCGAGTTTGCACTGGCAACTGGCAACGTACCTGAACTTCGCGCCGCCGCACAATATTTGAAAGATACATGGGCGCGAGTCGGTGCAAAAGTTGATATCCAAATTTACGACCAAGGCGACCTGTCGGAAAATGTTATCCGCCCGCGCAAATACGATGCACTGTTGTTTGGAGAAGTCGTCGGCCGCGAACTCGACCTCTTTGCGTTTTGGGATTCGTCGCAGCGCAACGACCCGGGGCTCAACATCGCGATGTACGCAAATTCGACAGCGGACACCGTGCTCGAGCAACTCCGCCAGACAAGCGATGACCAAAAGCGCGAGCAGTTGTACATGCAGTTTGATGTACAGTTAAAGAAGGACATTCCAGCCGTATTTCTGTATGCGCCTGATTTCGTGTATATTGTACCCAAAGACTTGGAAGGGGTTGATCTCGGCTTCATCGAGACCCCCAGCGATAGATTTTTGAGTGTCACCTCCTGGCACAAAGAAACCGACCAGGTATGGACGCCGTTCGCACACTAAATTTTGTAAGAAGTTTTATTCATTACCAGTAGTAATTAGTTTATGGAAGAACAGAAACGAAGCCCGCGCCCACAGGGGCCGCGCGGCGGCCGTGGAGGCAAAGGGCGTCGCAACGATTTTAATCGCCGCGGCGGCCCAAAGCCTCATCAAACGCACCCGGTGCGCGAGATAAAAGAGTTTGATCCAAACGCGCCAATCTCGGCAAACGGCAACGAAAAACCGGTTCCCCCACTTGAAGCAGGCAACATTCGCATAATTCCGCTTGGTGGCGTCGAAGAAATCGGCCGCAACATGACGGCCATTGAATACGGCGATGATATTTTGATTATCGACTGCGGCTTTCAGTTCCGCGAAGATGATACGCCGGGTATCGATTATATTTTGCCGAACACGAAGTATTTGGAAGAGCGCCGCGATAAAATCCGCGGGATGTTTATCACCCACGGACACCTCGACCACATTGGCGCATCCCCTACATCATCGACCGCATCGGCTATCCGCCGCTCTATACACGCTTGCTTACATCAATAATGATCAAGAAGCGCCAGGAAGAATTCCCGAACCTAAAACCACTAACTATCCACGAGGTGGAGAAAAATGAGACCGTTCGCGCGGGCAAAATAAAAGTCCGGTTCTTCTCGGTCACCCACACTATCCCCGACTCGATGGGCATCATTATCGAAACTCCATACGGCAACATTGTTGCTTACCGGCGACTTGAAGCTCGACCACGTAGACGGCGTACCTACAGAGGCGGAAGAAAAAGAGTTGGTCAATTTTCAAGGATAAGAATGTCTTGATGCTTATGGCCGACTCGACCAACTGCGAAGAGCCGGGCTTTTCCCTCCCCGAGCGCACCGTGCACAAAAACATGGACGAGATAATTTCCACCACGACAAGGCCGCCTTATTATCGGCACCTTTTCGTCGCAGCTCGAGCGCATTATGCACATCATCGAAACAGCGGCAAACGATGGCAAAACTATTCTCGTAGAAGGCCGTTCAATGAAGGTCAACATCGAGATCGTGAAGCAGCTCGGTATGCTCAAAGTTCCGGAGAAAACATTTATCGGCCCGCAGGAATTGGAAAGCCTGCCCGACAACAAAATCCTTATCTTGGCGACCGGCGCGCAGGGCGACGAATTTGCCGCACTTATGCGCATTGCCATGAAGACGCACAAAAATGTCAAAATTAAAAAGGCCGACATCGTGCTCCTCTCCTCATCCGTCGTCCCAGGCAACGAACGCTCGGTGCAAAAACTGAAAGACAACATTTCACGCCAAGGTGCAAAAATTATCCACCGCGAAACGATGGACGTCCACGCCTCGGGCCACGCCAACCGCGACGAGACTTTTCTGGATCCACATGCACAATAAACCCGCGCTTCTTTATGCCGATGCACGGCTACCACTACATGCTCCGCGCTGCATGCCGAAATCGCCAAAGCGTGCGGCCGTCGCGAGGAAGATGTCATTGTCCCCGACAATGGCACTGTCATCGAAATCCGCGACGAAGGCCAGAGCCTCGTACGCCTGAAAGAAATGGCACCGAACTCGCTTGCGTTTGGTGGACGGCTTCTCCATTGGCGACATACAAGAGGTTGTCATTCGCGACAGAAGCGTGCTGGCACAAGAAGGCATGTTTGTGATTATCGCAACGGTCAACCCAAAAAACGGCCGCCTGCGCAAATCACCTGACATCATCTCGCGCGGCTTCGTATACTTGCGTGAAAACCAAGAACTGCTCCAACAGACTCGGCTCATTGTTAAAAAAACAATCGAGGATACAACCAAGGGCATGAACCCGGTAAACTTCGATTACGTTAAAAACAACGTCACCGACGCTGTTGCACGTTTCCTCTTCGAAAAAACAAACAAAAGCCCTATTGTTATACCGGTAGTCTTAGGAGTGTAGTAGTTTCTCCAACTCAACTTCCGAGGCACCAGACCTGAGCGCGTCACGCAATGCGGCGGCGCGCTTTTGTCGTGTAGAACCTTCGAACTTAGATTGCTTGATGTAGTGTTTGCTTTTGTTATTGATACGCACGCCACTTGCCTTCAAATAACTTCCGTAGTCCATGAGCGCTGCATAGAAATCCCTTGGCTCCATCTTCGACTTCTTTAAATCCCTCTCAATAAGCGGCATTAGTTCTTTGTCATCTACACTTTTCGCCGAGGTCGGTCCTCGGTAAAAATGAGTAAAGACGGTGCGGATGTTGGTTTCGATAAACACTTCGGGGTTGTTAAAAGCGAAGGTCGAGATAGCGCGGGCGGTGTATAGGCCGATGCCGGGGAGTTCTTCTATCTCTCTAACTTCTTTTGGGAATTTTCCCTTATATTCTTTCGTAATGATTTTTGCAGTTTCATGTAAAAACTTTGCGCGGCGGTTGTACCCCAAACCCTGCCACTCACCTAACACTTTTGAAAGCGGGACTTGCGAGAGAGATTTAAAAGATGGAAATAGTTTGATGAAATTTTTGTACTTTGGAATAACGCGCGCAACTTGAGTCTGCTGCAGCATCAATTCAGAACACTAGAATTTTGTATGGGTCTTTAGTCTTTCTCCATGGGAGATGCGAACGACCCCCTTTTTTATAGAAGCTTTTGAGCTCTCGAATCACGCAGCCATCATATCAAATATAAAAACAAAAAACTCCCCGAAGGGAGTGTTTTGCTCTGCCGGCTCCAGAGGATTACTCCTCAACTACAGCGCGGGACTCGGTATAGAACCAGTATACGGAAATCAATGGCACTGTCAAGTATTTGCGTTTCTTAAAGCCGGTGGGAGGAATCGAACCCCCAGCGCAGGATTACCGAGTCCCGCGCCGTAGCCATACCGCCGGCTTCAACAACACTAGCTCATAGGAGTTCAAATATTTATAAATTTAAAACAACAAAAAATCCTCCAACCAAAAGTTGGAAGATTTTCTGCAAAGACAGTAGAGATTACTGTGCTTTCGGACGTGCGTCCGAGACGGTGAGCATGCGGCCGCCGAAGTCTTTGCCATTCCACATAGCAATAGCTGCGTCAGCTCCCATATCATCTGCCATTTCTACGAAGCCAAAACCTCGTGAGCGGCCAGTCTCGCGGTCGGTGACGATAGAGGCGCTTGCCACTTCGCCAGCCTGTGCGAACGCGTCACGGAGCTCATCCCCCGTCGTGCGGTACGGAAGGCCACCGATGAACAATTTGCGTGCCATGATGTGCGATACAAAACAATTAATAACTTGCCTCGTAAGACGACCCTCCTGCGCTCCTCAAACGGGACCATTGGAGAAACTTACTCGAACGCCCCTAGTAGAACACGGAGTACATGAAATTGCAATAAAGTTTATGCCCTGTTATTAGAGCAAGCCTTTAGACTTACTTAGATGAAAGGCGAGCGTAGACGACAAAGCGTTTGTCGTACGAATGCGTTGCAACATCCCATGCGCCATCGCAGGTAATAAGAACGATTTGTGATGCCCCAGTGCCCGAAAATATTGATGCAGCGGGTGCTTGGCTAACGGGATACTGATCAGTTTCGGTCACTACATAAATAAGTGTTTTGCCAGAAGCATCAGCAATGGTGATGTAATCCCCTATTTTTACATCCGAGAGATGTTCGAAGACGCCTGATTTAGTGAGTGCATTGTTAACATGGCCCGCGATGACCGCATTGCCGGCCTGCCCCGGTTCACTGCCCAAGTCGTACCATCCGACATCTTCAAAATTTGTCGGCGTTGCCATCGAGCCATCGGGTTTTTTGCCGACTTGCTGAACAGACGCATCAACGCCGATGCTCGGTATTTTTATATGTGCAGGAATAATCGGTGTCGTTGTTGCAACGGCGGCAGGAAGGTTTCCTAGATTAAGCGTGCCCAAAGGCGCGAACGCAATTTGCGCGGCGGCAGCATTTCCTCCAACATAATCGGCCATGCGCCCAAGAATATTTGCAAGGCCAATAAAAATAACCATCACCCCTACGCACACGAAAAACCAACGAATATATTCGCGGGGGTTATATGTGCGCACAAGGACGGCTATTTTAGCCGAGGGCAATAGTAAGCGCTTTTCTAACATAGGGGAAAAAGAATATTCCAGCACTCAAAAGAAGCGCGAGGGCTATTGCAAGTACTGAGCTGCTTACCGGCCCAAACCCAGTGTTTGGCAAATATGCCGGAATGTAGTTTGTCGTAATTGATGGTGACGAACCAATGTAGTTGATAGGCACTGCGCCTACTACAACATTAATGGTGCAGGTCGCATTTTGTACACCGTTCGAAACGATAACGGTTTGTGTGCCTGTTGTTTGAAATATGGTCGTAAACGAAGCGCCGACGTTGAGCGAGGTACGGCTCGAGATTGTCCAGTTGTAACCGCCTGGCGTTCCGCCCGAAGCCGTAAACGTTGCCGGTTGACCTGCACCAATTGTCTGGTATGAAGGGCTGCACGAAAGAACCGACTGGCCGTATGGGCCCTGGTATGGGACAACCGGAGCAACGCAACCTGCCGTGCCATAAAACGGCATGGTGCAATTGTTATATGTCTGGGGAGGAGTGGTTGAAAGCGTCACAACACATGAACGTACTTGGCCACTAAGTGGTGTAAAGCCTGAACAATCCGATGAGTACGAAAAATAGTACAGACCGCTTGTCGCGCTAACTGAATAGCTGCCAGGAGTGAATGTAATTGTGTGCGTATCGCTACTGAAGCTCGACGCATAACTTACCTGTGAAGAATTGCTATTTATTGCACCGTACAAAGACGGAGCTGTCGCCGTAACAGTGACCACTGGCGCTATCGAAGGTGCCGCAACGCCAGAAGCCAAGATCGTTGTCACAACGACTTGCGAATACGGGGCGCTCTGTGCCAAGGCAACAGCAGGTACGCTCAAGACGAGCGTGGTGAGGGCAACAAGGGCAATACGACGAAATGACATATACAAAATAATGGCTTAAATACTGGATAATTAATACATATTGGGCATGAACCCTAGATGAATCTGAGGCTACCATACCAGCTTTTTCCAGAATTGCAAGCCCTCTCAATATCCTATACCGCGGAGCCATTGTATCCCCATTGAGCCTTCCCTCTTCATTGACACCACAGGCATAGTACTATATAGTTAGTGTATCTAACTATTTGTATGGCAAACAAAACAGATACAACCGTCGCACTCTTTTTTGAGGCCGGCCGCATGATACGCAAGAAGCTCGATAAGGAAGATGGTGTCCCCTTTGCGCAGGCAGAGGTGCTGCGCTTCGTGTTCTGACATGCACTCACCCACAATGCGCGACATCGCAAAGCATTTGGAAATTAGCGCGCCGTCGGCCACAGCACTCGTTAACCAGCTCGCCGACGGTGGCTACCTTCGCCGCGAAGGCGACCGCACTGACCGCCGCCAAGTCCACCTTTTTATAACGAAAAAGGCTGAAAAAACACTCACTACCATCACAAGTAAACGCAAAAAAGTATTAACGAGTCTGTTGCTTGGATTGTCGAGCAAGGATCACGCGGACATGCAGCGAGTATTAAAAAAGATGCTTAAAAATAAATAACTAATCAACACAGATATGAAATCATTTTTTGAAAAAGAAGTACTTGCCCACCCGATAATCATCGGGGCTGCAGCCGTGGTTGTAGTTATCGCCCTTGGCAGTGGTATTTATTACTTTGTTTCGACCCGCTCCCCCGCATCAAGTTGGGCAACTGCAAATGTTGGATCAATTTCCGAGACCGTTACCGGCTCGGGTGCAGTGGAGCCTGCACAAAACCCTGACTTGGCATTTATAAGCGGTGGGCGTGTTGTTGCGGTCAATGTCGCCGTTGGTGACCATGTGGCAACAGGACAGACACTTGCGGTACTCGACACGGCAAGCTTGGCAGCGCAAAGAGATGTTGCTGTTGCAAACGTCGCAGCCGCGCAAGCGAAACTTGATGGGATGCAGGCTGGTGCACCGGCGACCGATATAACCTCGGGACAAACCGCTGTCGCACAGGCCGGGCAGTCGCTCCAAAATATATATGCCAACGTTCCTGCAACGCTGACTGATGCCTACAACAAAGCATACAACGGAGTTCGTCAAAATACCGACTCACTTTTTAACCAACCAACCTCAAACCAACCAACCGTAACCTTCCAGACAACCGACAGCCAAGACGCCACAAATGCCGCGGCGGCGCGTGCGGCCTTAAACGCACAATTTGCGCAGTGGCAAACACAGGTAAATGGCTTACCAAATACGAGCGACACCGCGTCGATAGATACGTCTCTCACTTTTTCGATAACACAACTTATCGCAGTGCGTGCCTACACGAGCACGTTGTTGCAGGCACTCGCAAACGCACTGCCATCATCCGCATTTAGCGCGGCATCTATTGCCAGCGCGCAAACGGCCATCAGCTCCCTTAACACGACAGCAAGTACTCTCATTCTTTCACTCCAAAGTGAACAACAGCAAATTGCATCGGGTAAATTGGCAGTGCAGTCGGCGCAAGATGCGCTGAGCCAAATCCAAGCTGGCTCGACCAGCCAGACAATAGAGGCCGGGAAGGCCGAGGTTGAAGCTGCACAGGCACAAGTCGCAAGCATACAAGCACAAATTGCAAACAATGTTGTTGTGGCACCCTTCTCGGGAACAGTTACGAGTGTTGATATCAAAACAGGCCAGACCATTGCGCCCAACACAACGGCAATTTCGCTTACGCCACAAAGCGCGTTGCAGATAGAACTCTATGTGAGCGAAGTTGATGTTGCAAAATTGAAAGTTGGCGACACAGCACAGGTGACCCTTGATGCATACGGTAGCGGCCGAATATTTACTGCAACCGTTGCCTCAATAGACCGCTCGCCGACAATGCAAAACAGTATATCCGCATACAAAGTGGTTCTCCAGTTTATAACCAATGACGCGAGCATCTCTATTGGTATGACAGCAAACGCAACTATTCTTGCCGCACAGCAGCAAAACAGCATCGTCATTCCTAAAGCTGCAGTGTTGCAAAATGGGAGCCAAACATTCGTGTTGGTCCCCTCTTCAAAAGGTCCAGTTGAAAAAGAAGTCCAAACTGGCATTGAAAGTGACACCCAGATTGAGATTGTTTCGGGGCTCTCAGCTGGCGACCAGTATCTCGTAAATTCTAATTAATTAATTGTATATGCCAAACGAACCTAAAAAAGAAGAAAAAAAGAAACTTGATAAACGTGTGCTTATTCTCGCGGCATTTCTTATCCTCGTGATTGGTGGCGGTATTGCAGCACTCGCCTATATCGGCGCATCATCGAAGACCGTATATATAGACAAGGCCCAGATACAGGCACCGATAGTTGACTTGGGGCCGACAGCTGCAGGCACGCTTAAAGACGTAAATGTTCAGGAAGGCGACGTTATAGCGCCTAACACCGTTGTCGCACAAGTCGGCACAGAACCTATCACGTCCACAAGCGGCGGTTTGGTTATCATGGTCAACAACAATATAGGTGCACAAATTAACCCAGGCGATGCAGTTGTCGAGACAATAGACCCGTCACAGCTGCGTGTTGTCGGCCAGATAGAAGAAGATAAAGGTCTTGTTGATATAGAGCCCGGGATGCGTGCAGAATTTACCGTCGATGCATTTGGCGGCACGAAATTTACCGGTGTTGTTGACGAAGTTGCACCAACAGCGGAAAGCAGCGATGTGGTGTTTAGTATCTCCGACAAGCGCGAGGAACAAAACTTTGATGTCAAAGTGCGTTTCGACACAGTCGCAAACCCACAACTAAAAAATGGCATGTCCGCAAAGATCTGGGTCTACAAAAATTAACTCTCTATGGACCACCCTGAAAAAAATCCGTACCGTTGGATGATACTTCTAACGGTTATCATGGGCACCTTTCTCGGCCGTCTTGACCAGACTATCGTAAACTTGGCGCTGCCAAAAATCATTAATGATTTCTCCATCACTGTTTCAGCCGCTGGCTGGATAGCAACTGCCTATATCCTGGCGAATGCCGTTTTTGTGCCTATCTGGGGCAAGCTTGGCGATACCATAGGCCGCAAGCGTGTGTATCTCACGGGCTTTGGCCTTTTTATCTTTGGTTCTGCACTTGCGGGCCTGTCGTGGAACCTCGGCAGCATGATTGTCTTCCGTGTCATACAGGCAATTGCGGGCTCGGCCGACTACCCCACCGCCATGGCCATCATTGCATTTACCTTTACTGAAGGCAGGGAGCGTGCGCAGGCGCTTGGCATTTGGTCGTCATCGTTTGCCGCAGCCGCAGTGTTTGGCCCGCTTATCGGCGGCCCGCTTATCGACAACTTTGGTTGGCGCTCTGTGTTTTTGGTCAACATCCCTGTCGGTGTTATCGGCATGATTATGGCATTTATCTACGTTGAAGAGTCGAAGAACGACCGTATTCCAAAAGGCTTCGACTGGTGGGGCGCACTTGTGCTGGGCGGCGCGTTGTCGAGCCTCGTGCTTGTGCTCGACCAAGGCACCGACTGGGGTTGGCTTTCGACAAACAGCTTGCTCTGCTACCTCTCGGTAGTTGTGATGACGACAGTATTTTATTTTATAGAAAAGAATCATCCCGAGCCCATAGTCGACCTTAAGTTTTTCAAGAATGCCGTATTTATGAACACGCTGGCAAACAACTTTATTGTGTTTATGGGCCTCATGGGCAGCATCTTCCTTATCCCGATCTTCGCACAAACCTTCCTTGGGTATAACGCAACGGAGTCGGGGTATTTGTTTATCCCGATGGCTGTCGGGCTCATGTTTGCCGCACCCATTGGCGGCGCACTTGTAGGCCGCGTACAGCCACGCTACGTTATCTTTGCTTCCACGCTTGTAGCGGCACTCGGCATGTATCTATTCTCGTTCATCGACGTACGCTCAACAGCCATAGATATTATGTTTCCCCTTTTTATTATGGCCTTTGGCCTTGGCTTCGGCATGTCACAACGCACCAGCGCCGTGGCATCGGCAGTCCCCCAGAGTGAAATTGGTGTTGCATCATCGGTGTTGGCGCTTGCCCGCAACATCGCAGGCGCATTCGGTATTGCACTGTTTGGCACCTTACTCAATAGCGTCACTAATTCCAACGTGTTGAACATTGCACGAAACAGCGTACTCAACATACATACACAAGCAGCTACCACCCAATTTATTACCCTTATTGAACTTAAGGCTCGAATAGATGCGTACGGGACGGTCTATCTCACTGCCGGAGGCCTTCTCTTGGCTGGCGCATTTGCCGCGCTGTTACTTAAAGTTAAGGAAGTAAAACTCGACCAGCCTCTTATCATTGAGGCGTAGGAGACTGTAAAATTTCTTACGCTTTGAGCGCTTGTATGCCGCGGACTCCTATATACACGACAAACGTGATGCTCGTGATAAAGAAACTTACCGGGTACGAAAGATAGAACGAAATAAAAAGCCCGAACCACGTAGCCAGTAGCGCAATAAGCACTGACAGCAACATCCCCTGCATGGGCCGCCGCGCGATGCGCTGTGCAGCCGCCGCCGGTGCCACCATCAGCGAAAATATAAGGAGGACGCCAACGACTTGCACTGCAATTGATGTTGCCGCGGCAATAAGGAGCATAAACGCTAGTCCAATGCCGAATGTCGGCACCCCTTTTGCCTCTGCCACTTCTTCATCGAGCGAGCTGAATAGCAGCGGACGATACATGAAAGCGAATACGGCCAAAACCAGCAGGCCTGCGATAAGGGTCACCCACACATCCGTCGTACTGATTCCCAAAATCTCGCCGAACAAAAGTGAGTATGCTTCTGTCGCGTATCCTTTATAGAGGCTTATAAACAAAACTCCGAGGCCGAGCATGAACGCGAGCACGACACCTATCTGCACATCGCGATTTACGGCCCTCTTGCCTAGGCTCGCCATGATGAGCGCCCCTCCCATGGTAAATGCAAAGAGCCCGAAGATAGGACTGATGCCGAGCAAGACCGCACCTGCCGCGCCGGTAAACCCTGCGTGAGAAAGGCCGTGGGCGGCGAATGACGAATTCCGAAGTACAACGAAATAACCGATGATACCGGCGATAATTGCAACCACCGTGCCGGCCTCAAAGGCATGTTGCATGAACAAGTATTGCCACATATTCAGCAAATCCGTCACTATATTGAAGCTGAAATTAACCATGATGGTGTGATTCTTCTTCGCCGCCTATGATCGCGATACGACCGCGCGAATCGCGGAGCACCTCGACCGGGGCATCATATAATTTTGAGAGTGCCTCGGAGGTAAGGACTTCGCGCGGCTGGCCTGTCGCGACACGGCCGTTCGCGACGTACATGATGCGGTCCAGCACTGGTAGAAGTGGATTTATATTGTGGGCAATAAGCAGTACGGTCACGCCGCGCGACTGTACAACCCTTTTAATAAGCTGGATGAGCTCGCCTTCGCGGCGAATGTCGAGGTTTGCCAATGGCTCATCCAAAAGCAATAACTCTGGGTTTCCTGCCAATGCCTGCGCAAAAAATACCCGCTGTAATTCTCCGCCTGAAAGCGAACCCAGGGGACGATGCGCAAGATTCTCGGCATCAACGTTCCGCAGTGCAGCCATCGCCAATTCACGTTCGTGCTTGGCTTCATTTGGCAGATCGAAACCCCATTTGCATCCGCACGAAACCAAGCGCACGATTTCAAGCGCCTCGATGTTCATCTCAGAATCAACCGCGTGGCGCTGTGGAACGTATCCTATGCGCGAGTCTCCGCGTTTTGGACTTTCACCAAAGACAGAAAGTTCTCCGGAAAGCGGCTTCGCTAAGCCAAGCAACAGGCGAAACAGCGAAGTTTTCCCCGCACCATTTGGCCCCAGTACGCCGACAAATTCGCCTTTATGGACCGAAAAGTCCGCACCCTTCCACACAGGAGAGCCTCCATATCCGGCTGAAAGGCCGCGCGCTGTAATGATAGGTTCGTCCGACATTAATTATTGCCCAAGCGCCTTTGCGTTGAGTGCGTTTTCAAGCGCAATAAGTTTCGAATTCATCCAATCTTGGAAACTGGCATCCGGCGGCTGTATGGTTTCCGTAATTCCGACGACGGGAATATTTGCATCACCTGCGAGCTTTTTCATAGTAAGCGTAATAGGCGTCACTGTTTGCTCATTGTACAGCAAAACCTGTATTTGTTTGTTATTGATGAGCTGTTCAAATTGAACAACGCTCGAAGCCGGCGGGTCATTTCCTTCGTCTATCGCATCCATGAACGACGCTGGCGAAACAAGGTTGAGGCCAAGTGCAGCGGCTGGATATACGAAGATGCTTTCGGTAGACCCAACTGGAGTGCCTCCAAATTGCGCTTTTATTGATGCGACTCTATTTTGATAGGGCGCGAGTGATGCCTGCAGTGCCTTGTATTGCGATTGATAGTACGCGGTATTTGCAGGGTCAAGCGCAATCAAGTCCGATTCCATCTGGGCGATAACTTCGTTTACATACGCCGGGTTGTACCAAAAGTGCGGATTGTCGCCGTCCTTTTTGCCAAGCAGTGTCGCGACATTAAGGATTTTTCTATTCGGCTGATTTCCGCCTGGGCCAAGAAGTTTATCCATCCATCCGTCGTAGCCGGCACCGTTTTCAATAATATAGTTTGCGTCCGCTACCGCGCGCGCGTTATCAGCATTGCTTTCATATTCATGCGGGTCTGCGTTTGGGTCAGAGACGATACTCAACACGTGCACGTGCGTACCGCCCAGCTGCTGGATAAGGCTCCCCCAAAAGTTCTCTGCCGCAACAACCTGCAATACGCCGCCACTATATGTTGTTGGCGCTGAAGGTTGTTTGGATGTAAAAACAAATATGCCTCCTATAACAATGATTACTGCGACAACTACACCAATAAGAGTTTTTGAATTCATATACTAAAACTACTAAATAATTTACGAACAATTTGCACACAAACCGAACAATTCCAACGAATGACTGTTGATGCTTTTGAATGATTTTGCTTTTTTTGCAGCATGCATGAGTGCCGTTTCAAATAGAGGGTCGGAAAAATCTTCGATTTTCTCGCAATTAGTGCAGACGATGTGATGATGATGTTTCTTCCCCGCCGCAAGCTCGTAGTGCGCATGTCCGTGGCCAAGCTCCGAGCGCGTAACAATCCCCAACTGCGCAAGGGCCTCGAGTGAACGGTACAGCGTTACCGTATCTGCCCTTCCTTTAAGTTTTTTCTTGATTTTCAGAAACTGTGAGGGGTTTTTCTTCTACTGAAAGCAGGCTGAGCAAGCGTACTCTGCCTGGAGTTGCACGGAACCCTGCCTCGCGCAGAATGTGGGTGAAATATTGTATGCTCTTTTCCATATTGCGTTAGTATATACTAAATGCAAATTTATTGCAAGTACTTGCAGTATGTAATCCGCTATAGTAGTATGTAAGTACAAAAGTATTGCATTTATGAAATTGGCATTTTTGGGAAAAGGCGGTTCGGGCAAATCAACCATGGCAACAGCTATGGTTCGGGCGCTTCGTGCACGCGGGTTTCGCGTGCTTGCCATAGATGCTGACCACAATATGGACCTTTCTTACAACTTGGGAGTTGAACCTTCTATATTCCTCGGGAGCGATCCAGATAGGATTAAAGAACATGTCGGGGCTTCGCGTACCGGTACATATGGTGATGCATTGCAGGCTGGTAAAAATGCAGGGATTGCTTTTACCCTATCCCCTCTCGATGAATTTACTGCTCGCGTTTCTGTTAAGTTGGAAGATGGTTTGCGGGTTATGACAGCGGGCCCTCATACCGAACGTGTTCGTTCGCAAGAAGTCTGCAGTCACTCACTTGCAGCTCCATTGAAAGTGTATCTTCCCTTGTTACATTTAAAAGCAGGCGAAGCGATAATAATAGATGAGCGCGCCGGTACTGACCCAGTTGCCACTGGCATTCTTTCTGGCGTTGATATGGCAGTCATTGTACGCGAGCCCACGATTAACAGCCGCCGTGTTGCAGAGCAAATTAAACACGAGCTCGAACTAGCCGGCATACCGCACATCATCGTAGATAACAAAGAAGCAGGCCTCGAGGCCGATACCAAAAAAGCAGCAGACATGGTATTCGCGCACGTTCTGTAAGTGTTGCTAGCGTGCTCTCGGAAATATATGGCCGAGAGCACGTTGGCAATATCCGCCAACGTCGAGAAGCTCCACAGGGAGATGTTCATGTCCTTTCCAAGCGCACTCGTCCGGCTCGAGGCTGGCGACACCCCCAAGGCCGCACTCGCCTATGCGATGCGGAACGATACCCATCTGGGCCATGCCGCAATCATGGCAGTCGCCAGGGCCACGAAGTCGCCCGGCTGCCCCTGCTGCACCGTCAAGAACGCGTTGCCCGAGGAACACCACAAGGATGTCCTCCGGCACGAGCGGCGCGGCCTGGGCGTCGTCATCGACTTCAATCCGGATTCCGTTCTTGGCAAGCAGATCGCCCGCTTGCTTGGAACGGATGCCGCACGGCCTCTGATGGTCGAGCAGGCTGGCATGGCGCTGGGCTTTGCCAACTGCTGCAAGGTGCTGGCATCGCCGGACAAGGTCGATGTCACCTTCACCACTGAGGACCAGATCCGCTGGCAGGCCAGCATCGACTGCTGAACCTCTCACGCCGAGGCAACCCTCCGCTTCGGCGGAGGGTTTTTTATTCAACCAGATGTGATTTCGAGCGAGCTTTCTCCATTCGACCGGAGAAAGCTCGCTCGAGGTCATACATTTATTAGTGATGATGTCCAACGTGGGCGCTTTTATTTTTTGGCGGCCACTTTGAAAGCATGTACACTGCGAACGTGGTTGTAATTGGTACGGCCAGTATGAGCCCGATACTGCCGACCATCATGCGGACAATTTCTGTCGCGAACACTTCCTGGTTGATGGTAAGCAGCGTTCCTTGGGTTGACATGGCAAACAATAAAATAAGCGGCATTGATACGCCGACGTATGCGATAGCCAGTGTATTTACCAAAGCACCTATATGTTCCCTACCAATGCGTAAGGCTCGTTTATATACTTCAAATTTCGTTAGATGCGTACCCACGGAAAAAAGTTCCTCAACTGCGATGGCTTGGCTTATCGCAGCGTCATACAACACGCCGAGCAACCCAATAATAAAACTTCCCAAAAGCAGCCCGACAAAATTTATTGAACCTCGTGTATCAAAGTTCAAATATGTCGCTTCTTCATTTGTGAAGCCCGAAAGTCTGGTCCAATGGATAGCTACGTAGGCCAGCACGCCGGTTATGGCGATGGTTATAAGCATCCCAATGACGGCTGCCGTTGTGGTTTTATTGAAGCCATGGGTCACGTACGAACCTAAAATAATAATCAGCGACGCGATACCAAGGCTTAGAAGAACAGGCGAAAACCCATGGAGTATCCCCGGTATCAGCAAAAAGCCGATAAAGAAAAAACTGCCAATGAGAGCGAACAATCCTCGTATCCCCTGCCTGCCGCCGAATATAAAGAGACAGAGCAGAAAAAGGCCAACGAGCCATGCCAGCTGTGGCAGACGATACGGCTCTGAAACTGCGTATGTATCAATTCCTTCCGATGGGCTGAGCGTGTGCTGAAAATAGAATTCATCGCCCGGCTTCATCATGAGAAAGTCGTTATCAACGGTAACGAGCTTCCCCGCGTTTGGTCCATCAAGCAACTGGGCCGTAATTGTTCTGATACTCCGATGTTGTATTCGTACCCGGTATTTGTTTGACCTGTTGTCCTGCTGTCGAGATTGTTTTTGCCTTAACGAACGTCACCGTCTCCATGTCCGGCTCTCCGGTTTGCGCGTGCACAAACGAAACTGCGCCACAGAAAAGTACCGTGGCGCAGAATGTTATTTGAAGTAACCGCTTCAAAGGAAGCGTCATATGTTTACTGCACGGCTGCGGTGCTTGTTGCTGCCACGTTTATTTTTGCGAGGCCTTTTACAATAGTGGTGATATCTACGCGTGCGGCCTTGAGGTCGGTATTTACAGTGGTAAGGTCGGTGCGGGCAGTCTTAAGTACTGCGTTGTTTGAAGCCATTTTTGTTGTGTCGCCGTTGTCGGGGGTAAGAGAAGCGCTCACTGATACAGCGGCTTGTGCCTGCGTGTTTGCATCAGAAATCTTAGCGCCAAGGTCGGTGAGTGTAGCTTGAAGGGCAGTTGTATTAGCACCGGCAGTTGTCCCTGCAGCAACACGCGCTGCGAGTTTTTCACCAAGTATCTGCATCATGCCCACAATGGTGACGCCGCGGTCGGCCGCTGCCGCAATGCGAACCTGCGGGAGCACGAGCGCATACACGCGGTACGACTGTGTAATAGACTGAACATCAGTTTTAAGAGTTGTGGCATCGGTATCAGCATCGATTTTTGCCTTGAGTGCACCAAATGCGCTTATTTGCGTCTCGAGCGCAGTAGCAAGATTTTGTTTAAATGTGTCAGTTACCTTCTGCATTGCTTGCACACGAGTGTTTGCGTCGGTGAGCGATGTAACACGGCGATCAAGTTCTGTGTCACCACGCGTTTTTGCAGTTGCCATGGCAGTTGCGCTCATTTTAACGGTCGCAACCGGAGTAGTTACGGATGCGCCTGCGGTAACAGCAGGAACTTGTGCCGATACAAGTGCCGGCGCTAGTGCGATAGCCCCTAGAAGTACTGCGATGAGAAAAGATATTTTTTTCATATAGTAGATGTACTGAGGGATAATTACTGGGCTACTTCCTTGTCGTTCATGCTCGAGTCGACGTTCGAGGTGTCAGTTCCATAGGCTTGCATCTGGGTATCTATAGCTGCAGTGTCTTGCGTAATAGCTGCATCCGAATCGTCATTGGATGCACTCATGCCGTTGGTCGGCGCTGCTGGTGCAGTGGAGGTAGCGACACTAGTAGTAGCGGGCGCCATGGCCGGTTTTTTACCACTGAGCCAACCGCTCCACCACAAGAGCCATGCGAGGACCGCGACAACAAGAACAGCAATAATCCAACGTACTGTAGTAGACATAAATTTAAATTGAAGTTACGTAATTCTTAATATAGTAATTCGAACCGCTTTCTATTATACCCGCCCCAAGGAACGATATCCACTCTTTCACCTTCACGCTCACGTCTGCTCAAGGTCCAAACAGACTGAATTGATGCAGTAGCGCTTGCCAGTTTCCGTGGGGCCGTCATCAAACACATGGCCTAAATGCGAGCCACAGTTGGCACAGACCACCTCCTGGCGGCGCATTCCGTGGGACACATCTTCAATTATTTTAGTCGAACCAGGCAGAGCTTGGTCAAACGACGGCCACCCAGTGCCTGAATCAAACTTGGCATCCGATGCAAACAACGCGTTGCCGCAAGCAGCGCATGCGTACATGCCGTCGGCTGTTTCATGCAAAAGTTTGCCAGAAAATGGAGCCTCGGTTCCCTTTCCACGCAGCACTGCATACTGCTCTTCTGTCAGCTTCTTCTTGAAGTCTCCGTCATCCATGCGTGAAGTATATCATTTCGGTACTGCTGCCAACCCATGTGGCGGCACCATCACCCCCGACTGGAAACTGGGTTCCTAAATATTTGGGCACGCGGGCAACCACAAGATCAAATACTGCTTTTATCGATGCGGGGATTTCACGCAGCGAATATGCGAGATACTTCTCTCCCTGTGACGCATCGACGCCCACCGCGTCAAGTCCAAGCGAACGTGCGATAAATACCGCCCGCGGCAAATGGTAACGTTGCGAAACTACTATGACGGACGTCACGCCAAATACTTCTTTTGCACGATACATGCTGCTGTACGTATCAAAACCGGCATAATCAAGAAAGATATTCTTCTGTGGAATGCCAAGCGCTAGCAAATATTTACCAACCGGGTACACCTCATCATAGTTGAGCGTGCTATTGTCGCCAGTTACTAAGATTTTGGATACCGTGCCAGACTCATACAATTCTGCTGCCTTGTCGGCGCGCTCCTTCAATACTGGCGAGAGCATGCCGTTTGAGGCAACCGAGGCACCGGGGACCAACGCAACCTGTGCTTTCGGCAGTGTTGTATCAGTACCTGCATATATAAAACGTGTGGTCGAAATATCAACATATGAGACTATAAGCGCGCACAGGAGTGCGGCAAAAAGTACAGCCAACAGTGCCCGCCTAAAAAGCTTCTGCCTCATGTTGTTTAGTATATCGTTTTCCATAACAAAAGCCGCCTTTCATGTTACAGATAGGCGGCTTTTGTAGAATCCTAGCGAATTACGCGCGGGAAACGTTTACTGCGCTCGGGCCTTTGTCACCCTGGGCTACTTCAAAAGTGAGAGTATCGCCGACTTTAAGTTCGTCGAACGTAACACCATTGAGCTCCTTAGAGTGAAAAAAGAGATCCTTCGCCTCGCCATCGCGAGAGATGAATCCGAATCCACGATCGGTCAGCGTTTTGATTGTTCCTGTTGCCATAAATATTGTTTTACTTCTCTCGAAACCCGACCTCAGTTTCTGCAGTCTTCTAGACTCCTAGATACTACTATACAACGCTTTTTTGTCAAAGGCCTCACCATAGGCCGTGCAAACTACCATTTAGACAGGGGCACAACTTCTGTCATCTCCATTTGAGG
Source organism: Candidatus Adlerbacteria bacterium (assembly GCA_963796795.1). Taxonomy (GTDB): domain Bacteria; phylum Patescibacteriota; class Minisyncoccia; order Phycocordibacterales; family SBAW01; genus GWA1-54-10. Next base: position 4,757 of record CAWCNA010000012.1, on the reverse strand, counting down.
CGCCGGGATGATGCACAACACCTTGCCTGCAATCTTAAAATCTTCTTTAAGGATTATTGGCTTGAATTTAGGGTCTTTTGACTGCGGCCAGAGTATGGTCATGCCGTCGCGCCTCTCCAAACGCTTGACTGTTACCATGTCGTTAACTATAGCTGCGACCCTATCGCCGTTTTCGACTTGGTCAGTAAAGCGAATCAACACATAGTCGCCCGTGTTGATGCCTGCATCATTCATACTGTCGCCAATGGCGCGCACTGCAACGATGTCACCATCTTCTTCGTCGACAATACGCTTGTCGACCTCCAAAAACTCATCAGCTTCCTGCTGTGCAAACACGGAAAGGTCATCACAGCCTACGTTAGCAATAACAGGGATACTCACTGTCCCCCATGCTCCGTCGACGTTGCGCAGCTCTATATTGCGAGAGGCATTTTTACGCCGGACGATATAGCCCTTGCGTTCCAAAATATCCAAGTATTGCGTTACAGTGCGCAGAGAACTAAACCCCAAATTTGAACGCAATTGTTCGAGCGTCGGCGACCTGTTTTCGCTCGAAAGATATTCCCGGACAACATTCAAGACTCGCTGCTGTTTGAAAGTTAAGAGGTTTTGTATATTCATACACTAACTCTACCACCTTTTTATATATTCAATACACAGGATACACTAATGTGTGGATATCTCCCCTGCTGGATATATCTCTATTTATCCAGAATAACCTGCGGGTACGTTGCAAGAAGCGACGAAAAGACAACCAGAACGAGGGGCCCGAGGATGAAGCCGACTGGGCCGAAATATATGATGCCGCCAAGTATTGAGAAAAGGATAAAGATAGATGGTACTGTCAAGTTTTTGCCAAAGAAATACGGCGTAAGCATATTATCTACAAGAATGATCACTAGAATGCCAACTATTGCCATCGCGATGGCAGCACCTACCGAACCCTGCAGATATAAATATGCGACCGCTGGAACAAATACAACAAACGCGCCGACACCGGGGATTGCGCCGACAATGCCGCCAAGCGAACCCCACAAAGCGCATTCGGAACACCGAGTGCATAGAACGCAACACCGACGCAGAGCCATCGTATAAGCGCCACCAAAAACGTGCCCTTAATAACTGACTGAATGGTTTTGTACATTGTATGGAGGACGTCGTATGTTTGTTCTTTACCGAAGGGGCTCACTTGTACGAGCCCCTCGACAAACATTTTTCCATCACGTAAAAAGAAAAAGAACGCCAACAGCATCAAAAATGTTTGGAAGAGAATAAAAATCGCCCCCGAAACGAATCCACCCAAGTTTGCTGCAACAAACGAAAGTAAACTGCCGATGTAAGCGTTTATATTAAACACGAACGCCGGATAGAAATGCTCTATCGGCCGCTCGATCGCCAGCGATATATCGTGCGTATAGGTCGTGCCGTTTGTCCCACTCATATACAAATTTGCCGTTTCATGGAAAATTTGCGAACCGAAATAAAAAACCGGCACAATAAAAAATATAAGGACAGCCAACACAACGAGAAGTGCGGCGAATGTTCGGCTCCCTCGTAAAAATTTTGACAATGCTTCGTACGGCGAATACAAGAGTGCCGCTGCGACCGCTGCGAGCGCTAAACTTGAAAAGAAGGGTGCCAGCACGAAGAAAAGCAGTGCTGCGACTGCCGCGAACAGTACAAAGAAAGAAATATATTCCGAGCGGGTTTTATGCACGCAACCAGTGTATCACGAAGCCCTAGTGGTTGTGGTGATGGTCCTTTTTGGTAAAGAGCTCGTCAAATTTGAGTTTTGCAAAACCGAAGAGGTAGATGATTTCCAAAATACCGAGTGTGTTGATGAGCAACATTGCAACAAACCACCACGGTTGGCCGCGGCGTGCCGAATGCCATAATGCCAAGCCTTTCCATACAAGTGACCACAAAACTGCTACGAGTACCAATCCTCCGAACATCGCTTCAAGCCCGAACGGCATATTGATAAACCACATATTCTGCGAGCCCCAGTTATGCATATACATAGAGTGTAAGTATACAATATGTTGCAATAAAAACTGAGAGGAGTACTGTTTGGACATCCATGCACTTGTGTGGGCTCCGCTATAAGGCGGATAGTCGGGCCAATGAGGTCCAAATTTCAGGGAGTGAACTATGAAGAAGCGTTCGATGCGGACCAATGTCGTGTGGTTCTTCCTCATCCCGGTATTCTTCGGGACGATGGCTGTCGGCGCAACTGCGACCAATGGCGGCAAATCCAAGTTGATCGGCACGGCCGACGGCGCGCTCAAGGGCAAGAGCTTCGACAGCCTCTCGGACTGTCAGCAGTGGGTCGCCGGCGTGAAGGAACTCCCGCCCGATAGCTGTGACAAGGCTGGCCTGAAGTTCGACGGCCCGCAAGCCTAGAAGAGCAATTAACCCAGCACGCCGTTCGCCAAGAAGCCGTCCATCGGCACTCTTCGGTGGACGGTTTTTCTTTTTATATACTCGAGACCGCACCAAAAATAAATGAAAGCAGTTCAATGAGAAGCCAACCAAGAAGTGCATAGGCGACCATAGCAACTACCGCGACGATATCGAGCACCGAGGTTGCGGTCAAATACACACCAGGGAATGCACCAACAAACGGCCCGATAAAGGCGCCACTGATGCTATATGCCCACGCGACAAATGGTGATGCGGCGTTGGCACCAAGTAACTCAAGCACGAGGCGCAGAAGCAGCAGTACTTCTACTATTCCTATAAGTCCATTGATAACGCTCGCGACAAACGAGCCGCCCGAATAATAGCGTCTTGTTGTGATAATTTCTTCAGCCATGCTACTGAGGGTACTCCCCTACCTATGTAGAAATGGTGAAGAATTACATTAAACTGGGAGTCGTTCCAGTCTGCGCAAGCTTTTTCGCAAGATGAGATAGTTTGGCAAAACTTTTTCAACCTCCGCCCAAAACTTTTTAGAATGATTAAATTCTTTTAGGTGGCAGAGTTCGTGGACAATGATGTAGTCGGCGACTTCGGGCGGGAGAAAGATAATTTTGTAATTGAAGTTGAGATTTCCCTTTTTCTAAACACGAACCCCAGCGGCTTTTATGATTTTTTATAAAAACTTTTTTGAGAGGGAGTTTGTAGAACGCGTTATACACGGCCAAACGCGCATGGACTACCATGCGTGCCTGTTTTTTATGCGCGAGGTAATTGCGCCTATTTCTGTAACGCAATAACACTACCGGCCAAGCACCAATGTGCGGCGTATCATATCGAATTGTGAGATGAGGACTGTATGGTCAAAGACAGTTGTTGTACCTGCAGGATAGTTGTCCAACACGCCATAGTGGATAAAATATCGCACTGCTGTACACGGGCTCGAGCCCGGTATCGCATACACCCACTCCTCATAACGATTGCCGGCGCCGGCGCCAGTCGACGAAGCAACAGAATACTCTACGCTGTTATCAGTCACAGAAGAAATTTTTGGCGCAGGAGAAAGGAAAGCGCCAGCAGTGCAGGAAGTTGCATTTGGCAGTTCTTCAACTGAAACATAGGTGTTAGACGAAAGGTTGGTGCCCGCCGCCATCGACGAGGGAACTGTAAACTTCACACCGTTGATATCTTTTCCAGGACCCATTTCCTGATAGGTATAGCTTGTATCGACAATGTAATTTTGCGGATAAAGAATTGAAAAACCAAGTGCCGAAGATGCAAACGCTTTCCAATTTTGCTCGCCTGCGACCTTCGGGCTCTGCGCGATACATCCGGTGTAGGTTTGTGTCTGGTCACTACCCTGCTCGACAAACGCAGTGTTACCCTTGCTCCAGAACACAAATGACTCATCACTGTTTGCATAGCGGGTACCGTCAGCAGACACAGTCTGGGCTAGGTTTGTCATGCTTCCATCGTTAAGAGTGAGTACTACATTGCCACCGGGCATAGGCATGCCGCTTGAGGCGACAGTTGAAGGACCGCTGTAATATTGCGCGACAAGTACTTTATTTTGATCACATGAATACGCCACTGTTGATTGTGGCTGGCCAGTTTGTGCGGGGCTCGTGGCAGTAGCAGAACCGAGAAATCGTGAAAGCGGCGGACTGTTGCGATACATCCAAAGCACGAGGCATAGTGCGATTAATACAACGACAATAACGACAGTGGTAACAGTCGAACGGCCGCGGAGTTTGGTAGTGTGATGCGGATTCATATGGAAATAATAACTCTGTTTTATATATACACAAAGAAGGCCGTCCTTTATGAAGACGGCCTTTCTGAGACAAACGTTACCTGTATTAGCGGCGCGTAAACGCGGCCGACATGCAGCGCAGGCATTGTTCCTGTTTTGCGCGGGTTTTGAGGTAGCGGTTGCCACAGGTGCAGATAAGAATTGCTGTCTTGTTGGGCTTTTCAATCCAATGGCCGTCCTGCTGGAAGGTCTTGCTCGGCCCCTGCATCTGCGCATTTGGGCGCGTCACGCGCAGCGGTGTTGCAACCACTGGGTCTACCTTTTTAGTAATAATTTTTTTAGTTTGTTTCTGCATAATTTAGTATTAGCCCTCAATGAAGGTAAGCGCCTTCCCCTTCTTCCCTGCGCGGCCGGTACGGCCAATGCGGTGGATGTAATCTTCGTGGCTCGACGGAAGGTCATAGTTGATGACGTGCGAAACGTCGCTTATGTCCAAGCCGCGTGCTGCAACGTCGGTCGCAACCAAAATCTTCACATGGTCGCGCTTAAAGAGGTCGAGTGCGCGCTGGCGTTTGTTTTGTGTTTT
>CAWCNA010000011.1:0-52134 GCA_963796795.1 Candidatus Adlerbacteria bacterium | reverse complement strand
CCGGCGGTCTCGCTATCGTAGGGCTGTCAGTGTGGACCGCGATGCGGGAGCAGTCTCCTGAATATCATCAGGAAAGCTTGCGCGAAATCCGCCAGTCTTAAAGAGTTTCTCTTTCGGTGGATAGGCGCAGGCAGCCTGTACAACAAAAACCGGCTCCGGAATGGAGTCGGTTTTTGTATATGCGATAAGGTTCCGTTTGAGTTATGTTCGCGGTTCTATCCACATAAAGGTGGTCCAATTTTCTGCCAAATCCTGTAGCCCTTCAGCAAGGACAGTGAGGCCAAACAACTCTGCACATACTCGAGAAGCAATGACTGCGGTTGTTGGCGGAAGCTTCCCTTCGGCAAGTGCTGAAGCGGCCGTGGCTTGGTCGACAAGAATTCCTTCGCCCGACACCTGCCACTTGTCGGCATACTCACGCTGAAGAGTTCCTTTTGTCTGTGCAAGAGCTTGGGGGTGAGACATGATTGTATCGATAGTTGCCTGTGTGCTTCCCGGAACAACCAAAAGAGAATGATTGATGATGATTTGAAAGTCGTCGAGGATTTTGCAGTTATATTCTGAAAAGAGCGTGAATCGTTTCCCATACAAGACCACCGAGTGAATTTTCGATTGCGCAGATGCCAAAATCCACCTCATGATTCTCGAGCGCCTTAAGAACGCGATCTGACGTGTATAGATACACAACATCGTACGAAGTAATTCCATTTTTACTACAGTAAGTACGGCAGGCTTCTTCATTAAAACTGCCTCTGCCGCCCTGAATCCCTATCTTTATATTCCGCGTATGTTCCATCGGTGCGGTGTGTCGACGTTTCAAACTTCTGTAGTCAGACCCCGTAAGGGTATTCTAACGAATTTTTCTCTGTGCCGCTGGGGGCTCGGCATAGGGGTGGTAAATTCTGTAAGTGGTAGAATATAGATGTTATGAAAGTGCTTGCAATTGCCGACAGAGCACCAAAAGAAAAGATAAAATCAATACTCGACAAAAACCCTGTCGAGATGGTTTGTACGCTTGGAGATTTGGACCAGTTTTCGCTTGAAGAATTGCAAAGTATAAACAACATTCCGAAACTCGGTGTGTATGGCAATCACGATTCGGGCATGTATTTTGAACCGCTGGGCATTACAAATATGCACTTAAAAACGTTTGAATTCGGTGGCCTTATGTTTGGAGGTTTTGAAGGTTGTGTGCGATACAAAAATGATCCGTATGCAAAAATGTATACGCAAGAAGAAGCCACTGAATTACTAAAAGATTTTCCACACGTTGATGTTATGCTCGTTCATTGCCCGCCGTATGGAATAAATGACGAACCGGAATTGGCACATCAGGGTTTTAAAGCCCTGCGCGAATATGTAGAGCAGAAAAAACCAAAATATCTTTTGCATGGACACACATATCCAACGGCGGAAACTATCGTTAAAAAATTTGCGGACACAGAAATAATTTATGTATATGAAGATAGGCTCATAGATTTACAATAAGTATGTCTAGTAGCAACGTACAAAAGAAAAAACAAATAGATGATATTCTTGCAAAACATGATGCGAGAATGGCTGTTGTGAAGCAGAAACGAGATAAAATAATTTTCCGATTTTCTCGAAGTTTTAAAAGAAAAGAAAATCGAGGAATTGCGAAATTCACTTAGACAATCATGAAATCCCCCGAAGATTTATCACCAATAAAAACAGAAATAGAAAAATCTAAAGAAGAGATTGCGCTAAAATCTCCTGAAGTTGAGATTCCTGAAATTAGCAACGAAGATTTAGAACAACACACAATTGCTGCTGAATCACATATAGAACAGCAACCGGCAGAGATTTTGCCCGAAGGTGAAAAAAGATTGGAATCATCTTCTTCTAGTATGAATATCTCGCTAGAGATGTTTGATAGCACAAAAGAGGAATTTGGATTAGATGCCAAATTGCAAGAAGTACAGTCCGAAGCGGGCCAGATTGCGAGTGAAGCAAGATCCGAGATTGCTTCTGTGGCAGAAGAACCAGAACTTGAAAAAAGTGTAGAGGTCAAACAGCAAACACCAGAGGAAATAAAAAAAGGACGCCGAATGGGAATTATAAAAGAAATTGAGACAGAGTGGGAAGCAAAGCATGGACCAATGTATAGAACGCTCAGCGAAAGAGAGATAGAGCATAATAAAGTGATGGCAAAATTGTGGCATAAAGAATGGGATGGTAGCACCACACAATTAACTGAACAGGCAAATGAATTCTATTTTGATCATAGAGGCATGGGTAAATCTGCTGTTCCAAGTAAGGCAGATAAAATCTTAACCGAAAGATTCCCAGAATATGCTCCAAAAACGGAACAGCCACAGCAAAAAAAGCAAGAGAAGGCTGTACAAAAAATTCCTGAAATTGAAGTAGTAAAACTAAAATCTGAAACAGAAAACAAAGCCGAAAATATCTTAAAAGAGATGGTGCGACGTATACATACCGAAGACATACCTGCATGTTTTAAAACGGAGAGCGGCTCAGTATATATAACCGATACGCATGCCAGGTCAGTCCGATTCAAAGCTGAAATTAATCAGGTTGAAAACCCGAGTCGTATCAGCGTATTTCTCGATCATACATATCTTGATCAAGAGACTCGATTTGATAAAGATTCGAAGTATATAGGCAAATACATGGTCAATCGTGACGGATATTTGATTATTGATGATCCTACCGATACCTTTTCAAGAGTTGTCACAAAGTGGGAAGATATCCCGGAAGAATTACTGGACGATCAGAAAAAATTACACGCAATGCTCTACCTCGCCACCTTTGATTCTGACAAAAAGAATATCGTAAATAAAACTCCAGTATCTTTCGTACCTAAACTAGGCAATCATCCTGTGGAATTTTGGAATGAAAAGTTGCATCCGCTTCATCATAGTAATCACATTGGAACCCCAATAACTGAATTAAAACTTTTGCTCAAAGAAACTAAAGAGGAAAAGGCACGTGCAGTCGAAGATATGCTGATGACAGTCCTAGCGAAAATGTAGCAGGGGCTCAACATAGCCCGATAAAAAGTACTACAGGCGGAGAGGGAGAGATTCGAACTCTCGATCAGGTTTCCCCGATGCCGGTTTTCGAAACCGGTGCTTTCGACCACTCAGCCACCTCTCCGTTTGTTATTGACATACATTACCATCTTTTTGCGTTTTCGGCAAAAAAAAGATATATGCCGTCATGGCCCTATCGTCTAACGGTTAGGACGGAGGCCTTTTCAAGGCTGTAAATCGGGGTTCGATTCCCCGTAGGGTCACTCAGTTTTGTACAAAAACTCCAGCATTGCATTGGTAACACCACGCGGGTTGTTGAGTATGCTGACATGGTTTGTGTCCTGCAACACAACAAGTTTTGAGTTGGGAATTTTTGTATGCATATCCTGCTGGATAGAAAGAGGAAATATCCCATCATGCTCGCTGGCAATAAGTAACGTCGGGATGGCAATTTTTTGGAGTTCGTTGCCTAGATCAACATTCATAAGTGCGTAACCAGTATAGAGATAGCTGCGCAGGGAGTTATAAAACATGGTTCGCATAAGGCCAAACACTTCGAACTCCTTGTGTTCTTTCCCCAGAGGGTAGGGCGAGTGCCAGCGCTTGTATGGCGGCGGGCTGATAAAGCCGCCTATGGATATAACAACGCGCGCGATAGCCCGCAGAGACGGCGAAGCCAGCCATGCGGGCGGGCAGTACGAACCACTTATTAAAACAACCCCCTGAAGTTTCTCGAAAAAATGCGCCGCAAACTGGGCCGAAATAACAGCGCCTCCGCTGTGCCCGATGAGGATTGGTTTGTCGATATGCTCCATATCAAGCACCGCTTGTATATCTTCCTCCATGTGTTCAAGAGTATGCTTGTGTGCGTGTTTTGGATGGTCAGAATAGCCGTGCCCACGCAGGTCCATGGCAACTGTCGGATATCCCTCCTCCCAGAGAAGTTTCATCACATATTGCCAACCATCGGTATCACCCCCGATGCCATGTACGAAGAACAAGATAGGCTTTGAGGTTTGGGCAGGCGCGTATGTCTCGTAATAGATATTCGTCCCGTCCTTACTCGTGACAGTTTTTTTCTTTACCTCGAGCGAAGTCGAGAGGTGGGTATCCGCCATATCAATTTTTAGCTTGCCTTGATGTACAAATAGATATCCTCGAGAGCCTTCACTGCGTCGCCAGCGGCAATATTATTTTGATGATAGAGGCCGTCCGAGCAGTCACCCGCAGACCACAAACCAAGCACGCTAGAGCGTTGGTTCTTGCTGTCGACTTTGACACGTTTGTATTCATCCATTTCCACCAATCCTTCGACAAGTCCGGTTGCAGAGACCATTCCAACCTCAACAAAAATTCCGGCAGCAGGGAGTTCTGTTGTTTCGCTGGTTTTTGTATTTTTGACAGTGATACTTTTTACAAAATTTTCACCTTTAACTTCGACAGGTACGGTATCGTTAAGAAGTTTAAAATTTGGATGTGCTGAAACTACGTTGACCGTTGTAGCATCTGCTTTGCTAACATCACTGCTGCGGTTGAGTAGGGTGACAGATTTACAGTAGGCAAGAAGCTGGGCGGCGCTTTCAAAACCCGCATTTCCTGCACCCACAACAACTACATCTTGGCTGGAAAATAGCGGCCCGTCGCATGATGCACAGTAGGTAAGACCCTTGTTCTCAAATTGTGCAGCTCCCAGAACATCAAGCTTTCGGCGCGAGCCACCCGTTGCAATAAGCACTGTTTTTGCTTCTATTTTTTCTCCTTTTACGTCAAGCGAAAAGCCGCCATTTATTTTTTCAACCTTGTCGGCACGGACGCCTGTTTTGATTTCAACAACATCCGATGCGTACGCCTTCAAGTGTGCTTCCAAAGATTTTGCCAAATCAAGGCCCGAAATTTTTTCAGTGCCTATCCAGTTTTCTATCCCGACCGAGTCGGTGCTCTGGCCGCCTATCGTTTCTGCAATAAAAACAGTCTTCAACCGCTTGCGCGCAGCATACACCCCTGCGGCGACCCCGGCCGGGCCGCCACCTACAATTGCCAAGTCATACATGTGCATCATTGTACTGGTTGTTTTGTATTGAGTAAAACTTTGACATACTAAAAAATAATATGTACTATCTTTTTGATATATAAGGGAGTGTTCCTTTGAAAATTAAAGCTCACAAGTGGGGTCGGACTTTCCCTGACGGGAAACGAGGAGCTCGAGATGGGCAAGAGTACCGAAGTTCGGTTTCTCGCCCAATGCGAAAGTCTACAGACCATGGGTAAATTTCCACCATGGCTCACTCATTTTACCGCGGCAACTCCTGAGGAGGACGCCGAAGGGTATGACGCGTGGGCCCATACCACTGACGTGGAAAGGATCGGGCTGCAGATTAAGACCTATGAGAGGCTACGGACGGAGTTCCTCAAGCGCGAAAACAGAAAACACATCATCTGTATCACGTTTGAGCCCGATGCTCGCTTCGACTCGGTCTTTGCGTTCGTGGTTTCTCAACTTACGCAGGCTCGCAATCGGTTGCTTAAACAAAAAACCCCGGAGTAATACCGGGGTTTTCTTTTTATTTAATTTTAGGTCGGCGGAGGAAGGAAGGCACTGCACCCCATTCATCCTCTTCATCTTCCTCTTTTTTGAGTTTTGCTTCAGGTTCCGGAGCTGTCTTTTTAGGCTCCTCCTCTTTTTCCTTTACAGAATCTTTCGGGGCAGGAGCCGTTGGGGTGTTAAATATTTTGCCTATTGGTGCAACATCAACTTCCTTCTGGTCGCGGCCGCCAAAGGTAAAGAGCGGCGTGCCGCGGGGTGTAATGCCTGCTGTTGGGAAGCCGGTTGCAATAACCGTAACGCGGACTTCGCCCTTCTTCAACTTATCGTCTTTAATGGCACCGAAGATTATCTTTGCGTTCGGGTCAACCGATTCAGTGATAATTTTAGCCGCCTCGTGGACTTCAATCATGCCGAGGTCGTCCTGGCCTGCAATTGCAAAGAGCACCCCCTTTGCACCGTTTATTGAAAGTTCAAGAAGCGGGGAAGAGACGGCTGCTTTTGCTGCAATTGCCGCGCGGCCCTCACCAGAAGCCACACCGATGCCCATAAGTGCAGAGCCGGCATTGTCCATAACGGCGCGGATGTCGGCGAAGTCGACGTTTATGATACCTGGATGGGTGATGAGGTTAGAAATTCCTTCGACTGCCTGTTTTAAGACATCGTCGCAGACTGCAAACGCTGCTTTGAGGGTTGTATCTTTTGCAACGGTCGCCAAGATGCGGTCGTTAGGAATGACGATGAGTGCGTCAACTTCCTTGCGGAGTTCATCCAAGCCCTGCTCTGCCAAACGCATGCGCTGCTGGCCTTCGAATGAAAATGGTTTAGTAACAACAGCAACGGTGAGTGCGCCGAGTTCCTTTGCGGTCTTTGCAACAATGGGTGCAGCACCAGTTCCGGTACCGCCGCCCATACCGCATGCAATAAAGACCATGTCAGAGCCCTTGATTGCCTGCTGGATTTCTTCTTTTGTTTCTTCAGCTGCGCGCTTGCCAATTTCCGGATTCATACCGGCACCAAGGCCGCGTGTTAAGTTTTTACCAACGTGGATTTTCTTCTTTGCAAGAGAGTGATGTAAATCCTGCGCGTCAGTGTTTATTGAAATGAAATCTACGCCACGTACCTTGCTTTCAACCATGTGGTTGACTGCATTCTTGCCCGAACCACCCACGCCGACGACGCGGATCCGTGCGAACGCCTCGATTTCTGTCTGTACTTGTGGCATAGATTTCTGGAGTTTTTTGTTAATGGTTGCGCGCAAAGTATACCACTTCTATTGTGCTTGCAAACTTTGACAAAAACCCTTTTTGTTTCGGCCTAAAAATGAAAAGAACCTCGACCGGAAGTTCTTTCCAGTGAGGTTCGTGGCACCAGTTTCCTGATACCTTAGTGACAGCGGAGTTTCGACCACCAGCGCTTCATCTGATGTTGTGCCCAGTAGCCAGCGGTGAAGATCAACATCCAGACGATCGTGGCCGGCCAGAAGGTGGCGCCACCCTTATTCCAGTTATGGAACAGGGAGCCGACGGCGATTGCCGTCAGAATTGCCAGGCCCACCGATGCGAAGTTCATCCACACCGGATTTTTGCCTGGCATTTCGAAGAGTGTGGGCTTCCAGCGGTATACCGCGTATGCGATAGCTCCCAGGCTCAGGAGTGCAGAGCCAATCCGGATTGAAGCCTGGAAGTACCAGATGTAGAGCTCGAACACCTGCTTGAAGTCCATGCCGCCTTCTGCGTTCCACAGGAACAGTGAGGGCATGCAGAGGAACAGGGCGCCGGTGATTATCGCTCGGAAATCAATATCTTCTTTTTCCGCCTCCGATGAGGCGGATTCAAACGCGTTTGACATCGAAGTCTCCAATTCTGTTGCTATTTCGAACGGTTCGTTCAGTTGCAATTATAACATTAAAAAAGATATATTGTCAAGTATAAAAACAACCTTAAAATAAGGTCTATTTCCCGTCGTCGTCAAAATACTCGTAAATTGTAAGGATGGCTGCTGCACCAAATAAAATCCATGCAAAGAGTTCTTCTAGAGGAAAGCGTAGTCCTACTATTTCAATCCAACCTATAAATTGGTTACTGGGGTAATTCCATAGTCCAAGCCGTAACGCAGTTAGTTCGTATGCAATTGCGACGTATGCGAAGTACAAGCCTGTTGATATAAATTTCAAACCGAGTTTCGGGTTGAACACGATTTCAAAAAGAAGTGGCGCGGCAACAAACAGAAGGCAGCTAAGCAAATAAAAATACGGCACCTGTAGAAAATGGGGTGCCCACATCCACGTCGTAAAAATTGCTATTGAAGAGAAGAGAAATATACAAACTAACCGTGTCATTTTCTTGCCCCACGTGCGTTCACGGCCTTGTCTCTCGTGGAAATGTTCCCAAAACATCACAGGGAAATAGACGAAAAGGAAGAAATAAATAATATCTTCCCACGCAATGAATCCTAGGAGGCGATAATCAGAGGTTGTTACTACGTACCATTGATGCGTTATGTAATAGACAAGATCGAGTGCCATCAGAAACACCGTAAAAAACGCAGCAAAGACAGCAGCCTTAAGGGCATGCTTCCTAGCCCAGATAGTCAGAAGGATTGATGGGATGCCCCAGAATAAAAATAGAGATTGGAAATAGGTGGCGTGCGTTGCTAAAGCAAGCACAACTGCAACCAAGGGCCATATATAAAGTGCTACCAACTCCTTATGTCGCTTTGTAACTGAATTCATCAGTGGTCGATTTAAATTTTTTTACGGTAAAAACTTTTTGAACCAACGCCAAAGGCTGCGGAAGGTGTCGGAGAGGTTGCTTTCGTCGCGGACCTCGAGGTCGCCACCTTGGGTGATGCCCCAGATGGTGAGGCCGTAGGCAACGGCCCATGAACCATCTTTTAATTGCATTTTTGTTGCAGCGCCCTCGGCAAGCGATGCGGTGCGGGCAGGAAGGCGCAGTGCTGCTTTTGCGAGGTCGGAAACACTTTGTATAAGAGAACCGCCGCCAGTCAAAATAATCCCGGCAGGCAAGAGTTCATCTTTGCCAATTTTTTTCAAATGAGCTTCCACAAGTTTGAGCATCTCAGAAACTTTTTTTGCGATAATGTCATCAATTTTTTTCTTTGGGAATGGTGCTCCAAGTACTGCGCCTTGTTTTAGCTGTTCAGCGTCTTCGGGAGCAATGCGCAGGCCAAGCGCTAAGTCGTTGGTAACGTTTGCGGCACCTATTGGAAATACTTTTATTGAAATTGGTGTTGCATCTTCAAACACAATTATAGAAAGAGTTTCAGCGCCGATGTTTGCAAGTACACAGCCGACACGCTTCTGCATTTTGGTTAAAGCGACAAAACTTGCGGCAACCGGTGCCGCAACAATATCTTCTACCTCAACCCCCGCATCTTCAACCGCAGCAACCAAGTCACTGACATGTCGCTCGAGGCAAGTAATAAAAAGTGTTTCAACCGCGATGCGCATGCCCTTCATCCCTAAAGGACTTCGGCCCATGACCTTTACGCCGTCGACGGAGAATCGCAAGGGAATGGTGTGGATGACACGGCGATTTAAAATAGCAGCAGGTGCGAGTGCTTTTTCGCTTGCGGCAATTGCGCGAGGGATATCGCGGTCGGTAATTTCCGAATCACCGCGCTCAACAACTGCCTCGCCACGCGAGAATGCTTCGTCTACGCCAATACCCCCAATACCGATGTATGCGCGTTTTACTTTGACGTGCGCGGCCTTGGACGCTTGTGCAACCGCTGCGGCAATTGAACGCGATGTTTCGGCGCCCGAGAGTATGTAGCCCTGCTTCATTCCGCGGCTCTCTGCGTAGCCGGTGCCTAGGATGCGCGGAGGCTGCCGCGGGTCATCCGCGCTTTCTGCAATGACCACTTTGACATGGTAGGTGCCGACATCAATTCCGGTTACGATTTTGCTCATGCATACCAAGACCGAACTCTTTTAAAATTCGACGCTCTTGTTTTTCCATTGTAGCACCATGTTTGAGGCCTTTTAAATGGAAAAGGCCGTGGATAAACAAATAGCCGACCGTAAACGGCGGAGCAGCTTTTTTACAGATGAGTATCTCACCCGAGTTTTTAGAAAGGGGAAATGAGAGAACGTTCGAAACATGGTCCTTCTTTTTTGTCTTGAGAGTTACTGCACGCATTTCTTTGGCAGATAAAAAGGCAAGAGATAGATCGTATTTCTTGCCTAATACCTCGTCTTTTATTTTGTTGTAGGGAGCCCGCATTACTTAGCGGCGGCGGAAGCCACGAGGAGCACGTTCCTGCATCTTGCCAAGCTTGATGAGTTCTTTCACGTTTTCGCGGCGCTTGATGACTTTAAGGGTTTGCTTGCGGCGTACGTTAGCCGATTTTGTGCGGACAGCATAGCGGCGCTTGCGGGTACCCTGAATAAGGCCTGTTCCCTGTACGCGCTTGGAAAAGCGGCGGATCATGTTTACAGCCGACTCACCCTCGTTTTTAGTTACTTCTGCATTAACTGCCATAGACAGAAACCATAGCATAAATAGGACTATTTTCGCAAGAGTAAAGATATAGATAAAGAAAAAGCCTCCCAACCGAAATTGGGAGGCTCTTGGACAGTATTCCATCCGTTCTTTCGAACATTCCACTGATCGTCCAAGAAATTATGCGGAGACATCTCTTCTCACGTTCCTAAGAACAAAGTCCTAAACGTCCCCGCTGCAGACAAAAGGAGGT
Source organism: Candidatus Adlerbacteria bacterium (assembly GCA_963796795.1). GTDB lineage: Bacteria > Patescibacteriota > Minisyncoccia > Phycocordibacterales > SBAW01 > GWA1-54-10. The sequence continues at coordinate 41,859 of CAWCNA010000011.1, read as the reverse complement.
TCGTCTTTCAAACAGCTCGGCTTTCGTCTGCAAACTCTATATCTATTGAAGAACTCCCCGAGCGGCAAGCTTGCCGCTCGGGGCTCGGACACCCGAAGCGTCGCTTTTTGCGAGCACTAACTTTTTCGTCCGAGATTAATCCGCAGCGCGGAGCTGGTCTTCCGACTTGGCTTCCGATTGCCCGGTCGCCGTATCGTTGGCCGCAATCGCGTTTTTGAGCGCGATGGCGAGAACTTTCGGACCTTTGTTCGCCTTGTTCTCGAGTTCCCACCACCGAGTGAAGAGCCACTCGATGAAGCGGGTCAGCGTACGCCAGATGGCCATCTTGTGGATGTGCCCATTGGTGTAGCGTTTCTTTCCATTCTCGACGATCGGCTCCGGGTGTTTCTCCCGGAGACGTAGCTTGCTGAGGCGATAGTACTTGCCCCACTCGCTGTCCTTGCGCCGAACGCACTGCATGCCGAAAAGATAGACGGCCTGCCGCAGACCTCCCGGCCAGTTGGCAATTACACCCCTGCGCCTGCGCGGGAACGTACCGTCGGGCATCACGTGCACGCCACAATACGCCTTCAGTTTGGCATCCGTCGAGAAGCGGCGGATGTCGGTGATGTAGGCGATGATGGGGCCGGCAATTGCAGGACCCACACCCTCGATGCCCTTGAAGATCTCGGTGTAGACATCGAGGTTCTCCACGGCCATCGTAAGTGCCTGCGTCACACGCTTCTCCTCCTCCACCAGCGCATTGAGCACAGCGCTGTTGGCGACGAAGTCCTGCGCGATCTTCTCGAACTGCCCTTGCGGGTAGAGCCCCTCTTCGGAGCAGAAGATCTCGCCGATCGAGCGCATGCGCACACGATGTGCACAGGCGATGCGATCGCGCTGCGTGTTGCGCCGATCGTTGACCTTGATCCTCACCTTGATGAGATCGAGATCGCGCTGCTTCACTTTGTAGAACAGCGACGACTTGTCACGAAGCAGATTTGCGAGCAGAAGTGCGTCGTCAGTCTTGAGCCCTTCCCCGCGCTCGTGCTTGAGCAAGAAGGGAGGAACTCGATGGACTTCGGCGCCGATAATCTCGGCCTTGCGCGCGAGTGCGTAGGCAAAGTAGTCACCGGAACCGCCGAGCACCATGCTGACGAAGTCGCCCTCCGAAAGGCCGTCGAACGACGCGGGCACTTTGGCGACGGTCTCCAGCTTACCTTCCTCCGTCCGGATGCGGTCGGTGGGAATGCTGGCAGAGTCTTCGCCTTCCTTCAGGCTGCGCCACTTGATGTGGTGAGCGGAGAAGGTCAGCAGATCGTCGCCTTCCGCCACGTCGCGGAACGACGTAGCGAAGCAACCGTGCAGGAAATCGAATTCATCCTGCTCGGTTTCGAGCGAGTAGAGCGTCGGCTTGTTGCCGTCGCCCACGATCGCAACGAGGGTCGGGCGAGACTCTTCGTCAGCCGTTTTCTTGACGCGGTGTTGGATACCGATGTAGCGCATTATGTCCTCCAAAATGGTCCCGAGGGACCGGTTGCAGTTTCAAAGAGCATATCAACAGGCATTTCTGCATCGTCCCGAAGGACACAATCTGCTGATATAGAGGGACAGTCTGATTGTCGTGCCAAAGCACACTGTTTCGTTCGTCCCTCTTTTGAACACTCGATGTTCGAGGACTCAAAAGAGGGGGTGAGACATTTGAGCAACCGTCTTGCGACAAGCTCCATTTCGTCTCACCCTTGCCTTGAACAGAGATAAAGTCGTTCTTTCGAACACCTATCCTTTCGTCCAAGGACTTTTCTGCGGACAGGGCCAGCATCGCGTTTACACGCAACTTTATTTCCGTCCGCAAACTAAAACTCTGGAAGAACATTCTCCGACGACACCCTGTGTGTCGTCGGAGTCCCGGACATCGTGCAAATCGCGTATAAACGCATTGCTCATTTCGTCCGAGAAATTTGTGCGTGAGACAAGTAAGCTTACGTCTTTCGACACATAACCATTCGTCCCACGCTGGAAGACAGCCGTCTTATCGTCTTTCGACATTTGTGCCGACGTCTTCCAAACCGAATAAGTGCGGGGGCATACCTCTCTAAGTCCCGAAGGACATGACAATGCTCGCCCCCGCTGCGGACAGTTGCTGTATCGCGTTCTCACACAATCACAAGATCGTCCGCAAATCGAATATCCGGAAAGACTTTACAAATAAAAGACTATTTTGTCAACTTACGCCTTAATGGTTTTAAGGAAGCGGGGGAGGGCCGAGAGCTGAAGAATAGTTTGGGAGGAATTTGTAGACGAGCGGACGATGATGGTGCCGTCGAGTGCTTCGCGCTGGCCCATGATAAGCAGGTGCGAGACGCCCTGCGCTTTTGCTGATTCAAGTTGAGGCGCAAGGCTTTTTGCATCGAACGACTGGGAGACTGGGACACCAGCCGAGCGGAGCATGTCGACAACGGTGAGGCCTTCGAGTTTGGCGCGGAGGCCGAGCTGTACGAAATACACTTTTGGTATTTTTGCCGACGGTACGGGCGTGAAGTGCGCCCGGGCAATGCCGTTTTTGCGGAAGAGGATGCTGGATGAGACAGCACTCCCTTCTTTTTTGTTTGTTACCTTGCGGATGTATTCGTCATAGCGGCCTCCCGAGGCCATAATGACTGTTGCGTCCTCCTGTACTAAATCAAGTGCAAAAACAAGCCGCGGGTCGCGCTCGTCACCGACAAGCAAATCATCCAGTTCGTACGGGAAGCCGAGCTTTTCGATATGTTCGAGCACGTCTTTAAAGTGCATGCGGCTTTTTTCGGACAGGAAGTTCATTGCACGCGGGCCGTCTTGGATTACCTCGCGACATGTCGCGTTTGTGCAGTTGTAAATCGCGAAGGGATTTTTTGCGACTTCGCCGCGGCAACACTCACTCATTTCGCCTGAGTGCTTGCGCACATAGCTGCCGAGTTCGCGCTCAAAACGTGCCTTAGAGTCACGGTCGCCAAGCGTGTTGACGCGCACTTTTGCAACACCTGCGCCCCACTCGTTCAAAATGGCGAACATTGTTTTAAGCATCAGCACTTCGCCCAAGCTGTCGGGCGAACCAACAACCTGCAGCCCAAATTCTCCCGTCTCACGCAGAGAATATTGCGGAGATATATGTGTTGGAGTAGGGGACGCGTAGAACGCGAGTATTGGATCTTTAATTTTGTGCCCGAAGGAAACAGCGCACATCTCTGCCGTGGTGCCGAAGGTATGCATACCTTTGACGCGGATTGCGGGCGGGACCGAACGTTCCACCTCCTTCATCGGGCGGAAACCGTAGAATGCTGAAACGTCTGCTGCGTGCTTGATGAACGATGCCGGCGAAAGTCTCTGCGGTGCGCTCATATTAAAATAATTAACTATTATTGTGGCTCTGTCGCATGGCCCGGGAACACCCCTGCATTTTGGATAGGGAGAAGGCGGAGGAAGACGCGCCCGACGATATTTGCGCGCGGGACAAATCCCCAGACGCGGCTGTCGGAACTTTCAGGCCGGTTGTCGCCCATCACGAAATAATTTCCAGCTGGTACGACATAGGTTTGGTCGCCACCATTTCCTTTATTTACTACATATGACTCATCGACTTGCTCGACTGTGCCGTCTGCTTTCGTTATAGAAACACCGTCGTCGGTGATGTGGACCGTTTCGCCTGGCAGACCGATGATGCGTTTGATAAAAAATTGCGACGGGTCTTTTGGATAGCGGAAGACAATAACATCGCCGCGTTGCGGCTGTTCAAAGTGATAGGTTGCCTCGTCGACTATCAAATATTGCGCGTCTTGGAATGTCGGCACCATGGAGATTCCCGACACAATGAAGGGTTGTGCAACGAAGAGGCGAATGGGGACGACAATGACGAGGGCAACGAGAGCAAATTTGAGGAGTTCGGTGAAAAAATTCTCACGTTTTTCCTCTTGCATGGAGACATTGTAGTCCTCTTTTTAGAACATGCAAGTACTTCGCAAAACACAGAGCAAAAACCTCTTGAGAAAAGTCTGGCCAAGCGTAGCGAGGAGACCCGAGGACTTTTACGAAAGAGGTTTTGCAACGTGATATAGTGTTTCCCATGAATTGGATAATAGCGGGGCTTGGCAACCCAGGGAAAGACTACGAAGGCACGCGCCATAATATTGGGCGTGAGTTTTTGATGGCGATAGAAAAGAAAGAAGGCGAGAAGGGCAAGCTCTTCGGTAAAAAAGTTACTGTCGTGACGCCTGATACCTATATGAACAACTCTGGGCTGGCATTTAAAAAACTTGTGACATCAAAAAAACAGGCTGAACAGTTTGTTGTACTGCAAGACGAACTTGATTTGCCTCTGGGCAAAGTAAAACTCTCATTCGGTTCATCATCGGGGGGACACAACGGCATCAACTCAATCCACAAGGCTCTCAAGACAAAAGATTTTGTCCGCATTCGTATAGGCATTAGTCCTACCACTCCTTCGGGCAAACTAAAAAAACCAACCGGTGAAGAAGATGTGGTGAAATTTGTACTCGGGACATTCAAACCAACAGAAGTTGATAAATTAAAGAAATCAAAAAAACTAGTTCGCGATGCGCTCGAGCTTTTGGTAACCGAAGGCCGCGAAGCAGCAACGATGGCAATACACTCTAAGCAGTAAAAGTAAAAACTCCGCGAAATGCGGAGTTTTTTGTTTAGTAACTTTTGAATTATTTCGTTTCTGCTGGAGTGCCGAACGAGAGTGCCATGCGCATTTCTTTCGGGTCGAAGAGGGAAATAGTAAACGGGTAACGCTTGCCGAGCTCGAGTGCTGCGCGGAGCTTTCTTCCGAGCCGAACTCCGTGACATGCACGAGGCCTGCGATGCCTTCCTCAATAGACGCGAGTGCGCCGTGCTTGTTAAATTTGATAACCACACCTTCAACTTTGTCGCCCTTGTTGTATTTGTTGCATGCTGCCTGCCACGGGTTAGTCTTTAAGCGCTTTAACCGAAAGCGAAACTTTGCCGTCTTTGATATCGATTATCTTTACCTTTACTTTGTCGCCAACCTTAAAGAAGTGGCGTGGGTCGTCTACGAAGCCCCAGTCGATTTCTGAAATGTGCACCAGGCCCTCCAAGCCCTTCTTCCAAGTTTGATAAACGACGCCAAAGTCCACCATGCCAGTGACTTCGCCCTCAACGGCGTCGCCCACCTGGTAGGTTGCGATAAGTTCTTTCTTTTCTTTATCATCCGCCCCCTTTTTCAGAGAAGATAAGTTTGCCTTCTTTCGGGTTGCCGAGATGATAGATAACCGGCAGTTTCGTGCCGACAAGTTTGCGGAGTTCGTCGAAGATTTTGTCTTTGTCGCCGTCGGTAACGCGCGGGTAGTGCTCGGCCTTAAGCTGTGATGCCGGCAAGAAGCCGGCGATGCCCTGCCACTCGAGTATGAGGCCGCCTTTGTTTGCTTCTTTAACCGACGAGTTCGAACGGAGTTTTATTTTTGACTGCCTCTTCAGCCTCGGCCCAGACAATAGCTTGGCGGGCCTCTTTGAGCGAAAGTTCGATGTAGCCGTCCTTGGTGTCGGTCGAGATAACCTTTGCCGAAATGTCGCCAATGTTGGTGCGCTTGATAACTTCGCGCGCGTTCATGTACTCGCGGCCGAAGATAACGCCGGTGCCAAAAGGAGGCAGGTCGATGTAGAGGCGGGCGCGGTCGAGTGACAGCACCGTACCTTCAATAATGTCGCCATCTTTGGGCGGCATTTGTGCCTGCTCTGCAAATATCGCCATTACAGACGAGGGGATAGACCCTTCTTCTATTTCTTCCATAATATTATTTAATTATCGAACGAGTCCTCCTAAATAGAGATTATTCTCGCTCTCGCTAATAAAAAGCACGAGGCCTTCTATTGCGCACACTATATATAAAGAAGGGTTTTTTTGCAACTATATAAAAAGTAGGGCCCTCCAAAAGGGAGGGCCAAGTTTGAGAGATGGTATTTGGGAAAACCATCTCGGAGGGAGATCTGGCGGGATGGGAGTCCCACCAGTCGATGCTCGAAAGGAAGGGCCTTTCAGAGCGGGGCGTCATACATGTAAAAGTCGTACACCTCACTTAGTAGAAGTTGAAGGGAATCCCGTTGGTTGCCGGGGGCGAAGGTTGAGCCGGGATGTTACTCCCAATCGGCGTGATCGAACCTAGCTCACGAGAGCGAAGAACTTTTTCATGTATCACCCTGAGTTGTTGGAACAGTGTGGTCACCGACGTGACCGAAGTCTCGCAAGCCCACATCGCAACTGTAGCAAGATGTGTTTTTCATGCAAGAGCAGATAGGTGCATAAATACCGAGGTCGGTCCTCGGATGAAATTTTGATAAAGAAAAAGCCCAACATCTTCGCAGATGAAGGGCTTGATTTGGTGGCCGCCGAAGCACCTAGGCGGCAACCTTTTTCATCTGGTCGAGGTGGTCCTTCGAATAGGTCTCCGGCTGTTCCTGCAGTTGGTGCACCCGTGCACCCTTGTCACTGCCGTAGTTTCCCGGCGGCTGGTCGTTTGATGCACTTCTCCTCTTGATCGCCCCCGAAGAACGGAGGGTCCATTCGGCCCTGGCATTTCGCCAATTGATTCTTGCGAGCAAAGAACGTCTCCTAAAAGTTGATGGACCAATACTTTAGAGTTTCTAGTAGTTTTTGTCAATATAGAAAAGTAGAAGGGCTCCGCATCGAGAGATGCAGAGCCCTGTTGTGGCCGACCTGGGATTAGGTCAGCCGGGGTAGCCTGAGAGGCCTGGTATGTCGCGCCGATCGCGAAGTTTCGAATGATCGTGGCGATACCAGGGCCGGCCCCGGCGCCCTTGATGGCCCGGCCGCCAGCAGCGGTGGTGTGGTCGACGTGGAAAAAGAACATGGTTCCGGATTTGCTCTCCAAAGAGAAAGCCTTCTTCGGCGGTGAGTGTGTGTACATGTAAAGCCCCTCCTTGAGGCCAGTTCCGCAACCGTTGGGGTTCGGACACTCAAAATATACACGCCCCAGTTTTGGTGTCAAGTCAAGTGATGGGGACGGGAAATAGCCTTATGGGAGGTGATTTTTGAAGGAAGAAGTGATATAATGAAGCCATGGTTATCAGCTATATGGGAGGGGAATGCTTTAAGATTTCGCAGGGCGAATTGACCCTCGCATTCAACCTCCCCTCAAAAGACTCAAAACTAAAAAGCGTCAAATTCGGCTCGGATGTCGTGCTCGTCTCACAAGACCACGAAGACTTCAACGGTGTTGAAAATGCAGCATTTGGCGAACGCGAGCCGTTCGTTATAAAAGGTCCGGGCGAATATGAAGTAAAAGAAATTGCAGTGCGCGGTTTCGGCTCGGAATCAAATTACAGCGGCAAACACATCAATACTATTTACGGAGTTGCGTTTGAAGGCATGAACTTGTGCTTCTTGGGTGCGCTGGGCACAGCAGAAATTCCCGCAGCGGCAAAACAAGAACTTGATAATATAGACATACTTTTTCTGCCGATTGGAGGAAATGGTGTCCTCGACTACGCAGCCGCATACAAATTGGGGGTGCAGCTTGAACCAAAAGCGATAATCCCGATGCACTACGATTCAGCAAGTCTCAAATCCTTTTTGAAGGAAGCGGGCGCCGAAAAAACACAAGCAATCGACAAGTTGACGGTTAAGAAAAAAGATTTGGATGGAAAGGAAGGCGAGATTATCGTCCTTTCGGTATAATTTTTATATGAAGAAGTATTTTGATCATATAAAGTCGAAAAAACCGCACCACCGTCGCCAGCATGCGGCGCAGGTCGCGGGAGTTTTGACGGCAGTTGCGTTTGTCGTCTGGATTACGACGCTTAGTTTCCGATTTGCAGGGACGGCGCCGGTCGCCGCGGCTCCTGACGATGGTTCGGGCATCCAGCAGACGCAATTGGCCGGAGTTGATGCGAGCGACGGAAGCGATTCATCCGCACCTGGTGTTGAAGTTGTTGGTACGAGCACCGACGATCAGTTTAGTAATTACGGCGACGCGAGCGCAACCCAATAATAATTTTCTATGGCAGCTGACGAAGAACAAAACAATAATCCAAACCCGCATAACGAAACAGGCATCGTAGCGCGAAACATCTCCACCGAAATGCGCGAGTCGTATTTCGACTACGCGATGTCGGTTATTACCTCGCGCGCACTGCCGGACGTGCGCGACGGCTTAAAGCCGGTGCACCGCCGCATCCTCTACGCGATGCATCGCATGGGGCTCACCCCAGGCGCGCGTTTCCGCAAGTCGGCAGCCGTGGTGGGCGATGTGCTCGGTAAATATCACCCGCACGGCGACGCATCGGTGTATGACGCGATGGTCAAGATGGCGCAGGATTTCGCCATGCGCTACCCGCTGATTTTGGGCCAAGGGCAACTTTGGTTCCATCGACGGCGACTCGGCTGCAGCAATGCGTTACACCGAGGCAAAAATGTCGCGCATGGCAGAGCAGCTGCTTGGCGATTTCGAAAAAGACACGGTTGACTGGCGCGCCAACTACGACGGCACGCTGAAAGAGCCCGAAGTATTGCCGGCAGCTGTGCCAAATATTTTACTCAACGGCACGCTCGGCATCGCCGTTGGCATGGCGACCTCGATCCCGCCGCACAACCTCACGAACTAACAAACGCGCTCACTCATTTAATAGAAAATCCCGACGCGACGGTGGAGGATTTGATGGAGTTCGTTTCCGGCCCCGACTTTCCAACGGGCGCTGTCGCATTTAATAAAAAAGATTTGCTGCATGCGTACACCACCGGCAGAGGCGGCGTGGTCGTGCGCGGCGATGCTGAAATTGTCGAGGGTAAAAAAGGCGACTTCCAAATTGTCATCACCTCTATTCCGTACCGCGTCAACAAAGTCGGACCTGATTAGTGCGCATCGCCGATTTGGTGCGCGACAAAAAAATCGAAGGCATCCGCGGCCTGCGCGATGAGTCGACCAAGGACATCCGCGTCGTCATCGAGCTCAAGCAGGGCGCGCATCCGCAAAAAGTTTTAAACTATCTCTACAAGCACACGGCGCTTGAAGACACCTTCCACTTCAACATGGTGGTGCTGGTTGACGGCGTGCCGCAAACACTGTCGCTCAAAGGCATTTTGCAGGAGTTTATCAAGCACCGCCGCGAGGTGGTGAAACGCCGCACGGAGTTTGACCTGCGCAAAGCGCAGGAGCGCGAGCACATCTTGCTCGGCCTTTCAAAAAAGCGCTCGACCATATCGACGAAATCATTAAAGATCATCCGCGCATCAAAGGATGTGGCCGAGGCGCACTGCTCATAAATTTCGATAGAAGACAGTTCTAAATTTCGCGAACTTCAAGCTCAGGCCATTCTCGAGATGCGCCTGCACGCCTCGCCAACCTCGAGCGCAAGAAAATAGAAGACGAGTTGGACGAAGTGCAGGCACTGATCGAAGAGCTCGACGACGCTTCTTGACAGCGACAAGAAGATGCTTGGCGTCATTAAGGAACGAAATTGTGGATGCGGCCAACAAAGCTATGGCGACGAGCGCGAGACAAAAATTATTAAAGGCGCGGCCGGCATCATCAATGTCGAAGACTTAGTTGCCCGACGAAGAGCAAGTGCTCGTCCTGACCGCAGGCGGCTATGTAAAGCGCACCAACCCCGAAGAATACAAGCAAGCAAAAGCGCGGCGGCGTGGGTGTTATCGACCTCGACACCAAAGAAGAAGATTTTGTCACGACGCTTCCTCACGACGTCGACCCATAGCGACCTCCTCTTCTTTACCGACCTCGGCAAGGCGTATCAAATAAAATTCTACGAGCTGCCCGAAGGCAAGCGCTCAACCAAGGGCAAGGCGGTGGTGAACTTCCTTTCAATCACCGATACCGAAAAGGTTTCGTCGGTGCTTGCCGATGCGCAAAAACGATAAAGAAGGGGAGCGATTCCTCTATATGGTTACCAAGCAGGGTGTTGCTAAAAAAGTCGATGCAACGGCCTTCCACGATGTGCGCCGCTCGGGGCTCATCGCGATGAAGCTGCAGAAAGGCGATGAGCTTATTGCAGCACTGCTTGTTGAAAAAGGCGACGAGATATTCCTCTCCTCGGCTAAGGGCCAAGCAATCCGCTTTAAAGAAAGCGATATCCGCACCATGGGCCGCACTGCAGGCGGCGTGCGCGGCATGAAGCTCGGAAGCGGCGACATTATTGTTGGCGCCGATGTTATCCGCAAAGGCGCAAAAAACGTTGAAGTCTTGGTAGTTTCCAAAAACGGCTACGGCAAGACAACTCCAGCAACAGAATATAAAACTCAAAACCGCGGCGGCTCGGGCATCAAAACAGTCAAAGTTACCCCAAAAACAGGCACGCTCATTGCTGCGCGCGTTGTCTGCAAAACAGAGGCGAGTGCGATGATCGAAATTGTCGTTATCTCGCAAAAAGGCCAAGTCATCCGCACCGGCCTTGGCGAAATCCCGTCACTTTCCCGCGGCACCCAAGGCGTCCGAGTCATGAAACTCCGCGACGGCGACGCAATCGCGAGCTTCGTGTGTTTGTAAACTTCACGTAAGATTCACGTCGCTCATGCGTTTATATATGTATGAGGCAAAAAGTAAGAGAACATCGCGACGCGGGAGGGGCGACCGTCATCGCACTTGCTATGGTTTTGATATATTCGCTCTGGGGTGCGAGTGTCATGCATACGGATAAATCTACGCATGTAATTGCGGGGGTTGAGCAGCGGTCGCTCGCAGTCAAATAATAATATCGAGGACGGTTCTCGATGCGTACAAGGGACCGTCCTTGGCAAATAAAAAAGACCCTTGAGAGGGCCTAAGGCAGACCAACCGAAAAGTTATGTTTCAGCAGCGGCCGTATTTTGCTGTGGATGTCAAAGATGAGGTCGTTCGGTAGCCCTGCGGCTTCAAACGTTATGACGGACCGTCCATTGTACGTGGTGACGGCCCTGACAGCCGTTGGGCCTATTTTCTCGGCGAGCATGTCCCGCACGACGTACTGGTCAGAGTCTTTAAGTCTGATTTTTAGGATTGCCATTTTCACCCCCTTGTACTTGCTTTCTCGGGCACTATAGCGCTTCTACACGCGTGGTGCAATAATTTTCTGCGGTACAATAGATAGAATGGACGAGGGTACTTTTTTGAATCCAACGCAGGTGCTCCAGGGCGCACATTTGCACGAAGGGATGCAGATTGCCGACTTGGGTGCGGGTTCGGGTTTTTTTACCCGTGCCGCTGCGCGCTTGGTGGGCGAGCAAGGCGTTGTGTGGGCAGTCGATGTGCATCAAGACATGCTGCCGCGGCTGAAAAACCTCTCGCAAGGGGAAGGTCTCCACAATGTCGAAGTAATGCGTGGCGATATTGAACATGCGGGCGGCAGCAACTTGCCAGCCGGAACATTCGACTTTTGCATCTTGGCGAATATTCTTTTTTCTACAGAGCATAAAAAGGCAGCGGTAGCGGAAGTCCGCCGATTGCTCAAAAAAGGCGGCCGCGCACTTGTCATTGACTGGTCGGGCTCGCACGGGGGCCTCGGGCCCGTGCCCGAACATGTCATAACCGCGCGTTCTGCGAGAGTGTTATTTGAAGAAGGGAACTTGAACTGGGTTGAGGATGTAGCTGCGGGCGCCTACCACTGGGGATTCCTCGTTCGCAAAAAAGTAGACTAAGGAGCACAATTATATTTATGAAGATGACGAATTTCCAACTTATCTTTACCGGCGTATTCGTCGCTTTTATTATTTTTGGTGTTCTTGCGTTTTCGTTCTTTACCGCCAGAACAAACAGCGTCGGCACAGTGCAAATATGGGGCACGGAAGATAGCGGCATGATGAACGCGCTTATTTCGACCCTCAACCAGAGCGACAAATCCTTCCAAGGCGTTTCTTATATACAAAAACCTGCCGCAACGTACCAGACTGATGTTATCAATGCGATGGCAAGCGGTTCGGGGCCTGACATTATTTTGCTTGGTCAGGACCAACTGGAAAGCTTCACCGATAAAGTAGATACGATACCGTACAGCGCCGTATCGCAGGCAGATTTTAGCTCGTCCTACGTCGATGAAAGCCAGCTCTTTTTAACGCCGACTGGCCCGCTCGCTCTCCCGTTCCTGATAGATCCACTTGTATTGTATTGGAACCGCGACTTGTTAACGACAGCGGGGCTTGGGCAGCCGCCCCAGTATTGGGACACACTCCTTACACAGGCCCAGAAGCTCACAAAGCTTGATGCATCAAATAACATCACACAAAGTGCCATTGCACTTGGCGGATGGGATAATATTGCTAACGCAAAAGATATACTCTCGGCACTATTTATGCAGGCCGGCGACCCGATAACCGGGTATAACGGAAGCGGTACACTCACATCGGTGTTTGGCCAGACGCCGCAAGGCGCGACAGAAAATCCAGCTTCGTCGGCATTGCAGTTTTATACCGAATTTGTGAACCCTTCCAAAGTAACCTACTCATGGAATCGCTCCCTGCCAGATTCGGAGGACGCGTTCGCAGCAGGTACGCTCGCATTGTATGTCGGGTATGCGAGCCAATACTCAGCGCTTTCGACACGCAATCCAAACCTCCATTTTGGAGTTGCAGTGCTCCCGCAAATCCAGGGCAATAGTACCCACAGCACGTTTGGAGAATTAACCGGCTTAGCCATTCCGCGCACGGCATCAAACCCAACCGGCGCACTCACTATTGCTGAAAAATTGTCGAGCCAGACAGGAATTGCTGAAGCTTCGAAGGACTTTGCCCTCCCTCCCGTGCGCACAGACGTCTCCATCGATACGTCGTCTAATGCAATAAGTTCGACACTGTACCAGTCGGCGCTTATATCACGCGGGTGGCTGGACCCCAACCCCTCCGCTACGAGTGATATATTTAGTGCTATGGTTGATGCCGTTGTCAGCAACAAATCATTGCCCGATGCGGCAGTCCAAGATGGAGCACAGTCTCTGGAAGCTCTTATACCAACAACCCCCCAATGAGATTTTTTAAAAAAAAATATCTAGTAGGTTTTCTTTTTTTGCTACCGCTGGTTGCGGGGGCACAGACATGCAATACATCCGTTGGATTTTGCAACCCGCTGGCACAGAGCACTATCTGCGGCGCACTCAAAATCTTTTTAACAGCGCTGCTGACGCTGGGCATCCCTGTTGCGGTGTTGTTTATTGTTTACGCAGGGTTCCGTTTTGTGTGGGCGCGCGGCAAGCCAAAGGAGCTCGCAGCCGCACGTACAAACTTGGTATATGTACTGCTCGGAATAGGGATATTTGTCGGCGCATGGCTCCTTGGGCAGATTATCGCTAACACACTCAACGCACTTGCAACAGGCGCCGGCCAGCCCAACCCCCAAATTGGTTCCTGTAAATAATCATGACCCCTGCATCTACAACCCTCACATTTTGCGGCTTTATCAAAAGCCTCATCGCCCTGATGAATGCAATTATCCCTGTTCTCGTTATCTTCGCAATCGCTTTCTTTTTTATTGGCCTTATACGCTATATCTACAACGCGGGGGATGCAAAAGGCCGCTCGTCTGGCCGTACGGCTATCATCTGGGGTCTTATAGGACTATTCGTTATATTTTCGCTCTGGGGGATACTTCAATTTCTAACAACGGCATTTTTCCCTTCGTTGACCCCAGTCACGAGCGCCCTTTGTTCATAACTATCCACAGAGCCACCTTGTGTAGGTATGGGCGCTTGCTACACTGAAGGGGTATTAAATTAAGATTTATATGAAGAAGATAACATTCCTCGGCGTACTTTTCCTCGCAGCAACTCCTTTTATCGCATCCGCACAGTTTGCCAACATAATAACGTTGGTTCACGCTGTTGGGACTGTTGTCAGCATATCAATCCCTATATTGGTTGGAGTTGCCATACTCGTGTTTTTCTGGGGCCTTATCAAATACATCAAAAGCGCCGGCGGCAAAGGCCATGACGAGGGTTTGAAGACTATGATTGCGGGTATCGTTTCCTTCTTCATAATGGTGTCTCTCTACGGCATTGTTAACTTTGCAGGTTCGGCTATTGGTATAAGCCAAAATGGTACTGGTAACGGGATAGCACCTAAGGCTCCGCAGATTCCTGGCCAAATATAATATCTTGACGGGCATTAAGAATCTCGTAAACGTTTTCTCGACCATCATCATCAACCCTTTGTTGGCGTTGTTGTTCGGTTGCGGAGTGCTTGTATTTATCTTTGGAGTTTTCGAATTCTTTTTCGAACTGAATATCCGCGGCAATCAAAGCGCAAAAGAGGCCGGCAAAGAACATATGCTCTGGGGCCTCATCGGCATGTTTGTTATGGTTTCGGCCTATGCAATATTGCAGCTTATCGCTGCAAGTTTAGGGCAGTCTCTAACTTCATAGCATTCTGTAAGTCACAATCTGTGCTGGGGAGAGGACTTGAACCTCCATCCCTTGCGGGACCAGTTCCTAAGACTGGCGCGTATACCAATTCCGCCACCCCAGCATGTACGTAGTCTAACCCACTTTGTGGCCAGGCGTTCATTTTGTGCCGTCGGACAAAATGCCGCACGACCCTGCCTCGTGGTTTCGCTTGCTAGCGAAACATCACTCCTCTGTGCACCCACGAGGGCTCGAACCTCGGACCATCTCCTTAAGAGGGAGTTGCTCTACCAACTGAGCTATGGGTGCATCGCGACGAACAAAGAAAACAATACCATTGTTTTCTTGATTAAAAAAGCTTTCCTCTCACATACCGACACAGGAGAGGAGGATATTCATACGGGACGAATCCAAAACTATTTTTAAACTGAGTAAGCTTTTCCCAATCTGCCGGATCTCCCTTCTGCCAGAGATAAATATTTATAAGAAGAGGTATATGCCGCAGCAGAGATTGCCCGAACCAGTAGTCAATGAGGCCGGTTGCAGCATGCGTATCCTTTGCCTCTGCTAGAAAGAACGGGCATTCCAACACCGTAGCGCCTCTGCTTTCAAAAAAATGAACGGCGGTCCCTGCTATGATGCGCCCGTCCTTTTGGCGCACTCCCCACAGCAGCGGCCTATATTCATGGAGGAGCTTCCATTTTCGCTCCAGGATATCAATAAAATAGCTTCCCGCTTTTTGGAATGTGGAGCTCTGTTTATAGGCCGTTACAAACTCAGTGAAAGAAATTAGTTCAATATGCAGGCCTTGTTCATCTTTTTGTTGATGCCAGTTCTCAAGGTTTCGTTTTGCGTTTCTATGCCATGTGTCTCGGTAGGAACTGTTTGTAAGTTCAAAAAAACCATCTACTCTCCAAGGACGATGTTGCTCCACTGTCCAGCCATCCGGCGTATCAATTCGGGCGATGCGTTTCCAAATAATTTTCTTAATACGCGGCATCATGCCGCTTTGCTCTGTGTCAGGCTCCGCGTCGCCTATATGCTCTTCAAAATAATATGGCCATGAGGAGTACCGTATGCCGTCCTCGAGCTCCTCTCTCTTATATTTTTTAGCCGGCTCTGCAATAAAGCCGTACTCGGGCCATGCTTCGGGTGGAGAAAAATTGAAAGGCGGTTTAGAGTGATCCATGTCGTTTAGTAAAAAACCCCAGCAGATTTTGTTTGTAAGTCCAGAATTTTTTTTCTTCAAATATGCGTGACATTCCATCCAGATATGATTTATTTTCTCTAAAATATTTACCAAGACATGCCCATCTTCAGCTACCAGATGACCCAGTGATTGTATAAAATGTTCATCTTGCGAAAGCGCTGATGGAGTGGGGCCGCTGAACATATCGACGATGATGAAATCAAATCTCTCTCCTTTAAGTGAATGCACTGCGGTTGCAGCATCTTCGACCAGAACGCGAGGGAAGGGAAATGGTTTATATAGTTTAAGCTCGCGAGCTATTTCTACCATTGTCGGATCATATTCCACTGCGGTTACGTCGCAGTGAGGAAAAAACGCATTAAGTGTTTTTATTTCTCCACCAGCTGCAAGTCCGAGCATTAAAATACGATGTACGCGAGCCCTCTCTTTTCTGGTAAATAAGCTTTGGATCGCTTTTCTCCACATGTCGTAGAGATACGGCGACGTATATTCAAATTCCCCATAATGTACGGTCCACGTGCCGAACCATCGCGTAATAACGATAGTTCCATTTTTTTTCTGAGTGGAGAGTGTGGGATTCGTTAAGCCACCTCATATTAGAATAGTTTACCAGGAAGAAACCGGAAAAGAGTGGGAGGAAATGCAATATAGCTGAGCCCGAATTTTGCTTTAAATTGAGAATATCCCTTCCAGTTTTGTGGATTGCCGGGCGCCCAGAATCCTCCAAAATGGAGAAACGCAATATTCTTCTCCAGTGAAGTTTTAAACCAATTATCCATAAGGCCTACCATGACAGGATCGTGTTCTGCATCTTTGACGATAAATCCGGAAATATAATATGAACCTCGGCACGCGGGGGATGTGAGCGTTGCCATACCGGCAACTATCTCATTTGTTGTAATATTGCGGGCGCACCACAATTCAATATGCTCCGCCTTGTCGGACCCCAGCTTGCGTTTGATGATGTCGAGCAAAAAGTGCTTCACTGTTTTTACTATGGTGCTTTTCATGTAGGCATGTTCGAAATCAACATAGCTAACTTGTTCTATGTGGTAGGTCGTATCGCGAAAATTTTCGTTCCATTTTTTGCGATATCTGCGGGAAGACTCTGAACCAGTGCTTCCAATATTCTTTCTGTCCATCGAGTTCGGCAAAGCCTTCAAGCCGCGTTAGTTTTTTGGAAAATACATACCAGCCTTTTGGAATCTCGTCTTTGAACACGCGCTGCCAGATAAGCATGCGGTTGAGCGAAATACCCTTGGGGTCCGAATCCGCGATTACTGGTTCTTTGTCGCTTATATATTCTTCAACGACGATGGGCCAAAAACGGCGGTACATGCCCACTGGATTTTTTCCGACTACTCGGGGCCCAAGGAAAGGAGGACAGTCGCCAACCAAATGATATTCGGGCCACTGGTGATAGGGGATAAAACCGTTAGGAGGTTCTTTCAATATCTTGCCGTACATATGTTTGTGCCGGGGGTGGGACTCGAACCCACACGACCTATTCGGTCTGGGGATTTTAAGTCCCCTATGTCTACCATTTCATCACCCCGGCGTGCACTATTTTTACCACGGTAGGGAATATATAAAAAGTTTAAAGGGCGGCTGGTTTTCACCTAGCCGCCCTTGCGAATCGAAGACCTAGTGGCCCTTCTTTTTCTTTGCCCGTGGTGCGGGCAACACAATGGCCGCGGCGACGCCTGCGATCCAGAAGAAGAGCTTAAAGCCCAATGTGATGCCGACTGCAACGCCGTGAACCATCCAGTATCCTGCCCATGCGGCATATTTACCGTACGGGTTGGCAATACGGTTGATATCGTTGGCGATAGTCTCTTGAAATCTTTCCAGCATTGTCTGTCTCCCAGAAAAAGAAGTTATCGAAGAACTGTAGATACATCATACAGTATAATATACATATTGTCAAGTGCTTAAAAAAGACCGAAAAATAAGGTCTTTGTAATAAAGAAAAACTGGAGGCCACGGCGGGAATCGCACCCGCGTATTCAGGATTTGCAGTCCCGTGCCTTACTACTTGGCGACGTGGCCTTTTAATTTGCGAGAACAAGCTGCTTCAATACTTTAGCGTTAACTCGAGAGTTCGTCGAGGCGCTGGCGGTTCTTTTCGCCCTTGTCGATTTTAAATTCGAAGTGGGGAGGGAAGATGCCGCGGATGCGCTTGCGGAAAAAGTCCGCAAGTTCGCGACGGTTGCGGTTGGCAAACGAAAGGGCCGCCTGTTCGGCGGTTTCTGGAAGTACCGATATAAAAATATCTGCACGCTTTAAATCACCCGACATCCACACCTGTGTCACGGTAATAAGTGACTGGGGCGTTGCCTCTTTGACAAGAAATTCGGCGGCAACTTCGCGCACGGCCGACTGTACTTTTTCTGCGCGGTTTCCTTCCATATTATTTATTGACCGATTGGAACGTTTCTATTACATCTCCCGCGGCTGGGTCAAAATCAATTTTGAGCATCGCGCCAAACTCGCTGCCTTTTTCAACTTTTTTGACGGCATTTTTTTGTGTCTGCAATGTTGTGATGGTGCCACGCCCAACTTCCACTTCATTGCGCATTATTTTTATTTCCTCACCTTCAGAAATTGCACCTTCCTCGACACGGCCACCGAGCACAACTTTGTTTTTAACAATGCTGAATACTTTCAAAATTTTTGCAGAGCCCGTCTTTTCTTCCATATGGGCGCGCGGGCGGCGTTTTTCCAATTCTGTTTCAAGCCACTCTGCGAGTTTGTAAATGATATCGAATGTCGCAACGCCAACGCCTAGGCGCTCGGCGAGTTGTGCGGCATCCTTGTCGGCCTTAACATTGAAGCCGAGGATAATTCCAGGGGTTTTGCCGCTGCCAACAAGTTTGACGTCGTTTTCAGAAATCGGGCCAGTACCTTTGGAAACTATACGTACTTCAAGGCGTTCGCTCTTTGGCAATTTTTCTAGTTCATGAACGACGGCGTCACCAGTTCCTGCGAAATCTGTTTTGATAACAATAGGAAGGAGTATAAAAGGACCATCCTCCGGGGTCTGTGCAGATCCCACAAATGTATTTTTTGCAGGCTCTCTCTTAGCTTGCTCTACTTCCTGCTCCGCTTCCTTTTTAGTCTCAACAACGCGCCACGTTGCACCAATTTGTGGCAGGGAAGTAAATCCAACAATGCGGATAGGGCTGCCGGGGAGGGCAACCTTGATCGGTTTGCCCACATAGTTTTCCATAATGCGCACGGGCGCCATAGCGTCGCCCGATACTATATATTCGCCCGAATCAACGGAGCCATTTTGCACTATGAGCGTTGCGGTGTTGCCGCGTTTATTATCCAAATGGGCTTCAATAACCAAACCTTCTCCCGGGAGTTCGGCATCAGCTGAAAGCCCTTCAAGTTCTCCTGCGAGCAAAATAAGGTCGAGCAACTCCGGCACACCCTCACCGCTCTTGCTTGAAATTGCGATAAAAGGAATTTCACCGCCGAGGCCTTCGAGGTAAATGCCGTTTTCAAGCAGTGACATTTTTGCCTTTTCAACATCGGCACCGGGCTTGTCTATTTTTGTAATAGCTACAATGTAGGGAATTTTTGTTTCCTCGATAAGCTTTACCGCTTCGAGCGTCTGGGGCTTTGCACCGTCCTCGGCAGAAACTACCAAGACAGCAACGTCAGCAACTTCGAGGCCGCGCGAGCGCATCGCACGGAACGCCTCGTGCCCCGGGGTATCCAAAAATGTAATGCGGTGTGTGCCCGTCTTTGTCGTATGTTCCGCCTCGTATGCGGAAAGATGCTGGGTGATGCCACCCGCCTCGTGTTCAGTCGTATTGCTTTTGCGGATATAGTCGAGCAGGGTGGATTTCCCGTGGTCGATGTGCCCCACAATAGCGACAATGGGCGGGCGTTCCCGCGATGTAGAGGTTACTTCTTTCATATGTATATTTATGCGCCCGTACGCTTTTTGTGGCTGGCCAGCGATTGCTTTGCTTTTTGTATCGCGTCCCGCTCTTCGGAAGTCAGTTCGAACGTCGAGTTTCCCTTATCTATCGGCTTTGCATAGACGCCGACATGATTGCGCGAATAGAGTGTTGAAAATACCACGCCGGAGTGCAGTTCGTCAAGAAGGGCAACGCAAAAACTTTGATTGCCGCCAGCGCCATTTCCCGCAAATGCATTGAAGCGCACGACCCCAACCCCTTGTATGCTGCCACGCAAACGCGACTCTGCGGACTTCAAGTATTTTTCAAGTTCGACGCGGAAGCCCTGCAACTCTTTGGTGTCGCGTGCAAGTATCGAAATCGTTTCCTCAAGCGACCCGGCCTTGCCAAGCGAAAGGCGGATAAATCTCCGACGCAGCATAAGCATCATGAATATGGCAACAAGGGCCAACAGCAAGGCTGCAGTTGCGATATAAGGCGCTGCAATATGCAGATACAGAGAACCGCGCATAAAAAATGGATAGAGAGATGCGAGAGGCATGAAAACCAGTATACTGAAATTAATGTGGTTTAGAAAGAAGAGAATTTACGCCGATGCCGCAGCTGCCACGCCGATTTCGATGCATGCACGGGTCGAACTGATGCGCCTATTGGACGTGTACGGCAATGCTGGCGCTTTGCATATGGAAGGAGTCGCAGCAAAAAATGAGCTCGAAACTGCTCGTGATGTAGTTGCAAAAGCAATTGGGGCCCACGCCAATGAAATCGTATTTACCGCGAGTGGCACGGAGGGAAACAATCTAGCAATTCAGGGAATAGTGCGCCCACTGCTCCGCGCAGGGAAAAAAGTTCATGCGATAACGAGTGTCATTGAACACTCTTCGATTTTAGAACCATTGCGCGCACTCGCGCGCGAAGGATTGTCGCTGACTGAACTTGAAGTTGATAGCGAAGGTTTAATTTCTGTAAAAGCGTTTGCTGACGCAATGACAGAAGAGACGGTGATTGTTTCGATACAATATATAAATAGTGAAATTGGAACTGTAGAGCCTCTGCGCGATATCGCAAAAGAAATCCGTCGTGTAAAAAAGAATCGTACAAATGGATTTCCACTTTATTTCCATACTGATGCATCGCAGGCACCACTATGGCTGGACATGCAAGTAGAAAATCTCGGCATCGACATGCTGACACTTGATGCACAAAAAGTAATGGGTCCAAAGGGAGTCGGTGCGCTCTATATCCGCAGAGAGGTTCCCATAGAGCCACTTCTGCTAGGTAGCAAACAAGAACGCGGGCTTCGCGGAGGCACAGAAAATATACCGCTTGTGGGTAGTTTTGCGGTTGCTCTTAAGGAGGCAAGTCAAAATGCTCCGTCTCGTGCCGAACATGTTGCGGGGGTTCGAAATTATATGTGGAATGAAATTAAACGCCGAATCCCTGAAGTAATCCTCAACGGTCCGCAGTTTGAGCATCGCGCCCCAAACAATCTCAATATTTCTATTCCAGGGCTTGATAGGGAAATGGCGGTTATTGGACTTGATGCGGAAGGCATTGCTATCACTACGCGCTCGGCATGCAATGTTGCAGACAGTGAACTTTCGTATGTCATCCAAGCATTGAATGTTGGTACTATCCGGGCAAAAAGTGCAGTGCGAATCACGCTGTTACCTGATGCGACAAAGGGTGATGCGCGAGCCATTGCCGCGGCTCTGCAAAAAATTGCAAAACGCTATAAAACTGTTATATAATTGAGGTAATGGACCTCGAGCAGCTGACTAAACACCAAATAATCCTGCTCACACTTTTGGTCAGCTTGGTAACGTCCATTGCGACCGGCATTGTTACTGTTTCGCTGATGAACCAGGCACCTCAGGGCGTCACGCGCACCATAAATCAAATAGTCGAGCACACGGTGCAGACGGTCGTGCCGGCGGCAACAACACAGGGTGCGGCCGCCGCTACAGTGACAACAAAAACCGTTGTTGTGAAAGACGACGACCTGACGGCACAGTCAATCGCGACAGTACAAAAAAGCATTGTCCGTATCACCGCAAAAGGCGGTCAAGATTTACTGGCTCGCGGCGTCATCATTGATGCAAAAGGCACAACGCTTACTGACAGCGATGCGCTTGCGGCATCGGGAGGCACATCATTTGACGCAATCCTTTCCGACGGCACGCGAGTCCCAGTTACGGTCATCAACGATGCCACTAGTACGTCTGTAGCAATAGTGAATGTGTCATTTGGTACATCCACTGCGGCAGCACCGGCCTCGCTTGCAGACAGCAGCAAGCTTCAGTTGGGGCAGAGCATTATCCGCATCGGCGGCAAGGGCGTCGACACAGTGGGCGAGGGTGTTATCGCGACGCTTCCTTCCTCGAGCAGCCCGACGCTTATCGAAGCAAGCGTCACGTCAGCAACACCTGGCTCGCTTATTATGGATATATTCGGCGATATTATAGGCATTGCAACCACAGATTCATTAAATCAAGGCAGCGACTACTACACTCTCGCAACCATGCCGACGCCTGCTCCGGCAACCAAACCCGTTCCAAAAACGTAATATGTATAGGAATCCATATAATCGTCACTCGCTAGACTATAGTTAATCAATAACTCTATGCCTCCATTCAATCATTTCACTACGAAAGCAAAAGAGGCCGTACGCCGGGCGCACGAGCTCGCCGTTGAACGCGGCCAAAACCAGGTCAGCCCGCTCCACTTGCTGGCGGCTTTGCTACTGCAAGAAGAATCATTAGTTGTAACGATTGTCGAAAAACTTGAAGTCGATATGGTGCTTTTGACCGATACAGTACTCGAAACTCTTGAAGGGAACCCTGGCGGGGCGACGCTTTCGCCTTCGTACCAGCTTTACCTCACCCCCGAACTCGTACAGGCGCTTGAACGTTCAGCAAAGGTTGCAACAGAGTTGCATGACGAATTTGTCTCGACCGAACATTTGCTTATCGCGATTTTGGACGTGCCGGGCGCTGCCCGCGAAACACTTGCCCGCTTCCGTATTTCTCGCGAATCGGTTTTGCGTTCATTGCAGGAACTGCGTTCCTCGAAAGTGACGTCGTCTACGGGCGAAGGAAAGAAAAATCGTGCAATCGCGAAGTACACACGCTCGCTTACACGGATGGCTGCTGAAAATAAACTCGACCCTGTCATCGGCCGCGATGAAGAAATTCAGCGCGTTATCCAGATCCTTTCGCGCCGTACAAAAAATAATCCCATACTCATTGGTGAAGCAGGTGTCGGTAAAACCGCAATTGCCGAAGGGCTTGCGTCACGCATTGCATCGGGCGATGTGCCCGACTCGCTCCGCGATAAAGAACTTGTTTCGCTTGATCTGGGCGCGCTTAATTGCCGGCACCAAGTACCGCGGCGAATTTGAAGAGCGCCTGAAAGCGATAATGAAAGAAATCGAACGCTCCGAAGGCAAAGTGCTCCTCTTTATAGACGAAATCCACACGATGATTGGAGCCGGGGCCGCCGAGGGTGCCATGGACGCATCCAACATGTTGAAGCCTGCCTTGGCACGCGGCGATATGCACGTCATCGGTGCAACAACGCTGCGCGAATACCAAAAACATATCGAACGCGACCCAGCGTTCCAGCGCCGCTTCCAGCCGGTGTATGTGCTCGAACCGTCGCTTGACGATGCGACAGCCATTTTGCGCGGCCTTAAAGAAAAATATGAACTTTTCCACGGCGTTCACATCACAGACGATGCACTTGTTTCGGCAGTGCAGCTTTCGGCACGCTATATTCCGGATCGTTTTTTGCCCGACAAGGCAATCGACCTGATAGACGAAGCATCATCGGCGCTTCGTATTAGCTTGGAAAATAAACCGCCGGTGCTTGAAGATGCGCACCGCAAAATTATGCGTTTGGAAGTCGAGAAGGAAGCACTCAAAAAAGAGGCTGCCGAGGCAGGGGAGAGTACAGCCAAAACACGAACTCACGTCATAGAAAAAGATATCGCTGAGCTGAAAGAAAAGACTGGCGAGCTTGAGATGCGATGGAAGAACGAAAAGCAAGTACTTACTGACATTAAGACAATCAAGAAAGAGCTTGAAAGTCTTCGCATGGAAGCAGATTCGTCGAAGTCTGCAGTTGACCTATCTCGTGCGGCAGAAATCCGCTACGGCGAAATTCCAACGCTTGAACGTGAGCTTGAATAAAAGACCAAGCGCCTCAAAAAACTGCAAAGCACCCGCCGAATTCTTAAAGAAGAAATAACCGAACCTGATATTGCCAGCGTTGTTTCAAAATGGACGGGTATACCAGTTTCCCGCATGCTTGAAGAAGAAGCAGAAAAACTCTCGCGAATTGAAGAAGTACTGCAGGGCCGCGTTGTGGGCCAGACAGAAGCAGTACAGAAGGTTGCAGATGCCGTAAAACGCTCACGCGCCGGCATTGCCGACCCAAACCGCCCCATCGCGTCATTTATGTTCTTGGGGCCTACAGGTGTTGGCAAAACAGAACTCACCAAAGCGCTTGCAAACTTCATGTTCGACGACGACAAGGCGCTTATCCGCGTCGACATGTCCGAATATATGGAGAAGCACTCTGTAAGCAAAATCATCGGCGCACCTCCGGGCTATGTTGGCCACGAAGAGGGTGGGGCACTTACGGAACTCGTCCGCCACCGCCCCTACTCGGTGCTTTTGTTCGACGAAATTGAAAAGGCACATCCGGAAGTGTTCAACATCCTGCTTCAAGTCTTAGATAACGGTATGCTTACCGATGCAAAGGGCCGCCATGTGAACTTCCGTAACACGATTATCATCATGACCAGCAACATTGGCGCGCAGTACATCGACAAGATGGAACAGTTGGGTTTTGCAACTGGTGGCTCGACTGACGCTGCAAATTACGTAATGGCAAAAGAGCGCGTGCAGCAGGCGCTCAAAGATTACTTCCGACCGGAATTCTTAAACCGCATCGACGAGATAATCATCTTCAACATCTTGGCAAAGGAGGCAATACAAGAAATCGTCGGTCTGCAGGTTGAGGAAGTTGTAAAGCGTTTGGTACAGAAAAATATCACGCTTACTATTAACCCGGCCGTCTACGAATATCTCGCAAAGGAAGGATACAACCCGCACTATGGTGCGCGCCCGTTGCGCCGATTAATCCAAGACAAAATCCTCACCAAAGTTGCAAGCTTAATGGTCTCCCGTGGCGTACTCTCGGGGGGCAGTGTCATCGTCGACATGAAGGCGGGGGAGTTCGTGTTTGATGTACGCAAAGGCCCCCGCGCTCGGATAAAGTCTGCAGTTCCAAGCAATTTACAGGCGGTATAGAAATCGATCTATTAAAACAAAAAACCTCCGAATTATTTCGGAGGTTTTTTGTTTTCTGTGCGCCGGGGAGGATTCGAACCTCCGTAGCCCGAAGGCGCTTGGTTTACAGCCAAGTGTAATTGACCACTCTACCACCGACGCATGGGAGCGACGCCTCTAAAAGTACACTTTTTCCACCCTCTTGTCGATATTTCCAGTGCTACAATTATTTTACATGAAGCTAGCCAAGACTCGTTTGTATATTTATGGGGCTCTGTTTTTTGTTCCGGCGATAGCCCTCGCCACACAGACCTACTCTTCCGTTCCTTCCGGCGGCCTTGTACCGTGTGGTGTTGTAGCGTTCAGCAACTATATGGGAGCAACAGAATGCAGCTTCTGTGACTTGGCCCAGCTCATTCAAAACATTGTTAACTTCCTCATCATGGTATCCATTCCGATATCGGTGGGCATGTTCGCATGGGCTGGCATCTTGTTCTTTACCAATGCTGCCAACCCTAAGGGCATCGAGCACGCCAAAAAGATATTTTCCTCTGTCTTTATTGGCTTCCTTATCGCACTCTCAGGCTGGCTTGTAGTGCAGGTGATACTTCAAGCTGTTACCAACACAAGCTTCTACACGCCAACCAGCTGGTCATCGCTCTCATGCCCTGATGCTAATCGTCCCCGCAACTTAAGCATCACCAATGTGTTGCAGGGGAGTACCGTGGTGGCAGCGCCTGCGGGGCCGACGACGCCAGGTGCACCAGACCCAACCAACCCGGGCGGAAATGTGCTGGTCAACTGCACAAGCAGTACATGCAGTGATGCAGATGCGCGAAGTTCTATCGATGCGTATAACGCACAAAATACTACAAACAAAGTTACCTCAGCCTCCGGAGTTTCATATCAAGGTGTGGACCCATCGCTGTTACAGGCAGTGCTTGGTGATGTATCAGGCGCTAATGCGGGGACGGTAACAGTAACGAGCGGAAACGACAGTACGCATGTTGCAGGTTCTGAACACAATAGTGGAAATGCAGTTGATATAGGAGCGAATAATCAGGCCTTCGATAATTTTATTGGGACCCTTACGCCGGTGCAGCAGAATTTTGTCGCCCCGGGGAGCCCTGCATATCAAGATGCGAGCGGATATATCTGGAGCTTTGAACCCTCAACCACCGCTGGCTCGACCGGGAACCATTGGCATGTATCCAAAGACGGACATTAGAATAAAGAAGATATGAAATTTTTTTCGCTCCGCTATATTTCATTTGTTCTTCTTCTCGCACCTCTCACCGCCCTCGCCACACAGACCTACTCTTCCGTTCCTTCCGGCGGCCTTGTACCGTGTGGTGTTGTAGCGTTCAGCAACTATATGGGAGCAACAGAATGCAGCTTCTGTGACTTGGCCCAGCTCATTCAAAACATTGTTAACTTCCTCATCATGGTATCCATTCCGATATCGGTGGGCATGTTCGCATGGGCTGGCATCTTGTTCTTTACCAATGCTGCCAACCCTAAGGGCATCGAGCACGCCAAAAAGATATTTTCCTCTGTCTTTATTGGCTTCCTTATCGCACTCTCAGGCTGGCTTGTAGTGCAGGTGATACTTCAAGCTGTTACCAACACAAGCTTCTACACGCCAACCAGCTGGTCATCGCTCTCATGCCCTGATGCTAATCGTCCCCGCAACTTAAGCATCACCAATGTGTTGCAGGGGAGTACCGTGGTGGCAGCGCCTGCGGGGCCGACGACGCCTACAAATCCGACAGGGCCAGGTACTGTTGCAACAGATGTTGCAAGTGCAATTCCAATCATGTGCCAGATCGAATCTGGTTGCGGTCAAAACGTAGACAACGGTAACCATAGTGGATGCAATGATTCAGGCGCGTGCGGCCCTATGCAGATAAAGCCGGCGACTGCCTGCGCAACAAATTCAAGCTTTTCAAGCGGATGTGCGAATGGTGCAGTTACCAATCAAGCGCAAGTAATCACAGATTTACAGAATGTCACAAGCAGCCAGCTTCTTGCGGGGCAGATTTTAACCACTGCCCAAAATTCTCCGCAGTGCGGCGGGAGCCTCGACTGCGCAATAGCGGTATATTCTGGAGACCCGACCGCGCTTGCCCCAAGTGCGTGTTGCTCGCAAGGCTTGGCATATCAATGCCCGTATGATTGCGGAAACACGGCTCCTCACTCGGCGCAGTGCGACGTGAGCCCAACTGCTTCATGCAAGCCTGCAGGTACATGCACAGCGGCCAGCGGTACGTGCACCGCCTACGGCTATTTGCAGCTCGTCAAAAATGGCGGACGATAGCTTTTGACCAAAATCTCGGCCTCTGCTATAGTGCTGTGCATGTCGCAAGATAGACTCATAAAGCTCGCCTGCAGCAAATGCAAGCGCATCAACTATTGGTCGTCCAAGAACAAGAAGTTGGTGGAACGTAAAATTGAACTCAAAAAGTATTGTAAATGGTGCCGTGCCTCTACGGTGCACAAAGAAGCAAAGAAGTAGTCCACCAACACTCCCGTAAGGGGGTGTTTTGCGGTACACTGCCAAATAAGGCCTCGCCCGTAGGACGAGCACGGCCGAGGGGCGATTAGTTTAGTGGTAGAACAACGGTCTCCAAAACCGTTAGTGGGGGTTCGATTCCCTCATCGCCCGCCACGACGTGCTAACGAATATATTGGGAATTTTTTTCTTGGTCGGGGTAGGGGTTGGCTTTTAGGAGCGTTGCCATGTGTACAAGATTGTGTGCCATGGTTTTTGCCATGCCGAGTGTAGATTCTTGTTTTTTAAATTTATCTACCGTTGCAGCTTCGGTGTTTTCATAGCCGCCTAAGTACGAAAGGGTTACTGCGGGCGGCAGTGTCATCCCGTTCCAAATCAAAAAATTGGCAAGATTGCCGATGACGTGCTCCGCACCGTCTTCTTCGCCGGTGATGACCATACCTCCAACTTTACCTAAAAGCCCCGAAGTACCTTTTTCGATAAGCTCGTCATTGAGTGCATCCATGCGTTCGATAACGCGCTGCATTAGCGACGAATGCCCGCCCCACCAAATCGGCGTTGCAAAGATGACAATATCGGCAGAAGTTATTTTTGGCAAAATTGTTGGCCACTCGTCACCCTGGCCCATATTGCTCTTGAGCCCTACGGGGATGTTGTGGTCCACAAGGCGGACAAACTCGCTTTCGCAGCCGAGTTTTTTCAATTCTTCAACCAGCACCATCGAAAGTGCCTCGGTGTGTGAATATTCGCCGCTCGCACTTGTTTTTAATGTTGCGAGGAGGAAGATGGCTTTCATATGATAAGTATATCAAACATTATCTTTTCATCATCTGTTTGGGGTACACTGTACACCTGTGACCCAAGACGAAGCATTCAATATTTTAAAAACAGGAGCCAATGTCTTTTTGACGGGGGAGCCAGGGGCGGGCAAGACCCATACAATAAATCGCTATGTGGCGTACTTGCGCAGCCAAGGGATAGAGCCGGCAATTTGTGCATCGACTGGTATTGCCGCGACGCATATCAACGGGTACACCATACACTCGTGGTCGGGCATTGGCGTAAAAAGCACACTCACAGAATATGATTTGGATGCTATAGCCCAGAAAGAAAAGGTGGTGAAGCGCGTGCAGAAAACAAAAGTACTTATCATTGATGAAATCTCGATGCTGTCGTCGCAGACGCTCGACTCGGTTGATTTGGTGATGCGGACGCTGCGCGGTAACAACAAAGCGTTCGGTGGGGTGCAAATAGTTTTCGTTGGAGATTTTTTTCAACTGCCGCCAATTGTAAAGATCCAGCACAGCGATACGATGGAATTTAATTACGACCAATCGGACGAGCAGCAGTCGCCGTTTGCGTTTCGCGCATCTGCGTGGAAAAAGGCGAATCCTCTTGTGTGCTATCTAACCGAACAGCATCGACAGGAAGATCCTATATTTTTAGACATTCTTTCGAGTATGCGCCGGGGAAGTGTTTCGTCCAAAGTAAAAAGTGCACTTTCGGCACGTGCAGTCGCGGTGCCGGGCAAAGCTGTGTATACAAAGTTATTTCCGCACAACGCTAATGTCGACAGGTTGAATGATGCAGAACTTGGAAAGCTTCCAACATTGCCGCGGATGTACGAGATGAGAAGCAAGGGTTCGATGCCACTTGTTGAATCATTAAAGAGAAATTGCCTCTCCCCTGAGAAGTTACTGCTCAAAGTAGGTGCAAAAGTAATGTTCACCAAAAACGATCCAGAAGGCGATTATTATAACGGCACTATCGGCTCGGTGCTGGAATTTTCAAAATTAAGCGGGCATCCAATCGTAAAGCTAACGAGCGGGAGGATTATAGAAGTTGATACTGTTGAGTGGGCCGTGCAAGATGGCAATAAAAAACTCGCAACAATAGAGCAGCTGCCACTGCGCCTTGCATGGGCCATTACGGTGCATAAAAGCCAAGGGATGTCGCTGGACGCTGCTGTAATTGATTTAAGTCAGGCGTTTGAATATGGGCAAGGGTATGTGGCGCTGTCACGCGTGCGTACGCTTGATGGCCTGTATCTGCTTGGTTTTAACGAACGAGCTTTGGAAGTGCACCCTGAAGTAAAAGAGCAGGACGATATATTCCGCGATAAGGCCGAAACAACTGCTATAGCATTTGAAACTATGCCAGCGGGCGAGCTTTTAGAGATGCACGAGAATTTTATTAAAGCTTCGTTGTTGTAAATGTTTTTGCCAAACGCAGTGCTTCAGCCTGGTTTTTTAGCCAATGGATATCCTCGTGGCGCTTAAACCAGCGCCACTGGCGTTTTACATACCCAAGCTCTTCTCGAATCAGCATTTCGACTAATTCTTTTTTGGTAATTTTTTTATCAAAATAATCTAAAAGAGGTCTTAATTCAAACCCCAAGGCTGTAATATTTTTCTTTGAGAGTAATGGGCGGATTTTTTTTGCTTCTTTGAGCATTTTGTTTAGGCGAGTTGTAACACCTGCACGGATGTTCTTTTCGTGCAGTTTTGCTTCAGGTCGCAGGCCAAGCCATAAGACATCATATTCGGACTTGTATGAAATCTCGGGAACTTTTCCCAAATGTTTGGCTATCTCTATTGCGCGGATAAGGCGCGGTGGGTTTTTGGAATCAATACGCTTAGCACTTTTTGTATCAAGTTTTTTTAATAGGACCAACAACTGAGCGGGAGTTTTTTTCTCCAGCTGGGCACGGAGTTTTTTATTTGGTGGCACCTGTGGTAACTGCAGGCCACGCAACAAAGTATCTGCGTAGAAACCGGCGCCGCCGACAACGATGGGGAGTTTTTTCTTTTGCTCCAGCCTTTTGATTATTTTTTTTGCATCGAGCACAAATTCTCCCGAGCTGTAGAGGCGTTTGGGCGAAGCGAATTCAAGTAAATGATGAGGGATACCAGCACGTTCTTTTTTGTTTGGTACGCGGGCTATTGCAGACAGGCCTTTGTATATCTGCCGCGAATCAGCTGAGATTATTTCGCTATTCAATTTTTGTGCAAGAAAAATCCCCAACGCGGTTTTACCCGACGCTGTTGGCCCAACAACCGCTATAACTTTAGGCTTCTGCATATCAAACTTGTACACCTTCTGTATAAAAAAGAAAAGCGCCCAGAAATAAGCGCTTTCAAGCCCAACCAAGTTCAGGAAGTAAATTCTCCAGTTTTTCACCCCTATCACAACGAAGAATTGATATAGTTGCACATCTAGGGCAAAGCTCACGCACGTCTTTCAATGCCCGTGTACCTTGCATAAGTTCCAACATGTCACCCGCTTTGGTTGTACCCATGCAGGCGGTGATTTCTGTACCGCAACCAGGAGCTGAACATATTCTCATTTTTTCACCCCAAAAAGTTCTTACCTAAAAGACTATACCTTACTTTGTGCCGGAGGGGAGACTCGAACTCCCATCCCTTGCGAGACGCGATTTTGAGTCGCGCGCGTATACCATTCCGCCACTCCGGCATTGCCTATTTTGAGGCTCTGGGCGTTACCATGATAGAATATCTTTTATGTCGGAGTTTTACAACAACGCAATTTTTTGGGTCGAGGTCGATAAAATAAAACCCAACCCGTACCAGCCCCGCAAAGAATTTGACCAGGCAAAGCTTGAAGATTTGGCAAAATCTATCCGCCAGTACGGCGTTATTCAGCCCCTTACTGTTACGCGCCGTGAATTTGAAAAACCAGATGGCGGATTAGCTACGGATTACGAACTCATTGCGGGCGAGCGGCGTTTGCGTGCGTCGCGCTTAGCGGGTGTCTCCCAAGTGCCGGTTATTATCCGTGCCGACTACGATGACGATAAGACCAAACTCGAAGTCGCTATTATCGAAAACCTCCAGCGTGAAGATTTAAACCCGATGGACCGCGCGAACGCATTTGCACGTTTGGTGAATGAATTTGGATTTAAACATGTGCAGGTAGCGGAGAAAGTTGGGAAGAGCCGCGAATATGTGTCGAACACAATCCGCCTCTTGACACTCACACCGGAGATGCAGCAAGCTCTTTCGGAAGGGAAGATTTCCGAAGGCCATACACGCCCATTATTGATGCTTATAGACAGGCCGCAGGAACAAAACGTGCTCTTCCGCGAAATTATGCAGAAGAAGCTCACCGTGCGCGACACGGAGTCTATCGCGCGTCGTATTGCCTTCGACAAAGTACGAAAAAAAGAGTATCTCTACGCACCAGAGATTTTGGAAATGGAACGCGAACTAACGCAAGCGCTTGGCACGCGTGTTGCCATTGAGCCAAAAGAAAACGGCGGCAAGCTATCTATAGACTTTATGGGCGAGGACGACCTGCGTGTGCTCTTTGCCGCACTTGCGAGCAGGATTGCTCAAGGAAGTAATTCTTCGCAGAAACCAAGCTCGCCAGAACGCGGAGAATTTCCTGTTGAAAATTCTCCTATGTCCGGCACCGTCGTGCCTACCAACGTTCCGGACGAACTTGTTTCTGCTCCGGAAAATCTCGATGACCGCTCCCTTGAAGAAAAAACAACTGATGAAAATACGTTTGATCCTAGCAGTTTTTCTCTATGAAGAAAGTTTATTTTGTTAGGCATGGCGAGAGTGAGAGCAACGCAGGAAATCTGCGCGGCACGCACGAAACCCCGCTGACTGAAAAAGGCCGAGAGCAAGCGGCTTTTATTGCTGAGCGAATTGCTAAACTACCTGTAGATATTCTTGTATCGAGCACCATGACGCGTGCTTGTGATACGGCGGGGTATATCGCAGAAAAAATAGCAAAAGATATTCAATTTTCAGATCTGTTTGTTGAAGCTCGTACAGCGTTAGAGATCCGAGGGAAACCGCGTGATTCTGAAGAAGCAATTCGAGTAACAAAACTATTTTTTGAAAATTTTGGCAAACCTGATTGGAGATATTCCGATGAAGAAAACTTCTTTGATCTTAAAGAGCGAGCTGCCAAAGCACTTGAATTTTTAGCTGCCCGGCCTGAAGAAAATATTGCAGTCGTTACTCACGGATTTTTTATGCGCATAGTTATCGCATATGCAGTGTTTGGTGAAAAACTTACAGCTACAGAATGTCAGCAATTTACTCGTACATTTCACATGGAAAATACGGGGCTTTCAATACTCGGGCATGATCCAGCCGAAGACGCACTTTGGCCTTGGTGGCTATGGGTATGGAACGATCATGCACACTTAGGCTAATTTTTTGGAGGAGTTTTTTCTTCAAGAGTGTGGCGGATGTGGCGACGGGCGAGGGTGGTTTTGGCAAAGTCGAGCCATTTTTGTTTAGGCTGGGCAGATTTTTTAGTTTGAATTTCAACAATGTCGCCGTTGTGCAGCACTGTGTCGAGCGACACCATCTTGCCATTTACTTTTGCACCGAACACGTGGTCGCCGATATCGGAGTGTATCGCATACGCAAAATCGACAGGGCTTGAGTTCGCCGGCAAGTCCACGACGTCGCCGTTCGGGGTAAAGGCAAACACGCGGTGCGTAAAAATTTCGAGTCTTCAGGGTCGTTTCAAAATCCGGGTCGCTCGGTCTCTTCGTTCAAGCTCCGAAAGCCATTCAGGAGTTTCGGGCGCACCGTAGCGTGCGCGCGACCGTATTCTCCCTCGGGTGCTACAGCGGCGCTTTTGCCAAGCTTTGGCATTAAACTACGTATCCAATCGAAACTCGACTGTGCATTGCGAGCGCTTGCCCGGTTTGCCACCCGGCCCCGTACCTTCTTTGTACATCACGTGCGCGGCAATGCCGTACTGCGCCTCTTTGTGCATCTCCTCGGTGCGGATTTGGATTTCGACAATACCTCCGTCGCCTGCAAATATCGTCGTGTGCAGGCCTTTGTAGCCGTTTGGTTTTGGGAAGGCGATATAGTCTTTAATTTTATTTGGCAGTGGCTGCCAGAGTTTGTGTACGAGCCCGAGCACACGGTAGCAATCGGCAACGTCGGGACAATAACGCGAATGGCCGCCACATCAAAGACACTTTCGATATCGCCACCTTTTCGTTTTAGTTTTTGCCACAAACTCCAGAGGCCTTTGACTCGTTGTTCAACGTGGAATTTCCGAATCCCATTTTGTGCCAATTCTTTTTTAAGCGCGCGGGACATTTTTTCAAGCCGCTCCTGACGTTTCTTTTGCACGCTCGGTCAACAAGTTTTTTCGCCTCTATGTAATCTTCTGGGTACGCATACTGAAACGCGATATCTTCAAGTTCGCGACGCACTAAACCCATACCAAGGCGGTGGGCAATCGCTGCATAAATCTCTATTGTCTCTAAGGCAATACGTTTTCTGTTTTTCGGGCGGGACATGTTTGAGTGTCCTCATGTTGTGCAGGCGATCCATCAACTTGATGATAAGTACGCGTGCATCCTTGCCAGTTGCAATCAAGCAGCTTGCGCAAACTTTCGCGATGGCGCTCCGGCCCCGGTATTTAAACTGGCCGAGCTTGGTGACGCCCTCAACTAAAAACCGCACCTCTTTATCAAACTCTTTTTCAATCGTCTGGGGGCTTACACCGACATCTTCAATGGAGTCATGAAGAAGGCCTGCAGCAATTACCTTGGCGCTCATACCGAGCTTGGCAAGGCCCTTTGGCAGTCTCAACAAGATGCACGAGGTACGGCTCGCCGGAAAACCGTTTGTGGTCTTTATGTGCCTCAGCAGCAAAATTGTAGGCTTTTTCAACCAAAGCCCTGTCCTCTTCCGAAGGCCCGTTCATCAAGTCGAGTATGTCCTTTACCTCTGGCATATAACCAGTATATACTTTTAGTCGTCTTTTTTCTTCGCGCGGAAACCTCGGCGCTTTTTTTCTTCTTTAAGGATTTCCATGGCGCGCTGGAAGGTCATGGTGTATGGATCGTCTATTTTGAGCGAACGGAAATCGGCTTTGGGTTTAGTGAGATGTGCGATGTAAGGGCCAAAGCGGCCGACATTTGCAACGATGTCTATATCTGTATCTGGATGCTTGCCAAGCATGCGAGGTAGTGCCAAATAATGGGCCGCTTCCGCAATAGTAACAGTCGAAGGATCTTTTTCTTTCGGTATTGAAGCGCGCTTCGGTTTTGCTTTTTTAGTCGAGCCGTTGCCTTTCGGCATATCTCCAAGTTGGACGAACGGTCCGAATCGTCCGGACAATACATATATAGGTTCTCCTGTCGTTGGGTGCATGCCTAATGGCTTTGATGGGTCATTTGAAATAACCTCGCCTTTCTCAGTTCGCGCACCTAGGCAGTCGGGGAAGCGAGAGCAGCTCATAAATTTACCTTGGCGCGAAAGTTTACACACCATAGGTGCGCCACAAATTGGGCACAAAAATTCGGCAGGCGCAGGCCCCAAATCGGTCAGTTTGCCCGCCTCTTTGTCTTTCAGCTTTTACCTCTTTCAAAAACGGCGTGTAAAAATCTTTAAGAGTTTTCACATATTCGCGCTTGCCGGTTGCAATGTCGTCGAGTTCGTCTTCCATTTCGGCGGTGAACGTATCACTGATATAGGTAGGGAAATTAGCTTCCAAAAATGTTGAGACAACGTCGCCGGTGTCTGTCGGCACAAGCGAACGGCCTTCTTTTACCGTATAGCCGCGAGTCTCGAGCGTGCGCATAATTGATGCATAGGTGCTAGGCCGGCCGATACCGCGCTTTTCAAGTTCTTTGATCAAACCCGCTTCTGTGTAGCGCTGGGGCGGAGTGGTCTGTTTTTCTTCAGCTGTTACATTATTTATTTTGAGTGTTTCGCCCTCTTTTACTTCTGGCAATTCAACATCTTCGCCACGTGCTGCTGGGTCGGCCTTCAACCATCCGTCAAACATCACACGCGAACCGTTAGCCGAAAAGAAAAACTCAGACTTTGCCGGAGCAGAACTTTCTCGCGGTTCCCCAGAACCGATCGAAAAGTTTTGCGCAGGCTTACCAAATTCAAGTCTGTAGGTCACGAAATCAGAACGTATCTTCAGTTTCTTCTACTTCATTCTCTTCAGTATGAGATTCAACATGGGCACGTTCATACGCATGTATGTCCGTTTTAGTTTTTGCAGTAATCTTTGTGCGCAATATTTTTGCATCTGCCATTTGCGACGCAACAGTGCGCGCCCAAATAAGTTCATAGAGGCGTTTTTGTTCGGGCGTTAACCCAAGTGATTCTTTTTCTACGTGCGTTGGACGAATAGCCTCGTGCGCTTCCTGTGCATTTTTAGATTTTGCAGTAAATATATGAGGTTCAACATAATTTTTGCCGTATTTTTTCTCAACATGTTTTAAAATAGCTTCCTGCGCTGGCTTTCCGAGGTTGGTTGAGTCGGTACGCATATAGGTGATATGGCCCGCCTCGTACAATTTTTGTGCGATGCGCATAGTGTTTGCAGGAGAAAAGCCGAGCCTCGAGCTGGCAGTCTGTTGCAAGGTAGATGTGGTAAATGGTGCGCGCGTAGTGCGCTTTGCTTCTGTCTCTACAACACCCGCAATTTCCAATCCTTCTTTTGTAACAAGTGCAATTACTTTGTCGGCGTCTGCCTTGTCGCCGAGATCGCGATTTGCAGTGAGTAATAACCCCTCTTTCTTTTTTGTTTCAGTATCGGCCTTAACTACGTAGAACGTCTGCGGTACGAATGCGCGGATTTCACGTTCACGTTCCATCAAGATGCGAAGTGCGGGGCTTTGCACGCGGCCAGCCGAAAGCCCGTATCGAACCTTTTTCCAGATAAGGCCCGAAAGATCGTAGCCCACAAGGCGGTCGAGCACGCGGCGCGCTTCCTGCGCTTGCCGCAAATCCTCATCAATTTTGCGCGGATGCTGTAGAGCTTCCTCAATAGCGTCCTTGGTGATTTCATGGAAGACAATGCGGTCAGGTTTTTTTAGCCCGAGCTCTTCGCCGATGTGCCACGCAATTGCCTCGCCCTCGCGGTCGGGGTCGGTTGCAAGAATCACCTCGTCAGCTTTTTTGGCGAGGGACCGTAGTTCAGCAATAACTTCCATTTTACCGGGGACCACTTCGTAGTGCGGAACGAATCCGGCCTCGATATCAATCGCTTTTTTATTGCTCTTGGGCAAATCGCGTACATGGCCGACAGATGCGCGTACGACAAAATCACCGGACGAATCGATGTCCTTTAAATACTTTTCAATGGTTTTGGCTTTTGCTGGCGACTCGACAATAACGAGCTTCATGTCAGTTGTTCTATCATACACGTTCTATTTTGCCTAACCGCTCAGTAATAAGGCCGCGTATAAGTAATGAGGAAAGCGCGATGTTAACTTCCTGTGCCGACAGTTCAGTTTGTTCTATCAGCTCATCGGGAGGGAAGGGTTCTATTAATAGAGTGAGCAATTTTGATTCGCTATCGGTAAGGTCGGCAGGAAGTGTTTGCTGCACGGGAGCGCCATCTGTTTTGAACCCGAGGGCCGTCGCAATATCCGTACTATCACGCACCAGCGTCGCGCCTTCGCGAAGCAATCTATTAATGCCCATGCCGCTCGGCCGCTCAAGCTCGTGGGGTATGCCGAGTACTTCGCGGTTGTAGTCGAGTGCCAAACGGGCAGTAATAAGAGTGCCAGACTTTTCTCCCGCTTCTATAATAAGTGCGCACTTACTCATGCCGGCAGCAATGCGGTTGCGCTGCGGAAACGAATGCAACATGGCAATAAATGGCGCCTCATTTTCGAAAATGAGTGCGCCTCCTTTCATTAATATTGTATGCGCTAGGGAAATATTACTTGATGGATAAAGCGATACATCGTCAAGCGACGAAGGTAGTACAGCGACTGTTGGTAGCCCAACTTCAAGTGCTGCGCGATGCGCTTCGGCATCAAGGCCAAGCGCCAGCCCCGAAACTATCGCAATCGGATATGACGCGAGCCCTGCAATAAGTTTGTGCGCCATCTTCCGGCCGTAGGATGTACAGGAACGCGAACCGACGACGCATAAATAAGCAGTATCCCGGGCAGGAAGTTCTCCGCGGATATAGAGCTCTTTTGGCGCGTCGGGGATTTGCAATAAAAGTTCGGGGAAGTCTCTTTTGGCGAGTTGTCGTATGGGGAAACGCATTATACTATTGTAGAGCCTGCCTGCGCAGACAGGTCAACAGTATGCTGGACAGTAAATTCATCCGCGAGCACCTCGATGCCGTGAAGGCAGGTGCCAAGAAAAAACATATTGATGTCGATCTCGACGCGCTTATTGTTGCCGATGACAAACGTCGTGCACTTTTGATAGAAACCGAGACCATGCGCGCCAAACAAAAGGCAGCATCTGATGGCGTTATGCATGCCGCCCCAGAAGCGAGGGAAGCATTGATTGCAGAGATGCGCACACTTAAAGAAGCACTTGGAGTAAAAGAAAAAGAACTTGAGGAAGTGATGCATGGATGGCAGGCGCTGATGGTGCAGGTGCCAAACATCCCAGACCTCTCGGTGCCCGACGGCGACTCTGATGCAGACAACCAAGAGGTAAAAGTGTGGGGCGGGAAGCCGCAATTTGCGTTTACCCCAAAAAGCCATGTGGAGTTGATGCAGGATCATGACATGGCCGATTTTGAGCGAGGAACAAAGGTTTCTGGCTTCCGCGGATATTTTTTGAAGGGTGATGGAGCATTGCTTTCCTTCGCAATTTGGCGCTATGCGCAGGACTTCTTTTTAGGTAAGGATTTTACGCCGATGATAGTGCCGTCGCTTGTAAAGCGCGTGGCGTTTTTAGGTACGGGCTACTTGCCGCAAGGAGAAGAAGATTTGTATAAGACGCAGGATGGCGACTTTTTAGCGGGCACCGGTGAGGTGGCTACGATGGCGTACTACATGAGCGAGGTGCTCGACAAAAAGCAGTTGCCGATGAAATTTCTCTCGTTTTCGCCGTGCTTCCGCCGTGAAGCGGGCAGCCATGGCAAGGATGTAAAAGGCCTCATCCGCGTGCATGAGTTTTATAAATGGGAGCAGGTTATTTTGTGCGAAGCGTCCCATGACGAGTCGGTAAAGTGGCACGAATGGGTCAACAGAAACACCGAAGAATTTATCGAAACTTTAAAAATCCCATATCACACTGTTTTGAACTGTGGAGGCGATTTGGGGCTCGGCCAGGTAAAAAAATACGATGTTGAATTGTGGGTGCCGGGCGAAAATACCTATCGCGAAATAAGTTCAGCATCGTACTTTCACGACTTCCAAACGCGCCGCTTAAATATCCGCTACCGTGATGCCGATGGCTCGATGCAGTACGTGCACTCGCTCAATTCAACGGCAATACCCACGCCGCGCATCCTTGTATCACTTATTGAAAATTACCAAACGCCAGACGGTTCGATAACTATCCCCGAGGTACTCCGGCCATACATGGGGGGGCGTGAAAAAATTGAAAAGAAAACGGGGGTATGAGTTCGCGTTTGGCCGAACGCCGTCGCAAACGCCTGCTACTATTGGCCGGCGTAATTCTTGGAATTGTAGTCGTCCTGTTTTTATTTTTTTGGTGGTTTTTTAATGCATCATTTCTCACTATCAGTTCGGTGCAAGTCTCGGGCGAAAATGTTATTCCAGAATCTTCTATTCTTGATGCAGTGAATAGTGACACAAGCGGTTCGTATCTAGGGCTTTTTGCGCGGAATAATATTTTTCTCTATCCAAAAAGCAAAATAGAGGCCGACTTGGTGGCGTTGTATCCGACACTTGCGAGTGTTTCAATAAATGCGCAGGATTTTCATACCATAGATGTGGTAGTAACTGAACGCATGCCGCACGCACTATGGTGCGGGAGCGACCCGACCAACCCGACTACGTGTTTTTTACTTGATGCAAACGGCTTAGCCTATGCAAACGCGCCGCAATATTCGGGCGAGGTGTACCAGACCTATTACAGCGCGGCATCTGTTGGCCCGTTACCTGCACAATTTTTAACAGCCGCATCATTTCATTCGCTCTCAGCACTTGTTGGTGCATTTCAAACAAAAATTGCGTCCGACACTGTAGAAAGTGTGCTGGTTGATCAAAATAACGACGTGCATCTCGCGTTTTCAGGTGGGTATGAAATTTTATTCGGGGCTGCTGATGACAGCGGGCAGATATTTCAGCGTTTTTCCTTGGCACTTACTGCAGACCCGCTTAACTCGCACCCGCTTTCGGATTTTCAATATGTTGACCTGCGCTTCGGCGATAAGGTGTACTACAAGCTCAAAAACCGGTAGGGTATCTATATGAAGGGATTCTGGGCAGATTTACCGAAACCGTTTTTTGTGTTGGCACCAATGGCTGATGTCACGGACACCGCATTTCGTCGGCTTATTGCCAAATACTCGAAAGTTCCAGGTGGAGTACCGTATGTAACGTATACCGAATTTGTTTCGGCGGATGGTCTAGCATTAGCACCTGAAAAGGGAAGGGAAAAATTATTGCGGGATTTACTTTTTAGCGAAAATGAGCGGCCAATAGTTGCACAGTTTTTTAGCGCTATCCCTGCACATATGGAAAAAGCGGCAGCCTTGGCACAAGAGTTAGGATTTGATGGAGTTGATATCAATATGGGATGTCCTGTTGACGCGGTTGTAAAACAAGGCGCTGGGGCAGAACTTATTAAAAACCCTAAACTTGCACAGGAACTTATAGCTGCCGCAAAACGGGGGGCACCAAACCTTCCCATTTCCGTCAAAACCCGACTCGGATACAACAAAGATACATTAGATGAATGGTTGCCGATGTTGCTCGAGGCTAAGCCTGCAGTTATTACAGTGCATGCGCGTACCAGAAAAGAGATGTCGGCTGTGCCTGCTAGGTGGGAGAGAGTGAAGCGTGCGGTTGAAATACGGAATGAGATAGAAAGTAAAACGTTGATACTTGGTAACGGCGATGCAAAAAATATTGAAGACGCACGAGAAAAAATAGAATATTCTGGAGCAGATGGAGTTATGCTCGGTCGTGCAATCTTTGGCAACCCGTGGCTATTTACTGAGTATGTGCCAACTGTTCCTGAACGTCTTCGTGTTGCAGTAGAGCACACAAAACTGTTTGAAGAGATGCTTGGCGACATAAAAAATTTCGCCATTATGAAAAAGCACTTCAAGGCCTATTGCGAAGGGTTCCCGGGCGCTAAAGAGTTACGCGTGAAGCTCATGGAGACAAATAATGCACAGGAAATTGAAACAATCATCGAGGATTTTTTACAAGAGGAGTATACTGGAGACAAATGAATCAAATATTAGAAACAAATATTTTCTTTTTAATCACGGGACTCGGCGTTATTGTTATAACAGCAGGTGTTGCTGTGGCGCTCTATTACATTATCCACATTTTGCGTGACGTACGAAAAATAGTTTCAAAATTAAACAAGGCAAGCAATGAGCTTGAGCAGGATTTTGAAATATTGCGAAGCACTATAAAAGACGAAGGTTCAAAAGTGCGCACGATAGTTGACATGGCACTTGGATTTTTTCTGTCACGCATGAAAAAGCGCGCCACCACTCGTAAACCCAAAAATACTATTGTGATTGAAGACGATACTCTTCAGTAAATTTTCATGCGGAGGCAGGGTATACTGGCGCATGGCTAAAAAACAAAAAAGTTCTGGAGTTGCGGTAGGTGTGGGAGTTGCAGCTGCCGCGGCAGTAGCTGCAGCGGGCGCATATTGGTTTTACGGCTCTGACCATGCGTCTAAACATCGCAAGCAGGTAAAGAGCTGGATGCTCCAAGCGCGCGGCGAAGTAATGGAGGCCGTAGAAAAACTAGGGAGTATAGATAAAAAGAAGTATATGGAAATTGTCCAACAAATACTCGCGCGCTATTCCAAAATGGCGGGGGTTTCTGCTGCTGAGATGACGCATATGAAAAAGGACTTGATGACGACATGGATGCATATGGACGCAGCACGAAAATCGGGAGCACAGGCTATTAAAGGAGCCAAGAAAAGTATCAAGAAAGTTGCCAAAAAGGCAAAGAAAACAAAATAACGATATACTGGTGTAATGGCAAAAGCCTCTGGACTGGAACGCGGCGCGTTGGCGCTGTATCGCAAATACCGCCCCAATGCGTTTGCTGAATTCCG
Organism: Candidatus Adlerbacteria bacterium; assembly: GCA_963796795.1. Taxonomy (GTDB): domain Bacteria; phylum Patescibacteriota; class Minisyncoccia; order Phycocordibacterales; family SBAW01; genus GWA1-54-10. The sequence goes on along the minus strand of CAWCNA010000011.1, from coordinate 583 downwards.
CGACCAAGACACAATAGTCGAGGTTTTGAGTGCTGCAGTAAAACAAAAAAAAATCGCCCATGCGTATTTGTTTGCCGGCGGGCGTGGAACGGGGAAGACATCTATGGCACGCGCGCTTGCACATGCTGTCGGCACATCCGACAACGATATTTATGAAATGGATGCAGCGAGCAATCGCGGCATTGATGAAATACGCGAGCTGCGCGAGGGCGTGACAACGCTGCCGTTTTCGTCAACATACAAGTTTTATATTATTGACGAAGCGCATGCGCTGACAGGTGCGGCATGGGGCGCGCTGCTTAAAACTTTGGAAGAGCCGCCGACGGTCATGATCGTTCCTTTTCGCGGCGAGTATTACGACCTCACGCCGGAACGTTCTTCTCTGGTGCGTTCGCTGATTTACCCCGTGCCCGACCCGCAGTTTCCATTTCTTGGTGTCCACTTCACGCGACGTATCGACGGCACAGTAGATGCCGGACCCAATGCGGTCTTGGCCTTTCGCCGCGAAGGCTACCGGCGGACGGACTTCAGCCCGCGAGATCTGGCTTCGGCGCTGGCGTTTCCGGGCTTCTGGCGCATGGCG
>CAWCNA010000010.1:0-25377 GCA_963796795.1 Candidatus Adlerbacteria bacterium | reverse complement strand
CGTGGACCGGGGCGCGTCTCCATTTCGCGCCAGGCGACAACTCGACTCGGTGGCCGGTCGCGCCCGCGGCGCAATGTCAGGCGGTGGTCGGCCTCGGGTTGCTGTGTGCCGCGTCGATCGCACGAGATATGACGTCGGCGGTCTTGTTGGGCCGCCGGACGGCGATCCCGACAGTCTCGCCGAGTTTCCAGTTCGAGGCGCATCCGCTTCCATGCGTTGCCACCCCAGGTGGGATACCGCCCAATCCGTCGGAGGTCGCCACGCCGAAACGCCGTGCAGTCGCCGAGCGCGTACGACACGGTGTCTCGGTGGGAAGCCTCCGCCCAACGCGGCGGTTGAAGAATGAGCCGATTTTGCGTGACGTTACAGGTCGCCCGCTGCCAGCCACACGCCATCGGCGCGCTGACGACCGGCCGTGCACTTCCACAAGACCACCTCGCCGGAATCCAACTTCGGAGCGGGGGCGCGCCAGCTCATGACGAGGAATCCTCGCACGGCCAGAGTGCTGCCTTCGCGTGGTAGCGACAGCGCACGCGAGCGCGGCTGTGCGAGCTTGCGAGCCATTCTCTGTCCCCAAAGGGTGCGTTGCTGTCCGGTGCGGGTAATTTTTTCTCCAAACGAGAGAAGAAGGTAAAAATTACCACAGAAAGAATAGTTGTTGTGATAGCCAGAATATAGAGCCCGAAACCACATGCCATACCAACTGCCGCAACTACCCAGATACCTGAGGCCGTTGTAAGTTCAACTGCCTGGTCGCCGCGCATAACTGCCAAACCGCTGCCTATGAAGCCGATACCTATAACGACAGAACCGGCAATTTGAAGCGGGTTGACCCCTGCAAATGTAGCCAGTTCGTAGCTCGCCAATGTGCCGAGTGTAACAAAGAGTCCTGCACCGAGCGACACCATTGAGTAGGTGCGCATACCGGCGTGCTTGCCTGCCATTGAACGCTCGAGCCCCATCACCATGCCCAGTGCTGCCGCAATGATAAGCCGAACCGCGAATGACACTTCAACGGCCGACAGAGAATTTCCAAGCATGGTGAGATAATCCATATAATTAATTATTTTGTTTCAAACTTAATCCAAACAGGGTTGCCGTTTGCATCACGAACTGCCGGGTCGTTATCCATAGAATACATATGGTCGCCATCGTCACGAGACTCCCCCGCGAAGTACGTCTGGCCCGGCAAGGTGCCGCGGAGCAAATCAACAACGCCACTTGTGCGGCCTGCTACAAAGAGCCCTGCACCGAGTACGTTGCCTGGCTGCCCGTTGTAGTTTTCGTAAATAACAACCCACGTTGGTACTGAAACTTGCACATTTGATACAGCAACTTCAAGGCCGGCATCTTGCGGCGTTGGAATTGAGAGGCTGCCGTCTGCCATCGTCGATACAGTTCCTGCTTGCACGTTTCTACCAGTAGATGCTGGTGTTGAACCATTTGCGTTAGTGGTGGTTTGTGCTGATATTGAAGTGCCGTGCTTGCTTGATGCAACAACTGTCCAAACTACACCGATTGCAGCAAGTACTATAATAGTTATAACAGTGTTTCTAAATGCATTACTTGAAGGAGATGAAACGGATGTAGGGGTACTCATCACTGGAGTTTTAGAAGTATCTTTTTGTTGCACCGGCTGTTTTTGATTTGCCTGCGCAGATGTAATTGGTTGTGACCATGATAACTGTGCTTTTTTGTCTCCGCCCTGCTGACCGTTCTGATTTCCGCCGTCCATAGATAATCTGTTCTTAGACAATAATAAAGAGATACAGCCCTATGATAGCTCATACCCGCGGGCGCACAATAGGGCGGCTTCGTGCAACACTTGCTCTAGGCGTTTTCCGGAAATTCCAATCTCTTCAAGCGAACTTGGGTCGCCAGTCAGTTCGCTGCAGAGGACCTTTTTACGCCCTAATAGCGCTATTTTCTCATGTTTAGTTACTGTTGTGAGTGCAGTTATCGGGTACAGCTTTGCGGCCTCTATGCGGCTGTGCAAATTGCTTTTGTGTGGATATTCCCAACCCAAAAGGTCCAAACCTTCACAGGAAGCATACTGGACTGACTTAGAGGTGAATTTGGTGTTAGTCACAATAAGTCCCACCAGCTTTTTGTCCGGCATCGCGGCACGCAAGTCATCGATGCGGGCTTTTACGTACAGCGTAGTTTTTAAATCAGTTTTCAGTGCCGCGGTGTTATGAAATTTTGCCTCGACATAATACCAAATACTATCTTTTTGCATAACGACGTCCACTTCATGCTCGACGCATCCGCCTTGCACAATTTGGTCGGTAACGACGCCGGTGTACCCTTCCGCCTTAAATAATTCACCAAGATATGTTTCGAATGGGAATCCAGACGGGCCGAATTCTAGTAACGCTCTCTTCAAAGAATAGTGAGCCGCAGCTTCGCGTTTGTGTTCGCGCAGCAGTGCAAACGCACGGCGATAAATTTCTTCGGTAGAGATACCCTCGTGAAGTTCTTTTTGCACTTCGTCGACGATATGAACAGCAGCATCTTCATTCGCGCCAGCCTTATGGAGCGATGAGCGTAACTTTAGAGGGTCAAAAGCTTCAGTTGAGCCATCGGCCTTTGTAATGTGTATCGGCATATCAGTTACTTTCAACAAGCGTATAGGCGACCGCTGCGCCGTTTAGCACAACACCGTTTAACACCGGCGCATGCGTGTCTGTACTTTGAAATGAAACGGAGAAGTCGTCAGGTGGATTTGCTGGAAGTGTGCAGGTGCCCGGGTGAGGAGCTGTAGCTAGAAGCAGCATAATATGCGCAGGGCTCTGTCCGCTTGCTGAAATCCCGCTTGAGATTGTTTTGCATACCCCTGCCGACTCGAGTAACCCACTGTATACATTAGCTCCATCAACTAGTGTGTGATGAATTACTATTGATGTATGTGATGCTGCGGAGGGCGGCGTTTGCAGAGTAGAAAGCTTCCACCATCCAAAAATAATCAATACAAGAAGTGCTGCGAGAACAAGCGCTCCTCTTTGTTTTCCCATACCTGTAGTATAGCGGTTCAGGAAGAAAGAAAGGAGATGTTGTCAACAATGCCACCGCCCAAACAGTGCACCCCGGAATAGAAAACGAGCGATTGGCCTAGCGGTACGTAATGAGGCGCCAGCAGTGTAGCTGTAGTCCCATCTGCTGAAATTTCTGCAGGAATAAGGGTTTGATGGTAGCGATAACGAGCCATGTCTGTGCCCTTTCGTGGGTCTGCCTGTAGGGCATAGCCTATCCAGTTTGTTTCTCGGAGGGAAAGGATCGTTTTTGTTGCGTTCTTTGGATATTTATCAGTTGAAACAGTAATAGTATTACTGCTGATATCTTTTGCAATTACAAAGTGTGGTTTAGTTTCGGGCGTTTTTGCAAATAATTCAAATCCATGTCGCTGGCCGAGAGTATATAAGATAGCCCCATGATGTTTTCCCACTACATCACCAGCTTCCGAAAGTACATTGCCTTTTTTTGGTTGTAGTTCTTTTGACAACATATCGTCCATTGAGATGTCGCCTAAAAAGCACAGGCCCTGGCTATCTTTACGGCTGGCGTTTGGGAGGTTTAGCCTTGCAGCAAGGGCGCGCACCTCTGTTTTCTTCATACCGCCGACAGGAAACAGTGTTTGTTCTAAAATTTCTTTCTTAACCATCCATAAAAAATAACTTTGATCTTTTGATTCGTCTGGGCTCGTGTAAAGTAACCCGTCTTTTGTTTGTGCATAATGGCCAGTTGCCACAAAATCAGCGCCATGTGATTTTGCGAAATTAAAAAACGCACCGAATTTTATTTCACGATTGCATAATGCGTCTGGGTTCGGCGTTTTGCCTTTTTTAAATTCCTCTATTGAGGATGTAAACACTTCTTGTTCGTATTCTCTAGAAAGATCGAGTTCTAAAAATGGAATCTGCAATTTTGCAGCAACCCGCATTGCGTCCAATTTATCCACCCCTGCCGCACACGGGTACCCGGGCAGTGCAATGCGGATAAAGACACCGGTAACATCGTAGCCTGCACGTACAAGAAGTGCAGCGGACACGGCCGAATCTACCCCGCCCGAAAGGCCGACAAATATTTTTTTATTTGAGATATTTCGCTTCGTTAGCCAATTGACCTGCATACGTGGAACTATAGTGGAAATTGCCTTTTTTGTCAGATAAATAGTAGACATAGTTGCTCGTGGTAGGGGTTGCAGCTGCGAGGATAGAGTCGAGGCCTGGATTTGTTATTGGCCCTGGAGGCAAGCCTTTGTGAGTGTATGTATTGTATGGCGAATCTATAGAATAATCTTTTGTTGTTATTTCGTCGCCATTTTTACCAGTAATGTAGGGAAACACGGCATCTACTTGGAGCGGCATACCTATGGAGATACGCTTCCACAAAATCCCTGAGATGATGCGGCGGTCCTCTATACCGGGCGCTTCTTTTTCGAGCAGCGAAGCCATCGTGATAATTAACGGGAGTGTATGTCCCGACAGAGCAATATCCATTTGTAGTGTCGTGCTTGCGATATGTGCAGTAAAGTTATCTTCCATCGCCTCTACTATCTCGCCCGTACTTTCACCTGGGTATACAAAATATGTGTCTGGAAATAAATATCCCTCTTTCTCTGTTGCTTGTGAAAGAAATGCCGCGCTGTTAAATCCGGGAACACTCTGCAGAAGTAAAGAGGCCATTTGTTTTGAATCGGTGCCCTCAGGTAATACTACGCGCACTGGTTCAAGGCCAAAATCCCCTATATGTAAACGCCAACTAATAGTAAAAATATTTTGAGCTGATGGAAAATAATACGTGCCAGCGATGATATGTGTGTCGGTACCGTAGAGGCGCATCAGTAGTTCAAGCAACGTGCCTGAGCGGATTGCATGGCGCGCCGCTAAGTCGTGTGCAATATCTTTCCCCGTTTCCCCGCTTCCTACCTGAAGTAGTAATTTATTTGGGAAGGAAAATGGCGCCGAAAAGCAACTAATATATACGATAAACGCAAGTGCGATACCTAGTAAAATGCCGAGACGCACGCGAAAGCTTGTCATACTACTGCGGCAAGGTTGGTAAGTTTGATGGCGCCCCGGCGCTCTTGGATGGTACGCGGTTAAGCCCTGGGGTTTTAACGTCGGATGTCGGGAAATGCCACAGCGTTGCAATTTCTTCAGTGGTCATCATGGAAGGGACTTGGTCATACGGTACATAAAAATAAGCCCGATATTTGTAGTGGAAATGCATTAAGCGTTTAATAAAATTTTCACGGATACTCCTAAAATCTTCCCAAGGATAGTCGAACTGAATCATGCCGCGACCAGGCTTTCCGCCAATGCCATTTAAATTTGATTTAAATACTTGGAAAATACGGAAGAGGAACGCACCATTAATACCGTGGAATTTTTCTTTTTTTGCAATATAGAGGATACGAAGCCCTACTTCAAATACGTTTTTGGTAAATGAGTGTTCAATGCCTTTAATAATGTCACGTTCTCCTTCTGTAAGAGACATTGTTGGAGAGCCGGCATTAGCTCCGTCTTCTTTAAGCTCTGCTTGAACCGCTTTACTGCGTTTCCCTGCGCCCTGCATAATTGCTTGGATTTTTGCTCGGCCATCTTCAACGTACGTGTCGACGTTTTCATAAAAGCCGTACCAATCAAAGCCCGCACCAGAGTGGGCTTTGAGGATTATTTGCATCCACAAATACTGATCCTTGCCCATGTTGTTCATCACTTCTAAAATATTTGTGATAGGATCAACTTTTATTTCAGGCGTGTCGGTGTTTTTGTCCAACTCAAAGTCAACATATGTTTTAAACGGTTGAGCCTGGGGGTCGTTCTTCATGTATTCTCCGCCCCACAAGTCATATTCTTCCAAATTGAAATTGACTTTGCTTACATAATCGTCCACCTCAAAGATTTTTGCTTCGGGAAATTGTCCGTAAATGCGAGCCTCGACCGCTGGCATCCAGACCTTCATGCCATGAATATAGAAACTAATTTGACCCTCGTTTGAGGCTATTTCGAGCGACCAAATAGGCCGAAACCCTCCTCTCCATAAACGGTTAAGGAATGTAGTTTCAGAACCAGTGTTATAGATTGATGATAAAAATAACTCCACTGCGAGAGGTGATTTTGAAACTTCAGCAGGAAGTTGAATTTCCAAAATTGAAAGCTCGCGACCAAACCAAAAACGATAGCGGATGTAGTGCACCCACGTAATCAGCAGAATTGTTCCAAGGAAAAATGGCAGCCATATAGGAGAAAAAGCCACTGTCATTGCAATTGTTGAAGAGATGGTCGCCGGGTCAAATACTGCGGCGATAACGACAAGTATGAGCAGCAGGAGCGTCATAAAAATCGGAGGACTTAATTTCCAGCCATTTGGGCTCATCCATACTTGCGTTTTATGCGCCTGATCATGCAAAAGCATATGATATAGTATACCGCAAGAGAAATTGCTCCATGAATTCTATTTGGGATACCATATTTGCAATTCCGTTCCACTATATCGAAATGGTATTTGCGTTTTTAGCAACCCTTTCGTTCTTGGTATTTTTCCGAGGTTTTCTTGGTAGCATCGGTAACCTCTTTAAAATGAACGCACATGAAGGACATCTTGAGCATGCACAGGTGCGAACTATTTGGGGAGTCTATCTTTTGATTTTCTTATTTTTTGTATGGGAAATGACACGGACTGTTGCCTCGTGGCTCGGCTTTCAGGACGGCGGCCAAGTAACACTTGGGTACTGGTGCGCAGGGATTATTATTGTAGTCTGGCTGTTTCTTTTTCTTAAAAAGAATCTCTTTTCGGGTGGAGATGGTGGGCATTAGCATTTATAGAACTGTTTTGCTACAGTAAGTTGAGTTTACGGGTCTTTTACTTTCTATCTCATTGAACGAGAGGATTTCATGATTGTATGGCCGCGATTTCAACTTCCCCGCATTGGGTACGGGTGGGTTCTCGACTACCGCAAGAAGACCAGTTCAGTTTACATAAAAACTCGCTTGCTCAAGGGGCCTGCCGGCAGGGCTGGCATCCCAATTGGAGCGAAGCTGATCAACTTCAACGGTATCAAGATGAACTTTGGTACGAGGGACGAATTCATCGAAGCCTGGAAACGTATTCGTCCCACCAAGGTAAGCGACTGCTGTCACGGTCGTATTTCAATGCCAGATGGAAGTAGCAAGGAGTTTTCCATGGTTGCTCAAATCATCTGGAGAAGAATCCCTGTATACGATGGTGTGATTTCTCCGAACGACGAGACGGGCAATACAAAGCAACAGTTTGGCATCTGCAAAAGAACTGGGGCTTGGATCTTCACAACTCGCGAAGCGCCCGCTGTTCTGGACCGGATCTTCGGGTAACAACAAAAAGGTCGACCCTCTTCTGGGTCGACCTTTTTCTTTTACATACTGCGTTGTTATTTAACCAGTGAGAAACGATTATCTTTGCCGCGTTTAAAATATTTCTGATTTTGAAGGTTAACAACGATAGTTCCTGGTTTGACGTGGCGTTCCTTCATGACCTTTTCAATTATTTCATCTTTAGTGAGAGGACCTGATTGACGGAGAATTTCGCGGATAACATCGCGTACAACGCCCGATGTGTATCCCCACTCTTTAAGCGCGTACATACCGCGGCCAACAAGCACAAAACGATCATCTTTGATAAGCTCGTTGTGAGTTGTTGCAATGTGTGCCGCACGATCAAACATCTTTTCAATAAGTGTTGCAACTTCGCGGAAGTGCAGCGGGCTGCCGTGCTTTTTAACAGCCAAATATGCGTAGTCGCGTACGCCTTTTGTTTTGACGTTTGGCGATGCCGAATGACCCCACTCGCCGAGTGGGTTTTTACCTATGTTTTTTGAAATGGACAGCCAACGCTTCAAAACTTCATCGTTGCGATGCTTGTCGTTAATAGTCTGTAGTTCTTTAAGGAAGCGGTCGATCATTTCCCCTTCCGGGATAAGATCTTCGTCGGAAAGGCCCTTGTAGAGGTTTTGGAGTGCGCTTTCAACCTGTGTTGCAAGTTCAGGGTCGACATACCAGCAGCGATTAACCTCATCGTCTTCTTTGCGGAATTTAAATGGGTCGCCAAGTACGAGCAGGAAGTAGATGTGGTTCTGCATCGACTTGTCTTTGGTGATGAAGTTGAGCAAATCATCTTCGCAGACGATACCGCCGAGCGAGTCGATAATGCGCTCGAGTTCATGAAAGGCGGCATTAGCATCGGCAAATGCCGGTGACTTTTTAAGCGCAGTGAGTGCATGATTTTCAATTTGGCGGACACGTTCGCGGGTGATGCCGTAACGCTGGCCGATGCTTTCGAGCGTGACGCGCTCGGGAGATGCACCCAACCCAAAACGAGCTTCAAGCACGACGCGTGAGCGCTCCGGCAACGAAGAAAGAAGCTTTTTTGCAATAGCTTTTGGCTTAAAGCCCGTTTTGTCCGCTGTTTTATCGTTTGTTTGGGCCATATATGCTGATGTGGTCTAATATATCACAGTCTATTATATAGGTCAAATGGGGCTAGACAATGACAAAATTAATGATTTTGCCCGGCACATAAATGGCTTTTATTTCTTTCCTCGCTGCCAGTTTTGAAGAAATGTCAGGATGCTGGCGGGCTGCAGCAAGAGCCGTCTCTTTTTCAGCATCTGCAGATAATTCAATTGTTGTACGCAGCTTGCCGTTGATTTGAATAGCGACAGTTGTGACCCCGGCCTCGATTTTTGATTCATCAAATTGAGGCCAGCTCGAGATGTGAATTGAGTCTGAGTGTCCGAGCTTCTCCCATAATTCGTCAGTAGTATGCGGCGCAAATGGCGCTAAAAGTTGAAGGAATGATTCCCACTGCCCGCGGCCAATAGCAGATACTTTTTCCATTGCATTAAGTGCAATCATCATCTGGCTCACTGCGGTATTAAATTTGAATGCTTCAATATCGGCACTTACTTTTTTTATTGTCTGATGAAGTATTGGTTCAAGTGCAACTACAGATGCGTCCTGCACTTTTTCTTGCATGCGCCATACTCGCTCGATAAACCGCGTTGTGCCTGCGATGGATGCCGTATTCCATGCAACAGTATTTTCAAACGGACCCATAAACATCTCGTACACGCGAAATGAGTCGGCCCCATAAGTTGCAACCACTTCGCTTGGGTTAATAACATTCCCGTAACGCTTACTCATCTTGCGCCCGTCTTCGGCGAGAATAAATCCCAAGAATTCCAAACGCGCAAATGGCTCTATCGTACTAACAGAACCAATGTCGTATAAAAATTTGTGCCAGAAGCGTGCATAAATTAAGTGGCGTACCGCGTGATCGCCTCCAACATATACATCAACAGGTGCCCAATATTTCTCCTTATCCGGCCCAACAAGTGCTTGATTGTTATGCGGGTCCATAAAGCGCAGGTAGTACCAAGAAGAGCCTGCCCACTGCGGCATGGTGTTTGTTTCGCGCTTTGCCGGACCTCCGCATGTTGGACAGATTGTATTTACCCACTCGGGTATATTTGCAAGCGGTGATTCGCCATTGCCGGAAGGCTCGTATGACTCTACTTCCGGTAATAATACCGGCAGCTGGTCTTCAGGTACGGCAACTGCTCCATCTTTTTCGCAATGGATAATAGGTATTGGCTCGCCCCAGTATCTCTGACGCGAAAACACCCAATCCTTGATTTTATACGTCGATGTTGTTTTCCCTCCAACAAATTCAGTTATTTTTTCCCGAGCCTCTTCTGAGGTTAGGCCGTCGTACTCACCAGAATTCATAAGCACGCCCTCACCGGTAAAAGGTTTGTCGTTAAGATACTGTTCGAAAAGAAAACGATGATGAGGCCATGTTATGGTCTGCAATACATCATTTTTTGGAACTTTTATTAGTTCATGTAAACCGTCTTCAACTTCAGAATGCACGCGCTCAGGTGAGTTAAGAACTACTTCGTACGCGTAACCTATTGAACGGGAATTTTTGTTTTTTGTATGTCTGTAACCCCATACGGTAATGGGAGGTACAATTTTTCTTCCAATAGTGAAATCTGCGAATCCAGTTTCTTCTATAATTTCACGCCGCAAAGCTTCGTGATCTGTTTCTTCACCATCTATACCTCCTCCTGCAAAATGAATGTGTGAGCCTTCCTTAACAAGATAAAAATTGCCTTCTTTATCGTGCAAGATTGGATCAACGACCCTACGATTAAGAGTTTCTAAGCCACGCTTTTCAGCACTCTCGCCTTTCTGATATAAATTTTTTTGAAATAACTTCTTTCACTGGCACAGTGTATTTCTTTGCAAATTCGCCATCGCGCTCATCATGCGCAGGAACGGCCATGATTGCGCCGGTGCCGTAGTGTCCGAGCACGTAGTCGGCAACGAACATTGGAATTTCTTCTTTTGTTGCTGGGTTGATAGCCTTAACTCCTTTCAATTCAACCCCTGTTTTTTCCTTATCCGCATTAGTGCGCTCTATCTCTGTTTTATTTTTAGCAGCTTTGATATATGCAGAAACTTCATCTTTATTTTCAAGTACGTCGTGCCGTGCATCAGTCGCAAGCACTACCCATGGATGTTCAGGTGCTAATACCAAAAACGTTGCACCAAAAAGTGTGTCGGCACGTGTGGTAAATACTTTTATTGCCGCCTTCTCGCCATTAGGCCCCCTATTTGCATTAGCTTCCGGATTGCGTACAAAGTTAAGCTCAAAATCAATTTCTGAACCTTCGCTTTTGCCAATCCAGTTGCGCTGAGATGTTTTGATGTGCTCAGGCCAATCGAGCAGATCCAAATCCGTGAGCATGCGGTCGGCATAGGCGGTAATTTTCAATACCCATTGTGGTAATGCACGTTTTTCAACCACCGTCCCACAGCGTTCACATACATTTCCATCCAAATCCTCATTCGCAAGGCCTGTCATGCACGATGGGCACCAGTTAATAGGCTCGTTGCTTTGGTACGCCAACCCCTTTTTATAGAGCTGGAGGAAAATCCACTGCGTCCATTTGTAATACTCAGGGTCAGTAGTATTTATTTCACGCGACCAGTCATAGTCAAAACCAATATCTGCAAGCTGCTCTTTAAATGTCGCTATGTTTTTTTCAACTGCAACACGTGGATGTACTTTATTTTTTAACGCGTAGTTTTCTGCTGGCAGGCCAAATGCGTCCCACCCCATTGGGTGCAAAACATTATGGCCTTGCATGCGTTTTGTTCGAGAGTATATGTCCGTGGCGATATACCCCTTGGGGTGTCCGACATGCAAACCCTCCCCCGAAGGGTACGGAAACATATCTAATACATATGTTTTTGGTTTTGTACTTGCGTCTGCAGCTTTATATATACCCGACTCCTTCCATCGCTGTTGCCACTTCTTTTCTATTTTTGTATGGTCGTATTTCTCCATTGTTTAACGGAACCGGCGCGCACCAAACCATAGCAACGCCACGAGTGCGGCACCTAAAATAACAACTTGGAGTAGAGTTTGCGCATGCGACCAGTAACGCGCAGATGCAATAAGGAGAGACAGTACACCTCCCCATGATAGGCCGGCCGAGACAACGGGTGCCGCTCCAAAAAGAACGCTTACGCCGAGCGAAAGAATGCCAAGCACAATAAGCGCAACAAAAACGTTGCGTGCGTATGTGTCACTCGCCTTGTTAAAATTATTTGAGCAGGTGAAGTCGGGGTTGCAATATCCAACAAGCTGGCCTTTTATTCCGGCTGGAGCAGGTGCATTATTCGTCCACTGGCCGCCCGCAGAAACGCATGATGTTTGATCGGCGTATGAAGGAGTAACTTGAGTTTGCGGACAGAATGTTTCGTACTGTGGCTCTGGATACACCAAATAGAGAGCGTAATTAAAAAAGAGATTGAGAACTACAACAATGCTTACAATAAACGCGACACGCATAAAACGTGAGTTATTAACCATGAAGGAATTCTATCACATCGCCGTTCTTGACAACATATTCTTTCCCTTCTGTTCGCACTAACCCTTTTTCGCGCGCTTTTGCGTAAGAACCTGCATCAAGAAGTGTATTCCAACCAATAACTTCAGCGCGGATAAATTTATTGAAAAAATCGGTATGTATTGCAGCACCGGCTTCAGGTGCGCTAGAACCAATAGGAACAGTCCATGCACGAGTCTCGTCAGCACCTGTCGTAAAAAAGCTCATAAGCCCGAGCAGTTGATAGCCGCCTTTGATAAGGCCGTTTACCCCATCGTCCAACACACCATATTCCTGACGGAACGAATGTTTGTCGTCCGAATGGAGTTCGCGGAGTTCGCTTTCAACATTTGCATCGACGGTAACCTGCGATGCGCCGCTTTTTTCTATAAATTCCTGCAAACGTTCCCATCGGCCGTCGTTCAATTCGTCGATATTGTGTCCGCTCGCCTCTTTGTTTAATACATACAAGACTGGCTTCATTGTGAGCAAATGCATGCCTTTCAATGCGTTTCTCTCTTCATCCGTATACGCCGCTTCACTGGCCATGCGGCCTTCTTTGAGCATCTTCTGAAGCTTTTTCCACCGCTGCGTGTTCGACAATAGCTTCCTTTTTTCCTTGTTTAACGTCACGCGAAAGTGACTCAAGGCGCTTACTAGCAGTTTCAAAATCAGCAAGAATAAGTTCCAGCGTGACTGTTTCGATGTCACGTACAGGATTTACTTCCCCGTCAACGTGCAAAATATTTGCATTGTCGAAGATTCGTACAACATGAGCGATAGCATCTACCTCGCGTATATGCGAAAGGAATTTATTTCCCAACCCCTCGCCTTCTGACGCTCCTTTTACAAGCCCTGCGATGTCGACGAACTCTACTGCCGCAGGAACTGTCTTTGCAGAATTTGAAAATGCAGAAAGTTTGTCCAGCCTCTCGTCAGGTACCGAAACAACCCCGACTGATGGATCGATGGTCGCGAACGGGTAATTAGCCGCCAAGACACTCTTCTTGGTTAGTGCATTAAAAAGAGTTGATTTCCCAACATTTGGTAGCCCAACTATGCCAATAGATAAAGCCATGAAAGGCTACTATACAACACTTTTTGGTTATTTTATATCTTTCAGCTTTTCGTCGATGTAGCGCGCGGTGTCAGAACAGAGCGGTGCGAATTTTTTTAAGGGATTCTGTTTCTGCGGGAGTTAATTTTTTGTGCGTGTATATTTTCTCAAGTTTTTTATCTTCTATACCAACTGATTTTTTAAAATCAAGCATGTTCTTTTTCGCAGCTGTTTTGACAACAATAATATCTTTCCCGCCGGGGCGTTTATGCGCGGTGAGTTTGAGCCACAGCCCAATATTTGTTGCAATGAGTAGTAACAGCAGTAACGCTAACACTCCAATAAGAACATCTATACCTGTCGGTGATTGGATCCATTTCAGTACTTCGCCAGTAATATATTTTTTCATCACGACAGTAACATTCCCCGAAACATCCGTGTAATTACCTGCTCGGTCTAGAACACGCAAGATGACCGCATGGTCGCCCGGCGCCTCATGGAGAGGAATGGCAACTGAATTTAGAATATGATCGGCCGTGAGTGTCGTTGTAGTTGCGCCGTCAACAAATACCACATACGACGCGACGCCCGAGAGCGCGTCAAATGATGTGGCACTCACAATAAGTGCCTGGTGGTTTACATCAAATGAGAAGGCTGCAGTCCCCGCAGGTGGCACTGTATCTATATGCAATGCATACGACGTTGTGTCAGTCCATGCGCCCGCAACCCGTGCACGGACATTGAAATACCATGTGCCATCGGGAATACCGGTTACGCTCTTCTCTGTTATTACAGGTTTGTATACTACCGTGGGGAGTGTATCGGAATATTTTGATAATGTAGTTTCTACAGAAGTTGCACCGTCGGGAAGTGCAAACTGCAAGAGGGCGTCAGTTCGGTTGTACCACATGTCGGGTGATGGGTCGGTAGGCGAAGAAACTACAACAGAGTTCGTGGCAACAGCAATTGGCGCAGAAGTAGGAGCTGGCTGGTTTGATATAGGGGCAGAAACAGCATCTGCAATAGTGATATTTGCACCACTTGTATCTGATAGAACATTTGTTCCAAGGCCGTCATTTGCCCGGACCGCTGCATTTGAGATTGAAAGTGCGGCAGAACCTTCGGCTTTAGCACGCAAGGTAAGGGTAAAAAGTGTCCCGCTTGAACCTTGATAGCCCGGCGATGGCAAACCTCCGTTGAAAGAAATTGAGTTATTCCCGTCGTATGTGGGCGCATTTATCCAGAGGGAAAAAAGAGAGTTATCTTTATTTACCGATACCACATCAAACTCGTTTGCAGGAAATGTGACGCTGCCCTCAGCGTTGTTTATAGCAACATCGGTGCTGTTGACTAAAACGGCCAGAGTAATTGTATCGCCTACTGAAATGCTTCCTGAACTTGGAGAAAGTGAAAGAGTTGCCGCGTGTGCCAACATTGGCAGCGCCATGTATGCCACAAATGCGTATCCAAGTGAAAAATATTTTATTTGTTTTATGCTCATGATAGCGCGAACACCAACAACACTAACAATAGTATAACTCCTCCAACAAGAAGCGGAGTGAAATTTTGATGCGATGCGGGGATTGCGGTTGTCGCAACGTTCCCTGCGGCGTCAGTCGCACGAACAAAAATTGGAGAGGAGAGGCTTTGATCATGCAGAACGTAATATCCATCAGCAGGAACATATGGGGAGAACCAGCCCTCACGTACTTGATATGAAGAAACACCACTCTCATTGTCTTGTGCAGAAAATGAGAGGTACCATTTATCTGCAAATAGTGCGGAATCCTTCCCTACTTCGACATATACAAATTGCGGCGGAGTTGAATCTATGACTGTGTTGTTGGTGCTAGCTAGATTGTTTGTAATGTCTATTGGGTATGCAACCTCCGTACTTGATACGCGGGTGCCAAGCCCATCATTTTTATAAGCAGCTATATTTTGAGAGCGGACTATGTATACACCGGGCTTTGCTGCGTGTGCTGTAATTGTAAATAAAAGAAGATCTTGTCCTGGAGAAATACCCCCAGGTACACCGCCGGCAAATGAAATGCTGTTGTTACCAAGAGCAACTTGTGGCTCTGTGGGCCAGAGCGAAAATGCTGATCCTCCTGTGCTTACATTTGTGACGGTGAGGCCGCCTGGAATTGAAATTGCCCCATCTGCGGCATTAATAGAATCAGCACCTGTATTGAGATGCACTTCAAACTGAACGGTACCGTTTACAGATGATGCTGTAGGTGAAGGTACGAAGGATATGCTTGCTGCAAAAACAGCTGTAGGTACGAGATACAAAAGGGCAGCAAGTGGTGCGAGTAAAAATATATACAGATTTTTATTTTTCATACGTTATTTTTTCCAGCGGTAGAGCAGAATAGAGAAGTCAACACCGTCAACTTTGCCGTCATGGTTTAAGTCTACATTTGGGTTTTTGAACGGACCCGTCGTCTTCCAGAACGCGAGAAGAATTGAGAAATCGATGCCGTTTACTTTGCCATCGCCGTTTATATCAGCAGGAACTGTACTTACAACAGGTACTGCTGGTGTTGTGGGCGCAATACCTCCTCCCCCACCACCCCCGCCTCCGCCACCTCCTCCACCACCACCGGAAGATATTGGCGCCGTTGCAGTAAATTGGCGGGACGCACTAGAAGACTGCGTTCCGAAGTACGCAACAACTTTAAAGTAATAGGTCCCTGCAAGCGGAACTGTTGCGGTCAGCGTCGTATCAAAATTTTCTCCCGGATGGATGAGTTTTGCGGCAGAAGCGTAGTACACGTCATCACCACCACCGCAGGCGTTGTTTGGTGAAGAAACGACACACCACTCGTACGGATATTCGTTATCAACCGCTCCTTCGTTTGTTATACGAATATTTGCCGAAATAGAAGGCGTTTCTGTGCTGCCCATACTTTGAATAAGGACTTGTGCAGGTGTTGTCACTACATCCCAATAATCGTTTGTTTGAAGTGTGTTGCTGCCTGATGCAGTAATTGAGGCAACAGTCTCCCAGGTTCCCGCGGCAGCAGATGATGAAATTGAGTAGTTGTACTCATACACACCGGTTGAGATTTTGGTCATTGGAACCCCTGTTACTACCATATTTCTGCTTGGGTCGTATATTGTGACCGTTGGAACAGACTGCGGGTCAGTAAGGGTATTTTGATTGTAGATAGTAACCTGCGTGCGATAGGTGCCGCCGGCAAGCGCGCTAGAGAAATCAGACATTCGAGCGTTCCATCCGCCACTCGAAACTGTGAGGTTCTGTATCGCAGCACCCAGCGACGAAGATGCGCTGGTTACAACGCTGTTCGTGTTTGCATTTATAACTGCGGCTAGCGATGACGATGCTGTTGTTACATTAGACTGCTGCGCAAGCGAACCGGAACTCAAGCCAGCACCTGTAAGTGTGCGCGTCGCCGCACTCCAAATATCAGATGCAATTGCAACTCCGCTTGTAAGTGTACGTGTGCCACTTGCCCATACACTAGCTGGGATACTTGCAATCGATGAGACAATATTCGACAACGTTGCCCCTATAGATGAGGACGCTGCAGTAACAACTGAATTAGTGTTTGTATTTACTGCGGATGTGATGCCGGAGGTTTGTGTATTAGTATTGTTGTTTATATTTGATGCAAGAGATGTTGATGCAGCCAGAAGAGCTGTGTCGGTATGTCCATTTACGCCAGAGGTAATTCCAGCCGTAGCTGTGTTCGTATTTCCGTTAATAACAGAAGCAAGTGATGAAGAGGCCGTTGTGACGTTAGACTGAACCGCGAGTGAGCCTGAAGTTAGACCCGCAGCTGTGAGCGTGCGTGTCGCTGCGGCCCAGACGTTCCCCGGAATTGAAGTGATCGAAGAAATAATGGTTGCCAACGTTGTCCCAAGTGAGGAAGACGCCGCCGTAACTACGTTATTAGTATTCGCATCAACTACGGAAGCAAGCGACGAGGTTGCTGTTGCAAGGCCCGTGTCCGTATGCGCATTTGTTAATGCAACAATCGAACTTGAGGCATTTGTTATGTCACTTTGTACTGCCAAATTACCTGAAGACAAACCTGCCCCTGTAAGAGTGCGAGTTCCGAAGGCCCATACATTAGCTGGGATGTTTGTAATTGATGACGCAAGTGTCGTTAGTGAAGCACCGAGTGACGAGGACGCAATATCAGTATGAGCGTTAACTGCAGACGTCACACCCGCTGTCGCTGTGTTGGTATTGGCGTCAACTACAGAAGCGAGCGACGAAGTTGCAGTCGCTAAAGCTGTATCCGTGTGACCGTTCACGTTTGTAGTAACAGAAGAGGTTTGTGTATTGGTATTTGCATTTATTACAGCCGCAAGTGATGAAGAAGCTGTAGTTACATCACTTTGTACTGCGAGGTTACCCGATGACAGACCTGCACCTGTGAGCGTACGCGTTCCAAATGCCCACACGTTCGACGGAATACTTGTTATAGATGAGGCGAGAGTCGTGAGCGACGCTCCAATAGAGGATGAAGCAATGTCCGTATGAGCATTTACTGATGATGTCACGCCTGCGGTTGCTGTATCTGTATGGCTGTTGACGTTCGTTGTTTCGCCAGCCGTAGCTGTATTTGTGTTCCCATTAATTACTGAGGCAAGTGATGATGATGCTGTTGTGACGTTAAACTGAACCGCGAGTGAACCTGAAGTTAGGCCTGCCGCTGTGAGTGTGCGTGTTGCCGCAGTCCAAACATTTCCTGGAATTGCAGTGATGGATGAAACGATTGAAGTTAGTGTTGTTCCTAGTGACGAAGACGCAGTGGCCACAATAGTATTTGTATTTGCATCAATTACTGACGCAAGTGAAGACGTTGCTGTCAGAAGTGCTGTGTCAGTATGGCTATTTACACCAGTAGTAACGCTAGAAGTTTGGGTGTTTGTATTTGCGTTAACGAGCGCGACAACTGAGGACGAAGCTGAGATCACATTAAACTGCACAGCAAGGTTTCCTGACGACAAACCTGCACCTGTGAGCGTACGTGTTCCAAACGCCCACACGCTCGATGGGATATTTGTTATTGAAGACGCAATTGATGCAAGTGACGCACCTATTGATGATGAAGCTATGTCGGTGTGTGCATTTACTGCAGTTGTAACTCCAGCTGTCGCAGTGTCTGTATGGCTATTAACGTTCGACGTTTCGCCAGCTGTAGCTGTATTTGTGTTCCCGTTGATAACAGCGGCTAATGATGATGACGCGGTTGTTACATCAGATTGCACCGCGAGGCTTCCTGAAGAAAGGCCGGCACCTGTAAGAGTGCGAGTTCCGAAGGCCCATACATTGGCTGGGATGCTTGTAATCGACGAGGTGATTGACGCGAGAGAAGCTCCGATCGATGACGAAGCAATATCCGTATGGGCATTTACTGCAGTTGTTACACCTGCTGTCGCTGTATTGGTATTGGCATCAACTACAGAAGCGAGCGACGAAGTTGCTGTTGCAAGAGCTGAATCAGTGTGGGTATTTACGGCCGAAGCATCGTTTGTGGTTGCTGTATTTGTATTTGAATTAACCAAGGCCACAACTGAACTTGAGGCGCTTGTCACATCGGACTGAAGCGCGAGTGAGCCCGAGGTCAGCCCGGCAGCAGTAAGGGTACGTGTTGCATAACTCCAAACCTGTGCGGCAGTGAGAGACCCTCCGCCGCTTGAACCAAGCATTGCGCCAATTGATGTAGAAGCAAGTAGAACTATTGAATTTGTATTGTTGTTGATGTTTGATGCGAGTGATGTTGAAGCGGCTAGAAGTGCTGTGTCAGTATGGCTATTTACACCAGTAGTAACGCTAGAAGTTTGGGTGTTTGTATTTGCGTTAACGAGCGCGACAACTGAGGACGAAGCGTTGCTTATATCAGATTGTGCTGCAATACTACCGCCATTTCCGAAGACTGCGTCACTGAGTTCACGGGTTGTTGCATTCCAAATATCAGCTGCAATTGCTACACCTGATGTGAGGGTACGGGAGCTGTATGTCCACACATTAAGCGGGATGCTTGCAATAGAGGAAATTATTGAAGAAATCGAGGTGCCAATCGTTGTAAGAGATGCCCCCAAAGATGATGAAGCGGTAAGTACCGAACTAGCAGTATTAGCATTTATGACAGCCGCGAGCGATGAAGTGGCTGTGGCAAGCGCCGTATCGGTATGTGCGTTTACAAGCGTCGCGACAGTCGAAGATGAGACAATATTTGAAGTAATAACAAATGTCTGCGCTTCTCGTATAAGGTCTCCGGTATCTGTGGAGCCGCACGCAATATATGCCGGGTAGGTTCCCTCCGTTGTGGATCCAACAAACGTGTAGTGATGCCAGCCAGTGACATCTGCAGTCATCAGCTGGGTATCTGTTGTTGTTGCACCATTGGGTGCAAATATCGTTACGTAGCAGTTTGTTGTTGAAGGGCTGTAGTCATCATTGTAAACAAGCTCTCCGATAACAAACGAAGTGTTTGGAGGATATTGTTGATAGCTTGCGCGCACGTCATGGGCAGAAAAAAAAGAACACAGACAAGCAGGCCTCCTACGGCCGCAGCTGTGTTCTTTTTCCATAAAAATAATGTACCCATGCCCTGAAAAGAATATGCACTTACAACAACACAAAAAACCCACCCAAAAATTTCCTACCCCTACGCGGTTTTATCTTTGTCGTCGTCTTTGAATGCACCGCGCAAATGGCGGATAGCGTCAGCGAGGCCCTTGGTGAGTTCTGGGATTTTTCTTCCTCCAAACAACAACACAATGACGACCGCGATGATTATTATTTCTGTTTTTCCTATATCAAACATATAACCAATTTAAAACTCTAGTAATGACTGCGACGGTGCCTGGTTCCTCCCCCATTGAGTCGTATTGTCGTTTCGTACAGTACTAATAATGGAGCACACATCACTAAAAATGTTACCGCGTCGACAGGGGCAAGTAAAGCAACCAATATGAGGATAACCACGACAGCGTGGCGTCGTTTTGCGACAAGAAAATTGACATTCAAAAGCCCGATACGGATGAGAAACGTAAGCACAATCGGGAACTCAAAAAGTACGCCCAATAACGTCGCAGTGACGATAATTTGAGATACAAACTGTGTGACATTCCATAAATTTGCCACGCCAAGACTTACGTTTACAGCAGCAATAAATTGAAGTGCTAAATACATCACGACAATTCCATAGAAAAAACCAAACAAAAATAGCAGTACAACTGCAGGGATAAGTTTCAAAAAAATCCGACGCTCCTTAGGCAGTAACCCCGAACGCAGAAAAGAGTAGATTTGTTGGACGCACAGCGGAAGAGTTACGAGAACCGCAATAAAAAAACCTATGTCCATCGACAGGTTGATAAGTTGAAACGGCGACGTCGCAACAATAACAACATCTTTAATGCGCAAAAAACTTATCAGGAATTTAATAAAGCCGTTTGCAAGAAAAAATCCTGCGATAAATACCACCACAAAAACAATAACGATGCGATACGCACGCTTTCTGATGTCTTCTAAATAGTGGCCGTACTTCCGTACATACTCGTTTAATCCTTCCATGATACTTATGCGAGTGTGAGCACAGCTCGAACTTTGATATTGCTGCCTAAGCTTGCCGGAGTGTAGCGGATGTAGGTTGTGTTATTTCCTTGGTCGGTGGTGTTGTATGCGGTCCATGCTCCCCCATCATTGGTGCTTTTTTCGAATGTACCCGTTGGTGATGCAGTGTTATCGGTAACAAGCAGTGTGCCTGCCACTGCGTCGTATAAACGAACGTAGAGGGTCGGAACAGTTGAACCGAAGGCTGTTGCAAAGCGCCACGCGAAACGGTTGTTTGTTGCATCCGACCAAATAACGGAGGGCTGGTAGTGCGAGTCGGTCGTATTGTCATTGTAGACAACGGTCATACCGTAGAGGCGTGCCGGCAAACAAAACGGGCCTATCGTTCGGAACTCAAACATAAACTGGATGGTATTTGCCGCAGTAACACCTGTAAGGTCGCGCGTGTCGTCGAGCGCCACCCACGTGCCACTATCGTCAGTAATACCCGATGTCCGATAATACATGCGGAACGGCTCGGGCTGCATACCAAGCGACAACCCAGTACCGAGCATTTCTGCTTGATTAATGTATACGTGCCCAAACGACGTGCAGTTGGTTGTTGCGAACGAGGGCGTGATGAGACGCTGGGACGTAGTGCTTCCATATGTCCAGTGAGCGCCAAATGGCAATGCATAAATCTGATTCGTTGCAGTTGCATTTAAGTTTCGGCACAAATATGCCACGCCGTTTTGAGACCATACCGACATAATTGCAGCGTTAATGTTTGGAATTTGTATTGCACCTGCATCTTCCGTTGACTGATCCTGCTGTTTGGTATCAACAAGGAAAATATGATCAAATTGGTTACCTGTTGTATTAAATTGTGTTACATAGCTACGAATACCTGCCGCGCCTGTTGTCATAATAATAAGACGATCGATCATTTCGGCGATTTCGAGTGAGGACATCGCACCTGTCGCCACATAGGTGTTGACACCTCCAGGCGGCACTTCGGTCATAATGTTGGCACTTGTAAGCCATGTTGTTGTAGCGGATGTAATGTTCGTTAAGGCTGTTCGATACACACGTGTTGTAGTTATCCAATATAAGGATAGTACGCCGGATGCAGGTCCGTGGTTTAACGTGCCGACTCTGCCGTTATTTGTTGTCGTAACAGTACCCGTTGGAGTAGCCGCTGTTGTTGAAAGAGTAAATGCCGAAGTTGTTTTTCCGCTCGCGATAGAGGCAAGCGACGCGCGCAGATTGTATTTAAATATCTTTGTGCTGGCGCCGGTGTTATCTATCACATAGGCAAAATTTTGTGTAAAAGAATCAAGCGGGCCGACAGCTAAGCCTTGTGCTGTTGTGTTAGTTACCGTTGAAGCATCCGCAAGCCAATACACCGCACGTATGCTGTCCGTCGACACTGCCGCCGCTATCGTAGTACCACCGGACGTAAAAAGCTCCATACGCAGTCCTTTGGCAGAAAATAGCCCGCCATCAACTGCAGTTCCGTTTACAGTTGTTGTTACTACACGTAAATCTTCGATCACATATGAGCTTCCTGCAGTAACAGTGCCCGCCGAACCAGTCAGCGTAATACCTGTGTTGGAGCCCACGGCCGATATTTCATACCAGGTGCTTATTTGTGTCGGGTCTGTAGAGCCAAACCCTATACGACACCCAACGGGAATATTGCTTGTGGTCCACAAGGTTGAGGTGCCCGTTACTGCGGTACCAGAAACCCCGACGGTACCTGTTGTATAGAGGTCACGCGTAACAGTCAGGCCGTGGATCGTATGTGTTACAGCAATAGGATACGTCAGAGTAATAAACCCGTTGAGTGAAAAGGTGCTCGTTGAACGAGTGAACGTGTACATGACAATTTTTCTATTGGCACCAGCGGCGCTGTTGTCGGCAAGGAACACCCAGTCCACATCGCTTGAATAGGTCAGCACAAATGGATACATGGCGGCTATAGGTGTTGCCGCTTCGTCTGGCCGGGCAAACGCAATAGGCATCGGCCCAACAAATTTATCTGTTGGGTTGGAGCCGGTACGCTGGAAAATAAGAGACGCGATATTAGTTTTAGTTGAATCGTAAGAACCAGGGTACACGGCGGTACTCCCTGTAAATCTAAGTTCTATAGCTCGTGTAGACATACTAATCCGTCATAATAAAAATTGCACCCGAAGAAGTCGTTTCCATAACAGGAAATTCACTATCGTTTCGCGCGGTAAACTGGTCGGCTCCGAGAACTATATCTGTGGGACTATTAAGAGACCCGCCTGATATCTCCAGAATAAAATCTTGTCCTTCACCCTGATTAAAAACTATATCGGAAAGTGCCATAGATTAATTTTGTGGAGTCGATGTTGCTTGCCCCGAGCTTGTCGAGGTGGCTGTACTGCTTGCATCGCTTGAATCATCGGGCACTGAAGGTGTCGTGGTGGAAGTGTCAGATGTGTCGTCCAAAACTATAGGGGTTGTAGAAGATGTATCCGTATCAATTGGAATGTCGGGAGTTGATGTAGAAACAGAAGTGTCGTCCGGAACACTCACGTCTGGCGTATCTGCCGGAGCATCGGGTGTAGAGGAGGGCGTAGAGGTTGTATCAACAACACCATCAGTATCAAAAATCTGCCCGTCAGGAGTATCCACAGGAGCAGTTGCAGGGTTCATCAATGAAGGATTATTGATGACTTGTGAAATACTTTTTCCGCTTTGAAGTGCCGTGATTTGTGCATCGGAAAGTGGATCGTTTTGCTGATAGACAGAATCGCCGTAGGCAACGCACTGCGCTTGATACATGCACTGAATTTCAGGATGTTCAATTGAATAGCACACTAAAAGATCTGTCGGCTGATAGTCCCCTGTTGGTACCGACACGCGAGTGTCGGGATGATTTACAACAAGTTGGTCGTTTGTTATCTTGAATTGAAGCCATATAAATATATAAAAATTACAATTTTGTAAGAAGCGCGCGCACTTTTATACCGCTACCAAGCGCTACAGGTGTATAGCGGATGTAGGTCGTCGTACTACTACCGAGGTCACCTGTAGTATAACTCCCCCCACGTCGCACCCCCATCCGTGGATCTCTCAAATGTACCAACGGGTGCAGCCGTGTTGTCGTCGACAAGAAGACCAGCGGTCACCGCATCATACAAACGCACACGAAGTGTCGGAACGGTACTGTTCCACGCGGTAGAAAAGCGCCATGCAAATTTTTTATTTGAGGTGCTCGAATTTCCTACAGACGGCTGGTAGTGCGTGTCGGTGGTCGAGTCGGTATACACAACGGCTAGGCCATAAATGCGTGTCGGGATACAGCTGGTGCCAAGAATACGGAACTCAAACATAAACTGTATGGTCGTTGATGCGGGTACGTTCGACAAACTGTTGGCATTATCTAAAAGCTGCCATGTACCGCTATCGTCAGTAATGCCCAAAACTCGATAATACAAGCGATATGATTCAGGCGGCATTCCGGTGGTGTAGCTTCCTAAATGCTCTGCGGCATTTACATACACGTGCGAAAAAGCTACGAGGTCAGGGGTTGAAAGCGATGGAGTGATAAGCCGCTGTTGATACCCAGATGTTGAAGCAAAGTTCCAATGTGCTGTAACTGGCAAAGAGTACATCTGCATGTTGGTGATACCGCTACCGGTGCGGTTTAGATAACATAGACCCGTTACAGGCGCTACGCCAACGCTAAATGCAAGGGCGAGTATCGTTGGATGTGCAACGATGCCGCTGTCGGCGGTACTTTCGTCTTGTTGTTTATCATCTGAGAGAAAAATAATATCCATCGGGTTTTTGTTCGTGTTGTACTGCGTCACATACGAGCGCGTAGAGGTCATCATAATCAGACGATCAATGGTCGGTATGTATTCCACGGCACCAATAGCGCCCGTCGCTGGAAATGTCGCCGTGCTTCCAGGCGGGTTTTCAAGCATCGAATCGGCAGTCCAGTATGTAACGCTGTTTGCTTGCGTGCTTGTTAAAAATGCTACCGATGCGCGCACGACAGCAGTCGATGCTGCAAAGTAAATCGATTTTATTCCAGAACCCGGACCGTGGCTTAGTGTTGCGATAGCAACGGAATTAAGTTGCGCCACTGTACCAACTGCAGCTGCTACACCCGTTACCTGTGTAAACGCCTGCGCAGATTTCCCTGATGCGAGGTCCGACGTAAGTGATGCGCGCACATTGTATACATAACATTTAGGTGTCGTCGTTGTATCCACAACAAACGCATTTTGCGCCGTGAACGATGTGGCTGTATCAAGTGCTACTCCGCACGCAATAGTATTTGTAACTGTCGTTATGTTGTCTGCAAGCCAATAGACTGCACGCGTGCTATCGGTCGATACTGCGGCTGAAATAGTTGTGCCACCTGAAGTAAAAAGTTCGGGGCGCACACCCTTTACAACAAAAAGCCCTCCGTTTGCCACTGTAGCGTTTGTGGTCGCATAGTATATTCTCCAATCTTCAATTACATATGATGTGCCACTGGTTACGGTGCCTGCAGAAGATGTAAGGGTAATTGTTGTATTAGAACCAACTGCCGATATCTCGTACCAGGTCGTTATCTGGGTTGGATCGGTCGAGCCAAACCCGATGCGACAGCCTGTTGGTAAACGGCTGGTACTCCACGTAGTGCTCGTGCCGGTAACTGCAGTACCGGAAACGCCAACCGTGCCGGTTGTATAGAGGTTACGGTCAACGCGGAACCCGCGTGTTGTATGGTTTGTGGCTGAAGGAAAGGTCGCAGTCAAAAAACCAACCCAGTTGAATTGGTTTGTGGAAATAGTATGGGTATACATCACTGCTTTGTGG
>CAWCNA010000009.1:0-48405 GCA_963796795.1 Candidatus Adlerbacteria bacterium | reverse complement strand
CCACGTATTGCTAGTTGGCCGCACAGCTCTATAAGTTCGAGTAAATTTTCTTCTATTTTCCAAATTTCATCTTTGGGGCCGTGGCCAAACGCTGGTGGGTCCATGATGATTGCGTCGTACTTGTTACCTCGCGCAATTTCGCGTCGCACGAACAAAATTACATCCTCCACGATCCAACGAACCGGTGCATCTGCCAAATCTGAAAGTTTGGCATTCTCGCTCGCCCACGTCACCGCACTCTTGCTTGCATCAACATGTGTCACACTCGCACCCGCTTTTGCCGCGGCAAGCGAAGCACCTCCGGTGTATCCAAAGAGATTTAATATTCTCGGTGCGGATACAGGCAAGCTCTCAGGAGTCGCGTAATTTTCTGCTGAAAATTCGCTGCTTCTCGGCCCGTCGGCCTGCGAAACGCTCCTTCGAACTTCCTGTATCCTTTCCGTCATCCATTCCCAGTTTGAAAGTTGCTCGGGGAAAAGTCCTGTGTGTTTAAAAGAAGTTGGTTTTATCAAAAATTGCAGGCCACCAAATTCTATTTGCCACTCTTTTTCTAGCTTGCCTGTCCACTTCCCTGCCTCGCCACTCTCGCGAACATACACACCATTTGCCTTACTCCACTCCTCTTCATCTAACTTCTTCTCCCATAGCGCCTGCGGGTCTGGGCGGCGCAAAATAACATCGCCGAAGCGCTCAAGTTTTTCTTCTCTTCCAGAATCAAGTAGCTCATAGCCATCTAGAGCTTGGTGTTGTGAGCGTTATTCGTTCCATGTGAAACTAAAAAGTGGTCGGGATGCCACGGACTACATCCCCTTCGGGGCCTCGGATGTGCCTTTGCACATCCGTTCATAGGTCTAGTCGGGACGCCGAGAATCGAACTCGGACTACATGCTCCCAAAGCAAGTGTACTACCACTATACTACGTCCCGACTAGACCTACGAACCCACGCAAATGCACCACTATACCACATCCCGTGTCTTTTATATTTGTCCTTTATTCCCCTCCACACTTAGAGAGTTATATTCTCCAATACCTCAACTCTAGCGCGCTTGAGCGAAAAATCCAAATATACGCATAAAAGATCTATCTGCCATTCCGCTGTTTTTGAAATTTTTTTCTCTAGTAAGTACGTTTGAATTACCCTATTGAGCCGAAGTATCTTTCGTTTGTGCATATTTTCCTCCGGTCGAGGAACATCTATTTTCTTCCCCGTTATTCGTGAAACAGCCTTAACTTCAATAAAATGGAGTTTATTCCCCTTCTTAGCCACTATATCCAACTCTCCCCAAGGCTTAAGATAATTCCTATCAAGTACAATAAACCCTCTCTTTTCAAGATATTTCGCCGCAACGCTCTCTCCAATATCGCCTATTTTACGTTTTTCAGTCTTTTTCATAGATATTAAGGTTCACGTGTAACATATAAATATGTCATCTTGGAAACGTTTTATAGCACTTTAGGGCCTAAAATGAATAAAAGACCTGCCCGCCGGCAGGCAGGCGTGTCCTTTAATGCACTTCTCCCCAGTTTTATCCACAGATTTTATAGATAAACCTTATTTTTGAAGGGATTTTAAATCCCAACCCTAGCGGCTTTTATATTTCCGTTATCTAAAGATTGAATGAAGATGCGGGCTTTGAGAAAACCTCTGTGCGGATAGGGAGAATCGAACTCCCGTCTCATCCTTGGCAAGGATGTGTTCTACCACTAAACCATATCCGCAAACGTGAACACTGAAGACTATAACATGTTTTATTCAGTGGTCACAGATAATTTTCTGCTGAAAATTTCCGCGACCCCGCCTCGGAACCGTCGTTCCTGCGGCTCACAAAATGTGCTTCTGCATATTTTGTGCTCCCGCCAGGACTCGAACCTGGAACAGCTGGTTCGAAGCCAGCCGTGATATCCATTTCACCACGGGAGCATTTGTAGCGCGTGATAGAATTGTGCCATGCAGCTCCTTCAAAGCCAAATGCCTACCGAAGTTTCACGAATAACATCCAAGCTCACCGAAGCCGGATTTGAAGCCTGGATAGTAGGAGGGTGCGTGCGCGATTTACTCCTTGGCCGTACGCCTAAAGATTGGGATATCACCACAAACGCCAATCCTGAGCAAATCCAAGCTTTGTTCAAAAATACCTTTTATACCAACGAATTTGGGACTGTTGGCATCGTAAATGACGATGCGATGGAAGAGAGCGTCAAAATAATAGAAGCAACGCCGTACCGTACAGAAGGGAAGTACAGCGACGCCCGCAGGCCCGACAGCGTACAATTTAGCAAACATATCGAGGACGACTTGAAGCGTCGTGATTTTACGATTAACGCTATGGCCTACAGCCCAGCAACAGGGAAGTTGCTTGACCTCTATGGTGGCATTAAAGACACCTCAGCCGGAGTGATACGCGCAGTGGGGGAGCCGAAGGAGCGATTTGAGGAAGATGCCCTTCGGATTATGCGGGCCATACGTATTTCGGCAGAATTGGGCTTTTCAATAGAACCTGAAACGCGCGAAGCTATGCAGCAATCCGCAGGCCAGCTAGCAAAGATCTCCAAAGAGCGCATCCGCGACGAATTTGTGCGTATTTTAAATTCAGCAAAACCAATGCAGGCAATTATATTGGCTCAAAATATAGGGATTTTGAAATATATCGCGCCAGAATTAGAGCAGGGGATGGGCGTGGAACAGAATCAAGCCCATAGCTTTGATGTGTTCGAGCACAATATGCGTGCCTTGCAGCACGCCGCAGATAAAAATTGGAGCTTCGAGGTACGCCTAGCAGCCTTGTTTCACGATGTGGGGAAACCGGCCAGCCGTCGTTGGGGTGATGAGAAACACGATTGGACGTTTCATGGACACGACGTCGTAGGGGCAAAAATTACAAAAAAGGCTCTTGAGGCCTTAAAGTTTCCACGTGAAACGATTGATACTGCACAAAAACTAGTGCGCTGGCACATGTTCTTTTCAAACCCCGATAAAATCACGTTATCTGCCGTCAGGCGCATCATAGCCAACGTGGGTAAGGAAAGTATCGAAGATCTAGTAAAACTCCGCATATGCGATCGTATAGGCACTGGCAGGCCTAAAGAACAACCCTTCCGTCTGCGTAAATATCAGGCAATGATCGAAGAGGCACTGCGCGACCCTATTTCAGTCAGCATGCTGGCCATAGATGGCAAGCAAGCTATGGAAATAACGGGGGAGAAACCGGGCCCTCGTATAGGCTGGATCCTACATGCGCTTTTGGAAGAAGTGCTTGATGACCCAAAACTCAACACGCGCGACTATTTAGCTTCAAGAATACTCGAATTTGCAAAGCTTTCTGACAAAGAGTTATTAAAAATAGGAGAGGCTGGAAAAGAGAAAAAAGATGCGTTTGAAGAGAAGGATATCAAAGATATCCAGAAGAAATACTTTGTAAATTAAGGCTAAAAAGGCCACTTATCCCCATATTGTCTTTTATATGTCCTTTACTCTGTCCTTTATAAGAGTAGAGTTGTGTAAGACATAAACGCTTAACAAATCCTGGTTTCATGCCCTGTACTAGGAATAATTTAGCAATTGATCTTTCCAGTAGTGTTGCAACACACAATGTTGCCATGCAATTCCTTAGTAACTTCAGCTCTAGTTTTTGTTGAGCCGAGTACGTAAACCATCAATCTTAGTCAACCCTTGGAATAAAGGTATTACGTTTCGACCTGACGTGTTCGCGAGATCTTTTTGAAGAAGTTATCAGAGAATCGCGGTAACGAGGCCCTAATAGATTTCAAAGCTCTCTACATATTTCTCCTGAGAGTTTCGATATTACGTAGGGCCTTTTTTGTATCTAACCCCGCGATGTCTTCATTTTGCGGGGTTACTTACTGAGATGAAAGATTCCACAAAACGTCAAAAAACCCTTTATACCCAAACGCTATCTCTTTATTTGTAAACGTAAATGCAACCACTGGGCTGCCGTAGATCATAAAATTAATTTTATCGGGATAAATATCAGTATCTACTTGTGGTGCAGCTTGGGGGAAGATGCGATATTCAAAAAAAGGCCGTGTTTGAGCCATTATTTTGAGATAATTAGGGTTGCCTGAGGTGCTTATGTAGCGCAGGGCAACCTTCTTTTCTATACGGACACGTTCATATTCGTTCAATTCGGGCCCAAAAATATCGACATATTTGTCGCCACTGCCGGCGATTATGTCTATGGAACTTCCATCTGGGCAGCCTTCGAGCAAAGCAAACTCGTGGGCAACAAAGGCAGAATCGCCTTGGAACACCTCGAAACTCTGTTCGTGCTTGCCGGCAAACTGCTCTTTTAGCTGCCGAACGACGCTTTGGGCGGCCAGCTTCTTCTCCTCCACCAAAGAGAGAATCCTTTCCGGGCTCCCTGCACTAAACTTCTTCCGGCCGTTCTGGATGACGTGTTTGGCCAGCCCCAACTCCTCCAGACGCTCCAAGGCCATATATACAAACTGCCCATGCAGGCCAGTTGCCCGTATAAGGTTGCTCGTGCCCGTGTCCTGTCTCGGCAAAAGGGCCAAATACACCCGCGCCTCCTTATCTGTAAGGCCCAATTCCTCCAGGTGCTTTAAAATCTCCTTTGTTTTTATATCATCAATTTCTTTTGACATCGTCCTATAAACTCTAGCATTATCAATGCTTTTGTGTCAATTTTTCATCATCAATATATATTGACATTATATTTTTACCGTGCTATCCTTATATCAGTAACGTCGTACATCGAAAACAACGCCCAATAGGAGATTCAAATGCCCCGCATCAATGCCGCTGCTATCGAGTTCCCTCTCTTCCTCGAACTCCAGGTCCCTACCCATGACCAGGAGAACAAGAGGGAGCCAGTTCGCTTCGCTAAGTTGTCAGCTCGTAGTCTCTATCTCACGGAGACTTCGCGGGTTTCCAAGCCACGGAAACTCGTCGAGAAAGCTGGCCACTCAACCTGCGATCTCGGGGACCTTTTTAAGATTGCGGAAGCCTTGGTATGGCAAAAGCAGTCTGGGCGACTTCACCTTCTCATGTCTTGTGGAAACGTATGGACCATCGAGTTAAAAGCCGATGGTACGTGGTCTCCTAACGTGAACTTACGAGGGGCTAAAGGCCTCCCTTGGGAACCCGAAGACGAGATTGTGTGCCGCCTATCGTCCGGAGCAGGCTGATATCCCGCTTGGCAACAGAAGGTCCGAGTACTCGAAAGAGGCAGTAGGGCCAAAAATATCAAGCCGCCTCTTACAAAGGCGGTTTTTTTCTTGTTAGAATATCTATATGAACTGGTGTTTTGCGATAGTAAATGGGCGATTAGCCGAAATCTTTTTTGAGAAGAAAAAGGATACGCCTATTATTAATGCTCATTGTTACATTACGGAGGGAGAGTATAAAACAAAGCGTGAAAAGCGGCAGATAAAAATTGATACGAGTAAATATCAATTTAGCTACCAAAATAAAAAATACAGAAACAAAATTACCCGAGAGCTGGTAGCATTAGGGACTTTCCTCCGACGGTAATTGTACCGAAATTCTTTTTTCCTATCTTTTCGCTCGCACCGATTATTTCTATATTGAGAGTATGTCCATTCTTATCAACATCAATCATGATTTCTGGAGCAACTTCTAGGGTCTTAGACACCGTGCCAGAGCGCAAAGACACATTGAGAGCGTCTACTTTTTTATCGTAGCTGATTTTCATAGTTTTAGTGTATTACTTCTTCGGCGCTTTCGCAATCCAATGAGCCGTTATCACAATGATGCGGCTCGGTTCACGTTTGATAACTGCCTGTAAGTGATTTCTGTTAAATTTTTTGAACAACTTTTCCCGCTCATTATAACCAAGTTGAATGAAATCTGGCTGTAGTACAGTCGCAAGAATCTTCTGACGCGGAAGCTTTCGTTGTCTTATCTTGAGCTCTGCGTGGTCACTGAACTCTATCTTCATTCTCTCTATTCTATCTCGAGTAGCACAGGGCAGTGGTCGGAGCCCATCACTTGGGGGAGAACTTCAGCTTTTTTTATGTGTTTTGAAAGAGATTTTGAGGCAAACCAGTAGTCGATGCGCCAGCCGACGTTGCGGGCGCGGGAGTTGGCAAAGTGGCTCCACCAGCTATAGGCTTTGAGGGTGTCTGGGTGGAGATGGCGGAAGGTGTCGACGAGGCCAGCTTCAATAATTTGATCAATTCCTTCGCGCTCTTCGTCAGTAAAGCCATGCTTGCCAACATTTGCCTTGGGGTTGGCCAAGTCTATCTCTTTATGCGCCACATTGAGGTCGCCGCAGAACAACACAGGCTTTTTCTCCTCCAAACGCTTTATATATGCCAAAAATGCTGGGTCCCATTGCTTGTGGCGGAGTGAAAGGCGGCTCAAATCTTCTTTGGAGTTTGGCGTATACACCGTCACAACGTAATAATGTTCAAATTCTGCAGCCAACACACGGCCTTCAGCGTTCGGGTCGCCATAATCGTCACCTTCAAGCTTATATTTCTTTGCCAAATCTTCCGGAAGGCCCAAAAGTACGGCTAGTGGCTTATGTTTGGTAAAAATCGCCGTGCCGCTGTAGCCTTTTTTAACTGCAGAATTCCAATATTCTTCGTAGCCTGGAATCACCACTTCACTTTGGTGTTGCTGCGCCTTTGTTTCCTGCAAACACAAAATGTCTGGCTTGTGCTCTTCAATAAACGGCACAAACAAACCTTTGTTGTGCACTGCACGAATACCATTCACGTTCCACGAGATTAACTTCATCTCACAAACTATAACAGTTGCCTATTCACGAGGCGAGCAGTAGGGTAGTGACAGAAAGAATGTGAGGTTTGATCTATGACCATTGCAGAAATTCAGGATCTATTCGACCGGGCGCGCCATGTATGCAGCATGCTGGGCAACGCCTTCGAAGGTGCCGAGGTCAGCATCTTTCGTAGTGTGTACCCAGACAAGGCTGAGGCGAGCCAGCGACTGGGGAAATTTGTGATCGACGTCGGCACCTGTCCTACGGAAGTGCTCGATTACACAACCGCGCTTATAGCTCGCAAGAAAAAGGAATCACTAAAAAAGGTTGTATGATTCGCTCTGCAACTTTTTCTTTTATATACTTTATATATGAGACTTGTATCACTTCTCTTTATTATCGACGACGACAAGGTACTGCTCGGCAAGAAGAAGGTTCGCTTTGGTGCGGGCTATTGGAACGGTTTTGGTGGTGGGGTTGAGAAAGGAGAAACAATTGAAGAAGGGACCTGTAGAGAGGCGAAAGAGGAATCGGGACTCATCGTACAACCGGAAGATTTGAAAAAAGTCGGGCATATTATTTTTCGTTTTGTCGATAAACCGGAATATGATGAAGACGCTCATATCTTTATTACAAATAAATATTCAGGCACTCCAATAGAAACAGACGAAATGGCCCCGCAGTGGTATGAGTTAAAAAATCTACCCCTTAATGAAATGTGGCCCTCGGATGTCGAATGGGTACCGCTTGTTTTGCAAGAAAATAAAACTATAGAAGCAACGTGTTATTTCCTAGGTACCGAAAAACCATTCACGGTCGGGAAGTTTGAATACACGGAAAAGGAGTTTTGATTATTGATTGTCAATAGCTATATTTTTAATTGTCAACCTATTGTCAACTAACTACTTAGCTACTTTCTACTCTGTCCGTGGAATTTTTTATGGACCTCGGCTAAGTGTTTGTCGGTGACGTGGGTGTAAACCTGCGTGGTTGTGATGTTGGAATGGCCAAGCAGAGCTTGCACCGAACGGAGGTCGGCGCCGTTTTGGAGGAGGTCGGTCGCGAAGGAGTGTCGGATAACGTGAGGCGTTACTTTGCGGGTGATGCCAGCTTTTGTAGAATATTTTTTTACCAAGCGCTCGACAGAGCGGGGAGTGAGGCGGTTTTCTTTTACCCATTCCCGCCTGCCGGCGGGCAGGTGTATAAACAAGGCGTCTTCTATATCTCCACGTTTATCTAAATATGCTTTGATGCAAGCTTTCGCTTCAGACGACAGAAACACAACGCGGACTTTTTCGCCTTTTCCACGGATTGAAAACTCATCACGGCTCAAATCCAAATCTCTATTTAACGAACAAAGTTTTGAAACACGAAGGCCGGTTGAAAAAAATAGTTCGAGTATCGCCCGGTCGCGAAGCTCTGCAAGCCCCGAACCTTTGGGCCCAGCCAACAAACGTTCAAGCTCTGCCGAAGTAATCAAATCCAAATCGCGGGCACCGACTTTTGCCAATTCAATACGTTCCGGATTTAGCGATTCAATTTCGCGCTTACGCAAAAATTTTAAGAACGCGCGCAGAGAAATCATGTAGTAGTTCTGCGTCTTATGTTTCATCGTGCCTGTAGTACCAGGCTGCCTATTTAAAAAGATGCGGAATTCTCGAACAGCCTGCTCGGTGAGCTTAGAGGGGCTCGTGATTTTCGTGTGGTTCAAAAAACGGGTGAGGTAACGGTCGTAGTTTTCGACCGTTTTAACACTTCGACCCTTCTCGATTTCGAGATATTCCAGAAATTCGGTCTTGAGGCCTTTTAAGTCTTGTGCCATAAGCCCATTTTACCCCCTAAATTGTGCGACGTATGGCTACTTGACAAAACAGCCTATTTAGGTGTATTATTGTAGGGAAGTTCAATAAGGTCTTTTACAGGAGTAGCGAAATGTTACTCAGAACCGAATTTGGCAAAGCCTGCTTGGCACTTGTCATCGTGATTTTCGGGCCGGTGCAATTCTGCCTGATTTACGACCACTGTGACTACTACGGTGTCGGAACTCACGCCGAACGCATTCTCGATTCAATTTTCTGGTACTGCGTCTTCCTCGGAACCGAGACCGTCATCGGCCTCATCGGCTGGGCACTGTGGTGCTACGCACAGTGGCGTGCCGGACCTCCGAAGCAGTACACCAACTAGCTCCAGCGGCTGTCTCCGCAGGACCAAAAACCGGTAGTTTTTCTTCCCACTTAGCAGGGAGGGAGAACTACCGGTTTCTACTTTTATATATAAGGACACGGGAGGGGGCTTGCGTAAATTCTACCGCTGTGCTACTATATCGGCACATGCTTACGACGAAGAAAAAGGCGAAAGTTATCAAGGAAGTTGCTATAAACGACAAAGACACCGGCTCACCGGAGGTCCAGATTGCCGTTTTGTCCAAGCGCATTGAAGAGCTTACGTCGCATTTGAAGAAACATCTTAAAGACAAGCACTCGCGCCGCGGCCTTTTGCAGATGGTCGCCGACCGCCGCACTCATTTGAAATATTTGGAGGACGAGCCACAAAAAGCGCTATAACGCCCTTGTGAAGAAGCTCGGCCTGAAGAAGTAGTTCGAATTTTTCAAAGTAAATTGGTGCATAGGCACCCGCGTTCATCATTTCTTCGTATACACTAGGCAAGGTTATCTTGTTTGTGTGCAGCATTTTTTAGTAGCAGTTCATTTTTAATTAAGTTCTCATTTTTATGGCAATCATTAAACACAAAAGCCAGCGTGTCGGCATTTTTATAGACACGCAAAACCTCTACCACAGCGCAAAAAACCTCTACAAGGCAAAGGTTAACTTCGGCAACGTCGTGAAAGAAGCCCTGGCAGGCCGCGTGCTTATCCGCGCCGTCGCCTATGTTATCCACACCGAAAGCGACGATGAGAAGGGCTTTTTTGAAGCTCTCAACAAACTCGGCATCGAAACAAAAGTAAAAGATATCCGCATTTTTGCGGGCGGCGCAAAAAAAGCCGACTGGGACTTTGGGCATGGCAATAGACATTGTCGCCATGGCCAAAAGCTCGACACCATTATTCTTGCAACCGGCGACGGCGACTTTGTCCCGCTTGTGGAGTATCTCAAATATGCTCACGGCTGCCAGGTTGAAGTTATCGCCTTTGGCAAATCATCTTCGGGCCAACTACGCGATGCGGCGGATGACTTTATAGACATGTGCGACAATCCGCGTAACTACTTAATTAACTATAAGGGTTCGGGCGGAGGCCGCGGTTTCTCAATCCCTGGCTTTGGTGGCGGGCAGAAACCCCCAGCCGGCGCGCCAGAAGAGCGAGAGGTGTCGACGTTGGACAAGAAGTCTACGACGATTCTGATACGGAGGAGGCATAAAAAATCAAAATAACCGCCCCGAATTCCAGCTGGAATTCGGGGCGGTTTTGGCTTACAGTGTTTATATATATGGAATCAAGAAAATTCGAAACAGAAATAGGCGGGAAGGTGTTGTCGGCCGAGTTTACCGATTTGGCAAAACAGGCGAACGGTTCGGTAATTGTTCGCTATGGAAATACGGCACTCCTTGCCACGGCGGTGATGTCTCATCGCACGCGCGATGACATTGATTATTTTCCACTTTCTGTCGAATACGAAGAACGTTTTTATGCTGCGGGCACCATTGGCGGTTCGCGTTTTATCCGCCGCGAAGGCAGGCCCAGCGAGCAGGCAATACTGACGGGCCGTGTCGTGGACAGAACTATCCGCCCGCTATTTCCCCAGCACTTGCGAAATGAAATACAGGTAATTATTACGATGCTTGCACTCGATGAGGAAGATCCTGCATCAGTTGCAGTGAATGCAGCGTCGCTCGCCCTCGCAACATCAAACATCCCGTGGGGTGGCCCTGTTGCCGCAGTCCGTATTGGTAAAAAAAGTGACGGCACATTTGTAATCAATCCAACGTTTGCAGAGCGCGGTGAAAAAGAGATGGCGCTCGATGTACTTGCCTGCGGCAAAGACCGCATGATCAACATGATCGAAGTTGCCGCGCACGAAACATCAGAAGATGATGTGATGACAGCGTTTATACAAGCAACAGCTGAACACAATAAAATTTTAGAGTGGCAGAAAAAGATAATCGCAGAACTAGGGCATCAAAAACGCGATGCAGTAAAGCCAGAAATTCCGGCACTTCTTTCTGAATTATTTGAAACAGAATTCAAGCAAAAACTTTCTGAAGCCGTATTTTGTGGAGCGCCTAATAAAGACGCAATTCATGCGGTGCAGGACGAATGGAGTAAAAAACTAAAAGAAGAAGCTTACGCCGAAATTAATGGGGGGATGGCAAAACGATTTCTTGAAGATAAAGTTGATGAAGAAATCCATCGCGGTGCGGTAGAGGAAAACAAACGCGCGGACAATCGTAAGTTTGATGAAGTGCGACCGCTGTTTGCAAAGGCGGGGGGAGTTTCTGAAATCTTGCACGGCTCGGGTATTTTCTATCGCGGCGGCACGCACGTATTTTCAGCACTGACATTGGGCGGCCCTGGCGACTCACAAGTTATAGACTCGATGGAAGAGCATGATGTTAAAAAGCGTTTCATGCATCATTACAACTTCCCTCCGTATTCGGCAGGGGAGACAGGTCGTGTTGGCGGCATCAACCGCCGCGCAATCGGCCACGGTGCGCTTGCAGAAAAAGCATTGCTCGCAGTTATCCCACCAATGGAAACATTTCCATACACAATTCGTTTAGTATCAGAATGTTTAGCATCAAATGGTTCGACATCGATGGGTTCGGTGTGTGCATCAACGCTCGCGTTGATGGACGGGGGAGTCCCTATCAAAGCACCGGTTGCTGGCATTGCGATGGGACTTATGCTTTCGATGAAAGGCGACGGCCGCTACAAAGTGTTGACTGACATCCAAGGGCCGGAAGACGAGTTTGGCGACATGGACTTTAAAGTTGCAGGTACGCGCGCAGGCATTACTGCAATCCAGATGGACATTAAGCTGGACGGAATTCCTGTACCAATTTTGATTGAAGCATTAGCGGGAGCAAAAACTGCTCGCATGCACATCTTGGACGTGATTGAAAAAGAAATTGGGGCGCCGCGCGCAAACATTTCTCCGCGCGCTCCCGAAATTATCACGATGCATGTACGTCCCGACCAGATCGGATTGGTTATCGGCGGCGGGGGTAAGACAATTAACGGCATCAGGGAAGTTTCCGGCGTTACAGACATCACTATCGAAGACGACGGTTCTATCTTTATCACCGGCAAAGGTGGCAGCGCGGAGAAGGCAAAAATAATGATCGAGGGCCTTGTAAAAGAATATAAAGCGGGGGAGATGTATGACGGCGAGGTTACACGGCTGATGGACTTTGGCGCATTTGTACGCATTGGCCCAGGTAAAGATGCTGAGGGCTTGGTGCATGTTTCCGAAATTGCACCGTTCCGCATCGACAAGATTTCTGCCGTGCTGGCAGTTGGAGACAAGGTTCGGGTTATGATTAAGGAGATAGACGAAAAAGGCCGCGTTAATCTTTCAATTAAGGCAGCCGACCCGGAGTTCGCCGCACGAAAAGGGATACAGCCATCTGCACAAACACATGCCACAGGAACCTCAAGACAATCATTCGGGGGCGGGGGAGATAGACCTCAGTAAAATTCTCCTTCCCAAAAAAGAAATTCATTCTGTCGATTCTGCACAGCGCATCGACGCGGGTTCGCTGTATACACAGGAACAAAATGCGACATTAAAACCATCCGAGCCTGCGCAAAACTTTTCGATCGGTTCTTCCGAACCGCGACAAAGTTCTACTCCGGCATCTCCACCTACACCTCCTGTCTCGCCTCCATCTGCGGCAGTAAAAAAACCAGAAGGCGTTGGCCCGCTTGAAACGTACCAAGGGGATATCGCGCGCGTTGTGCAAGACGAAGGAGTTTCTGTTGTGTCTATTGCCGCGGCAGAAGCCAATCGCCGGGGCGCTGTACCGCTTGCGCAAGATGAATCTGCCTCCGGAGCAGGAAACTATCTGCGCACGGCGATCTTTGTCGGGGTGGGAGTACTGCTGTTTGCAGGAGCGGGCGGATTAATTTTGTATGCGCTTTCGGGAAACACGGCACTTCCAAAACAAGCGGTTGGTGTCGCTCCATTTATTACCGTTGATGGCACGAGCGTTGTTCAGCTTCCGGCAAACACAGATAGTGACACAGCAATGAACACACTTGTTGCGGCAAAAAATTCCGTTTCACTTTCGCTCGGCCTTGTTGGACAACTCTACATTGAAAATGCCGCAACAAGCAGCAGTGCGTCGGCTACTTACGAAGACGCACCGACATTGCTTTCACTTTTGGCCCCAGACATTCCACCGATATTGCTGCGCGACATTAACCCAGTGTATTTGCTTGGTGTGCATTCGTACGGCATCAATCAACCATTCCTCATTTTGAAAGTCGACTCGTACGAACAAGCATACGCTGGCATGCTCGCCTGGGAAGGCTCGATGAAAACCGATCTCACACCGCTCTTCACCTACGTGCCGCCGCCGAGCATACATCCCACGAGACCTATAGTAATTCCTAACGCAACAACTTCGACGAGCTCGCCGCAAGCACCGTCTTCACTTCCATTTGTTCAAACAGGTTTCATTGACACCATTGTTAACAATCACGATGCACGCGTACTTGAAAATCAAGATGGTACAATTTATTTTCTCTGGACATTCCTCGACCGCCAAACAATTGTAGTGACAACAAACCCCGATACACTTGAGGCGATTATTACCCGTCTCACTGAGGCACCAGTAACTGCATTGCCAGGGCAGTAGCACGAAGGCGTCTACTGACATTTTCTGGTATTATGCCGGATATGGATAAAAAAACTGTTTCCCATTTTAAACAAAAACTGCAGGACGAACTCGGACGGGTTGAAGCGGAATTACGCTCGCTCGGATGGAAGAACGAGGCAGGGGAATGGGATGCAAGCGGCGGGGACATCGACCAAACGGCAACGGAATCGGATGAACTCGGCGACCGCCAGGAAGCCTATCAGGAAAATCGGGCGGAAATTGATGAGATACAAATCCAGTGGAAAAACATCAAGCGCGCACTTGAAAAGATAGAGGAGGGCACCTATGGTGTGTGCGAAATCTCAAACGAACCTATTGAAGAAGACCGTTTGGAAGTGAACCCGTCGGCACGAACATGCAAGGCCCACATGGATGAAGAGGTGGGTTTGGGGGCGTAGGACTTTATCTTTTCTTTATCTTTATTTCATTTTTCTCTGTTATTCGTGTTTTAGAGTGAGGAGATGCAATACGCCCGTGTTTTTGGCGCACAGACCTCTCTTCTTTCTCCACACCTAGTTTCTGTCGAAACCGACCTTTCGCGAGGGCTACATTCGTTTACTATTGTCGGCCTGCCAGACAAAGCAGTTGAAGAGAGCCGCGACCGTGTTGCCGCGGCAATTAAACATTCGGGCTTTGATTCGCCCAAAAGCCGCAATCAAAAAATTGTTATCTCGTTAGCTCCTGCTGATTTGAAAAAGGAGGGGCCGATGTTTGACCTGCCAATTGCACTTTCATATTTGCTTGCAGCAGACGACATTCGTTTTGATGCCGAACATTTTTTATTTGTCGGCGAACTTTCGCTCGACGGCGACTTACAACCCGTACGCGGTATCTTACCGCTTATCGCCGAAGCAAAGCGGCGCGGCAAGCGTTCAGTATTTGTACCAAAACAAAATGTAAAAGAAGCAGCGCTTGTTGGCGGTATAGAAATTTACGGAGCAAAAAGTTTAAGCGAAGTAATTGATCATATAAACGAAAAGAAACGGCTTGGAAAACGAGAAATTATAAAACTCAAGGTCGCACCACAGACACAACTCCAGCCTGCGCTTGCCGAAACACAATTTGCATTTGAAGATAT
The DNA here is from genome assembly GCA_963796795.1 of Candidatus Adlerbacteria bacterium. Classification (GTDB taxonomy): domain Bacteria; phylum Patescibacteriota; class Minisyncoccia; order Phycocordibacterales; family SBAW01; genus GWA1-54-10. The sequence goes on along the minus strand of CAWCNA010000009.1, from coordinate 33,763 downwards.
TCGCGGGCAGGGGAGTGCGAAGCGTGCAGCAATTATTGCCGCAGCGGGCGGACATAACTTAGGGCTTTCAGGACCGCCGGGTACGGGCAAAACAATGTTGGCCCGCGCGCTCGCGTCTGTCTTGCCACCACTTTCGTTTGACGAAATGCTCGAGGTCAACGGAATCCATTCTGTCGCGGGAATGTTGCACGAAGAGTTGCTGACGATGCCGCCGTTTCGCGCGCCGCATCACACATCAAGCTATGTCTCTATCGTTGGCGGTGGGACAACTCCTCGACCGGGCGAAGCAACACTCGCACATCGCGGTGTTTTATTTTTAGACGAGTTCCCCGAATTTGACCGGCGCGTGATAGAAGCACTGCGCCAACCACTCGAAGACAGAGTCATCGCTGTCGCGCGCGCAAAAGGCACGGCGCTTTTTCCAGCGCGCTTTACACTCGTTGCCGCGATGAACCCGTGCCCGTGCGGAAACTGGGGACACCCCGACATCGCATGCACATGCAGCCCACATACACTTGAACGTTACCGCAGAAAAATTTCAGGACCAATCGCCGACCGCATCGACTTATGGATGACGATGGGGCCGGTCGATTTACCGGAGCTTGGAAAAAAATCTATGCGCGGTTCGGAAACTGCGGTCGCGCGCAAACATGTATTGGACGCTCGCGCGATGCAGCACGAAAGACATTCAAATATTAAAAAATCTTCAGCCCCGCACAAATTAAATAGCGATCTTTCACCGCGCGAACTCGAAGAACTTGTGCCTCTTACCGAAAATGTTCGTTCAACCTTAGAAAAAGCAGGTGCACGGCTTTCGCTTTCGCCACGTGCATTTCATCGTGTTATCAAAGTCTCCCGTACTATCGCCGACCTCGACGGCGCACCCGACATAAACGAGTCACACGTCCTCGAAGCACTGCAATATAGACAGAGAAAAACCTAGGAAAAATAAAATTAATAGCTGCTGCCGAGTGGCATGCTTGCGAATGGATTTTCAGCACCGCGGACTTCGAAGTGGAGGTGCGGGCCGGTTGCTTCGCCGGTCTGGCCGACCTTACCTATAAGATCACCTTGCCCAACTTCTGCACCCGCGTGAGCAAGTACATGGCTCATGTGTGCGTACAGAGTCTGTGTGCCGTTTGGATGCTGAATAACAACATAGTTTCCGTATCCACCGTTCCAGGCACCATTGCTCTGGGCAACGATGACAGTACCTGCTGCCGCTGCATATATAGAAGTGCCGGTTGGTGCGCCGATGTCGACAGCATTCCAGCCGTGGAGGCCTTGGGTGATGACACCGCCTGCGAGCGGCCATGCGAAGTATCCGGCAATAGCAGGGCCCGAACCTCCTAAGTACGGCTCTGTTGATTTACCACTCGCGATATTTGCAATTGCAGTTGCGTGGCCGGACTTGGGTTTGGTGGTGCCCTTACTCGGTGTATTTGTAGGGGCTGTAGTCTCACCGTTCGGGATAAGGATGGAATCACCAACTGTCAGCGACACACCATCGGCCAAGCCGTTATATGCGGCAATATCATGTGCATCAGAACTATATTTTTTTGCCAAAGATGAAAGGGTGTCGCCCGCAACAATGGTGTGCTCAATGCCGGTTATAGGCAAGATGATGAGTGTTTGGCCTGGATGTACGACACCTCCCGTGATGTCGTTGGCACCAAGTATTGTATTTATCGAGACGCCGAACATGGTTGCAATACCCGAAAGGGTGTCGCCGTCGCGTACGGTGTAGACGCTAATTTGCTGGCTTGTTGGCTGGCTTTCAATATCGGCCGCAGTACCCGACGGGCCTTCCTGAGCCACAAGCGCGGTACCGTCTGCAACGCTGATATCGCCGCCGCCAACCGAAGGGCTCGGGTCCAAATTTACGGCTGGCGCCAAGAGTGACATGGTCTGGGAATTTGAACTTGCACCCGAGGCACTGCTTTCTACGGCAGAACCTTGAAGCAGGGAAGAAAAAATACTTGCAGACGCCAGTATGGGTAAACAAAACATAAAAGAGGCTCCTCCTATAGTAAGAGCAATGAGAAACGATTTTTTTGCCTTGGCCGAAAACGGGTCGCCCGCCGGAGAAGGGTCTGTATTGTGAGAACGAATAAGCCTAATTTTCTGAGCCGCGCTCGAGCCGCTTCTGGAATAAAATGGCTCAGCTGAGCCACTTCACTTACTATTCACCCTGTACTTACTAACTATATAAAAGGAGAAGGGGGGGTCAACTTGACGCACCCTAAACTGTGGATAGTGGTATCCGAGGGGCCCAAATAGCCTTACCCGGTAGGGTATATCCAGATGCTCAAAAAGTATTTACAAGTCTAAAAAGGCGTTTCATACTGTTTTCATTATGGGATTTTGGGGTCCCGGGTTACTTTGTATAGGTGAACAAGCACGAAGGGCTCAACGAGGGACAAGCAGAAGCGGTACGGACCACTGAAGGTCCGGTTTTGGTTATCGCTGGGGCTGGGGCCGGCAAAACAAGAGTTATTGCCTATCGGATTTTAGAAATTGTTAATACAGGAGTGCGCCCGGAGCAGATTTTGGCCATCACCTTTACCAACAAGGCGGCCAAGGAAATGCGTGAGAGAGTACTCACACTTATGGATGGTGTCGGAACTCCGTTTGTTTCAACCTTTCACTCGCTTGGGCTGCAGATCATCAAAGAAAACTACGCGCTCTTGGGATACAAACGCACACCGACTATTTATGACCGAGCGGATTCTTTGCGCGAAGTGAAGGCTGCGCTTAAATCTTTAAGTAATGAAGAAATAGAGCCGCGCTCGGCACTTGGAACTATATCAAAACAAAAAGGGTTGGGGATCACTCCTGATGAATATGCCGGAAAAGCAGAAACTCCGAGAGATAAGGTGGTGTCCACGGTATGGGTTATGTACGATCAAGCACTCAAGAAAGATGGGGCTGTCGACTTTGACGACTTGCTTTTGAAAGCGATGAAGCTGCTCCGCGACAATGAGGCAGTTCGCGAACACTATCGTGCACGCTGGCGCTACATACATATAGACGAATACCAAGACACAAACTCTGTACAAGCAGAGATGGCAGAGTTGCTTGTTGGCAAAGAATTAAATATCTGTGCCGTCGGCGATGTAGACCAAACTATTTATGGGTGGCGCGGTGCTGAAATTGCCAACATACTTTCGTTTGAAAAAAAGTTCCCAGGTACTAAAATTATTTTGCTCGAAGAAAATTATCGTTCAACCAAAAATATTCTTGCTGCTGCCAATGAGATCATTGCGAAGAACGTGTATCGGCGCGAGAAAAATTTATTCACAAAAAATATCGACGGGGAACAGTTAGGCATCTACCAAGCGTTTGATGAAACGGATGAGGCGGGTTTTATAGTACGAAAAATAAAAGAGGAGGTGCGGGAGGGCCGGCAGCCGAGAGATTTTTGCGTACTCTACCGTGCAAACTTCCAATCGCGCGCTATTGAAGAGCAGTTGCTTGCCGCTGACATTGACTACCAGCTCTTGGGAACAAGGTTTTATGAACGCAAGGAAGTAAAAGATGTATTTTCATTTATAAAAACGGCGATACACGGAACGCCGGGGGATTTGGCACGCATCGCGAATGTTCCTCCGCGCGGTATCGGCAAGGTAACGCTACTGAAGATATTAAACGGGGAGGAAAATAAATTGAGCGGCGCTGTTGCTGAAAAAGTACGCTCACTGAGGTTGCTGCTTTCAAAAATACACCTGCAGGCAGCGCAGATGATCCCGTCGGAATTTTTAAAATTTGTTATTGCAGATTCCGGCTTAGAGAGAATGTTCCGCGAAGACAAAATTGAGGGCCCCGAGCGCTTAGAAAACCTCCGAGAACTTGTTTCACTCGCGGCGCGCTACGACGGTATGGCGCTGGGCGAAGGGCTTGATGCGATGCTTGAAAATGCGGCATTGCAAAGCGACCAGGATGAATTGAAGGAAGATGCAAACGCAGTACGACTGATGACCGTACACGCCTCAAAAGGCCTTGAATTTCCATATGTTTTTATCACCGGCCTTGAAGAGGGATTGTTCCCGTATGCACGCGAGGGAAGCGATGAGTCGGACCAAGAAGAAGAGCGCCGTTTGTGTTATGTTGCCATTACACGAGCACAGAAAAAAGTGTTCCTAACCTTTGCTTCATACCGCACGGTGTTTGGTTCCAAAAACGCAACGATACCCTCGCAATTTCTCTCTGATATTTCCGACTCTCTACTTGCATGGGAAGCGCCCGAGCGGTTGGGACGGACAATATATTTAGATTAGCTATGGAACCCTACTCCGCTAAAGCTTCGACGGGCTTCCTTCGGAAGAAATCACTCGGGCAGCATTTTTTAAAAACCGCCAGCTATCTGCGCGCCATTGCTGATGCAGCACATATTGAGAAAGGGGATGTCGTACTTGAAATCGGCCCAGGTGAAGGCGCTCTCACAAAAGAATTACTTGCCCGCGGTGCAACAGTACTAGCTGTTGAAAAAGACCATCGATTAATTCCCGTCCTTGAAGAAAAATTTGCAGAAGAAATTGTAGATAAAAAATTCTTTCTGCATGAAGGGGATGCGTTGGAAATATATCCGGAAAAGATAGTGGGCGGGACGGAGTATAAACTCGTCGCAAATATTCCGTACTACATCACCGGCGCATTGTTTAAAAAATTTCTTTCGGGTGGGCATCAACCAAACACGCTCGTATTTTTAGTACAAAAAGAAGTGGGAGAGCGGATTGCAAAAAGCATGAAAGAAAGTATTTTATCGCTTTCAGTTAAAGCATATGGAAAAGTGAAATATATAAAAACGGTGCCGCGCGGTGCGTTCGCACCACCGCCCGATGTTGACTCGGCAATTTTGGCGGTGAGTGATATTTCAAAAAATAATTTTAACGATACGCAGCATGAAGAAAAATTCTTCCAACTTGTAAAGGGCGGCTTTGCACAAAAACGCAAAATGCTCAAGAAAAATATCTCTGGAATATTGGGAGCAGAAACTGAGACACTAATGCGTGCGGCGGATATTGCAGATACCGCACGCGCAGAAGATGTACCGCTCGCGAAGTGGATTACACTTTCAAAAAAATAATTTAGTGCTTGCTGCTCACGCTGGCGGCAACTGCAATCGCAGCAATTGCAGCGATCATGGCAGCAATTGCGGCTGTCGAGATCCCGGTACTTGCCGCAGTGACGGTAACTTTAGCTGCAGCCGCGGCTGCAGCTAGCTCGGCCCCAGTAGATGGCAACAAACTTTGATTTGCCCATTGCATCCGCTGGCCCAGAAGTGGAGGAACGATAAAATACGGGGGAACAACACAGATAAAAGGTCCGGCTGGAACAGATGGAGGGAGGCAACACCAGTACGGAATGTCGGCAAGACCAAGAACTTCCTGCCCCGGAACCATAGGAGGCGGAATATCTGGAGTTGGCTTTGGGGGGAAGAGAGGCGGAAGACCGGGGGGTGGAACTCCGCGAAGCGTGAGAGGCGTCCATATATAGAATGGCTGTTTCGTTGCAGGTGCCGGAACAAGACTTACCCAATACGAAGGACCCAAAATGCTGATGCATGGGAGGGCAACCGCCACTCGGCCCCCAAATGAAAGATTCGGCTTCACAATTGTTTTAGTTGCTGCAACCACGGCGAACGATTCTTGAGCGTATGCCACAGGAAAAATGCCAAAATTGGCGACCAGTATTAGTAGTATTGAAAACAGGCCCATACTGAAAGATTTTTTCATACCTCTATGAGTATATCGCGGAAAAAGTCTTGTATACTTGAGGAGATGAGGGCACTCGACTATCTTCCGAGTAAGCAATTTTCTTTTATTGCCCTTTCGTTATTTCTTTCTGTCGCACTTGTCTACGGGGCAGACGCTATTACAAAACCCACTACATCAAGCCTTGTAACAGTAGACGCTCATGCGGCCGCCCCAGCTGCAGCAGATACAGACTGGCAAGCATCACTGAGCGCTGTGCAAACAGAGTCTGGGGACTCTCTGCCAGCGGCACCCAGCCAAAACACGGTTAATGCCGAACTGCAGGCAGCACAAAGCTCAAACGTAACTGATAGCATTTCGCGAACCTTGCTTGTTAACCTCGTCAACGCAAAACAACAAGGGCTTGGCGATGATATCCCAACACAAGATCAGCTTGTGAGCGACGCAATGTCACAAATAAACAGTACGGCACCTACAAAACAATATGTTACATCGGATTTGGCAGTCACTGACAGCTCGTCCTCATCATTGCACGAGTACGGTAACGCGATAATGAATATAATGATAGAAAACTCAAACGGAGAGTACGGAAAAACGTTAGTCGTCATTGATGATGTAACATCGCAAAATAAAGGCACTGAGCTTGCACAGCTGCCGACTCTCCAAAAGGCATACACAACGATTGCAAAGAAATTACTCCTTGTGCCGGTACCTAAAACATTGGAACCGTTTCATTTGGAATTGGTAAATGATTACACCCAGATTGCCGCAACATATCCTGGGATAGGAACATTGCTGACCGACCCACTCGGGGGGCTTGCTGCAATCCAGCAATACAACCTGCTGACACAGGACACGAATAAAATGTTCATAAATATTGCACAGGCATTCGATAAAAACGATATACTTTTCACTAAGGACGAGCCGGGAGCTACGTGGGCTATTCTTCTGCAAGCACAGCAGCAATAAAAATATACATGAATCGCAAAGCTGTCTACATTGTCCTCGTTGCACTCGCGATACTGCTTATTGTTGCACTGCTGTGGTGGTGGTTCTTGCGTAGAGAAACCACAGCGGTACAAACAACCGGCACATTTGGCACGGCACAAAATGTAAACGGTTCAGGCACTGCAAACGGATCCACTGGTGCGAATAATATTGGCAGCTCTATCCCTCAAAACGGCCAAGCAAGCTCACAAACAAACGTTTCAGCAAACTCCGGAGGAACTATAAATGGAGGGGCGACGACACAAACGAATATACAGCTGGGTACGGTGGGTACCGGGAATGCTAGTAGCGGAAATCTTCCAGCGGGAACGACGGCAAATGGTACCAGCGTAAACACTCCGGGGACCATAACCCTGCAGCCGGACGCTGCTGGTTCGCTAGGTTCACCAGTGGTACTTGGCGTTGTTGGAGTTCCCGACGTTGTGTGGTTGTCGGGGACTCCAGATACTGGAACACCGGACAATACAACACCAACAAACCCGAACAGTCCGATAAACACGGGAACCACTACTCCTGACAACCCCATTGTCCTTACTCCGAGCGGCCCAGGTACGGTTTTTAATCCGACACCTATAAATGATATTGTCGACTCCAACCCGACTGGTACTGGCCTTATACCAAACTTAAACACCGGCTCAAACGGCCAACAAGTTACAAGCGGGTTGGGGCTCGGTGGCACTGCGGCCATTGCTGCTGTCGCCGGCGCACTTACCTGTGGGGCATCAACTGCAATAAGTGCGGCAATGCAAGCCATAGGGCTCGGCACCGCAACAGGTGCAGCAACGACGGCACAAACAGCTGCCGGTGGAGCTGGGGCACTCACGGCGGCATTAAGTGTTTCAACATTTGATATTGGGCTGCAATCTGCAGTTGCAGGAGGCGCTATTACAACTGCCGCAGCTGTCGGCACCTCGGTAGGTGCACAAAACGGCAGTTTCCAGGTAGATACTTTTTTAGGATGTGTTGCCCGCGTCATTGCAAAAGTTGCTATAAACCAAATCACCAATAGCGTGGTGAACTGGATTAACTCCGGCTTCACCGGCTCGCCATCGTTCGTGCAAAATCCAACAGCATTCTTCCAGCAAACCGCCGACCAAGCGGCGGGTGCATTTATCCAAGGCAGCGCATTGTCGTTTTTATGCAGCCCGTTTCAGTTGCAAATAAAAATTGCCATCGCACAAAGTTATGCAAACCGCAATTCAAATTCCTGTACCCTTACGCAAATAAGCAACAACATCACCAGCTTTATGCGCGGTAATTTCCTCTCAGGCAATTGGGCGGGGATGTTTTCGTTTACAACAATGCCAACCAACAACCCGTATGGAGCATTTTTGTACGGCTCCATAGGTCTCAGCCTCGCAGCAAACACAGCGGTTGGACAAAAACAGCAGGACCTTTCACAAGGTGCTGGGTTCCTTTCAATGCAGCAGCAACAAAATTGCCATAACGTTGGGGAAGACCAATTAAGCGGCACAAATGTGGGGCCCAACAAAACATTCACCGAGTTGCCAGGTCCGAACGCGCCGGGCCAGCCGGTGCAATACAGCGTGTGCGACCAAGTTACAACAACCCCGGGTACGGTTATACAAAACGCACTTATCGGCACTGAAAACAGCTCGCTTAACTCACTTAACTTGGCGAAGAGCTTCGACGAAATCATCAGTGCATTGATAACCCAGCTTTTGACCCGTACCTTGCAGAGTGGTCTCTCGAACTTGAGTGGCGCTGCCGGCTATTCAAGCAACTTCTACACGGCCGACCAATTACAGGCGCAGTCGAATGCACAAGCACTGCTGACACAGATGCAGGCAGAGAGTGGGTTGGCAGCAGAATATGCAAACGTCCAGCAAGGGAGCATCAGCGATATTGAAGCAACACAGAGCCAGCTTAACGATGTCTATAATTGCTGGAGTGGCATTACTGGCAGCTCTACCAATGCCACAGTAGCGGCAAGAAATGCAGCTGTAGCATCATCGACTATTATCTCGCTCAATACTCAAATTGATGCGTACAACAACCAAATAAACTCGGCAAACAACGCCATTGTCATGCTTGAACAGCTCCAGAGCAATGCATTGTCTGTCCAGTCGACCGCTGACGTTACATCTGTAACGAACAGTTACAACGCCGCGCTCGCGTCAAAGCAGCTGCCATCACAAAACGATGTAACAAACGCCCAACAAACTCGCACGACACTCCAAAGCACGCTTGCCGCGGACAATGCGCAAGCTTCCGCGTCGCTCCAACAATGCAATGCTCTCTAAACTGACACAGCAGAAAAAATTCAGGTACATGGCGAAAATCGCTCTGTGTTTTGTGCTGTGCATCATCGTACTAGCGCCTGTGGCGAACGTACTCGGAACCCCAGTCGCGGCAGTCGCACACGCAGTAGTCTCTCCCGACGATAGTTTCTGCAGCTCCGGTCAAAACACCAGCACCTGTTTGAGCAGTGTTGTCTATTTGTTCGCCGTATATCTGCCTATCAACTTTGCATTTGCTGCGGGATATCTCTTTAACTTTGCAATCCAGCTTGGCCTCAACAGCGGCGCGTACGCGCTTAACTTCCTCAGCCAAGGGTGGGCAATTGTGCGCGACATCGCAAACCTCTCGTTTATTTTTATCCTCATTTACATCGCGTACACAATTATTGTGCAAGCCGAAACGGCCGGTACGATGAAAGCACTTGCATGGGTTGTTGTGATGGCGCTGCTTGTAAACTTTAGCTTCTTTATGACGCGCATGGTTATAGATGGGGGAAATATTTTAGCGGTTCAGTTTTATAACGCCATACCTATATCCGCATCGATACCTTCCCCGCTCCAAGGCACCACTAAAACATACATCAAAGACATGACCTCGGGCGTCATGAACGCTGTAGCAATACAGGGTATATTGAGCGATGCATCCTTTCAAGCTTTTCAACAGACTGGTGACGCAAATGCCGCGAGCGGCATCAATGTTTTCTTAAAAAATCTCGGTGTCTTGGTGTTGGTATTTATTGCAGTGGGCATATTGCTGTCGCTACTGGGGTTTGTGTTCCTTGTTGTCGGCATCAAACTAATTATTCGCATCGTGATACTGTGGCTTACCATAATAGCAGCACCGCTTGCGTTTGCCGCGCACGCACTGCCCGGAAACAAAAAAATTATGGGGTATTACGAACTCTGGGAGGAACATTTAATTAAATCTTCATTTTACCCAGCCGTATTCCTCTTCATTTTCTTTATCTTCACGCTCTTTATGAACGCGATGGCAAGTCAAACAGGAATAGTCCCCTCGATTTTTGCCGCTGCAAGCCAAGTTGCAAAAAACCCCGATGGCTCTCTCGCTGTAAATGGAATCATCACCATAATCGCGAACGTTGGGGTACGTGTAGGGCTTATTGTTGTGCTGCTCTTCTACGCAATGAAATTCTCCGACTCATTTAGCGAAGAGGGTAGCGGCGCGGCGCGAAGCATCATCAGCTGGACGAGCGGCAAGGTTACGGGCGCTACCAGGACTGCAGCTGGCGTCGCTGGGGCCGCTCGCAACAGAACTGTCGGATGGGGGGTCAACGCACTAAATGACCGTGCTAAAAATAGTCCGGTTCTGAACGACAACTGGTTGGGTGCTGCTATACGTAGAAATACAGTTGGGCGTGCTGCCAAATCCGAAGTATTGGGTGGCAAACAATTTGGTGAAATTCGTAAGACACGGGAAGAAAATTACAACGAGCGCACTGATAATCTTAAAAAGATTGAGGCGCGTAAAGACACAAAGCGCCTTGGCGTACTTAATGGGCTTGATGTTGAAAAAACAGGCAAGCGACTTGATGAACTTGCTAAGTACGAACAGATGGACACACGGCTTGGGGAACTTGTTCGTATTACGGACCGCCCACTCACTGAGGCTGAAGACAATGAAAATGCGAGACTTCTCAAAGAAAAACGAGCGATGTTTAACAAAGAGGGTAAGACCTTTGATGAGCTTAGACCTGAGCAGGCAGAACTCACCACAAAGGCTAATGAAGCGTCAGCCCAGGAACATAAACCTTTTGCTGAGCTTAGAACAGAGCAATCAAGATTGGCTAAGAACGTTACTGAGATGCCAAATAAGGAGATTATTTCATTGAAGGGAGGTGATATAGAGGGCATTATTAAACAAATAACTGAAGGCCAGCTTAAGGCAATCAAGGAGAGCAACAAGTACAGCAAGGATGCGTTTGAAAGAATCAACCGTAAATGGAATGAGGAAAATTCAAAAGCTCCTAAGAATGAAGTTATTAAAAATCTGCAGGATATTGGCAAGTTGTATGACTCACCAAGAACAAAACCTGCTATGGACGAAATTGATACGCTTATACCTCTTTTGAAACAGTACGTTAAACCTACGGGCGAAATTACTCTTACCCTTCAAGGCGCAGAGAGCCTGAAGAAGGAGGTCACGGAGCATAAAGAAAACTTCGAGGATATAAACGAAAATAGAGCTAACGGCGCAGCTGAACGACAAGCAGCGAACGTAAGGGCTAAGGCATTAAAAACGGCAGAGGCAAAACTTGATGAAGCAATCAAACATTTGAAGAACGTTGGTCCAAAAATAGGCGGGGAAGAGGCGCCTGCAGCATTAAAATTAAAGCCTTAGAATATATATTATGGCTGACCACTACACAGAGGAAATACAAAAGCGCATGGATGCGTTGCCGCCGGACATACAAGCGCTTGTATATAGTGCCGACATGGGTGCCATTTTGCACACCATAGGCGAAAAACATCAACTCCACGTAGACCAGATAGGTGCCTTGGAGTTTGAAGCGGCGGCGGTGATGATAGGTTTGACCGAACCAGCAAACTTCTCTCAAGAACTTGTAGATGCATTGGATGTATCCCCAGAAAAAGCTGAGGATATTGCCAAGGATATTGATAACCAGCTTTTCATCAAAATACGCGAATCCTTAAAAAAATTGCCATCTACCCTCGTAACCGCAGCAGCGGCACCTACCACTACAGCCCCTGCGATTACAAGCCCCGCAGTTACAACTCCCTCTGTGTCTGTGGTAATGCCAAGCGCTGTAGCTCCAAAAGAAATAACTCCAACCCCTATCGTAATTACACGCGTTGTTCCACCGCCGCCTGCCACACCACCTTCTACTCCGGCCGCACCTTCAATGCCTGCAGTAGAAAAAATGCTGACAGAAAAAACTACTGAAGTGAAGCCTATATACAAAACAGATCCGTATCGCGAACCTCCAGAGTAAAGCCGCCGCGAAAACTGATATATACTAATGGGGAATGCGGTACCAAGTTCCTCAATTTATCGAGGTTGAAGATAAAATATTCGGCCCTTTAACGTTGAAACAGTTTATCTATTTGGCTGGTGGAGGTGGCCTGTGTCTTATTTTTTTCTCTCTGTTTCCCCTCTATCTGACAATACTTTTTTCCTTGCCTATCATCGGGTTTTCTTTAGCCTTAGCATTTTACGAAGTAAATGGCCGACCTTTTATTGTGGCTATCGAACATGCGGTTGGATACTTTTTTGGGAGTAAGTTGTATCTATGGAAGCAAAAAATGGCCGGGACTCAAGTAAAAACTCCTGCTGCTGTGGTGATGTCACAACCCCTTACCGTCCCTAAACTCTCCGACAGCCGCCTGCGCGACCTTGCATGGTCGTTAAACATCAAAGACCGGACCGCAGGCGAGGACCCATCGGTACGTATATAATTCTATGGCTGATACAAGCGTAAAAGCACAAGCAACGCAAGAGTTCGTACCTATTAAAGAGGTGCGCGACGGCATCGTCATACTCAAAGACGGCTCTTTACGCTCGCTCCTTATGGCATCGTCTATCAACTTGGCGCTCAAAGTCCCAAGACGAGCAACAGGCGATCATTGGCCAGTTTCAAAACTTTTTAAACTCGCTGGAGTTTACGGTGCAATTTTTTATTGAGAGCCGCGACCTAGACATCCGCCCCTACATTGCGCTGCTTGAAGAGCGGTATGTGCAAGAGCTCGACGACCTTATGAAGATACAAATTCGCGAATACATTGCGTTCATCAAAGACTTTACCGCGCGCGCCAATATCATGAGCAAAAACTTTTTTATCGTCGTGCCCTACGACCCTGCGCTTATTGGTACGCGGCGGCGGCGTCGGCGGGCGCTCTTAGCTCCTCTTTGCCGACCAGGGCTCGGGCGGCCGCGACGACACTCACCAACGATCAATTTGAGCAATACCGCACCAGCTCGAGCAGCGCGTGTCGGTCATCGAACAAGGTTTAGTGCGCACCGGCGTGCGCATTGTGAGCCTCGGCACCGAAGAGGTGATAGAGTTGTTCTACAAGCTCTTTAACCCCGGCGAGCTCGAAAAGCCTTTGCAGGTAACGCAGATCGCAACAATAACATATATGGCACTGTTCGACTTTTTAAAACCAAAAACGCCAGCTCACAGCACCGCGCCCGTGGCGCCCATTTTGCCCGAGCAAATCTACAAAGAGGGCGTTCTCGAGCTGCAAGATGTTATTGCGCCTTCGGCACTCAAAATTACGCCGCGCGAAATAAACCTCGGCGACAAAATTGCGCGCACATTTTTTGTGATGTCATACCCGCGCATGCTCACCGACAGCTGGTTTGCACCAGTCATCAACCTCGACCGCGTGCTCGATATCTCTATCTTTATCCATCCGATCGACTCGGCCGAAATTTTAAAAAAGTTCCAAAAAAAGGTGGCCGAGGTGCAGAGCCAGATTATGTCGCGCGAGGAAAAGGGCCTGGTGCGCGACCCGATTCTCGACACCGCCTACCAAGACTTGGAAGACTTGCGCGACCAACTGCAGCAGGCGCAGGAAAAGCTATTTTCGATGTCGGCGTGTACATCACCATTTACGGCAAAACCACCGAAGAGCTTGACAAAGCCGAGAGCGAAATCAAGTCGATGCTCGAAAGCCGCCTTGTATATGTAAAGCCGGCGCTCTTCCAGCAAGAGCAGGGCTTTAACAGCGTGCTGCCGCTTGGCCACGACGAGCTCGGCGTCAACTCTAAACTCAATTCGTCACCCCTCTCATCAATCTTTCCGTTCGTCTCGTTCGACCTCACTTCCGACAAAGGCATTTTGTATGGCGTTAACCGCCACAATGCCAGCTTCGTGCTGTTTGACCGTTTCAGCCTGGAAAACTACAACTCGGTTATCTTTGCCAAGTCGGGCTCGGGCAAAATCTATGCCACTAAGCTTGAGATTTTGCGCACGCTCATGTTTGACACAGAAGTTATCGTCATCGACCCGGAACGCGAATACGAATTTTTGGCGCAGACAGTGGGCGGACGCTACTTTAATATTTCTCTCAACTCCGAGCACCACATCAACCCGTTTGACTTGGCGCCGCCGCGCGAAGATGAAAGCGCTGCCGACATTTTGCGCAGCAACATTGTGGCGCTGGTGGGCATGTTCCGCATCATGCTCGGCGGCCTTACGCCCGAAGAAGACGCAATTATCGACAGCGCGATTACCGAAACCTACGCGCTTAAAGACATTACCGTTGACAGCAACTTTGCCGAAATAGAGCCGCCGCTCTTAGTCGGACTTTGAACTCGTGCTTGCCGGCATGGAAGGGAGCGAGATGCTTGGTCGCAGCGCCTTTCCAAATACACCAAGGGCACGTGGGCGGGCTTTATCAACCAGCCGACCAACGTCGACATCAACAAAAAATTTGTTGTCTTCTCTGTACGCGACATGGAAGACGACTTGAAACCGGTCGCGATGTACCTCATCACCCACTATATATGGAACGCCGTGCGCAAAAACCTCAAAAAGCGCCTGCTGGTTATCGACGAAGCGTGGTGGATGATGAAGAGCGAGGACACCGCCTCCTTCCTCTACAGTATGGCAAAGCGCGGCCGCAAATATTATCTAGGCCTGGCGACCATTACCCAGGACGTCGACGACTTTTTGAAGTCGCCCTATGGACTGCCGATGATCACCAACTCGTCTATACAGTTGTTGCTTAAACAGTCGCCGACGACCATCGATAATCTGCAAAAAACCTTCAATCTTTCGGATGAAGAAAAATATTTGTTGCTTGAGAGCGACGTGGGGGAGGGCATATTCTTTGCCGGCCTTAAGCATGTGGCTATTAAAGTGATCGCTTCATATACCGAAGACCAGATCATCACCTCCGACCCGTCGCAAGTGCTGGCAATACGAAAACAAAAAGCCGATGCTGCCGCCGGAAATGCTGCATAAGTAGCGCGGAAATACAAAAAAGAAGAGGTACAATAAGGGCATGCTGCGTAACATACTCCTTATTGCATTTGCCGTTTTGATAGATTTTCTCCAAGCTGCCATATCCGCCGCCCTTTTTGCCATTGGTGCGTTTGCAGGCACCATAGGGGGTGCGGCAGCGGGTTGTTATTGGGGGGCCAAGGTTGGCGGAACGCTGGGGTGTACTGTGGTTGGCGGCCTTGGAGGTTTTTTTGGAAGTTTCGCAAACCCGCTTATAGCAGGAGGGACCATCACAATTGCTGTAGTAATGGGGTTTGCAATAAATTTCTGCCTCGACGCGACGCTGGGTACCATACTCATTATGTGGCTGCTGTGGGAGGATATGTACTACCCGCGCTTTGGCATTAGTGGTTTTATCGCGGAACTTATCCCTGGTGTCAACGATCTGCCCGCATGGACCATAATGACCGTCTTGTCTATTATGCGAAAAAGTGCAGAGGAAGGAAAACTTAAAAGTCCGGCCGGAGGCGTGTTTAAGAAAATAATGACGACGGGCGCAATAGGCGCTGCGGCAACGGCAACGTCCGTCCTTCTTCAAAGAAATCAGCAGACAGCTCGTGATAGCGGTGTCATCACTAAAGAGCAGCAAGATGAGGTGCGTAAAAATAAAATACAATCAGTCGCTTCTGAACTTAGAACTATAGATGGCATCCGCGCAGGTGGAGGGGGCCCACCACCAGGCAGAACGCCTCCTTCTTCAAGTAGTTTGGAAGGCCCTACACCATATGCGATATAACCTGCCAATTATATTTATATTCTTTATTCTTCCGCTTTTTGCTGCGCCTTTGGCGTATGCGCAGAATTCGGTCGTACCTGACCCGGTACAATATATCTTGTCACCTGAAAATCCAGGGCCTAATCAGCTAGAAGTTATCCAAATACAGGGTGTTGGGCAGTTTTTGGGTAATTCAACCATTACTTGGGAGGAAAACGGAACGCCTATTACTGCGTCCGACAATAAAGAATTCTTTTCCTTCACCACAGGCGGTGTCGGGCAGGTGACAGACATTCATGTTTCTATAAATTCCCCGACCCAGGGGTTTATCACCCACGACATAGTTTTCAACCCGTCAGTTATAAATTTAGTGTGGGAGGCAGACACCTACACGCCGCTGTTGTATGCCGGAAAAGCGCTCTACAGTGCGGGGTCAAACCTCAAAGTAGTGGCGTTCCCAACCGTACTTATTGGAGGAGGGCTCGCGTCGGCAAATCAACTTTCTTTCCAATGGTATCGTGCTGATACTCTAGACAGCGCAGCCTCAGGATTAGGAAAGAATGTGTATTCCTTTCAGGGCGACCAGTTGCAGGCCGAAGAAGATATTGCCGTTGATGTATATTCAGGCACTACAAAAGTAGGGCGCGGGGAAGTAACGATACCTGTGTCGTCGCCTCAAATACTTGTGTACGTGCAGGACCCGCTGCGCGGAGAATTACTCGGCACTGCGCTAGAAGGCCAGGCACAACTCCCACAAACCGAGACAACGCTAAAAGCGGAGCCATACTTTTTTGCAAGTAGCGGCGTGCAACATAGCACACTTCAGTACAATTGGACGCTCGATAGCCAAGACACGTCTGGGCCGCAGAGTGCAGAAGGCCTACTTACACTCCGCCAAACAGGGAGCGGGGGCGGCTCAGCCGACCTCGGAATATCCGTGCAAAACACCAACACCGTCCAGTACGCACAGTCGGCAAGCACCGACCTTACTCTTATCTTCGGCACGCAAAGCGGCTCATCACTCTCTAACTTCTTTGGCTTGTGAAGTACGCGAAATACATTTTATTTTTTACGCTTTCAGTTTTTCTATGCGTAGGGTGTAGTGCAAACCAGGCACATGCCGTTACACTTAGCTGCCCTGGTGGTTCAACTCAAACAAGCGTAAGTGGAGTTCCAAAATGCCTTACTCAAATAACTCCAGCAGCATCTACAGGGAGTAATTGCCCAAGTGGGCAAACACCTCAATTTGGAACTGTGAGTAGCCTAAATGGCGGAATGGTTGTCGGATGTTTATCCGACGTCATTTCCACCCCAGACCCCACGCCTACTCCGGTTGTCGTTCAATCGCAATACACCTTAGGATGTTACTACTACCCCGGTGGTTACCCTCAATACATAGGGCCTGTACCTGCGAGTGGTGTATGTGCTCCATACAACGGACAACCAGCGTATATTCTCGATGGTGCAGGTAGGCCTGGCACCTCCGTCAATAACAACCTCACCTACACACCGCTTGAACCGTTGCCTGGGCAGTCAACACAGTCGTCAAACTTCTGTCAGTTGCTGAACTTGGTGTTTAAATATCTCATTTACCTCGGTGGTGCAATTGCTGTGTTGTTTTTGGTACTGGGCGGCATTGGCTACATGGTGTTCGAGGTAGTGAACAAGCGCACACAGGCACGTGAACGTATAAAATCATCTGTAATAGGTCTGTTGGTATTGCTCGGTTCATGGATCATACTCAGCACCGTAAACCCAACACTCGTGAATGCGTGTAATGTGCTAAGCCCAACAACGACGGGGGTGATATCGTCAGACGCAAGTAACGCGGGGGCACAACAGGCAGCACAAGCACAAGCGTTATACCAAGCCGAGCAAGCCTGCCAAAATAGTCTGGGTACTAGAACCATTCAAACAATACCCGCTGGTTCACCTACTCAAAGTTGCTCAATTCTCACGCCTTCATGCTCCGGCATCTTGAGTGGGGTAGTTAGAGTAGTAAATGCAGGCATATGTTGCGACATTATTTCACAACCTACAGCGACTTCTCCAGGTTTAACGTGTCTTGGTAGTTAAATATGAGTAAAAAAATACTACATACACGTGGAATTCTTTTAGGGGCATTTATGCTTTTTGTAGTGTTTCCATCGTACGGGCGTGCGGCAACACAGGCACCAGGTTGTTACTCGACAGGCGAAGGTGGAGGCAATTGGATGCAAAATGTTGATGTTAACGGAAACTGTCCTGCTGGTGAAGTAGTTGGGGGTGGGGGCACAGTCGGGGGATCAGGTACTATTGTCCCCAACAACCTCACCTACACACCGCTTGAACCGTTGCCTGGGCAGTCAACACAGTCGTCAAACTTCTGTCAGTTGCTGAACTTGGTGTTTAAATATCTCATTTACCTCGGTGGTGCAATTGCTGTGTTGTTTTTGGTACTGGGCGGCATTGGCTACATGGTGTTTGAGGTAGTGAACAAGCGCACACAGGCACGTGAACGTATAAAATCATCTGTAATAGGTCTGTTGGTATTGCTCGGTTCATGGATCATACTCAGCACCGTAAACCCAACACTCGTGAATGCGTGTAATGTGCTAAGCCC
Source organism: Candidatus Adlerbacteria bacterium (assembly GCA_963796795.1). Lineage (GTDB taxonomy): Bacteria > Patescibacteriota > Minisyncoccia > Phycocordibacterales > SBAW01 > GWA1-54-10. The sequence goes on along the minus strand of CAWCNA010000009.1, from coordinate 15,476 downwards.
AACAACGACGGGGGTGATATCGTCTCCGCAGGCGATACAACAAAATGCCATCAACCAAGCTGTTATACAATGTAATAATGGAGGGGGGACTATACAAACAATTCCCCCTACCCAATCTGGTAATAATTCTTGTAGCGGACAAAATACTTTTACATCTTGCGCGGCGCCATCTACAGGAAGTGGTTTTTGGAATTCAATTGCAAATGGTTTCAAACAAGTTTTTAGTGGGCAATGTCAAACTGAATGTAACGTTATCCAGGCTCCCACTACAAATACTAGTGGTATGAATTGTATTATGACCACGCCTGTAATGAATTCTGTCCCTATGACTTAATAGTATGAGTAAAAAAATAATTTATATAGGGGGAATTATTCTGGCGCTGATTATACTTTTGATAGTGGTGCTTTTGTTGCGCGGGACACAAACTCCAGCAGGACATACAACAGGAGGATTTTTTGGCATAGGCGGAAATGTGTCGACGGTGCAGACGGGGAGCGGTGCAACCAACGTGCCGCAGACAAATACTACGCAGCAGAAAATATTTGAAATCTCAGCGGGCCCTGTGGCGAGTGCAACATTTATCCAGACATCTGCGCCAACAACTACTGTTGCGCGCTACATTATGCAAGACACAGGCCATATTCTCGATCTTTCTATTGATATACCAGGCGCTGTGGCACGGCCCGTTTCAAACCTTACTATTCCAGGCGTTACCTCAGCAGTATGGGGAGGAGATGGGACTTCCACTATTTTGCAATACGTAAGTTCGGGAGTACTGAAAAGTCTGTATATGCAGCTTGCATCGACGACCGTGGCGGCGACAGTGCCCCCATCACATATCGAATTTTTACCAAATAGCATTATGTCGCTTGCGCTCTCTCCAGACGGAACGCATTTGGCATATCTTTTACAAACAACATCCGGTGCAGACGGATATGTAGCAAACGCGGACGGTACAGACGCTGCAAAACTTTTCTCTTTGCCTCTGTCACAACTTATCCTGTCGTGGCCATCAAAAAATGCGCTTCTTGTGCAAACCAAAAGTGCCGGTGGGGTCCCGGGCATTGCACTCTCTATAAATACCAAAACGGGTGCCATCTCGCCGCTGCTCTATACTCCTGAGTTGTCGGCTGTGGCAAATAAGTTATTTTCAAAAATAATATACCGAAGTAATGGTGACACAACAAAAGCCCCAACGACATACGCACACGATGTTGCAACCGGCAAAGACACTCCAATGGCAAATAATCCACTGCCCGAAAAATGTGTCTGGAGTGCAGCCTCTGTAACTGATATCTATTGTGCGCTACCTCTTGGAAGCACTCCGGTAAATTATATAGATGTGTGGCACCAAGGATTATTTCCAGTGCCTGACAGTATAATTAGATTCAATACTAATACTGGCGTAGGAACAGTTGTGACACTGCCTGGCGACGGGGGAGTAACTGCGCCCGCAGATCAACTTGGTGTCTCTGCAGATGGAAAATACTTGTATTTTATTACACGTGGCGACCAATCGTTGTGGGGTGTCCGGCTTACGAACTAATTTTATTTCCGCCGCGGAAGGCAAGTACGATGTGGCGGAATTTTCCTTCGCCCTCGGAGCGCGTTTCAATTTCTGCATCATCGGCAAACAGTTCGTGCACAACAAGGCGCTCGTATGAGCTCATCGGGGGCATTTCGACTTCGTGTTTAAAAAGCCGCGCACGCTGTGCAAGCATCCGTGCATTTGTGCGCACTATTTCCATTTGCTGCTCGTGGTAGCTGTTTACATCAATAAGAAAATTGGCCGCCTCTATGCCGTATTTTTTTTCTACTAATCGGCGTGCCAAGGCATTAAGCGCCCGCAACCCCTCGCCAGTATTTTGTAAAAGTGTGGCCGCATCTTCTGAAGTAACCCCAACAACCGTGCGGTGGCCAGTGGAGACTGAAATGTCTTGGTACGAGAGACCTAGATGGCCTACCAGTGTCGCTACAAGACTCTTAAGTTCCTCGGGGCTCATAGAGCCACAATACTCCAAACAACCCTTGCTACGCAAATAGCTCCTTATTTCTTACTTTTTTGCATTGCGCATCTGGCGCTGTATTACCCATTCTTGGGCTAGTGAAACGACGCTGCCGGCGGAAAAGTATATACCGACGGCCGCAGGTACCGAATACGACACAATACCCATAAGGCCTGGCAGGAAGTACAACATCATTTGCTGCTGCAGCGCTTGCGCCTTGTCTTTTTCGTTTTGTGGCTTGTCACCTTTCTTTTTTGCCATGCGAACCAAAGAAAAACGCACGACTGCATATTGGAGTACTGCAACAAAGGCAGCAAGTAAAATGTTATGAGTGGCGAGAAGATTTAAAAATCCCAAGAAGTGCGTGCTCACCAGGGAGGGGGTATAGACGAACGAGTAGAGAAGGGGGGTAGCAATTTTTGGGAGGCCTTCACGGAAGAACGCGTAGTAGAGCGCAATAAACACAGGGATTTGCACAAGCAGTGAAAGAAACGCACTAAACGGGCGCACCTTATGTTGTTTAAACAATTCCATGGTGCGGCGGCCGCGTTCTTCGGGGTTGTCTTTGTACGTCTTATTTATTTCATCGAGCTCGCCCTGTACCGCCTGCATGCCCATCTGTGTGCGGATGTTTGATGCAAAAAGCGGGTAAAATATACCGCGCATCAAAAGCGTCATCGCTATAATAGCGAGCCCAACATCTCCATGCGGCATAACGCCGATAAGAAAGATAAATGCGTTGTAAAACGGATTTATAAGTAGTGTGTGAAAAATATTCATTTATTGTGTGAGTTTCGATAACAATACCACCAACTCGAGCGAAAACGCAGGGGTGAGTGCGCCCTCTGGTATTTTCTGTACAAATATAACTGCTGCGCCGCGTGCATTGTATGAAGCGAGCGCACGATAGACCGCGCGGCGCAGGCGATTACGAATGACCGCCTTCTTTGAAATTTTTTTAGACACAACGACTGCCGCACGAAGGGGTTCGGTACCGGCTATATATTTGGCAGAGAGTAGGGAAGCGCGGACGGGGCGGCCGCCAGCAATAATATCTCTGACTTCCTTGGCAGACAGGCGCCTGCGTTTTGAGAGCATGGGTGTTTTAGACTGCGATGCGAGAGCGGCCCTTGTGGCGCCGGCGTGCAAGTGTTTTTTGGCCTCCTGGGGTCTTCCCGCGCTTTAAAAAGCCGTGGCTACGCGCGCGCTTACGCTTTTTTGGTTGGTAGGTTTGCGACATGTGTCAAACATACTACATTCACAGTTTCTCCACAACTTGTGCACATCATCTATTTTTTGACGGGGCTCCCTATCCCGCGTATCCTTGAGTGGACTCAATTCATGACTACTACAAAAGAACTTTGGGAAAACGCACTGGTTGAACTCGAACTCACCATCTCAAAGCCCAATTTCAATACGTGGTTTAAGGATACACACGTCGTTAAAGTAGAAGAGGGGGCCGTCTATCTCGGAGTCCCCAGCCAATTTGCTCGCGACTGGCTTTCTACCAAGTTTCATAAGGATATTCTACGTTCTCTGCGTGGGCTTTCGGACACTGTACGCACTGTTGAGTACATAATTTCGCGCGGCCCTAAGAAAAACGCCGAAGAGGCTCGTACTGTGCCTACAGCACCTTCGGAATTACCCCTTGAAAGCATCCACGCAAAAACAAATCTTAACCCGCGCTTCACCTTGCAGTCGTTTGTTGTCGGGCCGTTCAACGAACTAGCGCACGCAGCGGCACAAGCTGTCATCCGCAAGCCCGGCATTGCATACAATCCACTCTTAATTTACGGCCCAACTGGCTTAGGTAAGACGCACCTTATACAAGCAATAGGCAATCATTTTCGCGTCAGTGCGCCTGAGAGAAAAGTGCAGTATGTGACATCGGAAAAATTCTCTATGGACTATGTCTCGTCGCTCCAAGCGGGAAAGGTACAGAGTTTTAAGGAAAAATACCGCCAGTATGACCTGCTCATCATGGACGATGTACAGTTTTTAGCGAAGATGGAAAAAACAAAGGAAGAATTCTTCCATTTGTTCAACTATCTCCATGATGGCAACAAACAGCTTATCTTTTCGTCCGACCAGCATCCAAACATCATCCAGGGTCTCGAAGACCGCCTGCGTTCGCGTTTAAATGCCGGCATGATCATTTCTGTTACACCGCCCGACCATGAGTCGAGGCTTGCTATTGTGCGCACAAAAGCGGCCTCCCATAACGTTATTTTGCCCGACGAAGTACTCGAGTACTTGGCAACTGCTGTTGAAGGTAACGTTCGCGAACTTGAAGGCGCTCTCAACTTGCTTCTTATACAATTTGAACTTCGCCACAACGAGCCACTCACTATAAACGATGCAAAAACTCTGCTGCGCGGCGCTTCGAGCGCAACAAAAAAAGCAGTGTCCGTCCAGGAAGTCGTGCGCACAATCTCTGGCTTCTACGGCGTTGAAGAACACAGTATTTACGAAAAGACACGCCGCAAAGAAGTCGTGCGCCCACGCCAGGTCATTATGTTTTTACTTCGCGAAGATTTTAAAATCTCGTTTCCAACAATTGGCGACAAACTCGGCGGCCGCGACCACACCACAGTCATCCACTCGTGCGAAAAGATACGCAACGACTTACGCAACGACAGTGTACTCACCAACGAGCTTAGCCAGATCCGTATGATGTTGAAATAGGGTGGATAACTACAGGATAGTAACTGAAAATCCCATGAACAACTTACTAACAAACCCACTATCCACAAAAGCTGAGCTCTACTGTAAACATGTAGTACTGTTTGGAACTCCTATATTGAGCGTTGTAAAACAAGGGGATTTTGGGGTTATTAGACCTATACACAGCATTAGTAGTAGTATTCTTTTTATATAAACAAATATGAAATTTGAGACTAGCACAACTGAGTTCCTATCCGCTGTGGGTAGCGCAGCGCGTTTTGTAGAGAAGCGCACAAACCTTCCGGCACTTGCAGGCATACTGATTGTTGCTGAGGGGGGTCGCCTCACACTGCGTGCAACAAATTTGGAGTGTGGTGTTGAAATAACACTCCCTGCAAAAATCTCCACCGAGGGTATGGCCGCGATACCAGCCGCCGTTCTTGTTGGATTTTTAAGCAACGCACGAGGTAAAACTATTTCAGGTGCGCTTTCGGGAGATGTGTTTAAGGTAGAGACGGAGCGCGCATCTGCGTCGATTAAAACGATTCCACATGAGGACTTCCCTGTTCTGCCGCGCGTGTCTGCAGAACGCTCATTTACAGCCAAGAGTGCGGACCTTTCGCGTGCAATACGCAGTGTCGCGTATTGCGCATCTCTCTCGGCTACCAAACCCGAACTACAAAGTGTGTTGATGTTTGGGGAAGGGGGCAAGCTCACAACCGCGGCAACAGACTCGTTCCGCCTCGCAGAAAAGACAGTTCCGCTTCGTGGTGGCGCATCAACGCCGCAGCTGCTCCTTCCTGCCCGCAACGCCGCAGAGCTTATGCGCATACTCGACGCGGCAGGAGGCGAGGCAGAAATTTATTTTAATGAAAACCAACTCTCGACCCATGTCGGCACGGTGTACTACACGAGCCGTATTATAGACGCATCGTTCCCCAACTACCGCCAGATACTTCCAAAGACATTTTCTACAGAGGCGCTCGTGCTGCGCGAAGATCTCTCCATTGCCCTTAAATCACTTTCAATTTTTGCAGATAAATTCTCACAGGTAACGCTTGCCATAGAGCCGGCAAAGAAAATAGTAACGCTCACTTCACGCAACCCCGATGTCGGCGAGCAGGTCTCAACCCTCAAGGCAACTATTTCAGGGGAGCCGCTCACAATGTCGTTTAATGGCCGCTATTTGGCAGACTCACTACAATCAGTGTCCGGCGACAGCATCCGCCTCCATGCCAACGGCCCGGGCAAGCCAATGCTTATAAAAGACGCGGGCGACGACTCCTTCTTCTACCTCGCAATGCCGATGAATCGGTAATAATAGGCGTGGTATAGTTTTGGTGGGCTATTAACAGGTAGATTATTTTAAATACAATTACAGTATGAATATGGAAGCACCGACTCCTCCAGCAGCTAAAATTGATAGAGATCCAGTGCAAGGGCTTAGTACGGTGTTAAGTGAGGGATTTCTTACATTAAAAGACAAGGTCGAACAAATACGAGGTGATATTGAATATACAACTGAAAACGCCCCTAAGGGCGAGGTTACAGCTGAGCAAACTATTGAACAGAAGCTACTAAAAAATCACGCTTCATATATTTACCACCTAGGCAGGGTAAATCGTCTCCTAGGAGAATATGATGTATTGTCGGAATATGCGGACACATTGAAGAAAATGGGAAGCAAAGTTGAAAAAGATGAAGCCGTGGGCGCTGAGCTCAATACTCTTAAAGAAGATCTCGTTACGAAATTAGATATAATTATTGGATCCCGCGTCGGGGACATTATTAAAGCAGAGGCGGCGGTGGAAAACACAGAAAAAACCAAAAAACCAGAATAGCTAAAAGAAAAAGGCCGTCCTTTGAAAGAAGGGCGGCCTTTTTTGTGTAGGGGCCGCGGACATTAAAGCCCGCGGCGGCGCGTGAAGCTGAAGAGTAGACTGAGGAAGAACAGCACCAGCGCGAGCACAAACATGATCCGCGCCACGTCGGCGCCGATGGATAAGATTCCACCAAAACCAAGAACTGCGAAGACTAGAGCTAGAACCAGAAAGAGCAAACCCCAAGGGAACATTGTTTCCTCCAAGATCTATGAACAATAATATCCTAGCGTAGTAACACTATTTGTCTACTGTAGTACAGGAGTGGCGGAAGTTGTGCCTGTAATACCATGGTTGCTGAGCCAGTTGCGAACGGGGATGTCCCAGTAGAGATACTGCGGGTCGTTGGCGGGGTTTGCTGGTGGCGGGCCTGTAGGGTCGCTGCGGTCAACCCAATAGAGTATTTCGTGTACGAGGCCGTCGCTGCCGGGGATCTCCCACTGGCCTTTGAGTGCCGGTTTGGTATTTGTTTCATCAACCGGACTTCGTGTAAATGATTCAACAGGGATTTTTGCCAGCGCATACTGCATAAATTCGTTCCATGTGGGGCCCACAATAAAACCTGAAACCTTACGTACCATCGGTGTGTTGTCGTTGTTGCCTGCCCATATGCCCACGACCAAGTTTGGCGTGTAGCCAATAGTCCACGCGTCTTTAAAGTCGTTCGTCGTGCCAGTTTTAACAGCCACATCGCGCCCAGGGAATGTAAGTAGATCGTTTTCGCCGAGCGGCGCCTTGGCAACTGCGTCGGAAAGTATGTCATTTATTTCCTGTGCAATTTGGACAGGCAACACCTGTGTCCCGGCTTGCTGTGTGTCATCTTCGATAATAGTTCCGTTCGCGTCTTTTATTTGCATAATAGCGGTCGCTGGGTACTTCATGCCGTCCTGTGCAAAGACGCCGTATGCGCTTGTCATATCAAGGAGTGTTACTTCACCGCCGCCCAGCACGAGTGTTAAGCCGTACTGGTCGGCGTTGCCGAGCGTTGATATACCCATAGACTTCGCCAACTCCAAACTGTCGCTAATGCCGGCCAGATACAGCACTTTAATCGCAGGGACGTTGATAGACTGCGCAAGCGCGTCGCGCAGTGTCATCGGCCCGCGGAAGAGGCCATCATAGTTAACAGGGGAGTAGCACGGCGGCGTGTCGTTCGTAACATCGTACGGGGAGCACGCGGTTGAGAATTGTGTTTGTGCATCAAAGACAACAGTGTCGGGCGTGTAGCCTTTTTCAAATGCCTCGGCGTAGACGAACGGTTTAAAGGCCGAGCCTGGTTGCCGCGGCGCCAGCGTTACGTTGAAGTTACCGTCTATTGTTGTATCGAAATAATTTCGCGAACCGACCATCACAAGTATTTGCCCGTTGGTAGGGTCAATAGCCACCATGCCGGTGTTAGACGCGTTAAAACTGCTCTGCTGTGTTGCTGCGTGCTCCTGCACGATAGATTCGGCCTTCGCCTGTAGGTCGGCATCAAGCGTCGTGATAATGGTCCATCCTCCTTGTTCGAGTGCGTCAGCGCCATATTTTTGTTCCAAGTATTGTTGTACATAAAAGACGAAGTGCGGCGCGGTGATGGATGAAGTGCGCTCGGCGAGAAATGTTACTTGTTCGTTTTCTGCTACGGTTTCCTGGTCTTTTGTGAGATAGCCGTGCTCGTTCATTTTTTCGAGCACCAAATTTTTACGTGCATCCAAGTCGGCTTTATGGTTGCCGTAGGGCGAGTAGTAGGACGGTGCCGGGAGTACGGCAGCTAAATATGCAGCTTCCGCAACATCTACGTCCGACGCGTGCTTACCGAAGAATGTTTCCGACGCCTGTTCGACGCCGTACACACTGCCGCCGTATGGAGCTTGGTTCAAATACAGCTCCAATATCTGTGCCTTGGTCAGCACTCGCTCGAGCTTGAGCGACAGCACCCACTCTTCTAATTTGCGCTCGATGCTCTTTGTATTTGTGAGCAGTGTGTTTTTAACGACTTGCTGCGTAATCGTCGAGCCGCCTTGCGAGGCAGAAAACGTAAAGAGGTCCACTAAAATAGCGCGGGCGACGGCAGTAAATTCGACACCATGATTTTGATAGAAATTTGGATCCTCAATTGCAATGGTCGCGTTCTGGATATTTTGGGAAATCTGGCTAATTGGGACCACCGTCCGCTGTGCGTCGCTGTTTAGGTTGTACAACAATACAGTGCCGGTGCGATCGTATATTTTGGTCGACTGGTCGACCTTTCGGCTTTCAATAGATGCCAAGTCGGGGATCTGGAGCGTCGCGGCCCACAACAGGAAGGCTCCTAGCAGTAAAAAAAAGAGGCCAATCCCCCACAAAATAATAGCTTTCCAGTGCTTTCGGAAAAAGCGATACATTAATGCTAGTATATCAGGTATACAACTATGGGACTTTTTTCGCGTACACCAGCGGTTATAACTGACGAAAAGACTATAGATGAGCTGCTTTCCCGCGGCGTTTCCGAGTCAATAGTTAAAGACGATCTACGTAAAAAACTTCTTTCAGGCGAGCGATTGCGTATAAAACTTGGTATCGACCCGACCTCACCCGATATCCATATAGGCCGTGCCGTTACGCTGCTAAAGCTTCGTGATTTTCAAAAATTAGGTCATCAGATTGTTTTAATAGTGGGGGATTTCACTGCAGTCATCGGCGACACGTCCGACAAAGATTTTGAACGGCCCATGCTCGAACAGGAAACGATAGAAAAAAATAAGAAAAGCTATTTTGATCAAGCAGGGAAAATTCTCGACCTCTCGCAGGTTGAGATGCGCTACAACAGCGAATGGTTGAAGCCTCTAAACTACCGTCAAATCGGTGAACACGCAGACTTGTTTTCAGTTGCAGACTTTATTGCGCGCGAAAATATTGCCAAGCGCTTGGAAGCAGGGAAGCGTGTTTCGTTGCGCGAGCTGCTCTACCCGCTCATGCAGGGCTACGATAGCGTAGCTATTAAGGCGGATGTTGAACTTGGGGGAACTGATCAAAAATTCAACGTACTCGCAGGGCGCCCATTGCAGCAGCATTTCGGGCAGCGCCCGCAGAACGTAGTATTGAGTCCGCTTATCGACGGCCTTGATGGGACGAAGATGAGTTCAAGTAAGGGGAACGTTATTACACTTACGGCCCCGGCTAGTGACATGTACGGAAAAGTTATGAGTATGGCGGACGACCAGCTCCCAACATATTTTGAGGTGTGTACTCGCGTGCATATGGACGAGGTCGCAGAAATTTTGAAAGGCCACCCGAAAGATGCGAAGATGCGGCTGGCCCGTGAAATTGTGACGATGTATCACGACCAAGCTGCTGCAGAAAAAGCAGAACAAAATTGGCAAAATACATTTAGTAAAGGCGAAGTGCCGGAAGATGCACCAACTGTTGCCGCAGGAAAACTTCGGGATATTGTAAGCGATGTGTCGATGAGCGAGTTGCGCCGCTTAGTTGAGCAAGGCGCTATTAGCTATGTTGGTGGCGAGAAAATAAGCAGTGTTGATGAAGAAGTCCACCCTGGCACAGTCAGAATAGGCAAACACCGATTTATAAAAATAGTACCTAAGTAAAAATCCCGCTTCAACGCGGGATTTTTACTATTCCTCTGGGTCTTCGATATTGTTTGGATCGAGCGGGTTTATGTCCTCATCCTCATCATTCGAGGGGACCTCTGTTTCATTCTCTCCTCCTCATCTAACAAGAACTCATCTGCTTTAAATTCATCTGGCATGCTTAGCTTTTTTATCTTAATAATTTTTTGATTAATTACACGGCCACAACAGAGTTGTACCAAAACTATTATTCTTTGCAACTATTTCCTTCCATGTGCGAGTGGATAAGGCTTTTATGTTGCACTTCGGACGGACGCCAAACACGTTAAACCAATAGCAATTGCGTCCATCTCATCATCTAGACGTTTCTTTGCGGGGATTGTTACCAACCGAGGTACCATCGCGGCAATTGCTGATTTATCACTCTTGCCATAGCCCGTTATTGCCACTTTTACCTGCAATGGCGTGTATTCGTGTACCGAAAGATCGGCAGAGGCGGCGATATATAAGAGCATCCCGCGCACAGCCGCTACATCCATTGCAGTCTTTGCGTTCTTTTCAAAAAAAACATTTTCAATCGCAACATCATCAGGTTTCCACTCCTTCAGCAACGCCCCTGATGCCTTACCAAGCTCTGCCAACCGTTCCGAGAAGGGAAGTTTCGCTGATGTGCGAACGCAATCAGAATGCATCAGCATATCCTTGCCATTTATTTTTTCTACAACCGCAACGCCTAAGCGTTCAAAGCCAGGGTCGAACGCCAGCACTCGTATCGAGGACGGTCCTCGATGGTTGCTAGGCGGCATTGGTGTAGATTTCCGAGACATCATCGTGCTCTTCAAGCGCATCGGAGAGGTCGGCCATTTTTTGTGAATCTTCGTCGAAAGTTCGATCGGGGACAGTGGCCTCAAGTTTGCCGTCAGGAGTTTTTTGGAACGCCCACATTGCGGCGCCAGGGTTTGCCAAACTGCCGCCGTTTAAGCTCAGCAAGTGTTTTAATTCTTGCGAGGTGCGATTACGCGAGTCGGTGTAGCCTTCGATGATAAGCGCACAGCCGCCGGGGCCATATGCTTCGTAGACTACTTGTTCAAGCTCTTTGCCGTCCGACTTCGCTAACGCGCGCTCGATATTGTCCTTAGGCATGTTCGCGGCATTTGCTTTTTCGACTGCAGCACGCACACCCGGCGCTGTTTTATCACCCCTTGATTTCTTAAGCTCGACGCCAATAATTTTAACTAACTTACTAAAAAGCTTCGCCTTCTGCGTGTCGGTTTTACCCTTGGTGTGTTTTAATTTCGCCCACTTGCTGTGTCCTGCCATATAAATCTAGCGTAGCTCACGGAGCAGATACCTGCAATATTCTAACGTCTTACACGGAGTATGGCTGCACCGATTGATCCTTCTGGAGGATGCCCACGTTCTAACTGCGAGACTGCACTCTGTAGGGGCACCCCAATAAATGCTGCGATGCGAGACCCCATTGCGCGCTCTTCTTCAAGCTGGGATGCTCCAAAAAGGACCGGTGTTTGTTCGTGTAGTGAGGTAAGAGGAATGCGCGAAGCATCCTTGAGTATAAGGAAGAGTTGGTGCCAATCGAGTTTGGGCACGCCTGGCACATCGCAGATTTGTTCGTTCATCTCTATACCAGCTATGTCGCTGAATTGGATACAGCTCTCTTCGCGCCCACTAACCCCGCGAGAGCGGATTATCATAGTGCCGGCCATTTTATCAAAAATAGCCCGACGGCTCCGTGAATTCCATAACAGGTAGGGCCCAATAGCGAGGAAGAGTACAAGTGCGCCGATGTTCGCGCTCGCCGAACCGTATGAATCAAAGCGAATGTGAAATAAGCCGAAGATTCCGATGATGATGCACAGCACGCCGAGGAGTATCCACCAAAAGCCCGACTCCCTAACAACCAGTATCTTATTGGTCTCGCGGGCGATTTTCATATAATAAATTTTATCACTTTCTTATTGCCCTGCGAACTACAACAATTTCTCGTTCAAATCGGCTGGAGGGATGCGGCCGACGTGTTTGTATGCGGCCGCTGTTGCAACACGGCCGCGCGGGGTGCGTTCAATCAGGCCAAGCTGGAGCAGGAATGGTTCGTGGACTTCAGAAATTGTTGTGGGCTCTTCGGAAAGTGCGGCACCGAGTGCGGAAACGCCAGCTGGGCCGCCGTTAAAGCGGTCGATTATTGCAATAAGGAGTTTGCGGTCGAGTGGTGTGAGGCCCGAGCTCATCTATTTCGAGCATGCCGAGAGATTCGTCAACAATGGGTTTGGAAAGAGGGGAGCGTTTCAATTGTGCTAAGTCACGTGCGCGTTTAAGTAGGTAGTTTGCGGTGCGCGGGGTGGAGCGGCTGCGGCGTGGCAATTTCGCGAATGCCGGCCTCTTCAGCTTCCACCCCTAAAATTTTTGCAGAGCGGCTAATGATATCCCCAATGTTGTCTTCCGAATAAAATTCCAAGCCGAAACACGCCGCCCGAAAATCGTAGAGCGAAGCGGCGCAGATAAATCAGCAACGCGCGTTGTTGCGGCTATTAAGGTAAATGGAGGAAGAGGTAATTCGAGTGTGCGAGCTGATGGGCCTTTGCCAATAATAATATTAAGCGCTCCTGACTCCATTGCGGGGTAGAGGACTTCTTCAATGGTGCGCGAGAGGCGATGGATTTCGTCTATAAAAAGAATGTCGCCTGGCGAAAGGTTCGTAAGTAGTGCGGCCAAGTCGCCGACGCGCTCAATTGCGGGGCCTGATGTCGAGCGCAAATTACCTCCAAGCTCTTTTGCAATTAAGTGTGCGAGTGTCGTTTTGCCAAGCCCCGGCGGCCCGTAAAAAAGGATGTGTTCAGGGGGGTTTTGGCGCTCTTTTGCGGCAGTAATAAGTATGCGGAGGTTGTTTTTAACAGCCTCCTGGCCGATATATTCGTCGAACGATGCCGGTCGCAGTGTTTGATCTAAAAACGTGTCATTCCGAGGTTGAATTTCTGGGTCTTCGGAAGAGCTTGACATAAAAAAATAGTATGCTAACCTGTTGTTAGTTCGGGCTACAGAGATCTCTAAGCAATCTCGGCGCCATTCTAAGGACGTCCTGGCATTTAGCTTGCTAAAGGCTGGTACTATCCTCAAGTTAGGCACGCTTTTCGACTTGATTGAATTGTTGCTTAGAGATCTCTTTGCCTGAACCCCTATTTACTCTACTCCTGTCCTATAAACCCGCAACGTTGACCGTTGCGGGTTTTGTGTTTTTACCTGTGATACATTTAAGGTGTTAATCCTTACCAGTAAGCTTAATTTATAAAACTGCATGTCGATGGAAGGAGCAAAAAAATACAACCCGCAGGATCTACCTCCTATAAAAGGCCAAGAGGGACGCGTCGAGAGTAAGGCAAAAGCTTTTGATATGGCGTCGATACAGAATATGCACGAAGTAACCGCCGTTGCCCTTGATCGATATCTTACAAACGGTGATGAAGGGAGTATAGACGTAGCTCGTTCGGCGCATTTAGCAAAAGAAGGTATAACGCCTGAATATGTGCGTGCATTGGGCGAATACTCCGCTGAATCTGCGGGCGTAGTGTATGACTACGAGCAAGAGATTATAGAAAAAACAACTCCTCAACTTGAAGAAGATATCCGAAGCTTTAGTGAAGAACTACTCCTTACAGAGAAGCGCAGCATGGGTGAACCGCGCGCCAGCATGGAAAGATACAGCGGCCTTCCAACGGGCCCTGTTTCAAACAGTACTAAAATTGATGTAACAACCAAGGGGGGTCCTGATAGAGCTTATATAGGAGCAGCTACATACAGCACCTACTCAAAAGAATTCGTAGAATATGAACGTTTGAGACGATTAGCGTCTAAACGCACTGTCGCCCTACAAGAGCTACGAAGAAGGCAGTCTTTTAAGGAAAGAAAATAAAAAGCAAATTATATTATTGCTTCCAAGTCGACCACGCGCTGTAATTCGTCAAGAGATGTTATGCCGCGGAGAACTTTAATGATGCCATCTTCTTGCATGGTTGGAACGCCCTGTGGCCGAGCGACGGTTGCGATTTCGCGCTCGGAGGGTTTGCTGCGCAATATCGTTTCAACAGCACTGTCCATAAAAATTGCTTCATAGATGCCGATACGGCCGCGGTAGCCCCGGCCATGGCATTCGGTGCAGCCCTTTTCGCTTGCGACTGACACGGTTGCGCGGTTTTGCGGCACAAGTGATTTATCGACCAACCCGTCTATATATCTGTCGAGCATCTTTTGCTCATCTAGTGTCGCTTGTCGCACTTGTTTGCATGCGATGCAGAGTTTTCGCAATAAGCGCTGTGCCATCGCGACGCTGATTGCAGAGCTCAAAACTTTTTCGCTTACCCCGAGGTCAATAAGACGGGGGAATGAACCCGCTGCGTCGTTGGTGTGCAGTGTGGAAAACACCAAATGGCCCGTGAGTGCGGCATTGATAGCCACTTCGGCCACTTCATCGTCGCGGATTTCGCCGACCATGATAATGTCCGGATCCTGCCGGAGTGCGCTACGCAGGCCTGCAGCAAAGGTGTAATTCTTTTTATCTACCTGCGTCTGCACGATGCCGTTTAAGTGATATTCGACCGGGTCTTCAATAGTAATTATTTTTGTTTCGGTGCTGTTAACGCGGCGCATAAAGGCGTACAACGTTGTCGTTTTACCGCTGCCGGTCGGGCCGGTCGTTAAAATCATGCCGTTTGGTTTTGCAATTTCTTTTTCAATGCGCGCGAGCAATTTTGGTTCGATGCCTAATTCTTCCAACGGCACAGCAATAGATTTTGGATTCAAAATACGAAGCACCATTGTTTCGGCGTAGTTGCCCGGCAACACCGATGCGCGGATTTCTATCTCATCACCTTTGATTTTGATACTAAAGCGTCCGTCCTGCGCATCGGCGACAATGTTTAGTTTTAATCCTGAAAGCAGTTTGAGACGTGAAAGCACCAAACGATACGTTTCATAATCAAACACGAGCACGTCGATAAGCACGCCGTCGAGGCGATAGCGCAAGCGCACTGCAGTTTCTTCGGGTTCAAAGTGGATGTCGGACGCGCCGGTCGACATGGCGCCTGCCAAAATAACTTCCAAAATGCGCGTGATACGGTAGGTGTGCTTCATCGACTTCACAGCTTCATCGATGAGCGAGCCAATGTCGGCCAAAGTTTTTACTCTCGCTAATATTTCTTCAAGTTCATCGTTTGAAAGATTGAACACGCCGGCCTTTGATTCAATAGCGTACGAAAGGTCGGCATAGTGGTCGTATGCTCGTTTGAGGCTTTCCTGTGAGCACATAAATACGGCTACCGTGTAGCCCAACGCCTCAAGTTTTTGGACCTCCTCCTTTACCTTT
>CAWCNA010000008.1:0-36195 GCA_963796795.1 Candidatus Adlerbacteria bacterium | reverse complement strand
GATTATTGAAAGAGAACCAGCAAATCCGCGTTTCCGTGCCCAACCTCCCAGAAAATTAGAAATTGCCTGCACTCTATCGGCATGCGTAAACGCACGGGAAAATAGCGGCCACAGTGGCATCATGGTGCGTTCAATATGTTCGGGCGGGTCACCTTCTTGCAAAGTCAGCAGCATCGGCACAACCGGATGAAAAAATTTAAATAATACTGCAGGCACACCGGCTGAATGTGCCATCAGCGCCCATGTTGCATCGTAATGATATTTTTTATGTAACGCTGATGCTTTTATGCTAGCCGCAAATTGAAATAAGAATTTACCAACAATACCCGACCCAAAACACGAAATTCTGTGTACTAACACGTTCCCTATTTTCTCTTCGGCTTTTTCAATACGCAAAAAACGCATCGTTATCATATGAAACTCGATGTTAGGGATTCGGTCTGTTATCTCTTTAACCGCCACTTCAGCACCTCCCACATGGGGATAATAAGCCAATGAAAATATGAGTATTTTGCGCATGAAAAAGGCTCTGGTTAGCCCTCTATTTCAAACTCATCCGCCTCGGCATTAGTTTCCTTTTTGGGCGTATGAGTGGCATAGGAGAAGGCACCTATACCGATAAGGATGATACCACCTGCCCCCAGTATCCACGACCACAGCGGAAGTGATGAATTACTTGCTTCTGTAGCCGCTGCAAGCTGGAGGGTTGTTGTAGAAGTAGTTGTTGCTATTTTTTTAGATACATGTACTTGAGAAACTGGTGCGCTGAGCCTGAATGTCGATGCTTGTATAAACACTGGTACTACTATTTGGGTAGGAATTGCGGTTGCTACAGGCGCGCTGTTTGGATAGCGAAGGATAGTATCAGTGCCAGCATCCATGTTCATCACCGACTGAGCAAAACGGACACTTTGGCCGCCTAAAATAATCGTGTCCTGCGGAATTGAAAACGTGCTTGTACCAGATGTTATGCTCCAAAGCCCAACATTCAGTTCCTGCCCCGCTTGGTTTGTAAGCACAACCGAACCGTCCACCTCGGCAAGCACGCCGATTTGTGCGGGTACTGCCTGCACTGTTGTGCGGCCAATGCCCGCTTCGTCCCCCGACGCAACACTTAATCCAACAACATATTTGCCAGGGTAGGCATACGTGTGGAATGTAGTCTCACCTTCATCAGTTGCGCCGTCGCCGAAGTTCCATATATATCGCACGTTCGTCATTTTATTTCCCGCAGGGTCGTATGCCGACGCGGTAAAAAACGATCCTCCCCCAACCATCACAACCGGCTCTGTCTTAATAACGGTCGAGAGAGTTTGCGGTCCGATGTTTTGCGCTGGAGTAATCGTCTGCGCCGTGGTTGATGTGGCGTTCAATATAGGAGGGGTTTCTGTCTGCACAGACACTGAAGATGCTCCGATTGTTATCTCCTGCGAAGCACTGAGCGCACTTCCCCACCCTGACTGTGGCCAGCTTGCACACGACGCGCTCACGCTTGCAGGTTTCAATACAAACGCAGCGGACAACGTATATGTACCAGCGGTTGTATCTTGGTAGAAAAAATTACGGTTCGAACTGCTTTTATTCATCGTCAAAACTGAAATAGAATTCCAGCTTGTGACGCTGGAAGAAAATTGCCCGGTTGGCGACGTTGATGTAAGTGCAATACAGCCAGTTGAGGGGATACCGCCCGCCACTGCAGCCCCACTTCCATCCTGTGCCTGCAGCGTTATGGTATCGGACACCGCTCCAGGCGAAACAATCTGGGGCGTTGTGGTAAACACAACAGCCGCAACCTCCGCGCTGGCTAGTGCCGGCGCAAGAAAAAATACGAGAGGTGTGAGGAAAAAATATTTATGTCGTTTCATTGCCTGGTTCGTCGACCCGCAGCATGTCGCGGAGCGTCTGTTCAGGCAATTGCACCGGAGATTTTTGATCTCCTACAATTTTCCCAAGCGCTTCTTTAAGCGAAGGTGTCTTTTGGTGGTGTGGTTGTGTGGCAGGTGCCGGTGTTGGCTCATGTTCCTGCTCTTGCGTTGGCTGCTTCTTTCCCTGCGCCATTGCAAGGGCCTCTTTCAAACTCATTGCCCCTTCAATGGGTGGTCGCTCGGGCTGTTTTGGACGAGGTGAAGGTACATACGGAGTCGTAGTTTTCGCTCGATGTGTTGGCTGCGCAGAAGACTCCACAGAACCCGTCTTTCGAAAAAGTCCTCGGGGATCCTCGCTTCCCTTCGGGAAGCTTTCGCCAGACTTTTTCTCAAGAGGGTTCTGCTGCGGCTGAGTACTCGTCGTTCGCGGTAAAGACGATGTTGTTTGTGTGGACGTCGTTCGCGACGCAGGCGACATCGGTTGCGGAGCCGAAGGCGGTCGCAGAGATGTTGCCGCAGGCGCAGTGGCAGAAACAGATGGAGCCTTCTTCGGTGCCATTGAATCAGGTTCGGACCAATCAACCAAGGCTTTTTCCACTTCGACGCGGGGTTTAGCAAATTGAACACGCGAATGTGCTAGCGTCTCTTCGACAAATTGTGCAGGTGGTGGATCAAATGGCATCAGTGTTGTTGCAGAAAACGGCGGTGAACCCACGCCATCTATCATGAGCGTCAAATAAATTTGTGCGAACCCCAAGTTAACCAAGTCTGCCTGTGTAAATTGCGGCTGGAAAATAGTTTCGAGGACTTCGGCATCAAACGGCCCAACGCGGAACGCAATAGTGGTGCCCACGTTGCCAAACACGGCATCACGTACCTCTTCCTCCATCTGCTCTATATATTGGTGAGCAATAATTAAGTTCAGTTTATATTTACGGGCTTCCGACAAAATATCAGCAAAACTCTGATTCGCAAAGCTCTGGAATTCGTCCACATAAAAATAGAACGCGGGCAACTCAGCGAGTGTTTTTGCCGCGACATCGGCGCGCGACATGGCCGCCAAATAAATCTTGGTCACAAGCATGCTCCCGAGCAGCGTTGCATTAACTTCGCCTACCCGACCCTTCGACAGGTTGATGATGAGAATTTTTTTATCATCCATCATTTGGCGGATATCAAAGGATGATTTTGGTTGCCCAACGATGTTACGAATAAGAGGGTTCGAGGTGAACTGGCCGATTTTATTTTGAATAGCCGGTGTCGCCTCCTGCGTGTAGCGGTCGGCATAGTTGGCAAACTCTTCCACCCAAAAATCTGCGCACCACTGGGTCTTTAATATTCTCAACTACTTTTTTGCGGAAAATCTTATTGATGAGCATGCGGTTAACATCAAGCAGCGTCGCACCCTCGTACTCGAGTAATGCAAGCAGCGTGTTGGAAAGGATGTATTCCATACGTGCACTCCACGCGTCAACCCAGATTTTGCGAAATGCCGAAAGCAACCCGGACACCACCAAGTGGCGTTTGTCGTAGCCGACATCTTCCATGACGTTGAAGGCAACGGGATAGTCCATATCAAAGGGCGCAAAATACACCACGTCCTTGATGCGGTGCTCGGGAACATATTCCATGATGCGGTCAGCCGTGGAGCCATGCGGGTCGATAAACGCCATGCCTTCGCCATTGCGGATGTCCTGAATTGCCATGTTTTCGAGCAGGGTCGATTTACCCATGCCCGTCTTGCCTATGACATACATATGGCGGGCACGATCGCGGCGCTTGATGCCAAACGGCACTGCTTTGCCGCGCGAGTTGGTTTGCGCGAAATACGTTATTTTATCGTCATCCTGCTGCATACTAGAGAAAGTATATCAGGCTTTGATGAAGGAAAAATAAGATTTAGAGCTCTACTGTGTCTTCTGTTACCGCAGGGCGGACGTCGTTCATGCGAGCAGTACTTTCTTGGAATGGGTGGTGTTCAGTTTTTTTCTGGGGCTTTGAGAGGGTTTGCCCGCGGAGCAAAAAGCCAATAACAGCAACCGCACCGCCCGCCAGCACCAACAACAGTGTGCGCCAGGGGCTCGGGAAACCGGTGTACGGGATAACAATAATGAGTATCCCTAGAACAATAAGGCTCATTTCTCGAGACATACCCTAATAGTATCACGCTCGATTATTTCCCTTCAACAATCACAACAAACTCCCCGCGCTGCTTTTGAGAGTCATTTGTAAGTATGGATAGTACTTCGCCGGGGGTGCCGATGAGCGATTCCTCAAACATTTTTGTCAGTTCGCGATAGATACCAATCCGGCGTTCAGGTGCTACCTTCACAAGGCTTTCGAGGGTTTTTAAAATCCTGTGAGGTGATTCATAAAAAATACTTGCCTGTTCGTTTTTTGCAATTTCCTTAAAAAGAGTTTCTCTCCCCTTCTTCACGGGTAAAAATCCGTAGAAGATAAAAGATGCAGCACGCAGGCCTGCAATAGAAAGTGCCGCCGCAAGTGCCGAGGCTCCTGGTATTGCTTCAATTTTTATATCAGCAAATTTCTCACGCACGACAGAGACAAGTTCAAGCCCAGGATCAGAAACCCCAGGCGTGCCCGCATCTGAAACTAATGCGACATGCTTCCCTTCATCTAAAAGTTTGATGATTTTTTCAAAACCCTTTGCACCGCTGTTGGCATGGAAGGAAATGGTTGGGGTGTGAATGTCGTAGTGTGACAGTAATTTCTTAGTAACGCGCGTGTCTTCGCATGCGACAACATCCGCCTCTTTAAATACACGAAGGGCACGGAGAGTAATATCCTCCAAGTTCCCTATCGGCGTCGCAACCATCGAAAGCTTCTGCATATATAGATAGGTATACAGGCATTTTCCCCCACGCACCAGAGGCTATTGCGGGATTCTGCCTAGTATGAAAAACTCATCAATAGAGAGCGTACACGTGCGTAGAGTCAAAAGTTAACCTTCTCAACAAGGGAGACTGCGATGAAGAGAGTTCTAATGGCTGCAGCGGCACTCATTGCCCTGCCGGTTATGCCTGCGCCAGCTGTCGCTGCTGGTGGCACGCACTTCGATGTGAGCGTCAGTGGCTTCGCCCAGCACGACTTCGTCGGTGATCATTCTGGCTACATCGGCCTCGGGCACGAAGGTGTCATCATTCTGGCCCAGGCGCCGATGAACGATCCGTTCGAAGGCCTCTCCAAGAATATGGACGGCGGCAGTGCGATCATCACGACGGCGCTCAAGCCCGAAGGCGGCGATGGGCGTCGGAAGATTGCCGAGATGGACTTTATTGACCACAGCTCCATCGCCAACGGCATCGGCGCTGGCAATTTCCCGGCCGCCGCTCCGCGGACCATCAAGCGCCTCATGATGGCGCCGGAACTCAAGTCCTAGCCCAGCACCTGGTCGAAGACTCTGCAGACCTCTTTCCCCCTAGCTTTCGAGCCAGGGGGCTTTCTTTTGTTTAAGAGTTGACATTTAGGTATAAAAATAGCATTATAGTTTTGGAATACGTATCTTCGTCACTTCACTTCATTGGGAGCCACCAAATGGTTGTCATAGAAAAGCAGCTTGATTCGCGCCGCTCCTATACGGGCGGAACTTCGGACGTCCAGTTCAGCGCGTACGGCATCGCTGGCGATCAAAACTGGTCGCTGGGAGGTCTCTACAAGCAACAACACGTGGAGGAAAATCCGCAACTTGTCGACGCTCTCATTGACGAGCTGGAAGACATCAAGGCTCGGCGTGTATTTGCGCCGAGGCCTACGGCCTTCAATGCAAAGCTTATCAAACCGAAAGATCTATCCACTACCATCTATTTGGGAGTGCTTCCTTATCTTGATCTCCCCATACACCGGAACTACGATGTTCCGGCAGATGGTACGAGTCTCGATCACTCCGGCGACACCGGTATGATCAGTGCCGGCGGATGCCCCACAGTCGTGGTTGCCTATAAGAGCACGCTGCTCTTCGCCCACGCCGGCCGTGATTGTGTGCTCGATCGATCATGGTTCAAGTCTGGGGTTCCAGGCAGGAAATACGAGAGTGTCGTCCACTCTCTTATCGAGGAACTCCGAGGGAAACATCCTGAACTCGACCTGCACTTCGTGTACGTATGGGTCTTCTGGTCTATACCGACAGAGCAGTTCGACCATCCGATCACTGGTTTGGAACATACGCACTGGGCGAAAGCCGCAGACTATGTTTTCAAACAGTACGGATCAGAAGCTGCGGTGAAAGATGGTGCTGTGGTGAAGTTCGACCTTCCGGTCATCATTCATGAGCAGTTTGCGCAGATGGGCGTTCCATCCGCAAACATCGACGCCCACACGCACGCGTACCTTCCCGACGAGTTCCCAACCACCCGCAACGGCGGCGGGAGAAGTTATCTCGTCCTAATCAAGCGGCACTAGCCTTATAATCGCTTCCCCACGTTTCGGGGAGGCGGTTTTTTCTTTTTCCCGCCGGGTGCTAGCATGCTCTATATATGAAGGCTCATTTTATAGGTATTGCCGGCAAAGGCATGAGCGCTACAGCTCTTTTGTTGCGCCAACAAGGCTGGGATATCAGCGGCTCGGATGAGGGTTTTTATCCGCCGGTCAGCACCTATCTTGAAAAAGCTGACGTCGAATTTGCGCACGGATACAAAAAAGAAAATATCCCAGCAGATGCCGACGTGATAATCATTGGCAAAAATACAAAACTCATACCTCAAACAAACGAGGAAGTTACGGTCGCCTTTGAAAGCGGAAAGCGCGTTGCCTCATTCCCAGATATTTTAGAAGAACTTACAAAAGAAACCAACAATATTATTGTCGCGGGTAGTTACGGCAAATCAACTTCAACAGCATTACTCGCGTGGTGTTTGAAAGAAGCCGGGAAAGACCCAAGTTATTTTATTGGTGAAATAACAAATGGGTTTGATGCCCACGCACACAAAGGTTCGGGTGATGTATTCGTGCTCGAAGGAGACGAATACCCGTCATCAAATTGGGACTCATCTTCAAAATTCCTGCACTACAACGCAAAAAATCTTTTGCTTACCTCAGCAACACACGATCATGTCAATATTTATCCAACACACGAAGCGTATCTTGCGCCCTTTAAACAACTCATTGCTTCCCTGCCAGATGATGGACTTGTTGTCGCAAACGGTGGCGAGCATTATGCCCATGCTCTCGCCGAAGAATATGCCGGTACAAAAGTTTTCTACGGGCTGGACGAAAAAATAGAATGGCATCCAGCGAATATCGTGTATGGCCAAACAACGACGTTCGATTTGATGAAAGGTGCAGAAAAAATTATCTCGCTTTCGACAACTCTTTTAGGTGCACATAATATTGAAAACATTGTTGGAGTAAGTGCGTTACTGCTTGAGAAACAACTTCTCACACCTGAAGAGGTTGCCGTGGGTGTTGCAAGTTTCCAAGGGGTGAAGCGCCGGTTAGAATTGCTTTCTCCCCTGTCAAAAGTGCCTGTATATGAAGGCTTTGGTTCGAGTTATGAGAAAGCTCGCAGCGCACTTGAAGCCCTACAGAAACACTATCCTGATAGACGCATACATGTGGTATTTGAGCCTCATACTTTCAGCTGGCGCAATAAAAAAACTATTAGTTGGTACGACAGCGTCTTTTCCGGAGCAGACAAGGTCTATATATATGAACCGGCAACACAGGGAAAAGACAGCCACGAACAACTGAGCCAAAATGAAATCGTCGGGCGCGTACAGGCGACTGGAGTTGCTACAGAAGCTATCACTAACCCTGAAGAAACTCTCGAGGCTTTGAATCGAGGACTGGGTTCAAATGACGTTGTTCTTTTGCTGACATCGGGCAGTTTGGACGGCTTGATAGAAACAATTCCTGCGTTAGTCGAGAAAAAATTCCCAATAAGATGAAATCTATTTCTCTTCCTAAAAAAGATTTCGATATCTACATAGCGCGCCCGGACACACAGTGGCTCTTGCGCGAAGGCGAACCGCTTGCCGAAATCTACGCACAAGGATATCTGCCCTACTCGGGCGCAAACGACAGTAAGGATATCTTTTATTCGGGGCGCAGCGCTCGGGTAGTTCTCGCAGATTTTACATTGAGCAGTGAAAATCGCCGCATAGCCAAACGCTTCGACGAGATATTTGAAAAAGAACGTGTTGCATTTGCAGAATTTATACCGGACGATTATTTTTTGAATTTATCGCTGATATATTTTGCACAAAAGCACGGGGCCAATGCCATGCCGCGAGCACGTATTGAAGCTTTGTTTGCTGCGGGGATCATTACGACAGTCGTTACATACCGACGTGATACTGAGATAGTCGCGTATGTGCTGGAAGTCGAGAGTGGCGATATGGCCCACTATTGGTACTCCTTCTATGACATACAGTATGTACAGCAGTCGCTTGGTATGTGGCTGATGCTCGACTGTGTACGTGATGCAAAAATCGCTGGTAAAGAATTCTATTATTTGGGAACTGTGTATGGAGAGAAAGCTCTCTACAAAACAAACTTCGAACCGCTCCAGTGGTGGAGCGGTCAGGAGTGGTCTTTCAGATGGGAAGCTTCTGCGCGAGCGAAGCCGCAGCGATCAGTAGCTAGTGAGTGGTTGAGAGCGGTGGCAAGAGGACGTTGCCGATGACGTACACAATGCCGTTGCTTGCGCGGTAGGCGTGGATGACGACCGAGCTGTTCACGCGGGCGCTCTTGTCGTTGGGCAAAATGCTGAAGTTAAGCATGTCCTTCGACAATGCGGGCACGGTACCTGCAACCTGTGCGTTTACATCTATAGCTTTGCCCGAGATGATGTGGTATTCAACCAAACGCTTCAACTGTGCCGCATCGAGGTTGTTTATAGTGCCTGCTGGCAAAGTTCCAAAGCTTGCATCGGTGGGGACAAAGACAGTATATGGACCCTTACCCGCGATAAGTGACGATACTCCGGTGCTTGAGAGATATCCTGCAAAACGCGACTCCCCCGAGAGGCTTGCGACAATACCTGCAACGGTCGACGTGCTGCGGTTTTCTGCAACTATTGGAGCTGTCGGGCTTTGCAATGCCGTCGTTGACGATGCTTCAGGCGAACCGTATCCAACCGGCGTCATGGCGGTACCCGGATGTGCTCCATACCAAAGCCAAATACCAAATAGAACGACCAACACCGCTATGACTCCCCACATCCAACCACGTGCTGTATTGCTCATATACTAAATACAAATTTAAAAAACTGCTTTTTATAAAGCTGCGTGAGAACAAGCTCAGCAGTGGCGTAACAGTAGCCCAGGCTAGGTGAAGCTTAGATGAAGGAATCTTCATAAAGAAAAAGGGCCGTACCGTTGCCGGCACGACCCCTTGTTTTCTTCTTCAGCGTTTCTTGCGGCCGCCGAGCACTTCGGCATGGCTGGCGGCGCCGACCGCCTTCACCATCTCGAAGATGCGCTTGCGCACACGCGGCTCGCGGATCTTGTAGTAGGCTCGCACCAGCTCGAGAGTCTCGCGCTTGACCAGCGGATCCTTCACCTGCTCAAACGGAGTTGCTTCCTCGCCAGCACTCTTCTTCCCGCGGCCCGACATGGGCCGGCCGGCGAGCGCATTGGAGGGCATTTCGGTCGAAGAAGTACGAGACCGGCACGTCGAGCACCTTCGAGAACTCGAAGAGCCTGCTCGAGCCGATGCGGTTGGAACCGCGCTCGTACTTCTGGATCTGCTGGAAGGTTAGACCCACGGCCGTGCCGAGATTGGTCTGGCTCATGCCCAGCAGAGAACGACGCTGGCGAAGACGCGCGCCGACATGGACATCCACAGGATGCGACTTACCCATTATTTCCTCACTACAGTTTTGAGCCACAACCGCGTGGCCCTTCAATTCCCCAAGTAAGAGACGGATGAGCCGTAGGGATCTGTCAGCAACATACTATATAAAAATATAAAGTCAATAGTTCACAAACTCAGTGGGCATGGGGAGACTCGAACTCCCAACCCTTACGGGATACGCTTTCTGAGACGTACGCGTATACCAGTTCCGCCACATGCCCACTGAATGCACGAACTTATTGTGTCCTTAGTTGTCGCTCATTTTGAAGTAAATTTCAAGCGCAGGACGTACTCCCGGCCATACACCTGCATCCTGAAATTCTTCCTTTGATATCCATTTTGTTTCAGCAACCTCTGCTTCCTCAAGAACCAATTCTTGAGATGGATCTTCTAAGGTTGCGCTGTAGGCAATAAAAAGATGTTCGCCGAGACCCGGGATAGTAAACGTGTATACGGCCACTATCGAATCGAGAATAATATTTACTCCTATCTCTTCCTTAACCTCTCGAAGTATCCCCTCTTTCGGCAATTCTCCGCTATTCAATCTTCCGCCGGGCAAATCCCATTCTGTATGCAGAGGGCTTCGCTGTATAAGAATTTTCCATCCTTTTTAATGATGGCTTTTTGAGCAACACTTCCTGCCCAATGTGTTTCACCTGTCTTTGGCATATTTTCAGTATACCCAATATTGCACGCAACCATAGACGCCTTTCATTCGTAATATATAGAGTACCTGTTCGTCACTACTGTTCAGTAGCATCGTGTACTCTGCGTCTCGCAGGAAGAAGGGGCTCGCCATGAAAGTTCGTTTGCTGTGCTTCTGTGTAGTTCTTTTTAACAGTCTGTGTTCGGTATGTGCTGCGCAGGAAAATACTGCTGGTGTTCCTGCTGTCACTCACGCCACAACCGTAAAGGCCAGCTGGTACAAGGATGGATTTTCCACAACGTTTTGCGGACAGCACTTCAATCCAAACGATGCGACCATCGTGGCACATAACAAGCTACCGTGTGGCACCGTACTTGGTGTCACAGGCCCGAGCGGAAGATATCTGCGCATGGTCGTGCAAGACAAAGGCCCGCACGTAAAAGGGCGATTCCTCGACGTTGCGCGGGCTGCCGCAGAAAAACTTGGGTTTATTAAAGAAGGGGTTGCTGACCTTAAAGTTGAAATACTGAAGGATCCCTGACACGCCGCGGCTTTAGGTCTCGTATCTAAGCCGCGTTTTTTCTATATTCGTTGACGGTGTTGTGCGCCAAACGAGTTGGTTCAGGCAGGCGATATTTTGTAACTGAACCTAGAACTATTTCGATCGATTCCTCAAGCGTTACCAAATGTCCTGGCGATACATACACTGGTTTTACTCCTAGTTTTGTACGCACTGCCGCACCCAGCACTTCTCCTGTTTTTATATCTGTCATATATGCGACAGAGCCAACCGCTTCCCCGAGCTCCCCATGCACGCCCGTCAAAATACTTTTTGCACAGCCAATAGTTGGAACACCGAGCACTAATCCCAAGTGCGTGGCAATTCCCATGCGTCTTGGATGTGCATACCCCACTCCGTCTACGACAATCACATCTGGCTTTGTTTGTAATTTCTCCCACGCTTGTAAAAGCATTGGAATCTCACGAAATGAAAGAAGGCCTGGAATATATGGAAACGGTATATCTAATTCAACAACCGCATGATCGATCATTCGTAATGTATCGGCTTCAAGTACGACAAACCCCGCGAAGCCCTCTTTTGCAAACATATTCATACTTACATCGCAGCCCCCGATAAGTTTGGGTTTCTTTTTGAGAGGCTGGAGCTTAATCTGCTCCCGCAGTTCTTTTTGAAGAGCTATAGCTTCTTTTGGAGTTAGATTCCACGCGTGCATGGAAGCAGTGTATCAAAACGGCCTTGCGGGATACGTGAAGAAGAATATAATTGTAGCTACAGTTGGCTTCGGCCTCGCCTCCATAAGGGATGGAGGAAAATTTGGAAAAGCCGTCAAAGTAAATCTTTGACGGCTTTTCTTATTGTAGAAAATACTTTTTTCTCGAGAAAACCCATTTTGGTTTGTAGTCGTCGCGTGTCAATAACTCTTATTTGAGAAATATTTGCTCGCGCTGTACGACCGTTAATCGTACCTGCAAAAATGCGAAATTGATGGTCACGCAAAGATGTTGTAAGTGGCACAATAAGGCACGCATTAGGACCGAATCCTTTCATAATTAAACACGGTCGTACATACCAATCACCTCTTCCATCTTGTTCGGTACCAATATTTACACCCAGGCGACACCACCACACTTCACGTACGGTGTAGAGGCGTGGTTGCTCAATGTTCGTTTTCTGTTTTATTGCATTCCAACTATCAAAATCCTTTTCCATCGGAAGAAAGTACGGTTAGTTCTCCACAGCGCCGGCACTTAATTTCTATAGTCCCAGAGACAAGATTCCCCTTACATAAGAGCTTGCCACAGGGGCAGCGATATTCTCGAAAATCCGACATATACACAGGACTATAAAACCTGGGTGGTAGGATATCGGTGGGCTT
The DNA here is from genome assembly GCA_963796795.1 of Candidatus Adlerbacteria bacterium. Taxonomy (GTDB): domain Bacteria; phylum Patescibacteriota; class Minisyncoccia; order Phycocordibacterales; family SBAW01; genus GWA1-54-10. The sequence goes on along the minus strand of CAWCNA010000008.1, from coordinate 23,974 downwards.
TTTATAAGGGAAAAATAAAATATATGAAGATTCTTATCGTCGAGGACGAGCCGAAGATCTGTAATTTTTTGAAGCAGTCGCTTCAGGCAGAATATTATGCCGTCGATGTAGCGCAGGATGGCGAGGAAGGCAGCCATTTGGCGCAGATAAATGAGTACGACTTGATCATTCTCGATTATGTCCTTCCAAAGAAGGATGGGTTGGAGGTCTTGAAGGAAATACGCGCCAGCGGCGTCACTGCACCCGTGCTCATTATTTCCGTCAAAAATGAGGTTATACAGAAAGCCCACTTACTTAATGCGGGAGCCGATGACTATGTCACTAAACCCCTTGCTTTAAGCGAATTACTGGCTCGTGTACGGGCCCTCCTGCGTCGGCCACGACTGATAGAAAGCGAAATTCTTTCGATTGGCGACCTCACTGTCAACACTAAGAACTACACGGTGAAGCGGGGCAAAAAGGATATGTATCTTACGAGGAAAGAGTTTATGCTGCTGCATTATTTGATGCAGCACGAAGGGGCCGTTTTGTCGCGCGGAATGATACTTGAGCACGTCTGGGATATGAACACAGATATCTTTTCCAACACGATTGAGTCGCATATGCTTTCCTTGCGAAAGAAAATTGGTGACACTGGCCGAAGCCGCCTGATACAAACAATACCCGGCCGAGGCTATAAAATTGAGGGTTAGCAGAAAAATATTTTTATAAGAAACATATCAAATTTTGATAAAATATGCGCATACAGAAACGCTGGATACATCAGTCCTTGTTCATGGTGTCCGTAGGAATATACCTGATTCTTATAAATATTGTGGGATGGTATTCCGACGAATATGAGGACATACTCCTCTATACAACTCTTGGGATATTTACGGTACTACTTATAAAACGCACGAGTGAGTTACAGCGACTTCAGGAGCAACAGAAGCAGCTCATGCTCGATATTTCACACAGCCTGCAAACACCGCTTGCAGTGTTTCAAAATAAACTCGACCTTCTAAAAACAACGGCTCCCGACGACACGACAATATGTATGTTTGAAAACTCATTGAGGGAACTTTCTGTTTTTATCAGTGATCTTCTACGGCTCGCACGGCTTGAACACAGTTCTATAAATGAATTAGTCCTTACACCATTTGATCTTTCTGCTGAGACAGAGGAACTGCTTGATGAAATACGGATCATAGCTGCTGACCGTTCTGTACATGTGGAAGCTGACATAGTTCCTGGAATATATATCCGAGGCAACTCGGCAAAAATCCGCGGAATAATACTTGGGCTTGCGAGTAACTCGATAAAATATATGCGAACTGTACGTACAGGTCTCATTACATTTTCACTTTATACAGAGCCAGGATGGGTCGTGTTGTCCGTGAAGGATAATGGGATCGGGATTGCAGCACACGATCTACCCCACATCTTTGACCGCTTCTGGCGGGCACAAGGGGTCGAACATGCACCTGGCAGTGGCCTCGGGTTGGCGCTCGCGAAACACATCGTGGAGCGACATGGAGGGACGCTTACGGCGGCAAGCGAGCTTGGGGTAGGTACTACCCTAACCGTTCGTATACCCTGTATTTCGTGATAACTTTAATGTATGGAAACCTACGCCATCAGAGAGACTCACAGCCTGCTTGTTGATATGCCTTCCGGTACTCCCCTCAAACATATTTATAAATTCCGCGATCTTCCGCCGGAACAGAAACCCCGCGAGAAATTACTCTCAGGTGGCCCTGGCGCGCTTTCAAACGCCGAACTCTTAGCTATCGTGCTCGGGCGCGGAACGACAAAGGAAGACGTTCTTTCCATGAGCAAGCGCATGCTCCACGAATATGGCGAACGCGGCCTCTCGGGCAACATCAGCCCCACGGCCATGAGCCGCGAGCTGGGCATTCCCCTCAACAAGGCCCTGCAGGTTGCCGCATGCGCCGAACTCGGCAAACGTTTCTTTAAAGAAACAACCGCAGGTAGCACTATTATCAATGAGCCAAAAGATGCCTACGAGTATCTACATGACATGCGCTCTTTGCCTAAAGAACAGCTTCGCGGGCTCTATTTAAACAGCCACCATCGCCTAATACACGACGAAGTGATTGCAATAGGTACTATTGACGCAAATTTGACCCATCCACGCGAAGTTTTTAAACCAGCCCTCGAATATGCAGCTGTTGCGGTCGTTTTGGCGCACAATCATCCGTCAGGCACATTGCAACCAAGCCTTGCGGATATCGAGTTCACCAAACAGCTTGTCGAGTCGGGTAAAATAATGGGTATTGAAATCCTCGATCACATTATTGTTACCAAGGAAAGCTTTGTGAGTATCCCGGTCAATTATTCATAGCTACAAACTATATGTACGCGATATCATCGCCATATTTTTTGAGCGCCGAGACGAGCGCCGCTATTATCCACGATAAGCCTAAAGGAGAAAGTTTCGATGATCTCTATCATCTCTTTATTGCAAAAGTTGTACGCTTGCCAATAGATCCAGCTCTTAGTGAAATAGAAGAAAAACGCCTTGTTCAACTTTTTGTAAAACTCAACGAACTCAAACGAGAAAAAGAACAATAAAAACATCTAATTAATTTATTGACCTACAGGAGTGATTGTTGTATTGTGCTTTTGGACAAACTCACTTTCTGAAGGAGAAGGCCCATGTTCTTATGGGATGCGCCTCTACCACGAAGAAAAAAGCCTAGGAAGCAGCCGCGAATAACACTGATTCACGCTAAGAACGTCGCCTCTATTCTCATGGCACATCCGGAGGTCAGGGGAATTGAACTGTTCGGAAGCGTCGCTCGTGAAGGATCGGGTAATGACCTGGATTTCATCATACTCGCCAGCCCGGCACTTGCAGCGAAGTTTTTCGCGAGCGAAGTGAAGCAAATGAAGGAGCGCGGCGAGGCAGAACCGTGTCTTCTCCATTGCGTCCACAAGTATGGATATTCTGGAGACGAACCCGACCACTTTCTCGACAAGGATTTCCAACAATTGCTTGTTAAGGCAAAACGCGTACTGCCTCGCAATCAAACTTACATGGATGTCCTTGTACTGCCGGTTGGATGGCGGAAAAAAGAAGCTGCGATTATGAAAATCTTCCCCAGAATGATAGATGATGGGCTCTGGGACGACATTTTTTATGACGCCCGCCGTATCGCTTGAAGCCGCCTTGTTGAGGCGGCTTTTCTTTTTTTGTGATCACAAATAATTCTTCGCCGTCGCTTAAAATTTTTGCCGACCCCGGCTCGCGGTTTTGCAATTGCAAAACATCGCTCCGCCTCGCACCAGAACAAAAAATCCCGCGCAGGCGGGACGTTTTTGGTTTGGTGCGCGCACTTGGGGTCGAACCAAGGACCTTTCGAGTATCAGTCGAATGCTCTACCAACTGAGCTATGCGCGCATATGATGCTTCATCACGCCGTCGGGCGTAAAAACCTACTGAACAATGCCTACAGTACCAGATTTAATCCCCAGACTCAATAAACTCATCTATATTGCTTTACTGCTGAGCTTGGGATACATTGCGGGTAGGTTCATTTGTACGGGGAGATGCTGATTGTGTAGATACATGCGCCAGTGCGGCAAAGTCTGTGGCGGACACACCCGAGGCACGGGTAAGAAGCCTCCGATGAGCGAAGATGAACGAGCTCGTCGGGCACGCAATCGGTTGAAGAGCCGGAAAAGATCTTTAGCAAGAGGAGGGTCCAGTACCATGAGGAGATCCCAACTTGAGCAGTCTGCACTTGCAGATTCGCTGAAGAAGGGAGGGATGTCTTCGGACGGATTTGCTCCTTAACTACTCCGTCCAAGAGGCTAATCCCCTCTATCTAAAACATCCGCGCGCCGGTTTCCAACTTTCGGAAACCGGCGCTTATTGCTTTCTATTTTTTTACTTTTTATATACGCGAAAACACTCCTTCAGTTTGTTGGAGTTTTTATTTATTTTTTTTGCATCAACACCAAAATTTTTAGAAACACACCTTTCTTTTGTTCCGTTCATTAAGCCCCTTACGTGTATGGGGAAACCGAGTGCAATATAGGATTAGCACTATCATCCCTTCGTCTTGCGACGAGATCGCCGATTCAGTTTTTGCCCTCGTACGAGAGGCAAAAACGCATTTCATTTGAATTGTTCCACGAGCAGCTTCCGCTACCCGTGCCTTGTTACGACTTACTCCCTATCACCGAGCTTACCGTGGGCCGCCTAAGCGCGAACTTCGGGCACTCCCGGCTCCCTTGAGTTGACGGGCGGTGAGTACAAGACTTGAGAACGTATTCACCGCGGTATAGCTGACCCGCGATTACTAGCGATTCCGGCTTCATGAGGTCGAGTTGCAGACCTCAATCCGAACTGAGCACTCGTTTATAAGGATTGGCTCAGGGTTACCCCGTCGCGACCCGTTGTCGAGTGCATTGTATCATGCGTGCAGCCCAGGATATCAGAGGGACATGCTGATCTGGCGTCATCCGCACCTTCCTCCCCCGTGAGGGGGCAGTCTCGCCTGACATATAAAACAGGCAACGCGGGTTGCGTTCGTTACCCCACTGAAGGGAACAACTCAAGCCACGAACTGACGACGACCATGCATCACCTGCCCAACAGTCTTGCGAGGGCCAAAGTTTCCTAAGGCTTACAGTTGGGTTTCAAACCCTGGTGAGGTTCTTCGTTTGCCATCGAATTGAGCCGCATGATCCACCGCTTGTGCAAGTCCCCGTCTATTCCTTTGAGTTTTAATCTTGCGATCGTACTACCCAGGCGCCGAACTTAACGCGTTAGCTTCGTCTCGAAGAGGGTCGATACTCCTCAAAACTAGTTCGGATCGTTTAGGGCGTGGACTACCGGGGTATCTAATCCCGTTCGATTCCCACGCTTTCGTGTCTCAGCGTCAGGAGTGCGCCAGTATACTGCCTTCGCATTTGGTGTTCCCCATGATATCAACGGATTTCACCCCTACACCATGAGTTCCGTATACCTCTCGCATCCTCGAAGTCGTGCCGTTTCGCTTGCGTCTCCCTGGGTTAAGCCCAAGAGTCTTTCACAAACGACTAACACGACCGCCTACACACCCTTTACGCCCAGTGATTCCGGATAACGCTTGGGGCCTCTGTATTACCGCTCCTGCTGGCACAGAGTTAGGAGCCCCTTATTCATGAGGTAACGTCAATTACTTCCTCCCTCATAAAAGGTCTTTACGTCCCGAAGGACTTCATCAACCACGCGGCGTCGCTCCATCAGACTTTCGCCCATTGTGGAAGTTTCTTGACTGCAGCCATCCGTAGATGTATAGCCCGTGTCTCAGTGCTATCGGTGGGGGTCAGCCTCTCAGCTCCCCTAAGCGTCATAGCCTTGGTAAGCCATTACCTTACCAACTAGCTGATGCTGCACAGGCCGCTCAAAAAGCGGATTACCCCTTTACCGTCGCCGGACTATCGGGAATTACCTACCCTTTCGGATAGCTATGCCAGACTTTTCGGTGCGTACCTGTATATTACTACCTCGTCTGCCGGTTGCCTTGCGGCCCCCTTGACTTGCATGCCTTATCCACGCCGCCAGCATTCATCCTGAGCTAGGATCAAACTCTGAATATAAGAGACAATTCACATTTGAATGTGTCATGTTTCTTTTTTACTCGTAATGAACGGAACAAGAGAAAAGTGCCCAGCATTCCTATGCTGAGAATAAATAGCCAGTCTCTTGCTCCGTATTCTTCTTTTTTGTTTCTTGCTTCCCATGCCAATCGCTCCTAGGTGACTGACATGGAAATAATCATTTGCTTTTCAATCCCGACGCTTTGGTCGGGACCCCGACTGTAACGTCGGGGTTTCGATATTGATGCTGTCTTTATCTAGCCGCTATAGCTAGAAAAGATTTTTATTAAATTATCAAAGTTCGAGCCTCGGGGTTCTCGGCCTTTCTCCCCTTCTTGAGAAACAAAAACCGCCCCAAAGGCAGTCAAGACAGTATAGTCATTTAAACCCCAGAGTCAAGCTGGAATGTGAGGCTGTTTTTTAAGCCGCTGGCCAAACAATACCAAGCAGAATATAGAGCCATTTAGGGCAAAAAGATACGCCGGCCAAAGGAGATTTGGGAGGTTCCACAGGCGGCTCGAAAGCAGGGCAAAGAGAGCCCCGGCTACAACCAAAAGGTACGAGGACGCAGTTTCAGAAGATGGGTCTTTATACGACTTTACTAGCGTAGGAATAGCAGCTATGCAATCAGCCACAACGGAGAATATAAGTGCAAACAGTGGTTCTTGAGTAAGCTGCCAAAGTACTATCGCGGCAATCGCCAACAAAAAACAAACTATATCGAGCCGTGCATACTTCCCGTAGCCATATCCAATAAGTGCAAGAAAAACAACGAACCCAACCGTCAGCATTTCAGTCAACGGCAAAACAATTGACCACGAAGCTCCGGAAGTATATTGAGCGCTTGCAAAAATTCCTTGGACTAAAAGCCACAATCCCCAGGTCACAACGTTAGGCCGCGTCGTCCCTCTTAACATATCTCGCACATACGGCACAACCGCAACGAATGTAAGAATGCCGCTTATGGCCGCAGCAATTTCATGCCAATCCATTTTGTCTAATCTATGAGGTTTTTGCCCAATAAAGAGGCAATGATAAGCTGGCCTGGTTTGGACAAACGGGCTAGGTCTTGGCTATCAACCCACTGCATTTCAGCAATTTCGTTTGAGGGCGAAAGGATACCTTCAAAATCCGCAGTAAAGGATTTTATTTGAACCATAACTCCTTCAGGTTTGCCGTGAGCTTGGGCAGTAAAAGTCTCAAAGTATTTGATACTATCTTCTACCAATTGGGCGCTTATTTCTTCCTTGATTTCACGGATAAGGGCCTCGTGGTCGCTTTCCCCCTCCTCACGTTTTCCGCCAGGGCAATACGGCACATTCTGATTTGTGGGAACGAACAAAAAGAACCTTCCTGTCCTTAACGTAAATCCATGCAAGTTTGTCTATCGGATTCATTTTTTAGATTGTAACTCTTGTAGTGCCTCTTCAACTGCCACATAAAGTTCGTCTTTCCCAGCATTGCTGTAAAAGGTATGGTCGGCCATAGCCATTACTCCAAGCACATCCATATCAAATTTGTCATTTGTGGAAAGTTCGCGGTCTTCCTGTATGCAAAATTCTTCAAACGAAACTTTATCCGTACCGCTCCCGCGCTTTACGATGCGCTCATAGCGCAACTCACGGTCAGCATCCACTGCCCACAATAAAGCTCCGTGTGATTTTAAAAATTCTGCTTCGCCTAAACTGCGAATTGATTCTATCACCCCGTTGTTCCCATTCTTTGAGGCCTGGTCAAATAACTGCTCAGTGATATATCCTGCTCCAAATTTTGTTCGAAGTTCCGTTCCCATTGTCGGCAATGTGTCTCGATTAATAGGCAGCCCCCGACGTGTTAGTTCTTCACCTAAAAAATCACGCACCGAGTAATGCGTGAATCCTTTTTGCCCAACCAAATACTCAACAACTGTTCCCTTACCTGCACCGTTGGTACCTGTAATACCTATTATCATTTAAATTATTTTTTAGAACTGCTATGAGACCATCGATCCCATGCAACGAGAAGTGGAGAAGCGAAGAAGATTGAAGAGTAGGTTCCGACGATCATACCGACCGTAAGAGTGAGTGCAAAGACTTGTGTTGAAGCGGGCCCTGTGAAATAGAGTGCGAGCAACATGATAACAACGGTGAGGGACGTGTTGATGGAGCGTGCCAGCGTCTGGCGGATGCTCTTGCTTACCGTATCGGCAAAAGTATCGCGGCTATTTGCATGCTGGAGGTTTTCGCGGATACGGTCAAAGACGACGATTTTATCGTTAATGGAAATACCAAGGATAGTAAGAAGACCGACAATAAACAGCGAATCAACTTCGGCACCTTGGAAGTGGCCTAGTGCTGCAAATACGCCAACCGGAATAAGTACATCAAAGAGAAGAGTGATAATTGCAACAACGCCGTATTTCCACGACGCAACAGGCTTCGAAACTTTCCGGAAAGCAAACGCAATAAAGAGAATGATGCAGACAACGACGAGGCCGAGGGAAATGAGACCTTTGTCCAATAGCTCCGCACCAAGCACAGGGCCGACAGAGTTGAATTGATCTTCCTGAAATTGTCCGAAGCCACTGAGAACCGCTTCGAGCTGATTTTTTTCCTGCGTAGAAAGATCGCGCTGGTTCAAGATGTAGCCATTTGTGCCAGTTGGCTGGATGCGGACTTCACCAAGGCCCAGCTTATCTACGACGGCCTGCACTTGCTGTACAGGTGGGCGGCCGTTTGGATAGGTAACCTGCAAGAGGGAGCCACCTGCCAAGTCGATGCCGGGCTTCAACCCCCACATACCAATCGTGGCAATTGCAAGCAATGAAAGAATCGCCGGAAGAAGGAAGAAATATTTTAAATTTTTACCGACGTTAAGCATATTATTTAATGATTCCAGAGCGCATAAGGAAGTGTCCTATCTTTGAATTTGTATTGATACCGAGCGCTAAAAGGAATGTGCGGGAAATGATAATGGCCGAAAGCAGCGAGACGATAACGCCCAATCCAAAGACAAGCGCAAACCCTTTAATTATTGAAGTGCCGAACCAGAAGAGTATTACGGCCACAATAATGTGCGCGGTGTTCGAATCGCGAATAGCATTCCATGCACGAGAAAACCCGTGGCGGATTGCCTCTTGTGTTCCGTGCCCTGCTTGTAGTTCTTCCTTCATGCGTTCGGCAATAAGGATGTTTGCATCTACCGCCAAGCCAACAGACAGGATGAAGCCTGCAAGGCCTGCGGCCGTGAGCACAACAGGAATGAGCTTAAAGAGTGCCAGCATCAACACGCCGTATATAACGAGTGAGACGACTGCAACAATGCCTGGCACGCGGTACCAAAGAATCATAAAGATAGCGAGTACCAAAAAGCCGAGGAGTCCCGCCATAACGCCGGCGTGCGAGGCCGTGACGCCCAAGGTTGCACCGATGCTTTCCGTGCTTGCTAGAGTGATAGGTACCGGAAGCGCACCCAAGTTCAAGCTCGTCGCAAGGTCTTTTGCACTCTGTGCAGTGAAATTGCCCGAGATTACCGCGCTGCCATTATCAATTTTTTCTTGTATAACGGGTGCCGAAAGCAAGCTTCCGTCGAGGAAGATGGCCATTTCACGGCCGACATTTTGATCAGTGATTTGTGCAAACAACTTCGTACCTTCTGCGTTGAAGTTAACGAGCACGGTCGGCTGCGTCTGCAACGCGCTCGAGCCGTTGCCAAATTGGAGCGCCGCGCTGGAGATGTATTTGCCTGTGAGACCGGTGTCTTCGAATGCGGCCATGTTTACACTACCGTCCGCATTGGTAGTTGATGCTTCAGAGCCCGCCTTCACTAATTGAAAATCCAATGTCGGCGTCTGGCCTATCATTGCGATAGCCTGATTTACATCGGTAACTCCTGGGAGCTCAACAATCAAGCGTTGGCCTCCTGTGCCCAGCGCTCCTGCCTGCTCGGTCTGGACGACTGGTTCGCCAACACCGAATGCATTAACGCGACGCTCGATTACTCCCTGAAGAGCACTCATCGAATCGGATACCTGGGCTGCCGGTACTTTGCTGGTATCAGCGTTGTAGACAAGCTGCGTACCTCCCGAGAGATCAAGGCCGAGTTTGAATGCAAAACGGCCGCCTGGAGCATTGGTTTTCCATACAAAAAAACCAATAGCCACGGCAACGATCAAAATTAGAACAGCGCTATAGCGCAACCTGAACATGACTGTGAGGATAACAGATTACTGTCTAGCCTGCAAAGGGTGCTTACTCGCCAAAATGAAGAGATTTTTGAAAATCATAGCGACCGCAATTGGGCCGATGCCGCCGGGGACGGGTGTAAAAACACACGCAATTTCAGCACATGATGGGTCGGCATCACCTGCAAGGCGACCCGAAGCTTCAGAAGTCCCTGCATCAATCAATACAACACCCTCTTTCAACATATCGGGCGTTACCAAGCCCGGCTCCCCTGCTCCAAGCACAACAATGTCGGCCGTTTTTAAATCAGATAGTGCCCCCTCGTTTTTTGTAACAATAGAAACATCAGCGCCTAAATCTTTTAAAAGTTCGGCAACTGGCGCGCCGACAAGTTTTCCTGCACCCACAACAACTGCGCATTTTCCAGCAGCGGCAACATTGTTTCGTATAAATATTTCCGAAACTGCTTCAGCGACCGGAGCACGTACTATTTTTTGTCCTTCATTTATTGCATCAACATCTTTCTCCGCTGGGATCATTGCGAGCCAGTGTTCACTATTTTCTATCGGGAGCTGGACAATAATGCCATCGCAGGCTAGCGCATGCATGTAGTCTGCTGGGGCAAAGCGACGCACTTCAACACCGAGCCTTGCTGCAACGCGTGATTTTATTTTTATAAATGATTCTGTCGCTGCATCTTCACCTTCCGATATAACTGCCAAAGTAAGTGCACCAAAACCTCCACGCTCTTTCTCAAGAGCAGCAATAATCTCTTCAGCTATTTTTTTACCATCTACTATCATTTGATTTTTTAGTTTTTGTGGCGGCGGTTTTGTGCGGGGACAAATTCTTCATAGTTGCCGTTGGTGTAATAGAACGCATCAAGTGAAGGAGTGGAATATTGAAAGCCATATTCGCGGGTAAGTTTTTCGCCGGTAACTGCTATTGGATAGGAGTAACTCTTCCATCCACCCTTCGACGTTGGGACGCGTCCGCGGCTGCCATGCCACATGATAAAGAAGACGAGACGGATAAATTGTGGGTGTATATAAACCACGCGCTTACCCACCGCCTTTGCCATATCGGGCGCGCGGACGACGGCACCTGGCGGGCAGATATTGAAGGCATCGTATTGTTTTTTGAGCGGCGAAAATGCCAATAGCTCCACGATGCGCACAACGTCGTCTTCATGGATAAACTGACGGAGCCACGTATGGGTTGCCGGTACAAACGAGACCATCAACGAGATGAGTTTGTGTACGAACGATTCCTTGAGCTGGCCGGAAAGTGCTGCCTGCAGGCCAAAACGGATGCGCATGTAGCGGCCACGGGGCCCTGTAATTGCCGCTGGGCGGACTATCGCAACTTCTATATTTCGGCCACGCTCCTGTGCAGCCAAAAATTTTTCTTCCAAATGAGCTTCGACGACGCGTTTTTCTTCGGCATACAAATAGTTGCTCTTCCGGAAGCCCTCCTCTTCCTTATATAGATGGTTTACTGAGTTTGTTTTTTCAGCACCATAGGAGGCGACGGTCGAGAAATGGATGAGGCGCGTTACAAAATGGTGGTCAAAACAAAAATCAAATACACGGTCCGAGCCATCAACATTCCACTTCCATTGTTTTTCCTTCTCACCGTACATCTCGCGGATTTGCCACGCAGAATGTATAACGATATCAGGTTTGTAACCGGAAACTTTTTCTTCCCAGCCCGCATCTGACAAATTGCTCTGTATATAAACAAGCTTCGGGGAGTCTTTAATAAAATCCGGCAGCGGTTCTTTATCAATGCCTATTATTTTTTCAACATCTTCGCGTGCAGCAAATTGCTTCACCAACATCTGGCCGACGTATCCTGCAGCGCCTGTAATGAGTACCGTGTGCTTCATATCACCTACTCTACCAAGAACTCACTCGGAACAGCATTCGTTTCACTGTCTTCAGTGCAATGACGATATCCATCGCAAATGAACGATGTTTAATATAGTAAAAGTCATACGCTAAACGCACCTTCGTCTCGTCAATTGATTGCGGTGAAAGCTTGCCCTGCTCATATTGCTGGTTAATCTGGGCCCAACCCGTGATGCCGGGTTTTACGATATAGCGCACGCCGTAGTATGGGATTTCCTGTTCCAAACGCTCACCCAAGCCAACAATGTCGTTGCGCGGGCCAATGAGAGAGAGTTCACCTTTTAGAATATTTATACATTGTGGAAATTCGTCGAGCGAAATCTTCCTCAATATATCGCCCACTTTTGTAATCGTATTTTCGCGATTCTCACCCACCCACTCTTTTGACGCAGACTGATTAAACTTCATGCTGCGGAATTTGTATGCCTTCATGCGCGTGCCGCCCTGGCCCAACCGCTCTTGTGCGATAAACAATTCTCCCGGGCCCTCAATGCGCATTGCAATAAATACAAACGGTGTGGCGAGTAACGTGATAAGCCCCATAAGCAAACCGCCTGCGATGTCGACGATGCGCTTAGCTATCGCGTATGCGCTGACATTTGGTTTGGTGATGTTCATGAGAAACCAGTCATAGCGAAGTAGTGACAGGGGCACGCGGTCGAATACTTCTTCGTATACTTTGTAAAAATCGGCATATTGGAAGCGATTGCTGCCGACAACAAGACTGTAAATCGATGGCAGAAAAGGGCGCATCGTCTCATGTTGTGCATCAATTACCACAAGAGTGACATTTTTCTCTAGACAATTCGCGTACAAAGTCGCCAAACTCCTCGACGATGAGCGAGGCCGGCTTTGCTACAAGAACAAATTCCAGATGGTAGCGGGGGTTCTCGATTTACCTCGCGCACAAGCTCCTCCACTTCAGGCCCTTGCCCGAGCAATGCAGCGCGCTCACGCTTCAAAGGTTTGGTGAGGCGCGGGAAAATCCACAAACGCCAGAGAAAAATACCAATGAGTGAGAAACACAAATAGATGGCCAAACTTGTTTTAGGTGCAATGCCGATTTCCGGCAGGATAAAAAAGAGCAGTGCCGCGAGCCCTATATTAAACAGTTGTATACGTAGGATCACTGCTGGCAATTCGCTCTGGAACAAAAGTACGCGCTTGCTGTAGAGGCCTGCCATATAAAAGACAAGCAGCCAAACAACGAACAAAAATGCGAAAGCCCCGATGTATGCCTCAAGTATGTCTTCGGCTGGCAAACCGCCGTAACGCAACAAGAGAGTACAGAATAGCGAAAGACAGAAGACTACGAGGTCCCCGAGGAACAAGAGCGCCAGGGTATATCTCCGGCCGAAAGTCATTGTGGTAAGGTATACCATATAACCTTCTATAGTCTAGGAGAGTTTCAATAGGAACGGTCTCAATTTTTCATGAAAATCCTATATGTCATAACAAAGGCAAACTGGGGCGGCGCCCAGCGGTATGTCTTTGATCTCGCAACTTCGGCGAAGCAGCGGGGCTTTGATGTTGTGGTTGCACATGGCGGCACTGGCCGGATGGAAGAGCATTTGAAAGATGCCCGTGTGCGAACAATCAAAATAGCCGGACTTGTCCGTGATGTAGGCGGTAGCGATTGGGGCGCGTATCGTGCACTCAAAAAAATAATTAAACAAGAGAAACCGGATGTTTTGCATTTAAATTCTTCAAAAGCAGGGGCGATGGGTGCGCTCGCAGGCCGCTTAGCAGGTATAAAAAATATAATCTACACCGACCACGGATGGGCGTTTAAGGAAAAACGTTCGCTTCCCTCTCGAATACTTATTTGGCTCATCTCGTGGTTTACAGTACTCCTTGTCGACCGCGTCATTGCGAATTCCGAATATGAAAAACACCTTACGGAGCAAATGCCGTTTGGTGCAAAAAAAGTAGTGCGTATTTATAACGGCATCAACCTGCATATGCAGTTTGGGTCAGGCGACATAATCCGCAAAGCCTTCCCTGCCGGCGTAAAAATTACAGGCACAGTAGGCGAACTTACAAAAAACAAAAATCAAATAGCCCTTATTGAACAGGCGAAGAAAAATTCTGATATATATGCCGCTATTGTTGGTGAGGGCGAATTACGTTCGAGCTTAGAGAAAAAAGTTAAAGAATACGGCCTATCCAACCGAGTAAAATTCTTTGGCTTCCTTCCTGTGGCAGATGTTATGAAAGGCTTTGATGTATTCGTACTGACATCAATAAAAGAATCTCTCGGGCTTGTCATTTTAGAAGCCCGCGTCGCAGACCTTCCTATCATTGCCAATCGTGTCGGCGGCGTTGGCGAAGCAATAGATACCCCACTTGAAGAATTTTCAATAGAAACAATGGTTGAAAAAACGTTTGAGCTTTACAAATAATTACCGGTCATAGCCCCCGCTAAATTCGCGATCAAGCATGTCGCGATGCGCTGCGCGCGAGTAGCGGTTCATACCAGAAAGCATGCCGAGTGCTAAGAACTCGGCAATAATGTGTGTTCCACCATAGCTCATAAACGGAATGGTGGTACCGGTGACGGGCAAAATACCCATATTGATACCTGTGTGCAATGCAAAGTGTGCAGCTAAATAGCACAAGACCCCGAGTGCAAACAACGTTTCAAAGTTGGACGCGCCGCGGGACGCAGTCTGTATAATCCGCCAAAAAATAATCCCGAACAACGTAAAAACAATAAGGATGCCAATAAAACCCCACTCTTCCGCAAACGCAGCAAAAATAAAGTCGGTTTGATACTCGGGCAAAAAGCGCAACTTACTTTGTGTGCCGTATCCAATGCCTTTGCCAAACAACTGCCCCGAACCCACCGCGACCATAGACTGGTACGCATTGTAGCCGCTGCCGCGCACATCACGCGCCGGGTTAATAAAATTTAAAATACGTTGCTTTTGATATTGATGGAAGCCGAAGAACCACAACCCTGAAAAAATAACTATGCCGAGGAGCACCACTGTGGCCACATGCTTTTTTGAAATGCCTGAGAAAAATACCATGCCAAACCAAATAAGAAAAATGATGATTGCTCCACCGAAATCTGGCTGCAGGGCAACAAGCACGAAGACAATGCCCGCATACACGCCCGACACAATAATATGGCGAATGTTGTGAATTTCGATGTGACGGCGGGAAAAATACTTGGCAAGCAAAATAATGAGTGCCAGCTTGGCGAATTCGACAGGCTCAATGCCAAGGCCTCCAAACGAGAGCCAGCTTCGCGCACCCTTCACTGCAGTTCCCAGTGCAAGCAAAAACATCAGCGGGATGATAAGTACTCCATATATTCCTGCGGCGACTCCACTGCGGCGTAAAAATCGCCAGTCGACAAACGCCGCGCCAAAAAATATCAGTACGCCAATTGCAATCCACACAAGCTGGCGGAAAAACAGAGGATCTTGCCCCGTGAAGGAATCCATCGTGAGCAACCCGAGTGCGGAAAGTGCCAACGCTGAACAAAAGGCAATCCAATCGACCGAGCTCGTTTTCTTTTTTACGAGAGTAAATGGGGACATGGAGGAATTATCTAGAACGAAGGCAATACCGTGATTTCTGCACGAACAACGCCCGGGTTCCCGAGCGGCCACGTAAACACAATATTCTGCATGGACTTATGCGGCAGCGATGCAACTAAACTTTTTGATGCACCGAGTGCTACACCGTTTGCGTCAAAAAGCACTCCAACGACAGTTATGTTGTTTACATCCTGCACCGTATTATTTCCAAGTGTCAGCGAGAGCCGCGAACCATCGGAGGATAGCACTTGGTCTGTCACTTCAACAGGAGGTATCGCGCTTTGTGGAACCTTAACCCAGTTTGGCAGGCTCGAAAATGCAAACAGCGCATGGGTGACGGTCCGGCTCCCCGCGGATATATTTGGCTCGACTATAGGAATCGTTGCAAGTGGCGGCAGATCCATAACGCTGTCTTTCTCGACGACGAGTTCATTATTCGCATCAAAAAGTTCGAACGAATATGCCGCGTTGTGTGCGCCCGCGCCGACATTGGTATTTTGAATATAGGCAGCCGCAGTGTACGTGCTTGATGCTGTTAGGAACGCGCGTGCCCATGCGACTGTAGGCTGGCTCGCCTGATTTGGACAAATGAGCGAACACGAACCGCCGCAGTCTACGCCCTGTTCATTACCGTCTTGTTTTGCATCAAAGCAAGTCGGTGGAGTTGAGAAAAATGTGGAGTACGCACCCCACGCGAGCAAAAGCAATATAAAAATACCAACTGCCACGTATGTATATTTTCGCCGCTCGCCCCACGAAAGTGCCATGCGTGTATTGTAGCGCACAAAATTTATAACGACAAAAAACCCTTTGTTTAAGGGCTCTAATGAAAATTAGAAAAATAGATTCAGTTCTTTGTCCTGGCGGCTAGCTACTCTCGCAGCCGGTAAAGGCAACTACCATCGCCACAAGCGAGCTTAACTTCCGTGTTCGGAATGAGAACGGGTGTGACCCCGTCGCCAAGCCACCAAGACGAAAAACTTAATCTGGCAAAAAACATTCTTAAACACTTAACCCTACTTCGCTTCTTTCGAAGCTACGCAGGGCACAACAAATTATTGCGATTCTCAAGCCCCTTCTCCCTCTCTATAGAAGGAAGGAAACATCGATCAATTAGTACTTCTCGGCTGAACGCATTGCTGCGCGTACACCTAAAGCCTATCAACGTGATCATCTCTCACGGATCTTAATGATTACTCATCTTAGAGTCGGCTTCGCGCTTAGATGCTTTCAGCGCTTATCCAATCCCGACATAGCTACCCAGCGTTGCCCTTGGCAGGACAGCTGGCAGACCAGTGGTTCAGTTCACTCCGGTCCTCTCGTACTAGGAGCAAATCTTCTTCAATAATCGACGCCTGCAGTAGATAGGAGACCAACCTGTCTCACGCTTCTTTTCACTCATTACTGTGTGGAATGGACTATAACTTCATTCCGATATTCGGGATTGCTAACGTTTAGTCTCTACGGGTACATCAAATTAAATTGTACGATTTCCCTCGGTATTATCCTATCTCTGTATGTAGGATTTTACCGATATTAGTTAGCTTCTTCGAATACCTTTCTAGTTCGACCGCCGTGATTGGTTGGTTCCTCTCGTTATTACTCATGACGAATTAATCTCATACTATTTGTTTTATAAACGAAACATTCACTCGACGGTTCAGATCGTCTATTCCCCTACGCCTTTAGTGTAAGAATCTGAACGGTCTGAACCCAGCTCGCGTATCACTTTAATTGGCGAACAGCCAAACCCTTGGGAGCTTCTTCACCCCCGGGATGTGATGAGCCGACATCGAGGTGCCGAACTCCGCCGTCGCTATGGACGCTTAGGCGGAACTAGCCTGTTATCCCCAGAGTAGCTTTTATCAGATAATCTTCCACCGCGTCTAATGCGGATGGTCGGTTCACTATGGTCTGCTTTCGCACCTGCTCGGCATTCACGCCTCGCAGTCAAGCCCTCTTTTGCCATTGCGCTATCGGCACGGTTTCCATTCGCGCCTAGAGGACCTTAATACACTCCTCCGTTACTTTTTAGGAGGATAGCGCCCCACTAAAACTGCCCACCAGATACTGTCTCGATGCCTAGGTTTTGCCTGCACCGGTTAGCGCATACAACTAGTATAGAATGGTATTTCACTGACGAGTCCATCACACAGCCAAGACCGTGCACTTCAACCTCTCCCATCTATGCTACGCAGTCACAGTCGTATACGCAATATCAAGCTACAGTAAAGCTTCTGGGGTCTTTTCGTCTATCTGCAGGTAACCGGCATCTTCACCGGTACTGTATTTTCACCGAGCTGTGCTCCGAGACAGTTCCCCAGTCGTTACACTATTCGTGCGCGTCTGAACTTCATTTTGAGTTTGATTGTGTATGCGCACTACATACACCTCCTACCCCGCATTACTGCAGGCATTAGACTATATCTTCATCTGCGAAGTGTTTCGAGAATTACAGAAAGAGGAAGTTTTCGTTTTCCCGACCCGTTCATCTCGTATGCGCTTTTGAGAATTGTTCTCAAACCGCGCATTTCTTGATGCTTTAAAACTTTCATCTGTCGGCAGATTTCTGCAAAACGCAGAAAATCTTTTTGTTTTGCTGATTTAAGAGGGAACGTTTCGAAATGCGGAATCACTTTGTTTAAAAGATCATCCAATTTTCGAACTTCGAACTTGAACGTTTTATCTCCCCAGTCGCGGCGTATATGGCCGCAACCGAAGTATTCGTGCATCAAGTCCAGGACTTCGCGCCGGTCATAATTTTGACCGACACAGAAACTTGGTTTTACTTCCCATCCAATAAGAAGCTTCTCGCGTTTCGAAAACGAAACGGAAAAACATCCTTCTCCATCAACATATCCGGAGATGTAGTTTGCAAGCTCTCTTCGCAGAGCCGGCGTGTTATAGCCGTTCATACAATACTAATTGTACTACCTAGGCTATCTGTGCGCCACTGGCTAGCGGTGCACAAGTCGTTACGGGGTCAAGTCCGATATAGTGTCGGACCGACTTCCCACGGTATTACCCTCTTTTTCGAAGTAGGGCTTCACCGTTATAAGCCGGATTTTTCATCGAGATCGCTCTCGAAGCTGGCAATCCAGTTACCAGACAAGGAATTTCGCTCTAGGTTCCTTGGAAACCTTTGGACTCTATCTTCATCCCGATTGCTCGGGAGTATGGCGTTTGGTCTCTGAGGGTTCTTATGAATTTCATCGAGAGCCCGAAATTGTATTCGGGCAAAAGTCATTTGTTGGCCTGGATTCCCAGGATCTCCCCGTTCACGGGCGGGGCGCTTTGACGCCAACGTTGTTCTGCAGAACAACTAATCGGCTACTTAATGCTACCAACAACACTTTGAGAGAATAAACTCTCGATGAAATTCACAAGCCTTCCCTGCTGATTACTCTTTCGAGCTTCCCAGCATATAGCCATGTTTGTTTTTAGGACCACTTCTGCATTACTGCAAAAAGAGGCAGCTGCTTTGTAACGTTTGTTCGCTATTTACCCGATTCTGTAATCGTCCCAGTCCTTCCCAACTCGAATTGCTTCAAGTTGAGAACCTTAGGACGATTATAGTTATCGCCGACATTCACCAGGGCTTATACAAATCACCATCACCGATTGCTCGGGACAACGTCCGTATTTGACCTTCTGGCATTGGTCAAGTGTCACCCCCTATACATCCTCTTACGAGTTCGCAGGGAGCTGTGTTTTTGGTAAACAGTCGCCAGGGATACTTTCGCTGCGGCCCCTTCATCTTGCGAAGTTAGGGCAGGCCTTATTCCGAAGGTACGGCCGATTTTTTGCCGAGTTCCTTGGAGCACACTCACTCGTTCGCCTTACTCTACTCGAGCTGATCACCTGTGTCGGTTTGCGGTACGGTCGTACATGTAGTTAAGTTTAGAAGTTTTTCTTGGAAGGCTCTTCGCTGCCATCCCTTCGGCCGAAGCCTAAGATGTGCTCGCACGTCTACGATAGTCGCAATAAAGTTGCATTCCCGGATTTGCCTGGAATACCAATCTCAAACGCACGAACGTCAATCCAATAAGACGCGACAACTTGTTTCCTCCGTCACTCCATCACCTACATGCCGGTCAGGGAATATTAACCCTGTGTCCATCGCGTGCGGCTTTCGCCATACCCTTAGGCCCGACTAACCCTTGGCTGATCACCATCGCCAAGGAAACCTTGTCTTTCGGCGTGCGGGGATCTCACCCGCATTGCGGTTACTTGTGCCTGCATTCTCACTTCGCAACGCTCCACTATGGGTCGCCCCTTTTGCTTCATTGCAGATGCGAATGCTCTCTTACCGCTTACGCGTATCCGAAGAACACGCAAGCCCTCAGTTTCGGTATTACGTTTTAGCCCCGATTATCTTCGGCGCAGAATCTCTCGATGAGTGAGCTGTTACGCTTTCTTTCAATGATGGCTGCTTCTAAGCCAACATCCTCATTGTCTATGAAATTCCACCTCCTTGTGATGCACTTAACGTAGATTTTGGGACCTTAACTGGAGATCTAGGACTCTTCTCCTTTTGTACGGTGGAGCTTAGCCCCCACGTACTAACTGCCGCATAACACAAACGGTATTCGGAGTTTGATAGGATTCACGAGCTTGCGCCCTGTTGAATCCTTCCAGTGCTCTACCCCCGTCTGTCAATAAATGCGACGCCAGCCCAAAAGCTGTTTCAGAGAGAACCAGCTATTACAAGGTTCGATTAGCTTTTCACTCCTTACCACAAGTCATCCGAGAGTTTTGAACGGCTCAACGGTTCGGGCCTCCAGTGCGATCTCTCGACGACCTTCACCCTGCTCATGGCAAGCTCACCTTGCTTCGGGTCTTATGCATGCTACAAACGCGCTATTCACACTCGGTTTCCCTTCGACTCCAGAGCTCATCGCCCTTAGTCATGCGCAGCATACATAAACTCGCAGGCTCATTCTTCAATAGGCACGCCGTCGAGGTCTTGCGACCTCTTCGACTCTTTGTAGACATATGGTTTCAGATCTATTTCACTCCCCTCGCCGGGGTTCTTTTCACCTTTCCCTCACGGTACTAGTTCACTATCGGTCTTTGAAAGTATGTAGCCTTACCGGTTAGTTCCGGCAGATTCGCTCAAGCCATTCGTGTCTTGAGTTACTCAAGGACAATTAAGAAGTTGTTTCGATTTCGCCTACAGGGCTTTCACCTTCTAGGGCGCTGCTTCCCAGCAGCTTCGGCTATCACAACAATTTGTAACTTCTTTGTGCTTAAAGCCAGCTATACATCGCCTTACAACCCCCGAGAGTGTACTAGATCCTACACACAGCAAGCTGGCATGCAGAATCTAGTGCTTCGAGTTTGGGCTTCTTCGCGTTCGCTCGCCGCTACTAACGAAATACTTATTAGTCTCTTTTCCTCCAGGTACTGAGATGTTTCACTTCCCTGGGTATGCTTCTTGATTGCTGCAAGATATAAGATATTTCTATCTAGTGAGTTTCCTCATTCGGACATCTCCGGATCAAAGGTTGCTTGGCACCTCCCCGAAGCGTATCGCCGCCACGCCGCGTCCTTCATCGCCTTTCAAAGCCAAGGCATCCACCATACGCCCTTATTTGTTTCCTCTCCTCTTGTGTAGAGAGAGAAGAAACTTGAGAACCGCAATAATTTGTTGTTTATGTTTTTGATTTCTTTGTCTCCATTTACACATCCTCGAAAAGACCCGCTGGAAGCGGTTGTGCAATGGATTTTAATTGTCAAAGAATCTCGCACTCGCACAGATTTGGAAACAAAAAACCCGCTTTTCGCGGGACGCCAGACAACAGAAAGTCGCTTGTTATCCCCTTTTTTTGAGCTGGTTAGTCGTTAACATATCTGTAAAGGTGAGTATATAGGAGGCTTTCGAGCCTGTCAAACTTAGGTGGCGTTGGGGACAAAATGGCGAAAAGTGCTTGTTTTATCTAGCAAAAACCACCCCAAAATGAGGTGGTTTTTGGAGACCAATTTCAATAGAAATTAGTGATGCATTCCGTTGCGTGTCTTTTCGATGAAGCGAGCTGCAGCTTCCTGGCCACCGAGGCCGAACGAAAGTCCGAATGCGAGAGCAAGTGCAACAAC
The DNA here is from genome assembly GCA_963796795.1 of Candidatus Adlerbacteria bacterium. Taxonomy (GTDB): domain Bacteria; phylum Patescibacteriota; class Minisyncoccia; order Phycocordibacterales; family SBAW01; genus GWA1-54-10. The sequence continues at coordinate 2,665 of CAWCNA010000008.1, read as the reverse complement.
AACTCCGGTGAAGAGCGTCTGCAAAATTCCCTGCGCGATCTGAAATTGCTCGAGCGCTGCGAGGATTGCGAAGATCCAAATTGCCCACTTGGCAACGGTGCCTGCAAAACCTGCTGCGTGGATGCCTGCTGCGCGCGCCGAGCCGACGACAACACCCTGTGCAATTTCAGCAATAACGGCAGCAACTAAAAGGATGAGTACCGCGATGATGACGTTCGGGATAAAGCCGACGACAATTGACTGCAGGAAGTAGGTGACTGCGACGAGGCCGAGCACCTGGAGCGACGCCATCAAAAAGACCAAGATGACGAACCACTTTACGAGCGTGCCGAGGAAAAGACCCGAGTTTAGTTGGTAGCCTGCACGGGTGACAACTTCACCAACGCCTGCAGTTTTCAGTGCGTGGTCGACACGGAGTGCCTTGAGCGCCTCGTTGACGAGCCATCCAATCCATCCGGCCAAGAACCAGCCAATGACGAAAATAATAATAGCGAACAGAAGGTTCGGAAGGAAATTTACAACATTCCAAAGCAAGTTATAAAACGACTGCTGAAGAACGTACCCCCATTGCTGAACAATCATGATATTAAATAGGTGAACAAATAATGATTAATTGCTGCCCCTCAATTGTAGCAACCCCCCTCCCCTATAGCGAGGAGCCAGAAAGAGGTGTGGGGATAGCAAATAAGGCTTACTTTAGGCCAATATCAAGGCGGTCGAGAACAATAGTGTGTGGGTAGTCAAACACATCGCGAATAAGTTTGTCATTTAAATTAAGTCGATAAAAAAAGGTCTCTGTTGAAAGGAGGGTGTAGCGGATTTCTTTGCCAATTTCCGATTCAAGTTTGCGGATACTTTCGCGAAGTTTCTTTTCTTTCATACGGTCGCCGACAGCAAGCAGGTCGAGCGAACCCTCCCATTCGCCAAGGAAAATTCCCGACAACACCATCAGCTTAAGTGTGCCCGTACCACGGACGCGTTCGACAATGTCTTGGCCACGCGCCGGTGCATTTAATAATAAATTTTGCAATGCTGCAACATATTCAAAGTTACTGTTCAATACATAGCGCACACCCTTACCACGAGGCGCACGACCAATGAGTTCGGCGCGCACGAACAGAGCGATTTCTTTACGCACCTCGTCCTCTGGAACACGCGAGCGTTTTGCAGCATCCGCAAGGGTGAACGACTGTCGAGGGTTGAACAAAAAGAGGCGAAGTAATTTTACCCGAGCTGGGCTCCCAAAGAGTTTCTGTAATCCATCAGTCATAGCAGTAATTCAGCAGTGCCATGCTATTTTATGCAAAAGCTGGAGATTACGCAAAGTTGACAACATTTGGATACAAATATGTCCGATTAATCAGAATCAAAAAAGAAAAGGCCCTGCTCTTAGGGCCTTTTAGTACTTGCGAATTTTCTCGAATATGCCCATAGCCCCAGCAACACAGACATAGACCGCAATCCCACACGAGGCCGCTTTGTCATGTTGCCCCTCTAGCAAATAGAGCGGCACTCCTACCAACATGAAACAGGCGACGAAGCCAAAAAGTATCATACCGATGGAGTCAGCCTTCAGTTCAACCATGTGTACCTCCCTCGTTTGTGCGCACTGCCACGAATAGTAACTCACAACAAAAAATCCGCCAGGGGCGGAGTTTTTGTTTGAATTATTTCTCTATTTATTTGTCGCTGAATTACTTCAGCTCCACCTTGCCGCCAGCTGCCTCTACGGCTGCTTTGAGCTTGTCTGCATCTTCCTTCTTCATCCCCTCCTTGAGCATAGATGGGACGGCATCGACGAGGTCCTTTGCCTCCTTGAGACCAAGGCCAAGTGCGTCCTTGACGGCCTTGATAACCTGGACCTTTGCGGCACCGGCATCAACAAGCTGTGCATTGAAGGACGTCTTTTCCTCTGCTGCTTCGGCAGCAGGGCCTGCAACTGCAACCGCTGCAGCTGAGACGCCCCACTTCTCTTCAATTGCCTTGACGAGCGTATTGAGCTCGAGCACTGACATCTTCTCTACTGCTTCGATAATTTGTTCCTGATTCATATAATGTTATTTAATTCGCAAAACGCTGTCTATTTATTTTTTTCAGCGACCGCGCCCAGTACAACGGCAAAACGCTGCATTGGCGAGTTCATAATCTGCGCAAACATACCACGCAATGTTTCCATTCCTGGAATTGCTGCGATCGCTTTGATTCCTGCTGCGTCTACATACTTTCCACCAAACACGCCGCCTGCAAAGGCCAAATGTTCAGGGAACTTTTTGACGAAGACTGCAAGCTCACGTGCGGGTGCGATTTCGTCTTTGCCATATGCCATTGCGATTTCGCCATCGAGTTCAGGAAATGTTCCTTCAAACTTTGCGGCATCAAGTGCACGGCGTACAAGAGTTTTCTTTGCAACCGTATAGCCAACATCCGAGGCACGGAGTGCGCGGCGGAGTTCGGTCTGCTCGGCGACGGTGAGGCTCTTGAACTTTGCAAACACGAGCGTCGATGCATCAGAGACGATTCCACCGATGCGTTCTACAATTTCTGTTTTCTTCTGTTTTGTAATTGCCATAGAACAAAAAAGCCTGCTACTAAATATGTACAAAATTCTTACGAATTTTGTGTTCAAGGGCTTGGAGTTCGACCTCTCGGCAGGAGCCTTTCGGCA
>CAWCNA010000007.1:0-26650 GCA_963796795.1 Candidatus Adlerbacteria bacterium | reverse complement strand
TTCTGGCTTGGTTGGTCTTGCTATATGTATGTCGGATGCACGTTGTTCGGATGCATGCTGCAAAATCGTCGCAACAATTTTGGTAACCGGCGCACCCTCGCTAATTGCCTCGTCAGTGTCAGTAACTTGGTCTTCTTCAACAGATATGTTACGCGTCTCGCCCGCTTCTTTTACTTCTTTTTTGTTTTGAGTCTCGAGGTCCGAGAGCGCCTTTCCCACTTCGCCCGATAGCCCGCGATATTCCGAAATCAATGTGTTGAAATCCGCCTTGCTGATAAGGAAAATTTTGTACGGCATGCCTATCTTGCCCGATATAAATGTCAGCGCATCGCGTGCCTCTAAGTTGTCGGGGTCTGTCACGCCGACTTCAAGCGCGCCATCTTCAACTGCGAGCGGCACCAACCCATAGTGCCGCGCCGACTCCTCGGGGATATAGGAGAGCACCGAAAACGGCACGGGCTCCGTCCCTAACTGTTTTGTAGGGATGCCAAAATACGCACTTTTTACTTTCAAAATGTCAGCAATAGAAACGCCCGCCTGGGTAAGAACTTCTTCTTCATCGGCGCCTTGCCTGCCAAGTGTTACGCGCAATTGCGCCGCGAGTCGTGAGTCGAGTGACCCGTTTTGTTCAAGGAGTGCGAGCAGGTCCATACTATATATGGCCCCTAGTGTTTCAGGGCGGGAGGAGTAATTTTTGAATTTTGGGGAGAGGTGGAAACAGCGGTCACGAGCGTAGCGTTTGGTGCGAATGGGTCGACGCGGCCAACGTTTTCAGGTGCGATAACTACACCAAAGTCAGTAAGTGATACGAAACTCGGGTTTTGGAAAATGCTGCCGTCCAAGTGTATGGTGCGGAGGTTCGCGAGTGTTGTGAGCAAACTCTGTGATACTGGGCTCGTGCTCGAGTCGTTTGTCGAGGAAAGTGCCGGAGATGCGCCGAGCGAAGAAAAGGCATAGTACATAAGCGCAAGCACGGCAACGACGGCTAATGCTGTTACTACTTTATTTTTTTTAAGAAATTCCATATGTTTTTTAATGGAGCCAGTAGGTCCGTATTTCAAACTTGTAGGTATTCAAATCACCCTGCCCTGTCGTAAATGATATCTTATCGACGTCGATTATACGCAGGCTGTGTTCAACATCCTCCTCGAACGCAATAAAATTGCTGTAGCTTGCCACGACCGAGAAACCAACCTCAACAGAGCCAACAGCCGAGCCCGATGGCCCCACAGCAAGAACACTCTGATTGGTGCCGTCCGACGCGTTGCCGAGCTGGACGTCCGTGAGCGTCATGCTGTGGCGCGAGGCAATGTTGTTGATGTCGATGATAAGGCGGATGTTGTCGACATTGTCGGGCAGCACGTGTTCGAGCTTGGTGATGTCATCGTCCGAAAATGATGCGCGGGTCGACAGCAACTGGTCGCGCAGCGCATGCAGCTGTTGTGCCTTATTGAGCGCATCGTCGTACGAAGAATTTTCAGCCGAAAGGCTTTGGACGTTTTGATAGGTCGGGTTTGTATACAATATAAAAAGGCCGAGAGCGGCGGCAATCAATCCTATCGGGATAATAAAACGTGTCATATTAGTTGTGTGTCTGCGGTGAGCCTGTCGAACCCGTTGTGGTTGCTGCTGGTGCCGATGTTGCTGGCGGAGGTGTGTTTATGATAGGTGCTGGCATTGAACCTAGATTTTTACCGTAATTTATCAGCGACGGGTCTATGGTTGCTGCGACAGAAAAGCTCACCGTGCCATTTGTCCCAACTTTGATGTCGAAAAAGACAACGTCTTTCAATAATTTGCTTGCACCGAACTGGTCGCTCTGGAGAGCAACGCTTGAAAAGCTGTCAGCAACGCCGGCCATAATAATGCTGGCCGTGCCGTCGCTCTGCAGCGCGTACTGGAAGTCTGTAAATTGCACGTTGGCGAGTGTCTGCTGGCTCAAAAAGTTAAATATCCCCGACGGGGCAACATGCGATGAGAGCAGTACGTTTGCGTTATTGATGCGGGAATCGAGACGTATCAAATCCTGCACCGTTGCTAGGTCAAAGGCACCTTCAGCCGCCTGCAGCGAAGCCGACTTGCTTGCAATAGACGACGTAAGAAAACCTTGGTACGCGAATACTCCTCCTCCTGCAACAAGAGATGCAATAAATATAAAGAGCGCAATGAAGAAGAAAAACCCCACGCCGCCAGACTCATGATACGCATTGCCCGTATCAAGGGGCTTTTTTGGAATGAACGAGGTTGGAACTTGTGGAGGCATTATATATTTGCTGCTCTGTTCATTATATAGTCAAATTTATTACAAGTGATGCGCTGTTAACACTCGCCTGCCGGCGGGTAGGTGCTTTAACCGTTTTCTTGCAGCCTCCGGAGTGCCAAACCCACAGCAACAGAAAATTCTGGGCCTGCCTCCTTTAAAATTGCTTCGAGGAACGCCGGTGCCTGAGTTTTTGCAAACGGGTCAGCAAGACGAAGTTCAGTTTGTATCGAGCGTTGCGCAAATTCCTTCAAACCCTTGAGGGTCGCGCCACCGCCGGTCATCACAAGCGCACCGAGGGGTTGGTTCATACGCGCTTCGTAGGCTGTTACCGTGCGTGCGAGTTCAGAAAACAGCACCGCGAGCGTCAGTTCGAGTGATTGTTTAAGTGCGGGCACACCGGCAATGGTCTGGTCGCCGGTTAAGCCGAACTTACGCTTTTTTTGTTCGGCATCAGCGACGGTTGTGGCTAAGGCGCGGCTCGCTGCAAGCGTTAAGTCTTGGCTGCCGTGGCTGATGATGTGGCTTTCGTGGATAACACCGCGTTCAACAACATAGAATTTTGTTGTTGCGGCGCCCATATCAATAACGGCAATTGGTGCGATGCCGCGGTCGAGTGCCGCGCGTACCGCACTAAATACTTCAATTTCAAAAAATGCGACCTTCACGCCAGCAGTCTCCGCAATAGTGCGGAACTTCGCGATGGTGTCGTTGTGTATTGCCACAAGCAGCACTTCCATCTTGTCACTTGGCGCGGCGTTCTTCCCGCCGCCTGAAATAACAAACCAGTCCAGCAGCACTTCGTTTATAGGCACCGGGATATATTTTCGAGCCTCGAGCGGCATCACTTGGGCCAGCTGTTTTTCAACAGATGCAGGCAGTGTAATAACCGACACCAAGCTTGATGCGTATGGAATAGAGATAGCCGCGTCCAAAGTTGTGACATTTGCTTCGCGCATCACGTCCTTCAGCGCTTCGGCGATTTTGTCGGCTGGCAATGCTGTTGCACGGCCAACTTCCATGCCCGCATAGGGGCCCAGTGCAATGGCACCGTACGTTTCAAGCACAACACGGCCCTTGTCGTGCCGGAGTTGCACAATTTTTATCGACGAGGTGCCGATATCGACACCCAGCGCGCTCTTTGCTTGCGTCGCAAAGAGGTCTGTAAATGAGGAAAGAGAAAAAGCCATAGCAAAATGCGGAGAACAGCTTAAAGTATATCATTAACAGCGATGATGCTCTTCGATTTTGTCGCGGCAGTGCTCGACGTAGTTACACCGCCTCGGCCCACGGAGAAAATAGTTCGTTCAATCACTCTGCAAGAGCTTCGTTCGCTCACATTACGAGGCGATAAATCAGGCTCACTTCCTTATCACGACGAGCGTGTGAGAGCGCTGGTGTGGGAGTTGAAGTATTACGCGAGCAAACGCGCCCGTACCTTAGTTGGCGCCGTACTTCGGGATGTATTAATAGGCATTGCCGCCGAAAGTTTAGGCAAACCGCTGCTTATCCCTATCCCCATGCACCCATCGCGCCGCCGCGAACGCGGCCACAACCAAACGGAAGTGCTCTGCGAGGCAGCCCTCGTACATATGAACGGATTTTATGACTACACACCGCACGCACTTATCCGCACACGGCACACCCCGCAGCAACAAGGCCTCCAAAAACACGAGCGAACCCACAATATTAAAAATTCGATGGAGGTCAACAAAAAATCAAATATAAATATGGTAGAGGGCCGAGTCTGTGTCGTTGTCGACGATGTCTCAACAACCGGCGCCACCTTTGTTGAAGCAACCCGCGCACTGAAAAGTGCTGGCGCTGCCCGTGTCGAGTGCGTCGCTCTTGCGTATTCGTAACATTTTAGTATTGTCGGTAGAGCTTTTTAGTTCACCAATGGAAGGAGGCAGCGATGCCCGAAAAAACTCCTGCCGAGCGGCATGCAGAAAAACTTCTCGATAAAGAGATGGGGGCGAAAATGCTCCAAAGCACCACGGCACTTGAAGAGGCATCCATCAGAGCGTTGAAAGAGTTCTTCAAGCAGTTCCGCGACAAGCCGGAGGAGATGCTTGCACAATCGTCGGCAACCGGAGGCCCGCAGCTGCACCAAAACATGGTCGCGGCGATCTTTATCCAGTTTCCGTTTCCCCTCACCGACACCTCGCCCCTGCAACCCACAGTGGCGAGTTCGGCAAAATACGAACAGTTCAACCCTTACCACGTTAGCTTCCAGTGGAAGGAGCCCCGTAAGTCCGAGTAACATCGGGCTTTTTCATTGGATATATAATAGAGGCGTTAGGAAGATAAAATTAAAATCAAATAATTATCAAATCCGTATGAAATACAAATCAATTGTTATTGCAGCAGCACTCTTGGCAGCTCCTCTCGCCTTTGCACAGGACAATAATCAAGGCGGCCCCGGCATGCCTCCGCCACCTCCGCCCCAGGGCGGCATGATGCAGAGCTCAGGTGGCATGCACGGAGATATGATGGCATCAACGTCGGCGGGCTGGCATCGTCCGCCTATGATTCCTCCGCCACCTCGCGGCGAAGGCGAAATGCGTGGCAGGATGATGGGCTCTTCAACTCCTGGCATGCCAGCAGTACATGGCGACCAAGACGGCCTGCCTGCGCAGGCAGGCACATCAACTCCCCCAATGCCTCCACGCGGAATCGCCGGCTTTTTCGCACACATCGGCGCCTTTCTCCACCTGGGCGGCAGCACTACCACCCCTCCAGAACCGCCAATGATCGACGGTGGCGACGCAACCACAACAATGAACGCCTCTTCAACCCCTCCTGTTCCCCCTCCAGGTGTCATGGACTTCCTCCAGCATTTCTTTAGTTTCTTCCACTAAAAGAGAAAAGCGAGTAACGACACAACACCGCCAATAAGCACCGAATAGATAATAATTTGTGTGGCTTTTCGTTTATCCTGCGCGCGATACTCCGCCTGTGCCACCGTGTCTGTCTTCCCCACTTCCACTACTCATATTAAACACACCTCGCATCCCAAAGTTCACGCAAAAGTGCATCAACCCCTGCAAAAATCCCATCGCTCCAATCGCCACCGGGATAAACACAACAACCCTCACTGCCGGCACCACATTCGCAGAAATAAAATACATCTCTAGCACCATCGTAACAATCAACCCCACCCACCCCGCGATATTTCTCCTCCTCGCCTCCGCATCACTCAAGCCGCACACACCCGGGGTATATGTTCGTTCCATGTATAAAGTGTAGCAAAAGAACGTGGGGGTTTGGTGAATCCCACTATCTGGGAGTTTTCGTAGCTTAATTTCAACGCCTTTGATAAACTTCCGCCAGAGCTATTTATTCAAAAAAATAATTATTTATGCCAGGCGGTAGCCATAACAGAGTAAGCAAAACGTCCCTCTCACATGTTTTAAAATCCAGAGGCAAGATGAAGCTGTGTAAATGCCCTCTACATCGTAATGGTGGGAAGGGTACCTTGGTACCCCAAATTCAATTCAAAAGACATAGCGGTGCCGGAACGCAAGGCATGTGTGCGCCTGGTAAAACTCTTATTGACAGTTACAGCCATATGTTAAAGAGGTTACAGCTTTTGGCTATAGTCTCACCAAAAGAAATTGATGTTGCTTTTGCAGATTTTGATAAAAAATATGCCAAACTAATCTCGAATATCAAAACGATAATCCGTGGTGTATTAGAAACGAAGAAAGATCCGAAACTTACCAACTCCGAATTTAAACTTTTCCTATTAACTAAACTAGACGGGGCATTAAAAACCGAGAAGACGGGATTCTACGATATACATTTATCTCCAAAAGAAAAAATTGACTTTAATGAACAATTGAAGAAAATTTTTACTCCCGCTCGAGTGGCATTGGTTAGAAAAACACAAGCAAACTGGACTGAGGGAGGTTTTGTACTTGATTCTAAAGATAAAAAATTATATCCAGTTGGAGAATATGCTTTCAACTACTCTAAGAAGCGAGAATTTTATGGAGCGGACAAAAAACTCACCCCATATCGCATCAATGTACATAACACGATTGTCAAAGGACAGAGAAGTTCTACTCTGCGAGGAGAAAGATATTTAGCCGACGGCGAATATACAGAAGCAAATCGCCGCATGAAAGAGATTGGCATCGCAGGAGTAGCTGTTCATGCAGATCATTTCATCCCCTTAGCATTGGGAGGTGTTCATGATGCAAAAAACTTGCGTAGTCTTCCGGGACCAGAAAATATCTACAAAAAGGATAAACTTACGGAAGAGGGTTTTGAATTGCTTAAACAAGATATAAACTATCTTTCACATCGGCACTGGAGTGTATTTAATAAATATAAAAATGAAGGTCTCCAAGTAGTTCAGGAAGCCCTCAGGAATTCGGTCGCTAAACAACATAAGAAGATTTTAGATATGAGCGATACTCAAAAATCACGTTATATACAGCATGTATATCCTACATATAAAGAATCACAGATAAGGCGTATAATAAGGAAGCACTTTACTCTCAATGAAGATCAATCCCTATGAGATCTATAAGAATAGTCAGATGGACTTCAGCGCCAGGAAGTCTTTTGGGGAAGTCTTTACTCCTGATGAACTAATTGAAGAAATGCTGGATAAACTTCCGGCATCTGTGTGGGGAAATCCGAAGCTAAAATGGCTGGATCCTGCCGCTGGAGTAGGAAACTTTTTCGCAATAGCCTATAACCGCTTAATGGTTGGTCTTGGACCAGTTATTAAAAACGAAGATGCTCGGAGAAAATATATCCTGGAGGAGATGTTTTATTTTGTAGAGCTTCAAGATAAAAATGCTACGTTAATTCAGCAGATCTTTAACTTCGATAATAAAATTAAATTAAATTTATTCTATGGAGATTTTGAAGAATTTGATGGTTCGGTATTCGGGATTAAAAAATTCGATATCGTATTAGGTAACCCTCCTTACCAAAGTATGCATACCGAAACTCAAAGAAAGGCAAAAAATCATAATCTTTGGAGCGTCTTTACTAAAAAAGGTTTTGATTTAGTAGATGAAAAAGGCTTTCTACTCTATGTGACTCCTCCTGCATGGATGAGCCCATCTTCAAAGTTACTTAGCGAGATCTTCTTAAAGAACCAGTTACATTTTGTAAATATAAATGAATGCTCCAGACACTTTAGAGGAGTTGGTAGTCTTTTTAGTTACTACCTTATTGAAAAAACTCCTATATACGCACCGACCCGGTTTGTATATGATTTTAAGGGTGGTTCTAAAATTATGGCCCAAAAAGGGACTTCGATTTATCAGCTACACCCCGGTATAAAATTCATTCCTCAGCTACCAACCCCGGAAGCTTTTTCAATACTAGAGAAAACAGTTTTCAGCGAGAGACCTAAGTTTAACATTTCATACGACAGCGATCTTCATAAATTTACAAAAAAGGCGCTTTTGTCTGAAATAAGAAATGAGACTTTTAAATTCAAAGTGATCCATACTCCTTCCCAAATGTTATGGAGTTCCAGACCACATAAAAATCAAAATAGAATAAAAGTTTTTATTCCATTGACCACTTATTTTGAAAGTGTAATGGTTGGAACTTATGGAAATACTCAAGGAATGGGCTATATGCTCTGCAAAAACTATGAAGAGGCAGAGGCAGTTAAAAAAATACTACTGAGCCCTCTATATAGATTTATTGCAAATATCACACGATGGAGTAACTTCAATGTACCTATGGTTGTACAAAGCCTCCCAACCTACCCACTTGGAAAAGATCTAGATGAAAAAAGTATTTCGAGTTATTTTGAGCTCAATAAAAAAGAAACGGAGATTTTAAATTCCGTACGACGTGAATCAAATTCAAGAAACAAGCTACCAGATTATGGGGAGCAATTAAAATTGCTGCAGGTTTAGTTATCCCGTTCGTTCGGTACTAGTAGATTTTTAATCTCTTCTTCAAAACCGTGAGTTAGAACGGAGTGGCATTGGGCACAAACACATCTCATATTGTCAGGACTATCGAGACCCCTAGTACTGCCGCCCAACCGAGTGATATGGTCTGCTTCCGCATACGGCTTTCCGTTTACTTGAATAAATGGCTTGCGGTTGCAAATTTCACAAATAAAATGAACTCTCATTTTTACGTAGTTTGCAAATTTTCTATTGCGCACAATCTCTTTTTTGAATTTAGTTCTAATTTCTGGAGGTTCTTCGTTCGCCATTTCAATCAACTCTTCGATCGACTTGGCCGTATCAACTGATAATGATTCTGCAGCAATCTTTTTCCTGAACGTTTTTAGAGTTTCATCATATAAGGTCGAGTCTATTTCCAAATTTAAAATGCTGTCTCCAACGATTGTTTTTAGTTCTTTATAGGATTCTAAGAGCTCGCGCATATCGTCGAGGAGTATTTTTTCCGATAGCTCTGTGATTAGATATTTTTTAGAGATAATTGAACCTTTTTCATATCCGTGGCCAAGGGCTCTATCTGCATGTAGGTTTATCACCCCCGAACGAAAACCCTGTGGTCGAGCAGTAAGAAGTTTCGCGTAATGATCACAAACAGATCGTATTTTTAATCTTCCTTCCTTGGTACCATATTCCTGTCTAAACTGTACCCACCCAACCGCAAGGCTAAGATATATATGTTTTGAATCTTTATCAAAGAGAATTGCAAGATAATATCCATCCTCGGTGCTGGTACTTACGGCCTTATCCAAAACTGCAAGCCAGGGTATTTCTCCCCAATTACTCTTTCCCACCGAGCCATACACCTTATAGGTCTCATTGAGCTCCAGTTTTTCTTTGATTTCTAAAGGTAACGTTTTCGTTAGAATTTGTGTGTTTTCAGTTGCATGATAAGAGTCTTTGGTTTCAATCAAAAAAGTCTTCGAAAAAAGCTCAATTAATTTTTGAACATTTTTTTCACTACTATCTGGGATTACAGAATTCTTCTTCTCCCATGCGCGCTTCGGGAGCGTCTCCATGATCACTTCACTCTACTCCCCTCCCGTTTTAACGCAATATGATAAATATTTTATCTGGATTTTAGAAATATTTGATATTTATTTTATCTCGGGGAATCTAGACTTACAGATAAAAGAAAAAAGGGCCCTTGTGGGGGCCCTTTGGTAGAACGGTTGGTTAGAGATTGCCAATGATGGTGAATGCGCCCTCGGAGACCTTAAAGAAGAGCTCGATTGCATCAATATACCTACGTTGGCACCTGATTGTTATCTGGTCGGGCTTGCTCCCCGAGGTCTGGACTTCGATCTCTGCCACCACGCGGGTATCGGAATAGATTTCGACATAGATTTCGACGCGTCCCGTCTTCGTGTTGAAACGTGCCTGCGTCAGCGAGTGCCCAAACGCATGCATGAGACAGTCGGCCAACTCCTCGAATTCCTCCTGCCATTTCCACACGCACTCAGGAGCAGCAGCCCACGAGTATGTCTCTTGCGTGGCCACGGCCTCTGCTTTAGATCGTTTACTAAATGGCGATGCCATGCGTGCCCCCATAGTGGCGACTGTTCTTCTGCTGTGTACTCTACCCTACTGTATAAAACAGGCAAGAGTTCCGCGTACTACTCGTAGCGGAGCGCATCAATAGGATTTTTGCGCGCCGCTTGGCGTGCCGGGTAGATACCGAACGCGATGCCTGCGATGCCTGAGACGACAAGCCCGAGAATGACTGCAGAAATCGGGAATGCGAATACCCAGCCAAGCGACGGGTCGAGTGTGTTGATGGCGAAATACACGAGTGTTACAAAGGCCGCGCCTATCAAGTATTCCGACAACGCCGCCCGCGAAAGTCAGCAGCACTGATTCGATAAGAAATTGCTGGAGGATGTCGTTGTTGGTCGCACCGACCGCTTTGCGCAGGCCGATCTCGCGCGTGCGTTCGGTCACTGACAACGAGCATGATGTTCATAATGCCGATGCCGCCGACGACAAGCGAGATCGATGCGATTGCTGCGAGGAAGAATGTGAGGATCGATGTGATGTTGCCAAGGAGCGAAAGGATGTCGGCCTGTGTTTCGATATTGAAATCGTCTTTATTCGGGTCCGTGATGCCGTGGTCTGTGCTAAAGGACGAACGTGATGCGGATGTTACGAAAGCTGATGTCGTAGTTTGGATTCGCCTGGACCAATATAGTGCTGAAGTACGAAATACCGAGCAGTTCTTTCTGCGCGACGGTTATGGGAATGATCACGATGTCGCCCTGGTTGACGCCGAAGGCTCCGGTGCCGCCCTTTGCAAGACGCCCGACGACGCGGAACGAAACGTCTCTTGATGCGGATTGTTTTATTTATCGGGTCGACGTTCGGGCCAAAGAGCGTGGTGGCAAGATCGGGGCCTATGACCGCGACATGGTTCGCGGAATCCACGTCGGTTTGCGTGAACTGCAGTATCCTTTGCCGATCGCCAAATTGCGCATCGGGAACATGTCGGCCGTCACGCCTTGGTAACTTTCGGTGGCGTTGTTGTCTGCCGTACACAACGTCGGCCTGCCCGCTCACAAGCGGCGCGACCGCAACAATCGATGGTTCCGCTCGAGTGAATTTACGTCCTGCTGCTGCAAGCTGGTGATGACGATTCCCTGCGCCGCAGCCGGCGGCGAAAATTTACCGTTGCTTGGCGCGCCTGGGGTGATGATGATGAGATTGGAGCCGATGCCCTGCACCTGCCCGATGATCAGATCCTGCGCCGATTGGCCTATCGACATAAGTATGATGACGGAAGCGATGCCGATAACGATGCCGAGCATCGTCAGAATCGAACGCATCTTGCCGTGGACAAGGCTGCGGGTCGATGTTTTGAATGCGTCTTGAAATAACATATCTTTTATTTGAGAGGGCCGTGCAGTCTGTGTGCGGTGATCGCCTTATCGCTTTCTATCACGCCGTCTTTCATCCGGATGATGCGGTTTGCAAACTCGGCGGTCTGCGTTTCGTGCGTCACAAGCACGATGGTGCGGCCTTTTTCGTTGAGCGATTTGAGAATTTCCATCACCTGTAGGCCGATTGCGAGTCGAGGTTGCCTGTTGGCTCGTCGGCAAAGATAACATTAGGGTCGGCAACGAGCGCACGCGCGATCGCGACACGCTGTTTTTGCCCGCCCGAGAGCCTACCTGCCTCAGTGTGTAATTTTTCTTCGAGGCCTACCGATTTCACTGCGTCCTCGACAAGTTTTCGGCGTTCTGATTGGCGTGAATATCAAGCGAGTACAAAAGCGGGATCTCAACATTGTCGTACACGGTCAGGCGCGACAGCAGATTGAATGACTGGAAGACGAAACCCATGTCGCTGTTGCGGACGTGCGCGAGTTCCTGGTCGGTCATGTCGTCATGCTTTTGCCCTGGAATTTGTATGAGCCGCCGGTTGGACGGTCGAGGAAGCTCAATATATGGAGCAATGTTGATTTGCCTGAGCCCGAGGGTCCCATGATAGAAACAAACTCCCCCTTTTCGATCGAAAAAGTAACGCCGCACAACGCCTGCGTCGGAGTATCTTCTTCTGTGTATTCTTTTTTTAAGTCGTGGATATCTATCATTAATTTTTGAGCCCGATTGTGATAACCTGCTCACCCGCCGTAACGCCGGAGACTATTTCGACGTTGCCGTTTTCGTCCTGGATGCCGAGCACGACCGGCACCTGCACCACTGTTTTATTTTGAAGAATCTCTACATATGTGCCTTGGTCGTTTTGCAAAATTGCATACTGCGGCAAAATAAGCGCATCGGGTTTGCTCTGCGTTTGTATGTCGAGGTTCGCTGTCAAGCCGCTCTTCAAACGCGGGTCGGCCTTGTCGAACGAAATTTTTACCAAGTAGGTAATCACACCATTGGTATTTGTTTGCGCGGGTGCGATGTAGAAGACCGAGCCCGTAAACGTCTCGCCCGAAAAGGCGTCCAATGTCATCGAAACCGTGTCCCCTACTTTCAATTTACCAACATCCGTTTCCGACGCGCCGGCATCGACTTCAAATCCGGTTCTACCAATAATTGAAACGAGCGGCGTGCCCGGGCTTGCAAGCTGGCCCACCTTTGCATCTTGCTGGGTGACCGTGCCACTAATCGGCGCGATAATTTCCGAATTCTGTAGATTGGCTTCAGCACTAGCGACACCTGCTTGTGCTTGCTCAACCTGCGCCTGCTGTGCCGCAATAGAGCTTGGCGTCGAACCTGCCTGTTTGAGTGCGAGGTTGGCTTGTGCTTGTGCCACAGTCGACTGTTGTGATGCGATATTTTGCGAAATGGTATTCAAGCTGCTGATGCTCGAGTTTACTTCCGTGAGTGCCGCACTTACGTTTGCCTTGTCTGTCGCAAGAGTCGACGCGCTCAGGTTGAGGTTTTCATCCAGCGCCGCGGATACTGCATTAAGCAACTGCTGTATTACCGCCAAGTGCGCGAGGTCTTTGGTAAGTTCTGCCTGAAGTGTGGCCGTAGGTGACGATGCGCTGATGCTCAAAAGTTCCTGCTGCCATGCATTTAACTCATTACTTGCTGATATCCGCAATGAAATGGCGTTCGATGCATCTTGCGAATCATTCGTCTCAAACGTCAGGGTTGGTTGTTTTGTTTCGCCGTTGGTAAAAAGTGTGTTTATTTGCGTGCGTACTGCATCGTTGGCTTTTGCATAGCCGCTCGTGGCCGAGTCGCTGATGCTTGAATACAAATTTGCCAAACCCTGCTGTGCCACGGCGAGCGCAGCCTGCGACGCAGCGATATCCTGCGGTTGCGACCCAGCCTCGAGCCCTGCGAGCGTTGCCTGCTCGGCATCAACATTTGCTTGTGCTTGTGCAAGTGCTGCCGAGAGGCTCGCGGTGTTAAGTTCTGCAACAACGGCACCCGCCCCTACTGATGAACCTAGCTGGTAGTTAATCCGCGCAATAGTGCCAGAGTTTTGGAACCCAAGCTGCACACTTTGCATCGGTGTCGTGTTGCCCGTGACCGAAACTGTTTCGGTAATTGGCCCTTCTGTCACGCTCACAAATTGGTAGGTGCTCTTCCCACGATGGAAAACCAGATACAGGAGAATAAAAACAATAATTACAATCGCTCCTATCACCCATTTCGATTTTAAAAATTTGGGAACGCGCTTTGAGAGTGAAGCCATGAGTCCTTCAGTATAGCATTTATGACATTTCGCTTTGGACCGAAAAATGCTAAGGTGTCTCTGTTCGCGCTCATACTATTGGAGAGGTGCCAGAGCGGTCGAATGGAGCAACCTGCTAAGTTGTTGTCCGGGAAACTGGACCGAGGGTTCGAATCCCTCCCTCTCCGCCGAGACTAGAAAAAGAAACGAGGTTTATTTTAAAATTATTTGACCACCCTGCTGCTACAGTCGGGGCATGAAACGCATATATAGTATCGTCGTTCTTTTATTAGTAGCGGCAGTGTTTACACAAGTAGCGCAGGCTTCGTATCATTTTTCTAGTTACCAAGGGCGACCGCCCATCCACGTGCTCGGCGGTGGGAAGAAGTCCCCCGCCGGTATGACGCCAAGCCAGATAAAAAGTGTGTACCGTTTACCGCCCACTGGTGGGCACGGCACTATTGTTATTGTTGGCGCATACAAAGACGAATCGATAGAAAATGATCTGCAGCTGTTCAGCAAACAATTTAATTTGCCAGGCTGCACCGAAGCGAGCGGATGCCTGACCGAGCACGCAATGTCGGCAAAAATTTCCAGCAACAGCAGCTGGGCGATGGAAACATCGCTCGATGTCGAATGGGCGCACGCTATTGCTCCCGCAGCAAAAATTGTTTTGGTCGAAGCAACAACACAAAGCGGGGCAAACTTGCTTGCGGCAGTCGACTACGCAGCAACAGTTAAAGATGCCGTTTCCATTTCGATGAGCTGGGGCGGTGCCGAATTTCCGGAAGAAGTTTCGCTCGACTCCCATTTTAAAAGTGTGAGCGGTGCACAGTTCTTTGCATCATCGGGCGATAGTGGCACGGGTGCGTCATGGCCCGCGTCGTCACCAAATGTTATTGGCGTAGGCGGAACATCAGTACAGCTGTGGAGTTCGAGTGTGCTCGAGCACGCGTGGAGCGGGAGCGGCGGCGGAGTGTCTCTATATGAAAAAGAGCCGGCATACCAAACGGTTTACTCTATTCCAAAAGCGGGCGGCATGCGCGCAGTGCCGGATGTCTCGTACAATGCCGACCCGGTATCTGGGTTTGCAGTCGTAAAAAATGCTTCATGGTACACCGTTGGTGGTACCTCGGCTGGCGCGCCGCAGTGGGCCGCAATTGCAGCACTTGGCGGCGGCGTACACTCTCAAAATCTTTACACCGACAAAGCAAGTATCCAAACAGGAGCGTATTTCCGCGACATCACGAGCGGCACAAATGGCTCGTGCGGCTACTTCTGCGCCGCCCGCGCCCATTACGATTACGTCACGGGCCTCGGTTCCCCTCTCACGGATGTGTTCTAAATAAAAATTAGCGAATGGCTTTTGCAACCGCTTCGACAACACCGCGGTCGAACGGGCCGGGGACTATTTTGTCAGCAGTCGGCTTTTTGACTAGAGCTGCCAAATTTTTGGCGGCTTTTAATTTCATATCGTCGGTGATCTTAGTGATACGGTTGTCGAGTGCGCCACGAAAGACTCCGGGGAAGACGAGGGAGTTGTTAATTTGGTTTGGATAGTCGCTGCGGCCGCTGCCAATAACTGCAGCGCCCCCCTTTGTATGCCTCCTCGGGCATGATTTCGGGTGTTGGGTTTGCCATTGCAAATACAATTGCTCTTTTTGCCATCATGCGAACATCTCTGGCATTCATCAGCCGGGGCCCCGAGACGCCAAGTATCACATCGGCACCCTTGAGCGCATCCTCAGGCCGCCATCAATATTGCGCGGATTGGTTATTTTTGCCAATTCTTTTTTGTGGCCCGACAATCTATTCTCCCTTTTTGAGAGTGTCCCTTTCTATCAAGTACAATCATGTCTTTGACCCCTGCTTTTATAAGAAGTTTGGTAATGGCCGTGCCTGCAGCGCCCGGCACCCGCCACTACTACTTTCAATCTTCCAAATTTTTTGCGACAACTTTTGATGCATTAATAAGTGCTGCAAGCACTGCAATCGCGGTACCATGTTGGTCGTCGTGCATCACGGGGATGTCGAGTGCTGCTTTTACTCTATCTTCAATTTCAAAACAATTGGGCGCTGCAAAATCTTCGAAGTTGATGCCGCCAAACGCCGGTGCAATGCGGATTATAGTCTCAACTATTTCATCAACGTTTTGTGTATCCAAAACAATCGGGAATGCATCAACGTTTGCAAATGCCTTAAAAAGTGCAGCTTTCCCCTCCATTACTGGCAGCGCTCCGAGTGCACCGATGTTACCGAGGCCAAGCACTGCCGAGCCATCTGAAATGACTGCGATCATCTTGCCTTTAATGGTGTAGTCGCGAGCGAGCTTCGGGCTTTTTGCGACGAGCGAAGATACTGCAGCCACCCCCGGCGTGTAAACAAGCGACATGTCGGCACGGTTTTTGATGGGAGCAGCCGGCGTGATACGGATCTTGCCGCCTAGTTTTTTGTGTAATGCGATCGCTTTCTTCGAAGTATCAGTTTTTATCATTAGTTCTATATAATAGACCGGTGAACCCAAACAGCCAAATTTCCGAGCATTTCCGCCTGACTGAACTCCACAAATCCGCACTGAAAAAGCTGGGTATCAAGACCGTGCGCGACCTATTGTTTCATTTCCCCTTCCGGTACGAACAGGCGGGGCAGGAGTCCAATGCGGCGGGGCTCGTACTCGGGCAGGACGCAACTGTCATTGGAGTGCTCGAAAAATTACAAACACGCAAGTCGTGGAAGAGCCGTGTGCCGATGTTCGATGGATATCTGCGAGATTCCAGTGGCCGTATCAAGTTGATGTGGTTCAACCAGCCCTACATTGCAAAAATGTATATCGATGGCACGCGGGTGCAGAGCAACTGGCAAAGTTTCCGGCTCTGCCGGCAAACTCTACTTGGCAAACCCGCAGCTTAAGAAAGTTTCTGCGACAGAGGAAACGTTGTTCGCTTCACAGAAAAATCCTTCGAAAAAGTCCTCGGATCTCCTGCCCCCAGCAGGCCAGACTTTTTCTCAGGACATTTCTGCTTCGCTTCCTGCGCAGGGCCTATTCGCAGCCTATCCAGAAAGCCGAGGGGTAACGTCACTCTGGTTCCGGCATGCAATTAAAAAAATAGTTGAAGGAGGTGCAATAGCTGCGATGGAAGACCCAATTCCCGCCGACATTTTAAAACGATATAACTTGCCGACGTTCAGACTGCGCTTGTGTGGATGCACACGCCAGCAAAAATTAAAAGATGCTGAAGCTGCGCGAAAACGCTTTGCCTTTGAAGAAGTATTTTTTATCCAGCTCGAGCGCGGTATCGAGACGCAAAAAGCAGCTCGCACGAAAAAAGTTTTGCGGTGGATGCGCCGCAAAAAATATCGCCGAATTTATGGGAGACTTCCCCTTTACTGCCACAAATGCCCAGCATAAAGCTATTGAGACTATCTTAAACGACATGCGTAGCGGCCACCCCATGTCGCGCCTGCTTGAGGGCGACGTCGGTTCAGCGGCAAAACAGCCGTTGCAGCAACTGCCGCCTATGCCGCAGTAAGCACCAGGCCAGAGAATCAAAAGTTCGGCACCCTCCAAGTTGCCTACATGGCCCCGACCGAAATTTTGGCCAAGCAGCACTTTGAGTCTTTTATAAAATACTTTGAAACATTCCCCATTAACATCGGGCTTATCACGGGCAGCGGCTGTTTTAAATTCCCCTCAAAAATTGGCCGTGGAAAATCAACAGCAATTTCGCGCACGCAACTTTTAAAGTGGGTGGCCAACGGCGAAATACCCGTTCTGATCGGCACGCATGCACTTATTCAAAAAACCGTGCAATTTAAACATTTGGCGCTTGTCGTGATCGACGAGCAGCATCGGTTTGGCACCAACAGCGCAAAAAGCTGGCTAAAAAGGAAGCTGCGTATTCCCCATCTGCTTTCGATGACCGCAACGCCTATCCCGCGCACGCTCGCGCTCACCATTTATGGCGACTTGATTTGACCTTGCTCGACGAAATGCCCGCGGGCCGCAAACCGATCATCACCGAAATTGTAAAACCAAATGAGCGCACGAAGGCCTACGCAAAAATGCACGAGCAACTTGGCCGAGGGCCGGCAAGCGTATGTGATCTGCCCGCGCATCGACGAACCCGACCCTGACAAAGCGTTTGCGATTATGGCCAAATCTGTCACCGCCGAGGCGAAGCGACTAAAGAAAGATATTTTCCCCGAATACGAAATCGCAATACTGCACAGCAAAATGACCCCGAAAGAAAAAGACGAACGTGATGGCAAAATTTTCCAACGCACGAAATTGACATTTTAGTGGCCACGTCGGTCGTGGAAGTGGGCGTCAATGTGCCAAACGCGACAATGATTTTTATCGAAGGCGCCGAGCGTTTTGGTTTGGCACAGCTCCACCAATTGCGCGGGCGCGTGGTGCGCAGCAACCATCAGGCATATTGCTTTGTCGTGCCCGAAAGCAGCGGCGAGCAACACTCGCACGGCTTAAAGCGCTTGTAACCGCCAAAAACGGGTTTGAGCTGGCCGAACAAGATTTACTGCAGCGCGGCGCAGGCGAACTTTCGGGACGCAAGCAATGGGGCATCTCCGACATCGGCATGGAAGCACTCAAAAATCTAAAACTTGTGGAAGCAGCGCGGATAGAAGCATTAGCACTCGTACAGAAAGATGAACATCTCGTAACATATCCCCTCTTGCAGCACGAGCTCTTTGCCCGCGCGCAGAAACTACATTTTGAATAGTATTAGCGCCCCGCGTGCGTGCTAGGAATGTAAGGCGGAATGGCACCCGTCATTGAACTTGAAATCGTTCCCATCAAAGCTGCAAAATCCTTCAAATACGTTCCCTGCATATCATAAAAATCTATTGTGAAGAGACCTTTCGAGCCGAACTCGCTAGCCGGAAACGCGATGAGATCATGGGCTTCGACATAGGTAGGCATGCCATTTTTTGCAGGCATTGTAGTAAACACAACGGATGAGTATGTGCCTCCTGCCGTACTTTCGCTCACGATAGTACCTCCTTGTTTTTTAATGACTGCTTCGTATCCAGTTTTAAAGTTGGTTACCGTTTCGTTGGTAGGAAATTTTCGCAGTATAAAGCGTTGCACGTAGCCGCCCGCTTCGTTATGTACCAAGTACGCGACAATAGTCTGGTCATTCTGTGCAAGCTGCACACTCGTTGCGTCGCTCCACGATGCCGGATATTTAAATATGATGCCAAAAAGATGTGAGGCAAATACTCGTGTTGGCACGCCGCTCGTAAACTGTACATTTTGAAGTTGGAGTGCCTCTTGCAACGCACTTTGCTGCGTGCCGATGTTATACGCTGCGAGCAAAACTGGCACAGTAAAAAAACAAACGACGCCAAGGACTCCTACGAGCCATAGGAATAGTTTTTTTCTTTGAGTAACAACGGCTGCGCTACCCGAAATTTGTTGCGCCTTGGTATCTCTGTAGAGAACAAAAAAGTACGCCAATGATAGTACCGCCACAGAAGAACCTAGGAGCAGTTCAAACACGATAACGGCGAGCACGCTTGCAAGTGTTGTTAACACTACCGCGGCATATACATTGAGTATGTGGTAGAAAAATCCGAGCACATAGAGGAGGGCTATATATACAAAAACCCGAATAAAGAGTTTCCAAAAATGGCCATGGACGTAGGAAGCGCTCTTCCACAATGCGGCAGAGATATGTTTCTCGCCTTCAGCTACATATATATAGGTGCAAACATAAAGAGCGTCGCGAACACAAGCCCAGGGAATACAAACAAAAGCGTACCGCCCAGTACAAGAAGGAGGTATACAAGGTAGATTAAAAAAAGCCTCCATGCGCGGCCGCGGGAGGCACGCCACGTCCCGAAAAACCCTGGTGGTTGTTCACTCGAAAAGTTTACAAGTAGCGCTGCCACCATAAACCAACTGATAATCATCAGTACAATACCTGCCCCAATAAACGCCAGTGCGCCCCAGGAAACAAGGTCGGAAAGTACGTTCATCACAAGAAACACAAAGCCCACAATGCTCATGCCTATTACAAACACGGAAGCCGCGCGTGCATGCTGCTTTAATACGAGCAGCGGTGCATGGAGTGATGGGAAAAGAGTTTTCGCGGGCAGCCTTGGAGCTATGGAAACAGCCGAGGCAAGCGTCGCTGCAGAGCCAGGAGTATGTTCGACAATGGCAAATGCTTCAGCAATATCCACGGAAGACCAGCCAGCGCTTGAAAGCTCGGCTTCTATTTGTTCTTTTGTTAAAAGCGACGCACGGCGCTTGCGTATAAAATCTACTATTTCTTGATGAACCATCCCGTTTATTATAGCTTCATTTTTTGCCTGTCTAGTGCGACTACGCTATAGTCTGTGCATTGGGCGCGTAGCTCAGCGGTAGAGCAGTCGTCTTATACACGACCGGTCGAAGGTTCGATCCCTTCCGCGCCCACCAAGTGCAAATAATCTCCCCTTCGGGAGATTTTTGCTTTGGTGGGAGGCACAGCGATGTCCCGCAATTGCGGGACCGCGAGCCGGGGTCGCGAACGAATTTTGTGACGACAAAATTCGACTTGTGACCACAAAGATAAATATGCTAGGCTTTCGCCAGCTGCACATCATAGGAGGCCTCAATGACGGCAGAGAACAAAGATAATGGAAAGGCGCAATTCGATCCCGACTTCTCGCCCAACCATCCGACCAATCGAAAGGCGGCAGAAGAACATGGATTGAAATATGATCCAAAGAAAGGTCAGTTTGTCGCTAAGCATGGCGGCAACCCGGTGCGCGACAGCTTTGGCCAGAAGTATTAACTTCCACACGAACAGCCCCTGCATTACTGCGGGGGCTTTTTATTTTTTAAAAATTAACAACTACCGACTGCGGGATGAGTTCTTGTTTCTTTTTTGGGGTGATGCCGTGGGCGACGAGGATCCCTTCAAACTCTTCACGCTCGAGTGTTTCGGTTTCAATAAGGCGCGTCGCAATGGCGTTGAGGAGTTTGCGGTGTTCGGTGATGATGTTGAGTGCTTTTTTGTATGCCTCGTCGATGATGCGCTTTACTTCCCCATCAATCTCGCCCGAGACTTTTTCAGAATATTCTTTGCCAGAAACTCCCGCACCAAAGAGTGCCCTGCCGTCGCTGCCTTCGAGTGCAACAGTGCCCATCTTTTCCGACATGCCATACTTTGTAACCATGTCACGTGCAAGCGCGGTCAATACTTGGAGGTCGTTTGAGGGGCCGGTTGTCACATCACCAAACACGGTTGTTTCTGCAACATAGCCGCCAAGGGACATCGCAATGTCGTCCAAGAATTCTTTTTTGCCCTGCATGCGCTTGTCTTCAAACGGAAGTTTGAGCGTATAGCCAGCAGCGCGGCCGCGGGAAATGATCGAGATTTTGTGGACTGGATCGGCATGCGGCAAGAGCGATGCAACAATGGCGTGGCCCGCCTCGTGGTAGGCAGTGATTTCTTTTTCCTTCGCATTCATCACATGCGATTTGCGTTCCGGCCCGAGCATCACTTTTTCAATAGAGCGGATGAGGTCGTACTGTGCAACTGTCTTGCGGTCTTCGCGTGCGGCCAAAATTGCAGCCTCGTTCATCAGGTTCGCGAAGTCGGCACCGCGAAAATCCTGGGGTGCGCTCGGCAATGACTTCCAAATTGACGTCTTCGGCAAGCGGCTTTTTGCGGGCATGCGTAATTAAAATATCTTTACGGTCGCCGCGGTCGGGCAGGTCAATTGCGACGCGGCGGTCAAAACGGCCCGGCCGCACAAGTGCAGGATCAAGCACATCAGGACGGTTGGTTGCCGCCATCACGATAACTTTTTCGTTCGGCTCAAAGCCATCCATTTCAACCAAAATCTGGTTGAGCGTCTGCTCCCGCTCGTCGTTACCGCCGCCAACACCGGTACCGCGCACGCGGCCGACTGCATCAATTTCATCTACAAAAATAATTGAGGGGGCCGAGTGTTTTGCCATATGGAAGAGGTCCCGAACTCGGGATGCACCAACGCCAACGAACATTTCAACAAATTCCGAACCGGAAATTGAATAGAACGGCACGCCTGCCTCCCCCGCCACTGCGCGCGCAAGAAGTGTTTTACCGGTGCCTGCCGGGCCCATCAGCAAAATGCCTTTTGGGATGCGTGCGCCGATGTCCAAAAACTTTTTAGGATTTTTTAGGAAGTCGACGATTTCAAGCAACTCTATTTTCGCTTCTTTTGCACCTGCAACATCTTTAAATGTCACTTTCTGTGATTTGTCGTTGGGATCGATGACACGGTGCTTGGACTGCCCGAATGAAAACGCCTGCATGCCCGCACCTTTTACCTGGCGGGAGAGATACCACACAAAGAATGCAATCAGCAGCAACGGCGCCAAAAATGGTGCCAAGGTTTCGAGCCAAAACTGCCAGCTGCTCTGGCTCGCGATAGTTATCGTAACCTTGTCGAGATCCGCTGCAGGTACGCCATAATTAAAAAGTGTTTGCGAGAGCGCGGTATCAGGTTCTTTTTTGGATGTTTTTTCTGTCTTATCACTATAGGTAATAGTGAGGTCATCCCCATCGACTGAAATCGTTGAGACTTTGCCCGCTTGCACATCCTGCGCAAGTTGGGAAATCGGGATGACCGCCGGCGCGTTCGACTGGCTTGTCGTAAAATAAGTATACGCACTTGCAAGCAAGAGCAATAACAAAACGCTGGTAGCTAAATTTACCCAGAACGAATTCTTCGGAAGCTTCGGCACTTTCATAGTGCCGCCGCGCTTTTTACCATTATTTTTCGGGATTTTTTGTTCGGGCATGAATTGCACGTAACTATACCATTTCGGGATTTTTTGGCAAAAAATGGTATATTCATTTTGTGAATCTTATCGAGCACAAAAAAGCGCGGATGAACTACGAGATGCTCGAGGAATTCGAAGCAGGTTTGGAGCTGCTCGGCCACGAGGTTAAAAGTTTGCGCGCAAAACATGGCAAGCTTGAGGGCTCGCATATAGTAGTACGCGGGGGCGAGGCCTACATCGTCGGGATGAGTATCCCCCCCTATCAGCCCGCAAATACCGGCGAAGATTACGATCAAGATAGAACACGCCGGCTGCTGCTAACTAAAAAAGAATTACTCACACTTACTGATTTTGAAGGCCAGAAAGGGTTGACAATAGTGCCACTTTCGGTGTATAATAAAGGCAGTAAATTGAAGGTAAAAATTGCTGTCGCGCGCGGCCGTAAGAAATACGACAAGCGTGCCGTCTTAAAAGAAAGGGATACCGAGCGCGACATTCGCCGCACCTTGAAAAATCAATAAGTTTAATTCTGGCATTCGTAACGAGTTCGTTTCCACAGAGAAATGATTTCTTTGGGGATGCCAGGCCTAGACAATGAAGCATTTTGTTCCACGCCGCGAGTAGAAGCCCCGAGCCTTCTTAAAAACCGGGAAAACATAACTGCAAAAACAGTTGCTTCGCCGTATTTTGCGGCGAACGATTTCGCGTTCGCTTACGCCAACGCCTAATCGCATTCACTCTTCCCTATTTCGCGGGTTGAGATTGAGTGTTATATAGCGAGGTTATTTCTCAGGGAGCCGCTCTGGCCCTGAGCTGAAACTAAAGAGTTGCAGTTCGTCATGATTTCGTTCGCTTCGCCCATGACGAGCTAAAGAAACTACAAGCGTCCTAGACTCCGTAGAAGCTCGGAACAATCTTCATTGCACGGCGGTTCAATTCCGCCCATCTCCACAAAGTTGACAAATAGACTATAATATGGTTTATTTACTATAGAGCAGGAGTTTTAATACTCACTGTCCCATTCAATTCTTCCAAGGAGGCCCTTCATGGGTTACTACTTCGAGAAGGCAAGGTCCCTGAAAGGCCTGAGCCCCGAACAGAAAGAGCGGTATAAGGCGCTGCGTGCCCCCGGCCAACTAATTCCTTCTGAACTTCGAGTCCGTATCGAAGCCATGAAGACCTACATTGGTCTAATTACTTCAGGTGAAATCTGGTCAGCTCTCGATGAGCTGGTCCAGGACTCCATCGTCAACTGGATTCTCGCTGGCGAAGACCCTGCAAAGGTTCAGTGGGTCAATCCCGATGAACTGGTTGTACCTACTCCTCCCTCCACGGAAGAAGACGAGCAAAGGGCGGATGAGTGGGCAAAGAGCTTTATGAAGGAACTGGAGGAACAAAGAGCGAGGTGGAAACCTCAGCCCACGAAGACTCTCCTGCAAAGGATTGTCGAATTTCTTGGGATATAACACTTTCTACTTCGACTGAAGCTCTTGTTTTGTTTGGCCCCATACAATCTGGTATGGGGCATTATCGTTTCTAAATACCTCTTGTCTTTCAGCACCCACGCCCATATAAAGCTCTCAATTCCCTGCCATTCTGATTTCAGTAATTTCGCGGCAGGTCCACAAACTTGACACAAGCTATTTTTCGGTGTATCATGCACCCAGCTGTCTAGGTCTCACCAACCTTTCATTTCAACGCCCCTACTATGGTGAGTAGAGGAACAAATGACGAGGAAGTCATGGAAATTTTGGAAGCTTGCACAGTTGGAGTGGTTTGCTGCCTCTGGTGCTGGTTTTCTTGGTACCAGCTCGGCAGAATCTCCTGGAACATGCGCGTGAACGGCACATCCGATTCAAACGCATACTCCATCCACGGAGTAGCTATGATGTTCATCACGATTGGGTGGGTCTTAGTACTCTCACCCGTCGCCATCGTGACGCTGTCCCTTATTTCCATCGGGACACTGCACGGACTGCACTATCTGTTCCTTCTGGTGTTCTGACACCATTCACATTTTAGGCCCTACATAATTTAGTGTAGGGCATTATCGTTTCTACATACACTTTCACCATTTCAATTACAACGATGTGACCCTTCCCAAGACTAAACCCTAACTATCTAAAGCCACTCCCCCCCCTCCTTTCAATATTTCGTTCCATTCCAAAACAAAAAATTCGAAGCTGACCCTAAAACGCTCTTTCATCTACTAGATGAGTTTCGCATTAAGAATAAAACGGATCGGTAATGAAGACATCACTCCCCCGTCAGCTTCTGTGTGCGAGACGAAGAATCGTCATTACTAATTAGCAAATTAACAGTATGAAAAAGCAATTTGGTCTCTCAGTAGCGGTAGCTGTTCTCTCTCGCTGCAATTGCCGCACCGGCATTCGCAGCCACCATCTCGAGCCAGATGGATATAGGCACGCAGAACGGAGATGGCTGGACGGGACGCGACGGGCGGAAGCGATACGTCGGATCGGGACGAGCAACGGGGGGCGACGTCAATCGTCACCGACGAGCCGCGCGAGCTCCGGCTTACGCGGGTGTTCGACGCGCCACGCGCGAGGGTGTTCGAGGCGTGGACGAAGTTGGAGCACCTCGCCCATTGGTGGGGCCCCAAGGGGTTCACGCTCGAAGGGGGAATCCGTGGACCTCCGTGCCGGAGGGAAGTTCGCGTTGGGGATGAAGGGGCCGGACGGGACGATGTACCCGTACGAGGGGACGTACCGCGAGGTCGTCGTGCCGGAGCGGATCGTGTCCGCCGGAGACATCCACGACGGCAACGCTGTGGTCACGACCGTGACGTTCGTCGAGGCCGACGGCAAGACGCGGGTCACCGTGCATCAGGCGTACACCATGGAGTCTCCGGCGACGCGCGGTGCGCCCGTCGGGTGGGGCCAGAGCCTCGACAAGCTGGCGATCCGGCTCGCGGCTCTCTGAACCGTCGGACGTTCGGCGCGCTTTCCGTTCACCGACGGCTCCCTTGCGCCAGGACGGAATCGCGCGCCACGATGAGCAAATGCTGGGGGCGCTCGCTCGACTCGATTCCGCTGACCACGCCGCGCTGCGACGGGCGCTGATGGCACATCTTCACGGAGTGGCGAGCCTACCGACCCGCGACAGGAGGCTCGTGGCTCGTGCCGAGGCGGAGGTCAGGAAGGATCCCGGTGCGACGCTTCGTTTCGAAGCCGCGGGGAGCGCCACCCTCCAGGTGAGCGACGGGATGTTCCGCGCCGGGTTCTTCGAGGTCCCTACCCTCGGCGAGCTGCGAGGTCGTGCCGACGGCCGACGCCTCGAGGGGACCGGAGCGCGCTTGCGGTTTCACGTCGTGGATGGAGCGAGTCCGGCGACGGACATCGGGGCGCTTCAAGCGACGGCGCCCTCTTCCAGGTCGCTTCGCAGTTCAACTGTCTGGAGTCGCCGCACGCCGCGCTCGTTCCGGTCTTCGACTATTTCGACGATGGAACGCAGGGGCCGCGGGCGTCGATCTCGGCGTTTCCCGGGACGCTTCAACGTCACTACGCGGCCCCGCGACCCGACGGTACGCGATTCGTCCAGGGGACGGCGGGGGAGCAGATCAACCTGCTCGACGCCGTGTGCGCTCCCGACGTGGCGACCGTCCAGAGCGGCTACCTTCTCGGCGCCAACATCATGCGGCGCGATCGGTTCGCGCGACTGGTGCAGGATCGGTTCGAAGAGCTGAGGGTGGGGGTGCACGACGGCGTGGAAGTCGTCTTCGGACACGATTGGGACGGCCCCGTGCCGGGTGCCCCCAATCAGACGGTAGCCCAGGTGTTCACGTCAACCGTCGCGGCCGGGGGGTATGGGCCGCTCGATCCTGCCGACGTGGACATGAACGCCATCGTGCGAGGGCTGTTGCGAGCGGCGTACGAAGGGACGCTCCTGGCGGCGGCGGCGCTCGGGAAGTCGCACGTCGTGTTGACCCTCATTGGCGGCGGGGTGTTCCGTAATCCGATCCCTGTGATCTGGGAGTCGATCCTGTGGGCGGTCGATCGCATCGCCCCGCGTCTGCACCGCGACCTGTCGGTGGTGGTGAACGGGTACGCTTTGGGCCGAAGCGTGTCTCCCGTTGCCCTGTACGAAGCCGCGTGTGCGCGTGGCGGGACGCTGGCGCGGTTCACGGAGGACTCCGTCGCGGTTGGCGACCCTCGGGTGGCGGCTCCCGTTTAGAGATAGCCCTCGGCTTGGAGGCGGAACAAGCGCGCGTAGCGTCCGTTGGCCGCGAGCAGCTCGTCGTGGGTGCCGCTCTCTACGATGCCGCCATGTTCCAGGAACAGGATGCGATCGCTCATGCGCACGGTCGGAAAGCGGTGGGAGATCACGATCGTGGTCCGCCCCTGGGCGAGCTCTCGGAAGCGGGTGAAGACGGCATGCTCCGCTTCGGCGTCGAGGGCGGCGGTGGGCTCGTCGAGGATCAGGATGTCGGCCTCTTCGCGCATGAACGCACGCGACAGGGCGACCTTCTGCCATTGACCGCCGGAGAAGCTCGACGCCGCCGGTGAACCACTT
>CAWCNA010000006.1:0-55545 GCA_963796795.1 Candidatus Adlerbacteria bacterium | reverse complement strand
ATCCCGCTGTGTGTAGCGCGCACGGGTACTTGAGAGCGAATCTCACCTCCAACAGATCGTTCTTTTTTCTTTTGCGACATGTAAATTTCCTTGAAATTATATCAGGCTTCTTTTATTTTTTGTTAACTTTTTTATCGTCACCTGTAGATAGTGTAAAAAAAATAGAAAAAGAAAACCGCATCCTTCCCTGAAGAAAAGATGCGGCTGTGTTTAGATCATCATCGTTTAGCGACGATGGCCCCCTCCTCCGTGTGGGCTGACCCACCGACCCCGCTCATGGAAATGGACGGAACCGACGCCGGCCCTGTAGCGGATGAAGACGCCGCCGGACCAGTAGCCCCGATAGCCGTTGTAGAGCACCACCGGGAAAGCGCATCCGAAATAGACGCAGCCAACGGGGTAGTAGTACTCTCCCGCAACAGGAACCATGGGGACTGGTTCTTCGTAGACCACGCCCTGCTGGACAGGCATAGGCGCCGGAGCTGACAGGACCACTTCCCTGCGCTCCACGCATGGGAAGCATCCCAGCGGTCCGGCACACCCGGCTACTGTCACTCCCACGAACGCGAGAGCAAGAAGATGTAACTTCATTGAATCCTCCTCTAGAGGTTGAAGAACAGTGATTTAGATAGAGTATCTCCCACTTGGTATTATACCATATTGGGCTATTTTGGTAAAGAAAAACGCGCTCCTTTCGGAACGCGCTGTCGATTACTGCTCTCTTACCGAGGGCAATTCTTCCCACTACAGGGGGCTTTCTGAGGCGCCTGCTGTTGCGTGTGCTGTGGCTGAGCATGTTGCTGCTGTTGCGGTGCAGTGCTCTGAGCAGTCCGTTGCTGGATTGCAGCACGGCTTTGGGCAGAGCCAGAAGCCCCACGACCACCCGCAGCTTGATGCCATACAGAATGTTCGACCAGATGGCCTCCGGCGAAGTATCGTGCATTGTGCGGGAACCCGATGCCCTCGTGCCACCTTTCGTAACGCAGAGGAGCACATGCCCCTGGGTAACATCCAGGCGCGTAGTAGAAGACGATGTCGGGCTGCTCCGCGACGAAGAAGGGGCAGCCTCCTGCATCACACGCTTCCACAACCACGGGCTGTTGGTTTGCAATCACCACCGCAGTCGTGACGAGTGCCCCCGCAAGAACAAGATCGCCAGCGAATCTCAGTGCTTCGACGCACCCCTGCAAGGGCAAACAAAGCCCACAGCCGAGAAGAGCCATTCGAGCAAATCTTTTAAAACGCATCCCACATCTCCCTTTGTTAGAACTGGAAATTATACGTAAAACTACACGAAACTCCTCATCCAGTCACTACGATACCACGAAATATTCAGCTTGCAAGAAAGCTATTTTACTACCTATTTTATTTCTTTTATTTTTTATTCTCCAAGTTTTCCTAAACGGAGCACGTGCCTGCGCCACTCATTTAATTTCCACTCAGGTGCATGTTCGGACGGCCCCAGTTTTGTAATGCGTGTTTTAAATCCTGCAAACCATAAAATTCCTCGGCCAATTTCGTTGGTATAGTCGCCAAAAAATAAACGGATGAGAAG
Source organism: Candidatus Adlerbacteria bacterium (assembly GCA_963796795.1). GTDB lineage: Bacteria > Patescibacteriota > Minisyncoccia > Phycocordibacterales > SBAW01 > GWA1-54-10. The sequence continues at coordinate 53,990 of CAWCNA010000006.1, read as the reverse complement.
CGGGTGGGTGCCCGACACAACAATGACACGTGCTGTCCTGCCCTTTAGTAATTTATTCCAACCCATTCGAGGCTTCCCTTCCGGAGTTTTTTTCATATGGAAACAAAACCCCGGCATCCACATTCGGTCGAACAGGCCTTTAAGTAAGGCTGGCATTGTGCACCACCAGTTTGGATAGATAACAACAAAGTGGTTTGCCCATTTGATGGCATCTTGGAGTATTTGTAGGTCTGGCTCGAGGGGCTGGATAACTTTATACCCTTTGTGCAAAATAGGGTCGAAGTTCATTTCGCCAATATTAAATCGCCGCACTTCATGGCCTGCTTTTTTTGCAGATGATTCGTACAGCAATGCGAGTTCTCCCGAAATTGTGTTCGACGTGTCGGGGTGGCCAAGTAAAATAACTATTTTCTTTTTTGTATGGTCGGCAAAAAAATACATATCTATATCTATCCGAGAGTTGCCCTGCGTTGCTGAACCTCTTCTAATGTACGAGGCATCACATGCAGGCCAATAAGAGGACCTGTTTTGACTTCAGCCGGAGGCGGAGCCGATGGTGGTACTGGGGGTATTGGAACATCGGGCGACTGAATTTTAATAACAGGTACTGGAGGCATAGGAAGTATTACTTTTGGCAGAGGGGGTGGAGGAGGTTGAATTATTGGTTTTGCAGGAGGAGGTGGTGGAACTGGAAACGGCACGGGAGCCGCAACTACTGCAGGTATAGGTTTTACTACTATGGGTGCAGGAGGAATTGGCGGCGGCATTTTTTGCGCTGGTGGAGGAGGCGGAGGTACCACATGCGGTGGTGGCATAACTTTATTTGCAGTAATAACAACAGCAGGTTGTAATACTGCTTTTGAAACAGGAGGTGGCGTGAGAGATCCCCTTATTCCTGGCTTCCCTCGCAATGCAAATACGATAAGTGTCCAACATAACGAGAATCCACCAAGCCATACTGCATAAAATGCCCCGAGTTCGAGCCACGATGCTTGAGGCGCTAAAATATGCACAACAAAAAGTGCGTACCATGTACCAGCGGAAAGCCCCTGCAATAAACCAGCAGTAAGTGAACTGCCGCGATTGGCTAGAGACATAAATAGAACAATTCCTATCAAACTCCACTTAAAGAGAAAGATGGTCGAAAAAAGTTCCTGTTGGCCAGAAAGATAGCTGCTGGCAACAACACCGATGCCCGAAATAATAATAAAAAAGAGCCCGAAGTCCATTACGTGCCGTACCGCACGCGCAAAGCCTTTTTCCTTGTCGTCCACAACGCCATCGCGCATCGACTGCAGGTATGCAACAAGTAAAACTGTTTCCGCACCAACACCAAGCGTGACGCCCAGTTGCTGTACGCAGTACAAAATCAAGTTGATGATAGAAAGAGACGCTGCAAAGATCATGTAAAAATTCTAGCATAAGAAAAAGCGCCCGCAGTATAAAACCACGAGCGCTGTTAGGGCCTCAATCGGCGAAAGAGTCTTCAAACTTGGGTTTCGCCTTTGGAAATTTCTTGGGTTGGCGTGTAGCCTTTGCCACCTTTCGAGAAAGCCAGTTGTTGACGAACCAGTAAGAGAATGCTCCCCACATCCTCGCGGGGATGGACGGTGGATTAGCTTTTTTATATCCCGCAAGGCATGCAGGGCTACAAAAAAGCTGATCCTTGTACTCGTACCTCTTTATGCCAAGGGCTTCGTTGCGTCCCCTTGGATTCTCACAGAGTTCGCGGGCACATCGCCGCGGATAAGCACGTATGTCAGAACACACTAATCTCCTTCTTCTATTTTTACTACACGGATAGAACGCTACGCTATTTTTGTTATAGCAGAGATTATCGAGAATGCAAAAAAGTGGATAACTAAAAAAGCTTAAAATCTCCACATTACTTGACAAAATATTTAAATACTGTAATTTAATTTCGGATTAGCTTTAGGGAGATTTCAAATGGTTCTCGCTCCGTGGCTGAAACTGGCTATCTTTTCTGCCTCTATCTATGGGTTCGGCTTGTTCTTTTCCAAACTTGCAAGCATTAACGGTACCTCGGCTACAGCGCTACAGCTTAGCTATGTTGTTGCTGGCCTCATGACCTCGATGGTCGTCTCAAACACAACGATCGTGGGGAAAGTGCCAGTGGAATTCGGAAACTGGCTGGGGATTCTGTGCATGATTCTCTGTGCTGCATGCTCAAGCAGCGGCTATTTGAGCATGAACATGGCACTCAAGCTGGCAAAAATCACCGAAGTATCACCCATCGTCGGCATGTCTCCAATAATTGCGTGCTTGCTGGGCATTTTGGTGCTCAGCGATAAGTATGCAAAGCTTCCTGCGTTCGGTGGCCTCGCCTTTATTGCTATTGGCATGTACATGTTTATGCATGCCAGAATTCTTTCACCGCCGTAATAAACGTCCTTCTAGAATCTCCTAGTGGGCGTTTTCTTTTTATAAAAGTATAGTTGCGCCGTCGTGACGGACTTCAAGCATGCCACCGTTGATTGGAAATTGGAGAGGTTCTACATCAACAAGCTGGCGCACGATGATAGTGCCGGCTTTTAGGGTTGTGATAAGAGGCTCATGTTGGCCAACACGGTCATCTCCCCTTCCGCACCGGGGACAGTTACTGAGATAGCATCTCCATCAAAGAGATTCTGATCTATTTTTGCTATAACTAATTTCATTTTTATTTACCTACGGTGTCAATGCCGCCCTTCATGTAGAAGTCGTTCTCGTTCTTCTCGTCATGTTTGCCTTCGAGAATTTCCTTGAATGAGCGGATGGTCTCAGCAACCGGCACATACACGCCCTTGATGCCGGAAAAGACTTCTGCAACGTGCACCGGCTGGGAAAGGAAGCGCTGTATTTTGCGCGCGCGATATACAATCTGCTTGTCTTCGTCGGAAAGTTCTTCGATACCGAGGATTGCGATGATGTCCTGCAGGTCTTTGTAACGCTGAAGCACACTGCTTTGTTTCAAGTGCGATGTCGGTAGTGCTCTTCGCCGACGATATCCGGGTCGAGAGCAGTGGAGTGATGATTCAAGCGGGTCGACAGCCGGGAAGATACCGAGTGATGCGAGGCTCGCGGGTCAAGCACAATAGTTGAGTCGAGGTGGGCAAAGGTTGTTGCCGGTGCCGGGTCGGTAAGGTCGTCGGCTGGCACGTAAATTGCCTGCACTGAAGTGATTGAACCTTTTTTAGTTGAGGTGATGCGCTCTTGAAGCTGGCCCATTTCTTCGGCCAAGGTTGGCTGGTAGCCCACTGCCGACGGCACGCGGCCAAGCAGTGACGATACTTCGGAACCTGCCTGCACGAAGCGGAAGACGTTGTCCATAAAGAAGAGCACGTCCTTGCCCATTTCGTCGCGGAAGTATTCGGCCATGGTGAGGCCCGAGAGCGCAACACGTGCGCGTGCACCGGGCACTTCGTTCATTTGCCCGAAGACGAGCGCCATTTTGTCGATAACGCCCGACTCTGTCATTTCGTGATAGAGGTCGTTGCCTTCGCGCACGCGCTCGCCAACGCCGGCAAACACCGAGTAGCCGCCGTGCTCTGATGCAATGTTGTGGATCAGTTCCTGCATCAGCACTGTTTTGCCCACGCCGGCGCCGCCGAAGAGGCCGACCTTACCGCCGCGGATAAATGGCGCCAAAAGGTCGATAGATTTAATACCCGTTTCAAATACTTCTGCTTTTGTCTGCTGCTCGTTAAAAGGCAGGAGCGTCGCGGTGGATAGATGAAAGCGGCGCACCTGTAACGGCACCCTTGCCGTCGATAGGCTCGCCAATGACGTTAAAGAGGCGGCCGAGGACCTTTTCTCCCACAGGAACGGAGACTGCAGCGCCGGTGTCAGTAACTTCTCCTTCGCGAGCAAGGCCGGAGGTGTCTTGCAGCGCGATGCAGCGTACGCGGCCAAGGCCAACATGCTGCGCGACTTCGAGCGTGATCTCGCGCTCGCCAACCTTCGTACGAAGTGCGTTGCGAATTGCCGGAATGTCGCCCTCAAAATAGACGTCGACGACCGGACCGATTACCTGCTTGATTGTTCCTGTGTTCATATAAATAAAGTTAATTTTAATTCGTCATTGCTTCCATGCCCCCAATAATTTCTGACACTTCGCGTGTAATCGCTGCCTGCCGTGCTTTGTTAAACTTTAATGTCAGCCCGTGCTCCATCTCGCCTGCCTTGTCCGACGCCGACTTCATCGACACCATGCGCGCCGAGTGCTCCGACGCTTGTGACTCGAGCAGCGCATGGTATACGAATATCGCTGCCAGCTTTGGCATTAAGGCCCGCAGTACCACACCGTCAGATGGTTCGACGCTGTAGCTTGCCGGAGAAACAATAGGCTCTTTTTCTTGCTGCAAATGTGCCACGGGACGGCGTAATGCCATCAACAACTTTTGAGAATTCTTCAAGAGATAGCGGAAACATTGTGTAGAGTGCCGGCTTTTGTTCAAGCGTTGAAATAAAGTTCTGGAACGCTACTTTTACTACGCCAACTTCTCCCATACTAAAACGGTTTGCAGCTTCGCGAACGATTTCTTCGATCATATCTGCCGAGACCTTGTCATTGTTTTGATGGAATGCTTCTACTTTAAATCCGCGTGAGGTGAAAAAATCGTTCGCCTTCTTTCCTATCGCAATAATAGAAACATCTTCTACAGAAAGATTCTGTAATTTAATATCCGCCATTACAGCACGCAGAACCGAACTATTCAGAGCTCCCGCCAGGCCCTTGTCGCTAGTTATAACTACATATAAAGCTCGTGATGCCGAAGCAGAGCCGGCCTCGCCGTGCGAAAGCGCGGTCGAGAGGCTTTGCGCAGGCTTTAGCATTATCGAGCCATCCCTTGTTCCTGCAACGCGCGCCAAGATAGAAACTGCAGCTTGCGCATACGGCCTGCCACCCAGTGCTTGGACTTGAGCTTTGCGCATTTTCGCAGCCGAAACCGCCTCCATCGCTTTGGTGACGGTCTGGGTTTTTTCGTACGAGCGGATTTGTGATTTTATTTGTTTAAGCCCTGCCATTTTTGATTTTTACTCTCCCTACTCAGCCGTGAAGAGATCTTTGTGCGATTCTTCAAACTTCGAAAAAGCTGTCTTCAATTGTTCTTCGTGTTCTGCAGTAATCTCACGCGCCTTCTCGATGCTTGGAAGCAAGTTCTTTGCATTCGAATCAAGGAATGAGAAAAATTTCTCTTCAAATTCTGGTACACGGCCAACCGGAGTTTTACCAAGATAACCATTGACCGCGACATAGATGATAACTGCCTGGCGCTCGAACGGTATCGGGGCGCTGTTCTTCTGACGCAAAATCGCCATCATGCGCTGGCCGGCATCGATGCGGCGCTTGGTGTCAGCATCCAAGTCCTGCGAAAATTGCATAAAGGCCTCAAGTTCGCGGAACTGTGCAAGCTCAAGCTTGATGCGGCCCGACACCTTCTTCATTGCCTTTGTCTGTGCGGATGAACCGACGCGCGACACGGAAATGCCTGCGTTGATAGCTGGTCGCATACCCTTGTTGAACAATTCAGTTTCGAGGAAGATCTGGCCGTCAGTAATAGAAATAACGTTTGTTGGGATGTATCCAGAAACGTCGCCTTCCTGCGTTTCGATAATTGGAAGTGCGGTCAATGAACCGCCACCTTTTTCTTTTGAGAGTTTTGCTGCGCGCTCGAGCAAACGTGAGTGCAGGTAGAAGACGTCGCCTGGATATGCCTCGCGGCCCGGTGGGCGGCGGAGCAAGAGTGAAAGTTCACGGTATGCAACGGCGTGTTTTGAAAGGTCATCATAGATAATCAGTGCATCCTGACCTTTGTCCATGAAGTACTCGCCAATAGCAGCGCCCGCAAATGGTGCCAAGTACTGGAGCGCTGCCGGTGCCGACGCACCTGCGTCAACAACAATGGTGTATTCGAGTGCGCCGCGCTCGCGCAACATCTGTACCAAGCGCGCGGTCTTAGATTCTTTTTGGCCGATAGAAACGTAGATACAGATCGGGCGAGTTTCTTTTGCCTCGGACTTTCTGATTCAAAATTGTATCGATAGCAACAGTTGTTTTACCGGTGTAGCGGTCGCCGATGATAAGCTCGCGCTGTCCGCGACCTATCGGGATCATTGAGTCGATGGCCTTGATACCGGTGTGTAATGGCTGGTTAACGCTCTGGCGGTCCATCACGCCATATGCCTCGCGCTCGATAGAGTTGCGCTGCGCAGTTTTTATTTCACCTAATCCGTCAACAGCTTCGCCAAGCGGCGAGACAACACGGCCGAGAAGTTCATCGCCAACAGGGATAGAAAGTACTGCACCTGTTGATTCGACACTCATTCCTTCAGAGATAAGGTTGGCATCACCTAAAATAATGACGCGAACCGACTCTTCCTCGAGGTTAAGCACGAGGCCGTACACTTCAGGCGCCTCAATTGCCTTTTCGAGAGATTTTTTACCAGCAGTATTAAAACGGACCATTTCCGACATCACCGCGTTCGGCAGCCCCTCCACCTCCGCCACGCCGTCGCCGACACGGATAACCACGCCCGAATTTGCCGAGCGTGCCGTTGGCTGGAAGTTTTCTATTTCTTTTTTAAATTGTTCGATGAAGTTGTTCATATAATTTAGGCGCGGCTTGCAGTTAGTTTCCTGTAGAGCTCCAGCAGTACCCGCGTTCTCTCTTGCTCTGGTGTTATTTCCTTATGGCGTTCTGTTCGTTCTTTTGTGATCTGCAGCTTTTGATATTCGCTAAAGATTTTAGGAAGAAGTTTTTGATGCCCTCTCGTTTTGAGCACTCCATCTAAATTATGCAGATAGGTCGCCGCCTTGCGGGGACTCTCTTCTATAAGCGCAAATAGTGCACGTGCGTAATAGGAAGCGGTGTTCATTTTATTTTTGCTTCGCTAGAGCGTCCATACCAAGCACGATGAGCTTTGCGACCTCCTGCTTGCTTTCGGCAATTGCCTGCGCCTTCATTTCATTTGCCTGGGCCTCTGCGCTCTTCAACACATTGGATGCGGCAGTTTCGGCTGAAGTAACAATTTCTTTTCCCTTCGTGTTTGCAGTACTGCGCGCATCAGCTACTAACTTGTCCGCCTCTTTGCCCGCATCCGAAAGCATTCCAGCGCGAGCGCCTTCAATTTCGTTGAGGCGTGCGTTTGCGTTTTCGGCATCAACAACGCCTTGGGCAATTTTTTCGCGACGGCTTTCCAGCATCTTCATCAGCGGAGCGTAGAGGAAATACCACAACGCCAGCAACAAAATGCCGAAGTTAATTAAGTTGATCAGGAGAAGCCTCCAATCAACGCCGAATGCCGCAAAAACTTGTCCCATTATTTATTTATTACAATTTAGCTCGAGTAAACTTTCTATCTATGAATCAAGTAAACTTGATTATGAAACCAACCACGAGAGCAAAGATTGCCAACGCTTCCGTAACGGCGATACCGATAAACATCGTTGTCTGGATAGTGCTTGATGCTTCAGGGTTGCGGCCAATAGCTTCAAGCGCCTTGCTGACCAAGATGCCAAGACCGATACCAGGACCGATAACGCCGAGGCCTACTACAATTGCGAACGCGATTATTTTTGCTGAATCTATATCCATATTCCTACTACTAATTAATAACTAATGTGAATGGCGCCTCTTCCCCGTGCGGCTCCATTATTGCCAACTTGATAAACACCAAGGTGAGGAGCGCAAATATTGCCGCCTGCAGGAGGCCCACAAAGGTCTCAAACAGCATCAGCGGCACCGGGAGGAGATACGGCAAGAAGGAAGAGATGACGGCGATAAGCACTTCGCCGGCAAAAATATTTCCAAAAAGACGGAACGAGAACGAGACGAGGCGCGCGAGATTGCCGATAATTTCCAGAAGGCCAACTACGAGCCCCATTGCGCCTGTTCTCAAGTTAACAAATTTGGACGCGTATTTCAAGAAGCCGAGCGCCAGTATGCCGGATATCTCAATGACGAGAAACACTATAATTGCGAGCGCCAATGTGACATTTAAATCAGTGTTAACGGGACGAAGGAGCGGCACCAATACTCCGTTTTGGTAGATGCCTATACTTCCAAACAATGGGAAGTAATCCAGCATGTTCGATGTAAAAATAAACAAAAAGATAGTCAATATAAGAGGGAAGAACCGTAGGGCAAGTTGGCGGCTTCCAAGAGTCTGCTCCATGTAATCCAACACAAATTCAAACAGTGTCTCAAATGCAGTTTGCACTTTACCCGGAATAAGTTTTGGGTTTCTGCCGACAATAACCGCAAGTATGATGAGTATCGCCATAACAACCCACGCAGAAAGAAGTGTGTTGGTAATGGGTAAACCAAAAAAGCTCCCCAACCGCTCTGCCGACAGAGCTATGTGCAAACCTGTGTTCATACCGTTATTTTACATGATAGCATAAGGGTAGTTTAGAGAAAAGGTAACTTTCGTATGTCAAAAATCATTATCTCTCTCCTTCTTATTGCATCTCTGGCGGGTATTCTTACCAGCGCTTCGCTTAATGCACTTCCAGGTAACGCTTTATATCTGTTTAAAATAGATGTAACAGAAAAAATAGGTACATTGCTTGCGTTTACAAATAACCAAAAAGCAGAATCTTCAGAAGATATAGCCGAGAACCGTTTGGGCGAACTCCAAGCATTGTTTCAAAACAATACGCTCACATCAACCCTGGAAGTCCAGCTTATAAACGTGTTTGATATAGACACCTCTCTTGTGATTAAAAATATTCAAACATTAGTTGCACAAGATGACACGGCAGATGCACTTCAAGTCACACAAAATTTCGAAACGCATATAGCAACTGTTGTTGCAACGCTTCCAAGTGACTCTGCTATTACGTCGCATCTTGAAGCAACCCTTACTTCCCTTTCAGCATTGAGTGGAAGCATTTCTACAACAGTTAAAAAATAAAGCCCTCCTTCGACGTACATCAGCGAGGAGGTCTGTGGCCGGGAGTGCAGTTCAAGTAATCCCGATCAGCGACGTGTATTCCAAGAAAATATACAGGGCATCCAGGTACTCGATAGAAATCTGGGCACCCTGTAAGTAAAAGTAAAATTATAAAGACAAGTAGCGCGAGAAGAATCCGGCGCATGTGCATCTCCCCAAGGACAAATCTGGGGGTAAGTATAGTATGAAAATTGTGCTACTTTCAGAAACTTTGTCGGGGTGCCGAGAATCGAACTCGGGTTTTACGCACCCGAAGCGTATGTAATACCACTATACAACACCCCGAAAAAGGTTCCGATTCAGAAATGGTAGCATAAAATTTGAACTCTTTTATTGTAGGCCTTTTTCTTTAGTTTCTATTATTTCTTGCCCATTTTTTAGAGGGCTCCCGACAACTTCTTGGTTAAAATATTCTTCAGCGGCCTTATCTCCAATAAATTTTCCTAGTTTTTCTACCAGAGTTTCGACTTCTTTAAGTGTGGCAAACCCATCTTCAAAATCAGTTCCTATTTGATCTAATGTACCCATAGCTGCGTATCTCTCTGCTATCTCTTTTTTTAATATAGTTACCTCTGCCTCAAATGCTTCGGTATTAAAAGCTTGTTTAGGTGCTTCTCTTTTAGATTCTTCTAGATTCATACTGTAATTCTATCATCTATAAAAACGCATAGTATCTAGATTGGAAAGCGCTTGGCGGTGTATAGAAATATCTAATCATAAGGTACACCATAGGGGTATTAAACTTTTGGAAAAAGAAAGACCTCACGTTGGGACGCGAGGTCGAAATTGATGTGAAGCCTGGGTATTACTTCCGAGGCTTCACGAAGACAAAGCAAAGGACGTTAGCCCAATTTTGAGGTTCCCAATAATGTTGAGGGCTGCCATCAACGCAACTTAGCCACTTGGACTGATCGTCGCGGGCCAACGAAAAAATAAAACGTTCGTCACTTGCAGCTGCAAGGGTCCCACGTCCGGCCATGGCGATGACTAACGGAGAATCATGTGCACCTTCACCAGGGCCGTCGTAAGCAAGACGCAAGGCTGGTCCCACCTCTGCAGGACAGAGTTCCAAACCCTGCTTGAGAGCGCGAGCACAGATAGTCTGGAAATCGGCACCGTCGAAAAAGGCAGAGATCCTCGACCGAGCGAACTGCAAGGTCAATCTCCATCGGCGCCGACGCACAGACCACCCGATGGATAATATCGTTGGCGTGGTCGACGATTTTACAGCCAGCATTTGCCAGTGCAAAACATCGCTGTGCCTTCCACCAAAGCAAAAATCTCCCGTCGGGGAGATTGTTTGCGCTTGGTGGACCCTACCGGGATCGAACCGGTCGCCTCCTCATTGCAAATGAGGCGCTCTACCAAATGAGCTAAGGGCCCTCGTTTATGATTGTATCAAGAAACTTCCTTCCCTGACCAGACTTTAAAAACTTCTCTTTTTGCAATGCTTCAGTTTTGTTTTCAAAACTTTCACTATACAGAAGTTTAAAAGGAATATTTCTGCTTGTGTAAGAACTCGAACCTCGGTTGTGTTCGATTAGACGAACCTCTGGGGTCTTTCCTGTGTAGCCAACGTATCTTTTATCGTTACGTTCGCTTTTGAGTACGTATACGTAGTGCATCGCGCTCTACCAAATTTTATGAGCTTCCGCCAAAGGCGGATCAGCCTCTGGCTGAAAGGGCCCGCGAGACCATAATACGATATCTAAAAGAGAAAGGCTAGACTTTATGCGCTTTTAAACCCTAAGTGTTTTTCAACACGAACTATCCGTTTGTTGTGGTCTATAAGTTTTTCGGAGTCTATATCAAAGGCCTTCGCAAGCGGATAAAGCACGTCCTTCATTTCACCAATATCAGTCTTTATTATCTTTAACTCTGTATGTACCGATTTAAATTGGTCCAATACCAGTTCTTGAAATTCGCCTTCGCTGTATTTCTTTTCCATGCTTCAAGTATAGCATTTAGACAGATGAATTTATTCTAAAGTTTCAACTCATCGATTTTGGCTGCAAGAATGAAATCGTTTTCCGACAACCCTTCAATTGCGTGCGTCATCAATTCTACCCCAACATTGCCGTACGAAACAGTGAGGTCCGGATGATGTCCTTGCTCTTCGGCGATATCGGCAACTTTGTTTACAAACTCCATTGTTTTCTTGAAGTTTGGAAACATAAAGCCTTTTGCAATCATGCGCCCTTCGTCGACGAGCGACCAGTCGTTGATCTCTGGCATCATGGTCTCGGCCTCTTTTTTGCTCATCGGCATGATATCCCCTTCGCACGGGATACACTTTTTCTCGCTTAATTTACTCATGATTGCTCTGCGGCAGAATACCTTTTTCTACCCTGTCTCGCAAGTTCAACCACGTGCCCGAGAAAGTCGGAAAGTTTTGAGCCAACAGCCTCAATTGCTTTGGGGAACAATGACTCTTTTGTCATACCTACGCCCGCCGCGTTATTTACCTCCAAAAAATAAATACCACGTTTGCTGACAATAAAGTCGGAACGCGAGTAGTGCGAAAGCCCCATGCCTTCGTGCACGATTTTTGCCTGCATCATCAACTCCTCCTTTTCTTCTGGGGTAAAATTCCCCGGCACGCGTTCTATTGTTTCGCCGCTGTATTTTGCATCGTACGAAAAGAAGCCGTGCTTTTTAGGTGGGATGATTTCTATGGGCATCAATGCATATGTTTTTTCTCCACGGAAGTTATCTATCACCCCAACAGTAGCTTCTTTACCATTAATATATTCTTCAATAAGAATTTTTGGGGAAATAGTAAACGCCTTATGCAACGCAGGTTCAAGCGCGTGGAAGTTGTGAACAATAGAAGCACCGACAGATGAGCCGCCAATAGCAGGCTTCACTATTGCCGGGTGTGGGAAGCTGCGAAAGATAGAAAGTGCTGTCTGCTCTAAATCGGCACCTGATTCGTTTTCTTTATCTAAGACAATTCCGTGCGCAACTTGTATCCCAAGTTTTGAGACAATATCTTTCGTGCGTTGTTTGTTAAACGCGAGTGCTGAAGCAAATGCGTCCGAGCCGGTGTATGGCACACCAACAGCATCTAATATTCGTTGCAGTTGGCCGTCTTCGCCATATTCGCCATGGATAACATTAAACGCGACATCCACGCCTCGCAGTGCACGCTCGGGCAACACAGGCGTGCCGTGTACGTGCCACTGGCCATCACGTGAGATAAAAATATCACGTGCCTCGTATTTTTCTTTATCAAATGCTTCAAGCACCGTGGCACCGCTCTTGAGCGACACTTCGTATTCGCTCGATGGCCCGCCACGGAGTACTCCAACAACTGTTCGCATGTATATATTCTAACCTACAAACCGCGCAACGGGTTACGGAGTTTTTTGTGATACGTGATTGCAAAGCGATGGGCTTCGGCATTGGCGAGCAGAATATCACGTTCACGACCGGCGATGACAACCTTGTCGCCTTGGATGGAGCGCGGGCGGTGTTTTTCATCTTTGACGACGCCTATCACCGGAATATTTATTGAAAACTCTTCCAATACTTTTTTTGCAGCGTTCATTTGTGCCGTGCTGCCGTCCACGGCAATGACACGAGGCAGCGGCCACTCGTCATGGCCCAACCGACGCGAGAGCACTTCGCGCAAGGACCCTGCGTCATCCCCACCCTTAGCTGTTTTTATTTTAAATTTCCGATACTGGTCTTTATGCGGCGCGCCGTCTTCAATAACAACCATTACGCCGACGACCGCCTTACCCGACATGTGGGCAATATCATATGCCTCAATGCGGGTGTTGCCAACCTGGCTTGGCTGACCGCGGTATTCGTCTTTAATAAGAGAAACGTCCTGGATGTGATTGAGGGCAAACACTTGCCCACGCAAACGCGCCGCTTCTTCAAACTCTTCTTTTTTTGCAGCTGCTTTCATGTCGCGCTCCAAACTTTTTAGAAGCACCGTTTTTTTACCTTGAAAAAGCAACGTGATGCGCCGAACTATCTTTCTGTAATCAGTTTTTGAAATTTCGCCCGTGCATACACCCGGACACAAACCAATATGGCGATTGAAGCAAGGTTTTCCAGAGTTTGGAATACATGTGTCGCGGTACGAGAAGATTTTGCGAATAATTTTCATTGCGTCTTTGAGCTGGAGGCCGTGCGGAAATGGCCCAAACACATGCAAAAAATCACCTGGGTCGCGTTGCGCCAGTTCTCTCCCGCGGATTAAAAGTACTGCGGGGAAATCTTCTTTGGTGATTGAGACGTAATTAAAACTTTTATCGTCTTTGAGGTCGGTGTTGTGTTTGGGTTTATGGGTCTTAATAAGATTCGCTTCCAAAAGCAAAGCTTCGAGTACTGAGTCGGTCTCGCACCAATCAATCGAGACAGCTTTTTCAACCATCCCAGTAATCACTGGGCCGCGGGCTTTTCCCAAATCAGAAGAAAAATAACTTCGCACACGGCTACGCAGTGACGTCGCCTTCCCTATATACAGAACTTCTTTATTTTTTCCCAAAAAGAAATACACTCCTGGCCCATCGGGAATGTTCTTCTTCCTCTTTTGGAAATCCGCCAAGTTCATATCCGTAGCTTATCGCCCTTTGAGCACGCGCTTCAAGTATTTGCCGGTGTGGGAGTTTTTGTTGTTAGCGACATCTTCAGGCGTGCCCTTTGCGACCAAGTTCCCACCGCCAACACCGCCTTCGGGGCCGAAGTCCAAAAGATAGTCGGATGATTTAATAATATCCATATTGTGCTCGATCAAGACAACTGAGTTCCCTGCCTGTACCAAGCGGTTCAAAATATCGATAAGTTTCTGCACGTCTTCGTAGTGCAGCCCGACAGTTGGCTCATCCAGCAAGTACATAGTTTTTTGCAGATGCGGACGATAGAGCTCGGCAGAGATTTTTACTCGCTGCGCTTCACCACCCGAAAGGGTTGTTGCGCTCTGGCCAAGCTTTAAATAGTTGAGCCCCACTTCGCCCAAAGTTTTGAGGCGATCATAAATTGCAGGTATATCGTTAAAGAAATCGAGTGCTTCTTCAACCGTCATTTCAAGCACATCGTAGATGCTCTTCTTTTTATATTTAACCTCAAGCGTTTCTTTCATAAAACGCTTTCCATTGCAGACATCACATGTCACATATACCGTCGGCAAGAAGTGCATTTCCACAGCTATAGTGCCGTTGCCTTCGCACGCTTCGCAGCGCCCGCCGCCCTTTGCCGTTTGTACGTTAAACGAAAAGCGGTTGCCTTCCATCCGCGTGCGCGAGCTTCTCGATGTTGACGGCAAACAGATCACGAATAAAGGTAAATGAGCCTGTGTACGTTGCAGGGTTCGAACGTGGCGTGCGGCCGATCGGCGCTTTGGTCGATTAAAATTGCACGCGACAAATGTTCAGTGCCTTCAAATGATGCACGTTAAATAGTTTGTTGGTGCGATATCGCTTGTCGAAACGTGCACGCAAATTTTCGTATAAAATTTCATACAAGAATGTTGATTTGCCCGAACCCGAAACGCCGGTGATGGAAACCATTTTCCCAAGCGGGATTTCAGCTGAAAGATTTTTGATGTTAAATGCCTTGCCGCCTTTTATTTCTATCTTGCCCTTGTCTTTTTCGCGGCGCTCTTCGGGCACAGGAATTTCCTTTTCGCCACGCAAGTATGCAAGCGTGACTGAGCCGCTGTCATTTTTTTTTGCAGTAAGCAGTTTTTCCAATTCATCCGCAACAACGATATTGCCGCCATGGACGCCAGCACCCGGGCCGATGTCCACCAAATAGTCACCCGCATAAATAGTGTCTTCGTCGTGCTCAACAACAATTATCGTGTTGCCCAAATCACGCAAGTTCAACAAGCGTTTTAATAAGGCGTTCGTTGTCGCGCTGATGCAGACCAATGGTCGGCTCATCGAGTACGTATAGCGCACCCACGAGGCCCGAGCCAAGCTGCGAGGCCAGGCGGATACGCTGTGCCTCGCCGCCTGAAAGCGTGTTGGCGCGACGCTCGAGCGTCAGGTAATCGAAGCCCACATCGAGCATAAACTTCAAGCCGCGCAGAAATTTCTTTAATGACTGTTTTGGAAATTTCCTGATCTTTTTTGCTTAACTCAAGCTCGATAAAAAAATCGTATGCGCCTTGAAATAGAAAGATTTGGTGAGATCAACAATATTTGTTTTCTCTCCGAGCCATACATTCAAGGCTTCGGGGCGCAGGCGTGCGCCATGGCAGACAGGGCACGGCTCATCGCTAAAAAAATGCTTTGTGCCCAAGCCGTTGCAGGCCGGGCACGCACCGTACGGCGAGTTAAACGAGAAAAGGCGAGGTTCGACCTCGGGGAATGAAAAGCCATCGTAGGGGCACATAAACTTTGCCGAAACGAGACGCGTGCCGTTTGCATCCTCTATCTCAACCAGCCCATCGGCTTCTTCAAGTGCGCGCTCCAACCGCTTCGACAAGGCGCTCAAGTGCTGCGGCTTTTGCAGCGGGTAAATTCGGCCACTAAAATTTCATCGACCAAAATCGAGATATCGTGCTTTTTGTGTTTTGCCAAAATAATCTGCTCGCGAAGGCTTTTTAACTGGCCATCCACTTTTGCACGCTCATATCCCTTGCCGAGCATATCGTACAACAGCTGGTAGTACTCCCCTTTGCGGCCCACAACGACCGGCGCAAAAATCTTGACCGTATCTTCGTTGATATCGACGCCCATCACCTTGCGAGTTTTTTTAGGTGCAGTTTTTGTAACGCCTTCAACAATACTGTGGATTATCTCCTCGTTGGAATGTTTTTTAATTTCGCGGCCGCAGACAAGGCAGTGCGGCTTGCCTACGCGCGCAAACAAAATGCGCATGTAGTCATAAATTTCAGTAATCGTTGCCACGGTTGAGCGCGGGTTGTTGGAGCGCGATTTTTGGTCGATAGAAATTGCGGGCTAAGGCCGGTGATCTCTTCGACATCGGGCTTTTGCATCTGGCGCAAAAACTGGCGCGCGTATGCGGAGAGTGATTCAATATAGCGGCGCTGGCCTTCGGCAAAAATAGTATCGAATGCCAAAGACGACTTCCCGCTCCGGAAAGCCCAGTAAACACAACCATCTTATTGCGCGGAATACTGAGCGAAATATTCTTGAGATTGTGAGTTTTTGCTCCTTTTATTGTGATTTTATCTTCCATATAGACGCTGAACATCCCCAGGGTAATCCCATAAGGGGTGGTGACAGAGCTTAGTTATGTACCTGCATAAACATAGTGAAGTGTTTTCTTCTTACGGCTGCTTTCTCCTAGAAAGCGCGGCAAGATTTCGTCGCGAAGGATTGCGGCAGTTTCGAAATCAAGCTCTTTGACTGCTTCGGCCATTTCCCTCTTTTTTTCGGCAATAAAGCGGCGCGGATTCTGTTTGTATAAGCTCTCTGTCTATATCAAGCAGGTGCCAATAGCTTTGCCATGCTCGCTGCGGAGCTGCTCGGTGATGTCTGTGATCGCTTTTTTGATGCTCATTGGCGTAATGCCGTGTTTTTTATTGTACGCAAGCTGCACTGCGCGGCGGCGGTTGGTCTCGCCTATCGCCTTTTCTAAAGAGTTGTCATATTGTCGGCATAGATTATGACGCGGCCCTCGACGTTACGTGCGGCGCGGCCAATTGTTTGTATAAGTGACGTTTCAGAGCGCAAGAAACCCTCTTTGTCGGCGTCCAGAATTGCCACTAGCTCTACCTCCGGCAAGTCGAGGCCTTCGCGGAGTAAGGTTAACACCCACAAGCACATCGTACACACCTTTGCGGAAGTCGGTCAGCATTGTAATACGATCGAATGTTTGAACTTCGCTGTGGATAGTACGCGGCTTTAAATTTTCGCTCTTTTAAATACTCGGACAAGATCTTCGGCCATTTTTTTGGTGAGCGTTGTTACCATCACACGGCCTCCATGTTTGATAACTTTTTCGGCTTCGTCCAAAAAATCCTGCACTTGGCCAAGCGTTCCTTCTGTTCACAGTTACGGGACGCATTATAATTTCTGGGTCGACGAGGCCGGTCGGGCGAATGATTTGCTCCACCATCTTTGCCAGAATGCTCTTTTTCGTATGGGCCCGGCGTTGCAGTAGTGTAAATGGTCTGTCCCACTCGCTTTTCAAATTCCTCAAACTGCAAGGGGCGGTTGTCTACTGCTGAAGGCAGTCGGAAGCCGAAATCAACCAAATTTTCTTTGCGCGCCCTGTCGCCGGCGTACATAGCCGCCAATTTGCGGAACAGTGACATGGCTTTCATCTATTACGGTTAAGAAAGTC
Organism: Candidatus Adlerbacteria bacterium; assembly: GCA_963796795.1. GTDB lineage: Bacteria > Patescibacteriota > Minisyncoccia > Phycocordibacterales > SBAW01 > GWA1-54-10. The sequence continues at coordinate 36,761 of CAWCNA010000006.1, read as the reverse complement.
TGGCGTGCCGTCGGCCTTATGCGGGAAATAGTCGAGCAAGGTAAATGGCGGCTTGGCCGGGTTTTCGGCCGTCGAAATGGCGCGAATAATTTTCAATACCTTGCATACGCCTATCTCGCGGATCAGTCGCCATGTCGTGGTTGGTGCGGCGCTTCAAACGCTCTGCCTCAAGCATCTTGCCCGCGCGTTCAACGCACTTAACGCTCTTTTAATTCAAATTTAATATCTTCAATTGCGCGGCCACGTTCAGTCCTCGGGCGTGACGTAGTGTTTGGCAGGAAATAAGAATAATGATTTTAATGATTCACGTTCAGCGCGCGATATTGCATCTATGACACGAACTTTGCTAATGACACTCTCTCCGCCGGAGGCGGAAAATTCGACACGATAGAGCACACGCTCGCCTGTTGGCATAATTTCAACACTATTTCCCAGTGCACGAAATTTACCTGGTGTCAGGTCTGCCGTTGTGCGTTCGAAATATATAGAAATAAGTTCGCGCACAAGTTCCGAACGATTCTTCTTCAACCCCGGTGCGAGTTCCAAATGTACTTTGCGATACTCCTCAGGTGAGCCAAGCGCGTAGATGCAGGACACCGACGCCACAATAATTACATCACTGCGCGAAAGTAGCGCTTGAGTAGACGCGTGGCGCAACCTGTCGATTTCTTCGTTTATTTGTGCTTCTTTCTCTATATATGTGTCGCGAGTGTGGAATGTATGCTTCGGGCTGGTAGTAGTCGTAATAAGAAACAAAATACTGCACTGAGTTGTTAGGAAAAAATTCGCGATACTCCTGCGCCAACTGAGCCGCAAGTGTTTTGTTGTGCGCAATAACAAGCGTGGGCTTCCCCACTTTTTCAATAACGTTCGCAATCGTAAATGTCTTACCCGAGCCAGTAACACCAAGCAGTGTCTGGTCTCGTTTGCTATCTTTCAAGCCTTTCATCAAACTCTCTATAGCCTTGGGCTGGTCGCCTGCCGGTTTGTATTCGGATTTGAGTGTAAAACCTCCAGCCATCAAAACACTATAACAAAATGTGCCTAGTTTTTATATGTCGCGAGGAACTTATCCCTAAACTGCTCAAACTCACCATTTAAAATCGCTTCGCGGATATTTTTACACAGGTTCGTTAAAAAGTAGATGTTGTGCATGCTTGCTAAAATCGGTCCAAGGATTTCGCGCGTGCGGAAGAGGTGGTGAATATAGGCGCGTGTGTGATTAAGACACGTTGGGCACTCGCAGCCTTCGTCGAGCGGAGAATAGTCATACTGATGTTCGGCATTTGGGATTTGAATCTTCCCTTTTGAAGTATAAATACCGCCATTGCGGCCGTTACGAGTTGGGGTCACGCAATCAAATGTATCTACTCCGTGAGCAACACCGAGCAATATGTCTTCCGGCTCACCTACACCCAAGCCGTGCACCGGCATACCTTCTGGCAGTTCGTTTAGCATCGCGAGAGCAGATTCCAATGAATGCTCACCGTATTTTTTACTAAACGAACCACCAAGGCCAAAACCATCAAATTCCATAGCGCCAATAGTCCGCGCGCTTTCGCGGCGCAGGTCATCAAACTGCCCACCTTGGCCGATGCCATAAATCCCCTGTTTTTCGTTTGCTTCTAAATTTTGACGATGTGCACGAAGAGAACGCTTTGCCCATTCATGCGTGCGTTCCATCGCTTCTTTCTGCTCCTCATAACTATCTATTGGTGCCGTGCATTGGTCGAATGCAAAAAAGATATCCGCGCCCAAGCGCTGTTGTATTTCGACAGAGCGCTCTGGTGTAAATCTATGAAGTGAGCCATCCAAATGTGAGGTGAAAGAGACGCCTTCGTCATCGACAATTGCTAATTTACCGTGACTTGTAGCTAAACCTTCATCAAATATAGAGATGCCTTCTTCGGGCGATGCTTGGTCGGCAGAAAATTTCGAAATTTTCTTGCCAAACCCAGTCCCCAATGAAAAAACCTGAAAACCACCAGAGTCCGTCATGGTCGGGCCCTTCCAGTTCATAAACTTTCCCAAGCCTCCTGCTTTTTCTACTGCCTCTAACCCAGAAAGATATAGATGATATGTATTTGAGATATAGGTCTCAATACCGAGTGATGCGAACTTCTCGGACTCTATTCCCTTTATATCCGCCTTAGTTGCAACGGGTACGAATGCGGGTGTCAAAATATCGCCGTGGGGTGTATGCAAAACCCCCGCCCGTGCGCCGGTGGGGGTTTGCTTTTCAATGGTGAGAAATACCGGTCGCACTAGTTTGCCGCAGCGCCTTCGAGGCTCGGGCCAGCGTTGGTTGTGCTTGCCTGCTGCACGCCGAGCAGATCAACTTCAAATATTAAGGTTGAGTTTGGCGGAATTGGGCCTGCTGCCTGTGCGCCGTAGCCAAGCGACGGCGGGATGATAAGCAAACGTTTGCCACCAACCTTCATACCTTGAAGGCCTTCATCCCACCCTGGGATTACCTGCCCTACGCCGAGTGTAAACTGAAATGGCGTTTTACCAATTGATGTATCAAACACCGTACCGTCTTGAAGTTTGCCGGTGTAGTTAACTGTAACCATGTCGCCGGCAGCTGCTGTTGCACCTGTGCCAATAGTTTCATCCTGCACAACCAAATTTGTGTTTGCAGCAGGTTGCCCCGCGAGACTTGAAGAATCTGTCATTGAAAGTGGATTTACTAAAATAAAGAAAAACGCGATAACTGCCAAGGAGACAGCGACCGCAATGCCTGTTACTACATGTTTTCGAGTCATATGGAAACGATACTAGGCCCCGTGTCTCCGTGCAAGCATCTTGTCTACATCATCCCTGTAATCTAAACGTTTGTCACAATAAGAGACAAAGCAAACAGCGCCACCAAGGCACCGCTAAAAAGCATCTCCGGCTGCTGGATTTGGATATGCGTAAAAAACGTAAAAAGCAGCGCAATAATGAGTAAGGCAACGATTGTACCGAGCGCCCACGGCACAGCAGGTTCGGAGTCGACTGCAATACGAGCCAAATTACGCCCAAATGAATTTGTAAATGAGCCTAGATCAGATGATGCGGCAGGCGCAACAGCCACAGCTGCAAGTGATGTTCCCACCGAGCCAGATTGTTGAACGAACACACCCGAAACAAATACCCCTTCGCTGACAAAAATTATCGCGATAAAAAACAACAGCCAGCCTTTCCGTAAAATGTGCGGACGATACGAATTTGCATGTGATGACACAAAATGCACATGAATCTTTTTGAAAAGATTTTTCACTCCTATATTTTAACACGAAGAAATATGAGGTTTGAGGGAAAAACCTGCGATATACTAAAATCAATGAAGAGGTTTTTTGTCGGGATTATATTGTTTGCGCTACCGGGGATGGTTTTTGCTGCTGGGTTTGCAAAACAATCTATTTTCCTTTCTACAAACACGCCCGTTGAGGGAGAAGCTGTGCTTATACACGCATCCGTTTCTAATGATGCATCCACGACCTTCACAGGCACTCTTAAGGTCCATGACGATGAGGGCACGATAGGTAGTGTTCCTGTGACCCTCGCCGCAGGAGGGGCGAGCGACGTTTCAATTACATGGGAGCCAACTGCCGGTACCCATACTGTGGTCGCCGACCTCACCGACGCAAGTGGCACAGTCGTCGAAGAAAATTCCCAAGCCTTTACAATTGCTCCCCCGCCACCCCCTGTCGTACCGACCACCGCATCATCAAAGCAAGATGCGAATGGTGTACAGTCATCGGCACAGATCCAGCAGTCGATAGCAAACGCCTCGCCCACAGTAGCCACATATTCAGCGCCAGTATTAAGCGCTATAGACTCAGGCCGTATGTTTGCTGCGAACCAGTTGAATAAAGGCCTGAACTGGTCAAAGGCCCAGGTTGGAGTACCTGTTACATCACCGACCGCAAATTTTATTAATACACCCGACGCCGCAACACAAAATAAAACAGCGAGCACTGCGTGGACTATTTTTGCCACAGCAACTCTCTATGTCTTTACCGTACTTTTATACATCGTCAGCAACGCCGGAGTCTTTTACCCAATCCTTGCGATTCTCTTCTTCTATATATTGTGGAGGCTCTTCCGCCGCTATCGCCGCAGATACTAAGAGAGTTTTTGTGTAGCGCGCATGTGCCACAGCGCGATGCAAAATAAAATCAATGTTGTTAGCGCCGAGATCGCGCAAAACATGCAAAGTGCGTGTATCACAAAATATTGAAATAGTTCGAATCCTATCGAGCATAGCAGCCCTATAGTTGTATAGGCCATGGCTCCAAACCGAAGTCCGCGAGAAGTTGGGTCAATAGCAAGCAACACTGCAAGTGCGAGCATATACACATAGAAGACGAGTCCAAAGTACGCGAGCGGGACGCCAAGAAAAGCTGCATATTTGCTGCTTAATACAATTTCGCAGCCGCCGATAGCACACTTGGGGATGATACCGAGCAAGTGGTAGTAGGAAAGATACAGCGTATCGCCGATGCCTATGAATGTTGTGGCGATAAGCCAAAATGGCGTGAGTAGTACTTTTGGATGTTTACCCTGCGCTTGTTGAATGGGCATAGGTTCTACTTTAGCAAATCTTTAAACTTTTCTCCCACCTTTTCCACTTTGGGAGCTATCACAAGTTGGCAGTATCCTGCGCCCTTGTTGCGCTCGTAATAATTTTTGTGGTAGTCCTCAGCGGGAAAATAATTTTCCAGAGGCCGCACCTGCGTAACTATAGGCTTTACGTAGCCTCCCTTATTGAGCACACCTATGTAGTGTTTCTAATTTTTCCTTTTGGCGCGGTGTCGTGTAAAAAATTGCTGATGCATATTGCGGGCCAATATCATTCCCCTGCTGGTTTAGGGTTGTTGGGTCATGAGATGCAAAAAAGACACGGAGCAGTTCTTCAAACGCAATTTCGTCCGGATTGTATACAATTTTAATCACCTCAATATGGCCAGTCTTCCCGCCGCACACTTGCTCGTATGTCGGGTTCATCACGTGGCCACCCGCATATCCGGGTTCCACCGACTTCACACCCTTCAACATTAAAAAGACCGCTTCCGTACACCAAAAGCATCCGCCGCCAAATACTATTGTTTCTGTTTGGTTATCCACACCTTGCATTATATCTCATTTAATTTATTATTTTGTCTTCTGGAAGCTGGTTTTCTGTGCTTGGGTCTACTTTGTGTTTAGGTGAAAGTCTGGGCACACGAGTCGTTCATTTACGACAAGTCTTGAGAGTAGAACCTGGAATGAAGGTGAGGCGCGCAATGCCCTTATAAAAGACATAGACTCACTAACAGCGCACGTCGCATCTAGTGATTTGAGGTCCACCTCTTCAAAAATCAACTTCCAGTTCGGTCGGCGCTTCGGTGCCGGCCTTTTCTTTTACTTCAAATACTTCTTGTTTTTGAGTTTTTCAGGCAAGTAGGTTTCTTTATCGTAGAGTTTATAGCCTTTATGATAATCCAAGTCTTTCATAAGCTTGGTTGGGGCATTTCTAATTTTTAGAGGGATTGGTAAGTTGCCTAAATTTTTTACATCAGCCAGTGCCTCAAAATAGGCATTATAACTTTTGCGAGATTTTTTACTTTCAGCTAAATATGCAACGCCATGCGCCAAATTTATTTGTGCTTCGGGGTAGCCTATTTTTTGACACGCTTCAAATACTGCGTTTGCAACGACAAGCGCCGTTGGTTGTGCAAGGCCGATATCTTCACTTGCAAAAATAACCATACGGCGGGCTATAAAAAGAGGGTCCTCGCCCGCATCAACCATTCGTGCCAAATAGTAAAGTGCCGCATCAGGCTGGCTTGAACGCATCGACTTTATGAAAGCCGAGATGGTGTTGTGATGCTCTTCACCTTTTTTATCGTACCGAAGATGTTTTGACTGCACGGTTTCTTTCAACGTTTCGATGGTGACTTTTCCATACAAACTCTGCGCGTTTTCAAGCACACCAAGCGCCTGCCTCGCATCGCCCTGTGCTATCTGTACCAACCAGTCGCGGGCATCCTTGGGTACTTTTAATTTCGCCCGCTTAATAATCTTTTCCATATCAGCTTCATTAAGCTCTTTCAGTACAAACACGCGACATCGAGAGAGGAGTGCGGAAATGACTTCAAATGATGGGTTCTCGGTTGTGGCACCAACAAGTGTCAATTCGCCACGCTCGACATACGGCAGTAAAAAATCTTGTTGTGCTTTATTGAATCGATGAATTTCGTCTATGAATAACACCTTCGGCTTTCCTGAAAATTGCAGATGTCCTTTGCCGAGTATTTTTTTGATATCATCCTTACCGGAGTCGACAGCAGAGAGTTCAAAAAACTCTGCATCAAGCGCGTTCGCGTAGATTCGTGCCAGCGTTGTTTTACCCGAGCCCGGCGGCCCCCACAATATAAATGAAAAGAGATGCTTCCCTTCTATTGCTTCATACAAGGGCTTTCCTTTTGAAACAAGATGTTCTTGGCCGAAAAAATTCTCTAAATCGTTAGGGCGGATTTTTGATGCAAGAGGCTCGGAGGTCATGTTAGGAGTATACTAAAAATTACGATATGGACAGGACTGATGAAGAACTCATCGCCCAGTACTCTGGGCGGTGATGAAAAATCCTTTGAGGAGCTCACAAAACGACATCTCTCAACTGTCTACTCTTTTCGTGTACCGGCTTGTCGGTGACACGCTCGCCGGAGAAGACATCACACAGGAGGTTTTTTTGAAGGCATGGAAAAGTTTAAAAAAATATAACTCCGACACCAGCCGTTTTAAAACATGGGTCCTTCGTATTGCCCGTAACGCGAGCATTGACTATCTGCGCAAACGAAAATACCCCGCCCTATCGGAGTTTGAGGATACTGAGGGAAGAAACAGTGTTGCCGACACCTTGGCTGACGAGTCGCTGCCTGCGGACGAAGCATTTGCAGAGGCCGAGGACTTGGAGATAGTCGCCAAGGCGGTGATGGAACTCTCGCCTGCACACCGGGAAATTCTGACGCTCCACTACACGAACCACCTCACCTTTGAAGAAATTGGACAGACGCTCAAGGAGCCCCAAAACACTGTCAAAAGCCGGCATCATCGCGCCCTTGCCGCACTCCGAAAAATCCTTTCTCTGTACGCACCGAAACGCGATGAATAGCCGTATACTAGTTATATGAATAAACAAGGAGGACTATTTTCTGTGTTCGCGGAAGTTGAGGCTCCTCGCGGCCTCTATGCGGCTGTACTCGCCCGTATTGCCCTTGCCCGCCAGCAACATGCGCGCATAAAGACGCTCTGGCTTGGTATCTCATCAATCGTATTCGGCATCGCACTTGTGCCTGCATTTCAGTATGTGGGGCAAGAACTATATACATCCGGCTTTTACGCCTACTCGTCGCTCTTCTTTTCCGACGGCGGGTTTGTGATGTCCGCATGGCGCGAAGTGGGCTTGTCGCTCATTGAGTCACTCCCGTCTGTCGCTTTGCTACTCGTATTGTCGCTAGCTGTCGCACTTGCATGGTCACTCCGCCGCGCATTCCTTAACGCACGAGTAGCATTTTCTTTTTAATTTTTTATTTTATTTATGGATACAGAAAAAGACGTACATAGTGCGAGACGCTCCAAATGGCTCACATGGCTGTTGCTGTGCCTTGGCGCCGCACTTGTGCTGTTGCTTGTATTTGATGCAGGCCTCGCCATAGGCACGCGCCGCGCACTCGAACTCCGCGGAGGTCCTGCTCGTGGGCATGATGCGCCGATGCTCGGGCTTGGCGGCTTTGGTGTTGCAATGCCGCATGGCTTTATACCGGGTGGCCACGGCGCAGTTGGAACTATCCAGTCAATCAGCCCTTCAATCCTGACAATCAAAACTCGTAGCGGCGACAGCGAGGAAATCGTGATGAATGCGTCTACTACTATAGAGAGCGCGACAACTTCACTGCCGCAGTCGGGCTTACACGTAGGCGACCAAATAGTTGCAATAGGCAACCCAAGCGCTGCAACAAGCAGCACACGAATGACCGCGGAGCTTATCCGTGTCCTCCCTCCGCCCCCTGCGCATTAATCATTATTTATTTAGAAGCTAGCTATTTTCTATGCGCAAATATTGGATGTCGGTAAAAAAATATGTCGTTGCCCACAAAATCCTTAGCGGCATCGGACTTGTGGTTATCATAGGTCTTGGATGGTGGGCATACAGCGCGACAACTTCAACAACGGGGCAGGTGCGGTACGTGCTCGGCACGGTTGCTTCAAGCACCATCATTTCGGCAGTTTCCGAATCCGGCCAAGTATCTGCAACAAATAGCGTCGACATCAAGCCGCAGGTCACGGGTGAAATTACGTGGGTTGGCGTTAAAGCCGGCGATACCGTACATGCAGGCCAAGCGCTCGCCTCTATAGATGACACGACCGCGGTCCAATCAATACAGGATGCCGAAAGCCAGCTCGCAACTGACCAACTTACCTTTCAAAAATCGGCAGCACAGGCACCCATTGATTATCAAAACGACCAAACAGCGCTCGCCAACGACCAGGCAAATTTGCAGGACGACTACAACAACATGTTCAACGATCTAACGAACGTGTATCTCGACTTGCCTGCGGTAGTTTCGGGCGCGCAAGATGTGTTGTATGGTTCCGAATTTGATACCACCAAAAAAGGCGTGTGGAACAAGGATGTATTATTTAACGTCTTTAATTCACAATCTGAAAACGTAAGCAGCGTGCAATCATTCCAGCTGCAAGCTGTGAGCGATTATGCAACAGGCGATGCCGATTACGAAACTGCTATTGCTGCGTACAAAACACTTCTCCGCACATCGAGCAATACAACCATGGACGCTATGCTCGCACAGTCGATAACTATGCAGACAGCAGTCGCGCAAGCACTCCAGAGTGAACTTAACTTTTTGGGTGCAGCATCTGACTTGGCACAAAAAAATGAACTAACATTGCCGTCGGCATTCTCAAGCGTACAAAGTACAGCGCGCAATAATCTTTCTACTGCAAACACCGACCTCACTAAACTATTAAATGATAAAAAGACGCTCGACAACGACAAACAGGCAATTGTGAGCGGCCAGCAAACCATCACTCTCGACCAAGTTGGAAACTCGACCGATGGCAGCAACCCTATTAGTTTGCAAGTATCGGCAAACAGTCTCGCAAAAGAAGAACAGGACCTGGCAAACCAAAAAGCCAACCTTGCTGACTACACTATTTCTGCGCCGTTCGACGGGACAATTTCTGCTGTCGACGTGGCTGTTGGTGACCAAGCAGGAGGAAGTGCAGCTGCAACTATAATCACAAATTCCCAAATCGCAGATCTTTCTGTTAACGAAGTTGATGCTGCAAAAATAAAACTCGGTGAAAAAGCGATACTCACCTTCGACGCAATCGACGGCCTCACACTCACCGGTACTGTTGCTGAAATCAATACTGTCGGCACCGTGAGCCAAGGCGTTGTCTCGTACAGCATCCAAATAAGCTTCGACACGCAGGACACCCGTGTAAAACCAGGCATGACTATCAATGCCGACATTCAAACTGATGTGGTGCAAGACGCACTTGTAGTTCCATCAAGTGCAGTAAAAACAGTGGGTGGAAATAGTTTTGTACAAGCTTTTGTTCCCCCGCTTACAGCAACCGGCGGCACCACGGGTGTTACGTCGACGCTTCCACCTCAAATGATTCCTGTCACGACGGGTGCATCGGACAACACGAATGTGCAGATACTTTCGGGGTTAGTTGAAGGACAGCAAATCGTAACAAGTACCCGTACAGCTACAGCAACAAAAACCCCTGCTGCTACCGCTACCGCTACCGCCACGACAGGCAGGGCTGGAGGTGCCGCAGGCGGGTTTGGAGGCGGAGCCGGTGCAATACGGATCGGCGGATAAAAAGAATGATTGAGGTTAAAGACATTACCAAAACATATGGCAATGGAGACACAGCGTTTCAAGCGCTCAATGGTGTTTCCTTTACGATAGAGGATGGCGAATTTGTTGCCATCATGGGGCCGTCGGGCTCGGGTAAATCAACGATGATGCATATACTCGGCTGCCTCGACACCCCAACATCCGGCACCTACCGCTTAGACAGTAAAGATGTTTCAAAAATGGATGACGAGGAACTGGCCGATATCCGGAAAGATAAAATCGGCTTCGTGTTCCAAGCATTCAACCTACTCCCCCGCACCACAGTGCTGCGCAATGTGATGCTTCCACTTGTCTATGCAGGAGTCGGCGAAGAAGAGCGCGAAAAGCGTGCAAAAAAAGCACTCGTCTCATCAGGGTTATCGGAGACGCACTTTATGCACAAAAGTAACGAGCTTTCAGGCGGCCAGATACAACGTGTCGCAATTGCCCGCGCACTTGTAAACGACCCATCACTTATTTTGGCCGACGAACCAACAGGAAACCTCGATACTAAAACAGGCGAAATTGTGCTTGGTACATTTCAAAAATTAAATGAAGAGCACGGCCGCACGGTGATACTCATTACCCACGAGCCCGATGTTGCCGAACATGCCGAGCGCATTATTATGCTACGCGACGGCAAGATTGTTTCGGATTCGAAAGCGCACAAACGAAGAAACGCAAAGCACCACGCACAATAATCATGACACTCAAAGATACATTACAAGAAACATACACTGCCCTCTCGGCAAACAAAGTTCGCTCGGGACTTACCGTGCTTGGAATTGTCATTGGTATTAGCTCTGTTATCGCGATGGTATCCGTGGGCCAAGGTGCCGCATCGGGTATCCAGTCAAGCATCCAATCTTTGGGTTCAAACCTGCTTGAAGTGACTCCGGGCGCTGCTCGTACTGCCGGAGGCTTTGGAGTGTCCTCTGGCCGAGGTTCTGCATCAACACTTATACAAGCAGATGCCGATGCAATTGGGACAAGTGTCAGTAATGTAAATGCCGTCGCGAGCGAAGTTTCTGCCCGCGAACAAATTACCGCAAAAGGCACGAATACCAACACGTCGGTGATTGGTGTCACAAGCGCGTATGCATCAATTCGTAACGTTGCGATAGACCAAGGTAGTTTTATTACCGACGACCAAAATGCAAACCTTTCAAAAGTCGCCGTGCTGGGACCAACAGCCGCAAGCGATTTGTTTGGAACTGATGACACACAGGCAGACGGGCTCCCTGCCGGGATAGTAGGCCAAACTATCCGCATTAAAGGCATGGAATTTACTGTCGTTGGTATCACGGTTGCCAAGGGTGGTAGTGGATTTACAAGCCCCGACAATAATATTTATATACCTGCACAAAGCGCACAACGTTTTTTGACTGGCAATAATTCTGTCACAACAATCGATATACAGGCAACAAATGCAAGCACTATGACGCAGGTGCAGGATGACATAACCGCTCTTCTTCTGCAGAGACACAACATCAGCGATCCGACAAAAGCCGACTTCAGCGTGTTAAATCAAAATGACCTGCTCTCGGCAGTGTCGAGCGTCTCACAAACACTTACACTTCTTCTTGCCTCTATCGCTGGCATTTCGCTCGTCGTCGGCGGCATCGGCATTATGAACATGATGCTTACCACAGTTACCGAGCGCACTCGGGAAATCGGCTTGCGCAAAGCTATCGGTGCAAAGAAGGCTGATATCAGCCGTCAGTTTCTTATCGAAGCGGTTGTATTGACTCTTATTGGTGGAACAATAGGTATCGCACTTGGTGTCGGAATTGCTCTGGCTGTGAGCGCTTTGGGGCTTATCACGACGAGTATTTCAATGCTTTCTATCCTATTGGCGTTTGGTGTGTCAGCCGTCATCGGTATTGTCTTTGGATGGTATCCAGCACGGCGCGCGGCATCGCTCAATCCGATAGAAGCGTTGAGATACGAGTAGATAATTAATTATAAGTTAGAAAAATAATATGAACTCGAAGAAAAAAATAATTGCAGTGGTTGTTGTATTGATACTGATGGGTGGTTCATTTTACGGTGGTATGACGTATGCAAAATCACAAACTCCTGCTCGCCCAACCGCAGGCCAATTTGGCGCAGGGCGCACAGGCTTTGCACGCGGAGGTGCGGCGGGAGGAGGTGCTGCAACGGGTCAAATTGTTACTTCTGATTCAACAAGCATGACGATACAGCTCGCAAATAGCTCTTCAACCCAACTCGTCTTGCTCGGCAACTCAACTACTATCGCTAAAACTGTTGCGGGTAGTTCGGCAGACTTGACCCCTGGGACAAACGTTATAGTCGTTGGTCAGGCAAATAGTGATGGTAGCATCACGGCGCAGTCGGTACAAATTCGCCCAGCAATGCCAGCAAGGCAGTAATAGTGTAAACTACCTGAATATGAAGAAATTTATCGTGAGCGGCATCGTTGTAGTTTTATTGGGCGGGTACGCATTGTGGAGCGCCTCAAGGTCGCAGACAGTAGCACCAGCAACACCGGTGACAACTGACCAAACGGGTGTACCAACAGATACAGCCAGCACAACCACGACTACTACTACGACAACAACGACTACTACGAGTAGTTCGTATAAAGATGGCACCTATACAGGTAGCGTTGGGGATGCAGCTCCATATGGCCAAGTACAGGTCGGCGTTACCGTTTCTGGCGGCAAGATAGCATCAATACAGATGCTGCAAAAACCCCAAGGTCCTGGAAACACTAATGAGATTGCCGCATCAGCTTTCCCTGTTCTTATACAGGAAGCTATTACGACACAAAGTGCAAAGGTTAACGTTATTTCAGGTGCAACCCAGGATAGTCAAGGCTTCCAGCAATCACTTGGAGTAGCACTTGCAGCAGCACAAAACTAACAAACGTATGAAGGACACTCGGCTGATAATGGGTATGCCCATCACTGTCGAGGTTGTCGAAACGGAGACCTCATCAAACATACTTGATGGGGTTTTTGCCTATTTCACAAAAGTTGATGAACGGTTCAGCACGTATAAAGAAACGAGCGAAATATCGAAGATCAACAGAAGTGAAAGCCTGCGCGAAGCCTCTGTCTCGGCTAAAGCCTCGTTAGGCCAGCTTCGCTTCGGCATCAGCGGAGATATGTGGGAAGTTTTTGATCTTGCTGAAAAAACAAAACAAGAAACACGTGGCTATTTTGATATTGAAAAACCAGACGGAAGTATTGACCCGTCAGGAATAGTAAAAGGTTGGGCTATAAAAAACGCCGCTGATCTTCTCGTCCACTGCGGCTCACATAATTTCTATGTAGAGGCGGGTGGTGATATACAAACATCTGGAAAAAATTCTGAGGGGGGTGAATGGAGTGTTGGTATACGTAACCCGTTTAAACTAGATGAAATTGTAAAAGTTATCTATCCCCGTGGAAAAGGTGTTGCAACCTCAGGGAGTTATGAACGCAGGAATCACATCTACAATCCCCTTGTACCCGAAGAAGCATTGGATGAAGTAAAAAGTATCACTGTTGTGGGGCCCGACGTATTAGAAGCCGATCGCTTTGCCACTGCTGCGTTTGCCATGGGCACGAGAGGCATACAGTTCATTGAATCCCTGAGTGGTTTTGAGGCATACTCAATAGATAGGAACGGCATCGCAACGATGACGAGCGGATTTTTAGGGCTAACAAAATAATATGCAATATATCGACAACCTGCTAAACCGCATCACCATGTACCGCTTGGTGCTGTACTACCTCACAGCACTCTTGATAGTTGCCATGGTGCTCGGATTTGTTGGTATACTTTCCTACTCCCCAATTTCCATATTCTTTTCTATCGCCGTTATTACAGTCGCCTGCTGGTGCAGCAACGAAGGCTTTGCAAGGGTATGGAAGGTTACCCCAAATATTGAATCAGTATACATAACCGGTTTTATTTTGGCCCTTATTTTGACTCCGGTCGCGATTACAGATTTCCACGGGGCATTGATGTTGTTTATTGCAAGCCTTATCGCAATGGCATCAAAATATATCCTTGTTATAGGGAAAAAACATATCTTTAATCCCGCGGCGCTTGCGGTAGTGTTTACCGGGGTATTCTTCAGCGCATACGCAAGCTGGTGGGTGGGAAATAAATTTTTACTCGTGTTTGTACTTATAGGCGGCTTTTTAGTAGTGCGCAAGATCCAGCGATTTGATCTTTTCTTTAGTTTTACAGGAGTTGCCGCAGTTGGTATTATCATCCATTTTGCTGCACAAAACTCTTTTACTTCACTATGGGATACGCTGCTGGACTCACCGCTTATCTTCCTTGGCACCATTATGTTAACCGAGCCGCTTACAAGCCCTCCTACACGGCTCCATAGGGTGCTTTATGGCGCTATTGTGGGGTTGTTCTTTATCCCTGGCGTACAAATTTTCTCGCTCTACTCATCGCCGGAAATAGCACTTGTGATTGGAAATTTGTACGCATATGCGGCAAGCCCAAGAAGCCGCCGCATGCTTACCTTACTCCATTCAAAAGAAATTGCTGAAGGTGTACATAATTTTTCGTTTACACTCGACAAACCTCTACATTTTAAACCAGGGCAATATCTGGAATGGACACTTCCTTTTACAAAACCTGATACGCGTGGCAACCGCCGCTACTTTACTATTGCCTCTTCCCCAACTGAAAAGGAGTTGTATCTTGGGGTAAAAATGTATGAACCTTCAAGCACATTCAAACAAACTCTGCGGGCGTTGCGCGTGGGGGAAATAATTTCAGTCTCTCAACTCGCAGGAGAATTTACTATGCCAAAAGACTTATCCACGAAGCTGGTATTTATAGCGGGCGGCATTGGCATCACACCCTTCCGTTCGATGGTGCAGTATTTGGTAGACAAAAAGGAACGGCGCGATGCCATACTTCTGTACTCAACCAAAACAGCACAAGAAGTTGCGTACAGGGACGTGTTTGATGTAGCGGAGCAAAAAATAGGTCTCAAAACTGTCTATGGTAAGATGTTCGACAAAGATACACTCATGCGCGAAGTTCCTGATTACAAAGAACGTATGTTCTATATCTCAGGGCCACGCTCAATGGTTGTGGCCTTTGAGGATACATTGAAAGAGGTCGGAGTCTCTCGCCGCAACATCAAAGTCGATTTCTTCCCCGGGTTTGCCTAATGTCTGGAGGCGTGGCCTCCAGACAAAGCTAAAATTCCTTCGACTCTCCGTCGGCGAGTGCTATGTATGTTGTTTCTGGAACAAATCGTTCAAGTAGCATTCCTGTAAATCCACGGAAGGCAGGCACTATCATGCCGTCATGTACACCAAACGCAGTACGGGCTTTTACTGCTTTTGCAAAATCTATCGCATCCGACATTTTCATCCACGGGCCGGCAACCGGAAGCGCCAACACATCTACTGGTTTGCCACAGACGTGGTAGTTGTCCCCTGGGAAATAAAACGCATCGGCAACCATATACGCTGTGTTTTCAACACGGCCCATCTCTCCATAAATAGGCGCGTGGTCTTTCCCAAACCCTTCTATTTTTATCCCGTTCACCTCCTGCGTCTCGCCATCGCCGACACGAGTTGATGCAATGCCTTCCTTATCAAGCAACGCCCCGACTGCCGCGTTTGTCACAACTACAGCGGTAGGGTTTTTTATCATCATTGCTTTGACCGACTCCACGTGGAAGTGGTCCTGATGCTCGTGCGTTATTAAAATTATATGTACGCCCTCTACATCGTTCTGGGCGGTCGTAAAATTCCCCGGGTCCGTAACAATCTTTACACCCCCGATTTCCATTATCAAACAGCAGTGTCCGAGTTTTGTGATTTGCATATACCTCTAGTATAGCAAATTGAGGTTTTAGAAAAGAAAAAGCCCTTATTCAGGGCTTCGAAAGTTTTGAGACACCTCAGGGCCAGTTAACGGATACTGTTTGTCCCATGTGCCGTTCCGGATCTCGTTTTGGAGTTTTTGGGAAAAGCCTGAATGTGCGAGGATTTTTATAACTCGTTTATTTAACTCCGCATTAGGTTCACCAGTGTTTTTATTGCCAACAATGTGCAAAACTACCTTACCTGCAGCCGTACGGAATGCCGAGGAACCCCAAATAATTGCACCTGCGGAGATACAGGAATTATTATATTGAACTGCTACACGAATTGGCTTTTGCAGCGATTGCAATTCTTCTGCAAGAGCAATGGCGCCTTCCGCGTCGCCTCCTCTAGTGTTGCACATAATAAGCTCAACTTCGCCGTGCTTTACTTTTTCAAGTGCATTGTCCTGCCCCCCATGGAAGAACTTGTCCCCTTAAGTATAGCGCAGCCGTTTGAATGTCATAGGCTTTATTTCTCTTTATTCGGGAGGTCAAGGTGGATGAAGGCTTCGCTGAAGTTGGTACCAACTTTTTTACCAGGGTTGAAGATGTTATGCGGGTCGAATATTTTTTTAATTTGAAGGAAGAGCGCATACATCTCAGAGCCGAACATTTTTTCGACATAGGGCGTGCGGATAAGACCATCGTTATGTTCCCCACTTATAGAACCCTGATAAGAAATTACTAGGTCATAGACTTTATGTGAAAGCTCATCGATTATTTTTGCAGTATTTGGATCGTTTGGATTTACGAGCGGGATGATATGGAAGTTACCGTCGCCCACGTGGCCTGCAATGGTATACATCATGGTTTTTTCATACGGCTGCAAAATGGTTTCGAGTTTGGGTAAAAACTCCGGCAATGTGTTTGGTGGCACAACAAAGTCGTCTATAAACGGTGCTGTCCGTTTGTTGCGAATTTTTTTACGAAGGAGGCTGAAACTTTCGCGGCGAATGGTCCAGTATTTTCGCGACGCTTTTTCGTCTTTTGCCACGCGTGTGCTGACTTTTGGATTATTTTTTGTGATTTCGACTGCTAACTCTTCAGCTTTTTTAAGCGCTTCTTCTTGAGTATCCGCACGGAACTCAATCATCAACACAAGCTTTGGAATACCTCCGGTTATAAGCATCCATATCTCAGGTAAAAACGAAATACCGAGTGAAATTATTCCCGCTTTCATCTGCGTTGCAAATTCAGGGAAATATTTTACCGCCAATTTAAACGTATTGTCATCGTAGGACTCAAAACTATCCGGCTTTGATTCCAATACTTCCGGTACTATTTTGCCAAGTTCACTCAGTGAGTCTAAAAACGCAATAGTCATCGCCGAATATGGCACCGGTCGCACCAGTTTAAATTTAATCTTGGTGATAATGCCAAGCGTTCCCTGTGCGCCGACCATAAGCCGTGCCAGGTTGAGCGAATTGACGCCGTCACCAATATCCCACAGTGCATAGCCCGAAGAATTCTTTTCGACATGTGGTTTATTTTTTTCAATGACATCTTTATGCAACGAAACAATACGCGCGATGCTACGGTAAATTTCACCTTCAAAATCTTGTTGAGTTAATTTTTGTTTTAGTGCTTCACCTTCAAAGTTTTTAAGGGCGTACACCTGCCCATCCGAAAGTACGACCTCCAGCTCTTGAACATATCGTGCAGTTTTGCCATATTTTAAATTCTTCTCTCCTCCAGAATTATTTGCCGCCATGCCTCCAACTGTGTTCAGTTCACGCGAGGCTGTATAGCTAGGTAATTCCAGATTTTTATTTTGTGTTTCTTTATCAAAATCGCGGAAGTACATCCCCGGCTCAACTACCGCATAGTCAGCACCCAGCTCAAGCAGATGGTTAAAATGCTTGGTCATGTCCAAAATAATGGATGTATTAAGCGGGCCACCCGACATGTCGGTACCAGCCGAGCGTGCAGTCAGTGAAATTGTGCTGTCGGGCTTTTGTTCTTTTTGTTTTGCGGCATATTCGACAACGACACCAATATCGGTTGCATCTTTTGGATGGAACACGATTTGAGGCGTTACGGCAAACAGGCTCGCATCGCGCGAATATGTCTGCAAGACGGCAGGCGCATCCTCCACCTCGCCTTGTACGAGTTTTTTTAGATCACCGCCTAAGGACATATAATTCAGTATACAATAGCCGTAATGATACACAGTGGCCATCATATTGTACGTGGCTGGAAACGCGAGAGGCACACGTTACGCCTCGTCCTCGCGGTAATCCTACCAGCTGTATTTCTTGCATTCGTAGCTCTGTACCTCCATGTCTCGCTTGTAACACTTGGTATCGTTCTTGGAAAATCATTTTTCCGCTTGGCAATCGCCTACGCTATTTCGCTTGTGCTAGGCGTTGCCATTGCCGTACTCGTGGGCAATACAAAAAATGCTGGTGCGAGCTGGATTGCAGTCTTTGATGTCGCACAAAATATCCCCTCGTTTGCGCTTATACCGCTGTTTGTATTGGCCATGGGATATAACAGCACAATGGTTATAGTATTTGCGGCAACCTCCATCATTTGGCCGATTATTTTTTCTACCTTAAACGGTATCCGAGGTGCACACCCGTCACTTAACGAAGCGGCAACGCTCTTTGGCGCGTCAGGATTGAAACGGATCCGATACTATATGCTACCACTTTGCTATCCTGCGATAATTACGGGCTCCATTGTTGGTGTTGCGATGGGGTGGGAGTCGGTCATCGGTGCTGAAATTATAGGTTCGCTTTCAGGTATTGGGCTCTTTCTCAATACAGCAAGCCAAACGCACAACACAACTCTTTTGTTCGCAGGCCTTGCAGCACTGTTGTTGCTTGTTTTTACAATCAACCGCCTCGTATGGTCGCCACTTTTAAAACACACCTATGAATACAGCGAATAGCGGCATACGCGTTGCACATGTAAATTATACCTTCGTTGACGGTACGAAGCATATTCACGCGCTTTCAGATATCTCACTGGAGGTGGGTCGCGGAGAAATAGTTGCACTCGTAGGGCCGTCGGGTTCCGGCAAATCAACACTCCTGCGTTTGTGTGTAGGGCTTCTGCAACCTACCGAAGGCGCGATACATACAACATTTGGTGGCAAAGCCGCGATGATATTCCAAGATTTTGCACTCTTCCCGTGGCTTTCTGTGGAGGAAAATATTGAGTTTGGCTTGTTGATGAAAAATATGGATGGAAAAAAGCGTGAAAAAATTGCACGCGAGGCAATTACCGAGATTGGACTGGGTGGATTCGAAAAAGTATTTCCAAAATCACTTTCAGGCGGCATGCGGCAACGTGTTGGCATTGCCCGCGCTCTTGCGGTAGAGCCCGAACTCTTGTTGATGGACGAACCGTTTTCAGCGCTCGATAGCATTACGTCCGATCGGCTTAAACACGACCTGCTCGATATCTGGCAGAAACGTCGTTTTGCAATTTTAATAGTTGTGCATACAATAGCCGACGCAGTTGAACTTGCCGACCGCATCGTTGTTTTTTCGTCGCACCCGGGCCGCGTAAAAAAAATATTCAAAAATGATCTCTCCCGACCGCGCAATATGCGCGAAAAGCCAGCCTATGATTTAATAGATGCCGTTACTGCAGAAATTGATTCAACTCTGTAGTTTTTACGCGACCAAGCGGCCGAGCAAGAATGCAGCGCCAGCCGCAATTGTGCCGAGGAGGACTGTTTGTATAATCCCGACAAACGGTTTTTGTGAAATAAGACGGCCACGGATATATCCAAAGACAACAAGTGCGGTGAGGGTTGCCACAATAGAATATTCAAATGCGAGTGGAACGTTATGGCGTAAAAATAAATACGGTGTCAGCGGAATAAGACCTCCGACAATATATGCACCCCCTACGGTAAGACCACTTATAATCGCCCGTGCGGAATCAGGTTCTTCCAAACCCAGCTCAAACTTCATCATAAAATCTATCCACGCTTTCTTCCGTGTTGAAAGCGACTGAGCAACCGAGACACTTTCTTCTTTACTTAGGCCAAATTGCTCAAAAATCTCTGCGACCTCCTGCTTTTCTGCTTCTGGTTTTTCCTCCACCTCGCGCTCTTCGCGTGCACGTTCTGTTTCGTAATGCTTGGCTTCTGTGTTTGCTGCCAAATATCCACCCAACCCCATGGAAATCGAGCCTGCCGCAATTTCTGCAAGTACCGCGGCAATAATTATTGTTCCGTTTGTTGCCGCAGCGCTGGCCAGCCCCGCAGCAATTGCAAACGGTACAGTCAAACCATCGGAGAGGCCAATAATGACATCGCGTACTGCTGGATGTAGTTTTTTATGTCCTTCGTGTGGCATATTATTTGAGGACATTCCAGATATTTTGATCTTCAGCCCCGTTCAATTGAAATACCGCGATGCCGCGTACGCCAAGTTGTTTTGCAAGCGCCACTTTGTCGCTTATTGCCTGCGCATCGCTCCACCATACAATGTTAAACGGCGGCTGTATCGAACTTGCAAGGGCAGTTTGTGAATACACATCGGTTGGCGGTGCAGTCGTATTTTCCACTCCATTATTTGTCACCGCGCCCAGTACACTTGCCTGGTTTGAGAGTGCCTGTGTCGCCGGAGTTGATTTATAGATGAACGAAAGTTCACCGGCACTATTGCGCGAAGGTGTCACATCAAGAAGCGCTTCGAGCTGCGTTGCATACGTCGGATTAAATGCCCACAGCAAGTTGTACTGGTACCCTGAACCGGAAGATGTCACCTGATATTCATATCCGTATGTCGGCACGCCTATTAAGATTTTCTTTTTCGAAATTGTCTGCGCTGCCAGATTAACGATATTTGATACCCACGCCGGGTCTGCAACTGGCACGTACGGGGCTGCGCGAGCTGCATTTAACACAGTATCAATTTGGCCTTGATCGTAGGCCATGATTTCAACACGGTCGCAATAATTATTTATTGCAACATAGTCGTTCGCATATTCGGTTGCATCAGCCGGCGGCGTGACACCAATACCATAACGATCTGTAAGGGGCATGCGTGCTTCAATAGAGCAATACACCCATTTGTTGCCCATGCGCTGGTAGAGACCTTTTAAGAAGGTTGAAAAATAATCTTTTGTTTGCGCCTCTTTTGCTTCAAAGTCGATGTCAATGCCGTCGAAGCCTTCAACCTTTACTAAGTTTGCAATTTGATCCTCGAGCGCCACACGAGTTGTTGTATTGGAAAGAATATTTTGTTCGGACACTCCATCACCCCACATCACCGTTGGGATAATACGAACTTTATCGGCCTTTGCAGTTGCTATAAACGAGGTCCATGGCTGTGCATCAATATCTCCACCGTCGGTGACAATTCCTTCGCTGTTGACCGTGTATTCAAATGGGCTCACTTCAGTCATCTGCTGAAGATGAGGCGCAACGTCCGCAGTGCTTGAAGCCGCATGCCAATACGGAAGCCAGCCACCAAATTCTAGTGGGCCAGTAGCAGGTGCCGAGGAAACAGGTACGGTAACTGGTGAGCCAGAGCTTGATGTCGAACCTGCAAGAGCTGCTTGTGTGAGGGGCCCGACAATGCCAAAACTCGAGCCCGAACATACAACCCCCGCATCACATTGGAATTTTTTAACAGCGGCCAATGTTTCCGTGCCGAAATAGCCGGTATTGCGTCCGGCTGCCATGTATCCCTTTCCAATAAGCGCTGTTTGTAATGCAACAACATCGCTGCCTGATGTACCCACAACGAGTGTTCGAGTGGCCGCGTGGGCAATGCCAAAAAGCAAAAAGCTCACCACAGCTAGTAGAGACCACTTCTTCATATTTTTAGTATACCAAATTAACGTTTGGCTCGGGTGCGATCCATTTCTGTAAGGCCCTGCTTGCGTAGACGTACAGACAGCGGAGTAATTTCAAGATATTCGTCTTCAACCATAACTTCGAGGCCGCGTTCAATTGTAAGTTCGTATGGCGGCACAAGGTTCATTGCTTCATCGGTACCTGAGGCACGCATGTTAGTGAGTTGCTTGCCCTTGGTTGGGTTAACAGTCATTTCTTCGCCCTTTGAGGTATTGCCGATAACCATGCCTTCGTACACTTCCGTTGCAGGTTTAATGTAGAGCACCCCGCGGTCTTGCAAGCTCCAGAGCGAGAAGCCGAGTGTTTTGCCAGATGCCATCGAGATCATTGAGCCAACGACACGTTTTATAATTTCTCCTGCGTACGGGCGGAAATCGAGGAAGCGCGATGAGAGAATACCCTCGCCTTTTGTGTCGAGTACGAATTGGCTGCGGTAGCCAAGAAGCCCGCGAGTCGGCCCTTCAAATGTAAGGCGCACGGTGTCGCTGTGCATCTTTATATCTTTCAAAATAAATTTACGTGTACCTAGTCGCTCGATAATTGCGCCTTGGTACGTGCTTGGTGTATCAATAACAACTTCTTCGTATGGTTCGTTCTTTACGCCATCAATTTCACGGAAAATAACTTGAGGCTGGGACACCTGCATTTCGTATCCTTCGCGGCGCATGTTTTCAAGCAAGATTGCGATGTGCAATTCGCCGCGGCCAGATACTTTAAATACATCGCCCCCGCCTTGTGCACCACCTGCCTCGTTGCCAAATTCGACTTTCAAACCGACGTTGACCTCAAGTTCGCGAACAAGGCGTTCGCGGATCTGGCGTGTCGTAACAAATTTACCTTCGCGGCCAGCAAATGGAGAGTTGTTAACCAAGAAGTTCAAGGTGATGGTTGGCTCGTCAATTGCAATTGCAGGCAACGGCTCGGCATCAGCGTTGTCGCAAATGGTTTCGCCAATAAAGATGTCTGTCAGGCCTGCAATAAGGACAATATCCCCCGCGCCAGCTTCGGTTGTTTCAACTTTCTGTAGACCCTTGAAAGAAAACATTTTTATAACCTTTCCATTGCGGACTTCGCCGGTTGGTTTTTTTATAGTTACTGTTTGGCCTGTTTTAATTGTGCCTTCGTAGATGCGGGCGACTGCCAAACGGCCAAGGAAGTTATCGTAGCCGAGGTTAAATGGCTGGGCGCGAAGAGGCTTATCTTCCAAGCCAAGACCGGCGGCCGGAACTTTTTCCAAAATCATATCCAAAAGCGGCGTGAGGTCGGTCGATTCGTCGGTTAATTTCTTTTTTGCGATGCCCTGACGGCCGATTGCGTACATGACCGGGAAATCCGACTGCTCGTCGGATGCACCCAATTCCAAAAAGAGTTCAAGTACCTGCTCTTCGGCGCGTGCGGGGTCGGCAGCTGGTTTGTCGATTTTATTTATGACCACAATCGGCTTGAGGCCAAGTTCGAGAGACTTCTTCAATACGAAACGGGTCTGCGGCATCGGGCCTTCCTGTGCGTCCACAACCAAGAGCACCGAGTCAATGGAGCGAAGCACACGTTCAACTTCAGAACCGAAGTCGGCGTGGCCTGGAGTGTCGACGATATTTATTTTGACGTCTTTGTAAAAAATTGCGGCTGGTTTGGAGTAAATGGTGATACCGCGCTCGCGCTCAAGGTCGTTGGAGTCCATGGTGACGCCCTCTTCAGCAACGCCTGTTTGGCGCATCAAAGCATCCGTCAGGGTCGTTTTCCCGTGGTCCACGTGCGCGATAATAGCGATGTTGCGTATCTCCATAATTTAAAAAGGCGGGCTGTTCCCGCACTTATTCAATAGAATACCAGAAAAATGGCTTTTTGCAATTACCTTAGTTCTTCCCTGTCCACTTGAAATAGCGAATGCCGATGCCGGCAAAAACTAGCCCATAGCCGAGCGTTACTGCCAAAGCAAACATCACCTCATGGGTAAAAATAGTCGATGGTTCCATTGCTGCAACAAGCAGTACTTTTGTCGTGCCAAGCGGCGACCACTGGACTATATTCTCTACAGTTTTTCCAAACAAGCCAATTGAACCGAGCGCACCAACGATCGCTATCGGAAAATAAATAAGGCGTGCAGCGGAGTTCACCGCTTCAGAACTTTGGATAAACGCAACGATAAACTGCCCCAGTGCTAAAAACGACATACCGCCAATGAGTGATGCGATGAGAAGCAAAACAACATTGAGCGGGGCGATAGAAATTTTATCGACAGTTTCTGCAACGGCGATAGTAACGAGTGCTGTCAGGGCAATAACGGCAAGCTGCACGATGAGGCGGCTCGACATAATGATCCACGTCGGCACCGGTGCCGCGCGCAAACGCTGGAAGATACCTCGTTCCCTATCACGCGCAATAGTCAGCGAGTAGCCCATAAGTCCTACAGCTGGCAAACCCACGGCCATACAAATTGAAAGCACTGCTGGGGCGCCAATTGTTGGAATAAGTGACTTCCATGAGACTAAAAAAATAACCGGCACAATAAGGCTCATGATGAGCGAACGGCGCTGGCGCCACTGTACGCGGAAATCGGCACGCAGCAACGTCCCGAACGCTTCAGAAACTGACGGGATTGGTTTTATAAATTGTTTATTCATATATTTACGAGCGGATCTTCTTACCCGTGAGGCCAATAAACACATCCTCGAGCGTTATCTGTCCATGGCGCGATGCCGCAATAACATCCTTGTCAGTCTTGTATTGCTCGATGAGTCCAAGCGGATTGCCCGTCGCAATAATATTTCCGTGGTCAATAATCGCGACACGATCACAAATTGCTTGCGCTTCTTCCATGGAGTGGGTGGTGAGTACAATGCTGCGGCCTGACTCTTTCATTGTCTCTATTCGCTCCCACAGTTGCCTGCGCGACTGCGGGTCGAGGCCAGTTGTCGGCTCATCTAATAGTACGAGTGGTGGGTTGTGCAATGTTGCCACTGCAAGCGAGAGTCGCTGTTGTTGGCCACCTGAGAGCTGCGATGCGCGCTTATGTTTGTGGTCGAGCAACTGCATGCTGTCCAATAGCACATCGACTTCCGGCACATTCAACGGCACGCCGTATAACCCCCCATAGAGTTCGAGAATTTCTTCAATGTGTAAGTCTTGCTGGAAGCTCGTCGATTGCAATTGCACCCCGAGGTTTGCGCGTGCATGCAGTGGATGTGTAAAAATATTAAAACCAACTATCTCAACCTTCCCGCTGTCGGGCTTAAGCAAACCTTCCACGGCACTGAGCGTACTTGTCTTACCTGCACCATTTGGCCCAAGCAAACCAAATATCTCGCCTTCCTTTACGCTAAAGCTCACGCCGTCGACAGCGGTCATATCACCATAGCGAATATTCAAATCAGAAACTTCTAAAATGTCGGACATATCGTTATGCGTTGTCGCCCTTGATCATCTTTATCGCTTCCTGCACCGTCGTCATAAATTGCGCAGGGAAAATAATGGTGGAGTTTTTCTCAACGCTGATTTCGGCCATAGTTTGGAGCGTACGCAATTGCAGCGCAACCGGATGCTTGCTGATGATGTCAGCAGCTTCGCCCAATTTAACTGCTGCTTGGAACTCGCCTTCCGCCGCAACAATTTTTGCACGGCGCTCGCGTTCTGCCTCGGCCTCTTTTGCCATGGCGCGCTGCATGTTGTCAGGCAATGTGATGTCTTTTATTTCAACAGCTGTAACTTGCGCGCCCCACGGCTCGGTATGAGTATCAATAACTTCTTTAATCTGTGTATTAATATCGGCAGTCTGCGAAAGCAATTGGTCGAGCGTAAACTGCCCGACAACATTTCGAACGGTAGTCTGGCTAATTTGGTTTACTGCGTTGTATACGTTTTCAATACTGATGACAGATTTCAACGGGTCGGTTATGTGGTAGTACGCAACTGCCGCAATATCAATAGAGACGTTGTCTTTCGTGATTATCTTCTGTGACGGAATGTTCATCGTGATAGTCCGAAGTGTAACCTTGGTCATCATCTCAAACAGCGGTATAAGAATGATCATCCCTGGGCCGCGAACACCCGTTACTTTGCCGAGGAAAAATATAACTCCGCGATCATACTCTTTAACAATGCGCAGTGACAAAAATAAAAAAATAACGACCAGCGCCAGAATCAGGTATATCATGCCTCTAGTATAGCATTTGGGCTTTTAGAGGAGGGTTTTAACCTGCTCGCCCAACATCTTCTCAATTTTGCCTTCGAACATGCGGAGCATAAGCGGGAGTTTGGCGTCAACTATAAATTCTTTTTCATCTGCAACGAGAGTGCCTTCAATGTGCTGTTTTTGAGCAGTAAATGCGAACGTAAGTTTGTTTCCCTCCCACTCTTCTTTTTCAATATCCACCTGCCCAGCCATTTGTGAGCGCCCAGCCTCGAGAGTTCCTTTAACTTTATTTATGGCCTGCGTTTGTGACATATTGTGTGGAATTTGTAGATGCATAGAAACAGTATATAAAGTTCCCTTCTGCCGTGCTAGCATGCGCTGATGAAAGGCGCGGAAGATACAGTGTGGGACGTGTGTGTCATCGGCGGCGGCCCTGCCGGGATGATGGGGGCTGCTCGCGCAGCTGAATTAGGCTCAAATGTCATACTTATAGAAAAAAAAGAATCATTGGGCAAAAAACTCCTTATAACCGGCGGCGGGCGCTGTAACGTCTGCAATGCCGAAGAAGACGTTCGGAAACTGCTTTCCAAATTTAAAGATAGTGACAAGTTTTTATTCTCTGCATTCTCGCAGTGGAGCACAAAAGATACTTTAGAGTTTTTTCATACACGTGGGATGGACACAAAAGAAGAAACGCTTATGCGTGTCTTCCCTGCTAGCAACACTGCGCAGTCGGTGTGGGATGTGCTCGTTAAAGATTTAAAAAAGAATAACGTTACTATTCTTTCTAATTCCCCTGCCACATCACTCCATACAGAAAATGGCGAGGTTGTTTCGATAACACTCAAAAATAAGAAGGAGGTTTTCGCGAAGAAATTTATTTTGGCGACCGGTGGCAAGTCGCGCCCCGAAACCGGCTCAACCGGCGACGGCTACGAATGGCTCAAAGAAATCGGCCACAATGTGCTTGGTACAAACGCAGCGTTAGTTCCCTTGGTAATAAAACACGATTGGGTCAAGAAGCTTGCGGGTGTCACAGTGCCGGATGTAAAGATAAGCGTATTTCAAAATGATACAAAACAAGATTCAAAAATAGGAAAGATACTTTTTACGCACGTTGGCCTGAGTGGACCAACTATTTTAAACATGAGCCGCGACATTGGCGAGCTGCTCAAATACGGCGATGTAGATATTGAAATAGATTTTTGCCCCACGTTAGCCTACGACACTCTCAACACCAAGCTCCAAGAAATTTTTACAGCAAACGATAAGAAGAAACTCAAAAATAGTTTGAGCGACTTGCTTCCCTCGGCAGTTGCTCCTGTACTTCTTGAAGCAGCTGGCATCGATGGCGAAACTCCATGCAACAGTGTTACCCGCGAAGTACGCATTATGCTTGTTAAAGCTATTAAACACGCATCAATGCGCGTTGAGAAATTGCTTGGTATGGAAAAAGCGGTTATTACTTCAGGCGGAGTTGATTTAAAAGAAGTTGATTTTAAAACAATGCAGTCGCGCCTCTTCCCTAACCTCTACCTCGTGGGCGATATTTTAAATATAGACAGGCCCTCAGGCGGCTACAGCCTGCAACTCTGTTGGACCACCGGCCACGTGGCTGGCACTCACGCCGCAGAAAAATAATTTATTTCTCCAAATCGAGTTTTTCGTCGATGCGGATCTGCGAGACAAAATCGGGCACGTGGCTCACAAGTATCATTGCACCTTCGTATTTGCTCAAAGCCTCTGCAATGACCGGCAAGTGGCGGAAGTTTATGTGGTTTGTTGGCTCGTCCAATATCAAAAGCCCTGGGCGCAAAAGTACCAAGCGCGCAAATGCGACAAGCCCTTTCTGTCCTTCTGACAAATTACCAATCTTTGTATGTACTAATTCACCCGTTATCAAAAAACGTGCTGCTGTTTTGCGCAAATCTTCTTCTATCAAGCGCTCCATAACAGCACCCAACTCTTCAAACACTGTTTTATCGAAATCTAAGTTTGAAAAGTCTTGGCGGTAATATCCAACACGAGTACCTTCCAATATTGAAATACCGTGCTTGTTCTTCGAAGCCTCTGGCGAAGTAGAACTGTTAACGATAGATTCGAGCAGTGTGCTTTTACCAATACCGTTGGGGCCAGCAAGCAACAGGTGCTGGTTTTTTTTAAGTTTTATATCAGCCTTCCGTTTTGTCTCCTTATGATTTTTTATAGTGGAAAACGACGTGATAGTTAAAATATCTCCTATCAAGTCAGGCTGTGAAGGAATAGTAAAAGCACTGATAGTCCTATCCTCTTTGCGGACATCAACAATTTCTTCTTCAAGCTCTTCTGCCTTTTCGCGCATGCGCTTTGCGACCATACGCATCTGGCCTCCCTTGTTGGCAAAAAAGTTTGCCTTGTCTTTATTGTCCTGTATTTGCTTTGCGAGCAAGGCATTGGCGCGATTTTCCTTCTCAATACGTGCTGAAATTTCCTTCACCACGTCAAAATAGTTACCGACATACTGTTCAACCTTGTGAGTATGCACGTCTAAGTAGAGAACGCCTTGCGTAAATGAATTCAAAAATTCAGCGTCGTGGGAAATGACAACAACCGTCTTGGTGTATTCCTGCAAAAATTTGGTCAGATGTGCGATACCAGCTTTATCTAAGTTGTTTGTCGGCTCGTCCAGCAAGAGCATGTCTGGATTTTGTATAAGCGCCGAAGCAAGCAAGAGGCGCGCCTGTTGGCCGCCTGAAAATGTTTTTACAATTTTATCGTGGTCGGCAACCAAGTTTACTGCTTCGAGCACTTTGTCAATGCGCGGGTCGATATCGTACATCTTTTTAGAGAACGATTTTTGGAAAAAATCACGAACATTCAACTCTAAATCAGGACGCGGGATTACCTGGCGCGATGTTGCAACGCTTGTGCCCTCATCAACATTAATAACTCCCTGCTCCGGCACATGTTCGCCTGTGAGTAATTTAAAAAGGGTGGTCTTCCCTGCACCGTTCTGGCCCATCAACGTGATCTTTGCACCTTTGCGTACATTAAAAGAAACCTCGTCGAGGATTTTCTTTTTAGGACCGAAATCAAATGACACGTCCTCGAACCGAACTATAGTTTCGCCCTTAGCCATCGTTCTAACCTACCGTATTTTTGCCTTTTTTGAAAGCTTTTTCCCTCGGCCGTGTCCGTCCGACGGGCGAGGCTTTGGAATTAATTTTGCCGCATCTGCTGCACGCCACAAATACCACGATGCGACTGAGGCATGCTCGCGCCACGGTGCTGCTAATTTTTCCATCTGTGCGGGAGTGGGGAGTTTTTTTAAATTAAACAATACTTGAAATCCTTTTTGAATTCCTAAATCGCCCGTTGGAAGTACGTCCAAACGCTCGAGCGTAAATATCAAAAACATATGTGCTGTCCATACTCCAATACCCTTTACAGCAGTGACGTGAGCTATCACTTCCTCGTTACTCATCTTCTTAAATTTTGTCTGCCCTACAGTTCCATCTACAAATTTCTCAGCCAAGTCTTTTATATACGAAGATTTTCTGAGACGAAAGCCCCGCCTCGCGCATTTTTTGTAGCGGCATTGCAAGTACATCTTCTGGAGTTGGAAATTTAGTACCAGAAAATAGAGCTTCAAACCGCCCCAGAATAGTAGCCGCAGCTTTGCCCGACACTTGTTGGTAAATAATAGAGCGCACCAGCGACTGGAACGGTTTCATCCCACGATTTAATTGCGGGGCGCCATGCGCTTTGATAAGCGCAGTAAAACGCTTGTCGCGTTTGAGAAGTTTTAGAGATGCTTCGTGCGCCATGCGTAGAGTGCAATTGCAGCCGAGGCTGCAACGTTGAGCGATTCAACTTTTTGGTCCATCGGTATTGAAAGCACGCGGTCACAAATTTGAGATGTCTTAAGCGGCAAACCTTTTGCTTCATTTCCTAATATAAACAGAGAAGGTGCATCAAACGTCTCGGCTGTGAGTGAGTATTGTGCATCTCCAGACAACCCATATGCACGGAAGCCGCGCTTTTTTAAATCAGATACGACTTGCTGGATATTATCGAGTGATACAAGCGGCAAGGTAAACGCCATGCCAGCCGACGCTTTAATAACTGCCGAAGTCACCGGAGCTTGACGCACACCTGGCATTAATACCGCACGTGCTCCAAGCGCTGCTGCTGAGCGGATAACCGCACCAACGTTGTTTGGATCCTGTACCTCGTTTAGAAGCACAAGTGATGTGTTTTTATCAACGACAAGGGTTTCAACAAATTTCTCATATGGTACGAGAATGTCACTCAAAGAAATAAGGGCGATGGCGCCTTGGTGTGGCGCATTCCCTTCTACCCACGACGTTGCCTTGCGGCTATCGAGCAGCTCGACCGATGCACCGCTTTGTTTGGCAAGCTGGCGGAGTTTTTGGTCTGGCATATCGCGCGAAAAATATACGCGGCGTACAGCACGTGGGGTGTTTTGCAAGGCCGCGCGAAGTGCGTGCCTGCCATAGATATAGATTTTAGTTTGAGTCACTACTGGCTCACCGTAACACTTATCAAGACAACTGGCGAGAGGGGGCGGTCGCTCGAGTCGACAGGCACATTGTTGATTGCCGTGACAACATTCATGCCAGAAGTAACTTTACCGAACACTGTGTATTTACCGTCTAGGAAATGATTGTCAACCGCGTTGATAAAAAACTGGCTGCCGCCGGAATTCGGCTGGCCGGTGTTTGCCATTGCAAGAGTACCTGCGACGTTTGTATACGTTGTGCCAAATTCGTCGGGGATAGTGTATCCCGGGCCGCCGGTGCCCCATGCTGCTTTCTGTGAGTCGTCCTTTGTAAGCGGATCGCCGCCTTGGTCCATAAAGCCCTGAATTACGCGATGGAATTTTGTGCCGTCGTAGTACCCAGACTGTGCCAGCTTGATAAAATTCGCCACTGTTTTTGGAGCTTGGTCGGGATAGAACTCGACAGTAATGCTGCCCATGTTTGTTTTAAGTGTCGCTGTCATATTTGTATTAGTTGAATTAGTAGTGTTTGGCGTAGATGTTACTAAAGTTGAGGATGCCGCCTCGCCCGTGGCCGTGCTTTGGCCGAGGGAAGCAGAACTCTGCGCAGGCTCAACATTACTGCCTTTTAAAAACCAGTACCCTCCTCCTACAACAATAATTGCCACGATAACTCCTAGAATAATTTTCCACATATACTTCAGTATAACAAATTCTTTTCTACCAGCCGCCGGAAGCGCCACCTCCACCCGACATCCCGCCGCCAAACCCGCCGAAACCTCCGCCCCCACCACCTCGGCCACCAAAACCGCCTCCGCCTATCCACCATGGCATGCGCGTGCCGTTCGCTTTTGCTGCGTTGTAATGTTTTGAAACATACCAATCAAATAAAAGCCCGAGGCCGGTGAGGCCCGCGACTGCCAGAACCCCCCAAAGTATTACGAAGCCAAAAAATCCCCAGACACCAAACCCAATAACCGCACCAACGATGCCGCCCGCCCACCAACTTTTGCTCCGCGCCAAAATGGCAGCCAACCACTGCAGCGCGATAAATCCAAAAAAGAATCCGTAACCTATAACAGAACCTAGATTGTTGTCGGAATTGGAACTAGTCGAACCTGTTCCCGTATATTCATTCTGTGTTGCGAGCATAATGTCGCTGACAGCAGCAGTAACACCCGCGTCATAGTTCCCCGCTTTTAAATTTGGCGTGAGATCAGTATTGATGATACTTTGCGCAACGCTGTCGGGCAGCGCGCCTTCCAAGCCATAGCCAACTTCAATACGAATAGAATGTTCTTGAATCGAAAGCAGTAAAAGTACCCCGTTATCTTTGCTTTTTTGACCAATGCCCCACTGTGCAAACAATTTCGGCGCGTAGTCTTCTATATAATCCCCATTCATGTCCGGCACGGTCACAACTGCAATTTGGTTTGAAGTAGATGCTTCAAACTGTTGCAATTCTGCATCTATACTTTGTATTTCGTTTGCACTCAATACTTTTGCAAAATCAGTAACATATCCTGCAGGATTCCCCGGAGATGTATACCCAATGGATGCAAAAGCAGGCACAGCCCAAAACAATAAGATAAAGCCTGCGCAAAACTTTCCGATCGGTTCTAACGAACCGCGGAGAAGTTTCGCTCCGGCATCCTCAACATCTGTGCCGGTTCTTACCATAGTTTAGAAGCTTACTGTCGGAGGAGTTGCGGCAGCATCGTCGGCTTGGAAGAGTGTGCGCGTATGAAAGCCAAACATTTTTGCAACAAGCGAGCTTGGAAATGTTTGTACGCTCGTATTGTACGCCGCAACCATATCGTTATAGCGCATACGCTCTACTGCAATACGATTTTCAGTACCCGAAAGTTCAGCAATCAAACTCTGTACTGTGTCGATAGATTTCAGCTGCGGATAGTTTTCCATCACGACAAGCAAGCGCGAAAGAGAGCTTTCAACTTGCGTTGCTGCAGCAGCCTGCTGGTCGGGGGTAGTTGCACCCGCGTACTGTGTGCGCGCTTGGTCGATTGCACCAAACACTGCAGTTTCCTGAGCCATCGCACCCTTTACAGAATTTACCAAATTCGGGATAAGGTCGTAGCGACGCTGGTACTGCGACTCAACCTGCGCCCACTGCGTGTCGACAGCAATATTTGCCTTAACGAGCGAGTTGTACTTTGCCCATCCGTACAACACAACCAGCACAATAATAACCCCAACAACCACCGGCCACGTGAGCCACTTTTTAAAATTGGATGTGTTCATACGCCCAGTATACCAAGGAGAATTTAGATAACAAACGGCACAAGCATCTTTGGTGCGCTTTTTGTAGGCGGGATACGTTTCTGGAAATTGTTTTTGCATCAAGTGTTCTTCCTTTTCAGCACTGTAGAAAAAGTAAACGCCATACACGAGCAGTAAAATAACCCACCCCGGGTCAACAAAGCTCGAACCAAGCGCTGCGAGCAATATGCCCGAATAAATCGGGTGGCGCACATATGCGTATGGCCCTTCGGTAACAAGTTCTGGATCTTTTTTAACCGACACCGGCATGCCCCAATTTTTTCCAAGATACGCGCGCGCCCACATGGCCAGTGCGATACCAAACAAACACAATAATGTTCCTGCGGCCTGCAGCCACGAGGGCATCGTACCATGTTGGTAATAGCCCGTGTAGTGATTCAAAAACGCGAAACGTATTAACAAAAAAACAACAATCCATACCACAACACGGACACCGAGCCAACGGCCCCTGCTTGTATTCACGTTCTTTTTTGCGCCCCTCGCAGCAACGATCCAATAGATAAGCATCACAAACCAGCTGGCAGTGACTATCCAGATATAAGACATGATGGGGTTAGTATAGCAAATTGGAATTTTGAACTCGCAAAATCATCATTTTTTAGGTATCCTGTAATCGTTAATTGGGAATATATTGGGGATCTGCCCGCCAGCAGGCAGGTCGTCTAAAAGAAGAGTTTGTTTGAAAAAATTGGGGGATCGTCTAACGGTAGGACAGAGGCCTTTGAAGCCTTTAATTGGGGTTCGATTCCCTATCCCCCAGCCAATTTTGGATGGTAAACTTGCACTATATGTTACCCATAAATTATGTGGCCGTTTTAGCGGCAGCGCTTGCGGCATTTATTATAGGATTTTTGATGCATGGCCCAGTTGCAGGAAAATTGTGGATGCGTTTAGCAAACGTTCATATGACTGGAAAGGAAAAACTATCCGACATGTACGGCAAGATGTTTTGGAATCTTGTTGTGAATGTTATAACTGCCTATGCGCTCGCAGTTTTATATTTGTTTGCCTCTAGTTCTTCCTACTCAAACGGACCAGGTATTTGGACAGGGGTTATGTGCGGCTTGTTGGTGTGGGCAGGCTTTTTGGCTACCGCAACTTCAATTGAGGTCATTTGGATGGGCAGGTCGTTAAAGCTTTGGCTCTTTGAATTTGGAAGTAGTTTTATTGTGATAATCGCGATGGGCGCAATTATTGCAGCATTTGCCTAATCTAAGCTTAAGGTTCCAACTTCATACCACACACCCAGCTCGGTAAGGTAGAATGAAAATATGAAGCCATTAAAACTTTTTGTATTGGGTGCCAACGCTGTTTTTATTCTCTGGATTTTATACAATGCAATCGATGACGGCTTTCGGGATATTACAGGCATCCAAGGGATTGTTCCGCTAGCCCTTATGTTTTTACTAATAGTGAATTTCCTTCTTTTGTGGAGGTTAAAATAGTTCTAACTTCATGCCCCGCACAGCTCTATGCTGTATAATTTGAGCATATGAAAAATTTTACTGTTATATACATGGCGCCAGCAGTATCTATAGAAGAATGGGTGAAGAAGCCGGAAGCGGAGCGTAAAGACGCAGAAACCAAAATGAAGGCCGATTGGGACGCATGGACAGCAGCACACGCAGATACTGTGATGAAGACCATTGCTCTGGGCAAAACGAAACGCGTGAGCACATCTGGCGTACACGATGTAAAAAACGACATGATGCTGTCTTCCTACGCACAGGGCAAGTCTCTTGAAGCAGTGGCCGACCTTTTCAAAGACCACCCGCACCTTGGGATCCCCGGTGCGACGATTGAAATCATGGAGACGCGCCCGATGTAGGCATCTACAATTCTGTTAAAAAAGTTATAATAAACGCATGGAAAAAATAATCGCCGCAGCTATTTTGTTTATAGTGGGGGGATTTATGCTTTTGTTTACTCACACCATGATCCGTTTCCAAATATGGAGCCAACGTGTAATTGTGGGTGCACAATATATCCCAAGCAAACGCACATATAAGGCAATGCGAATTACTGGTTTGTTTTTGATACTTATTGCTATTCTTGTTGGTGTTTCTAATTGACAAAAGATTTCAAGGCCAGAACCCTGCGTAGTGTAAAAGTATAGAAAGAGCCCGTAGGAAATCAGCCAAAAACCTAAACCTGTGGGTGTGCCTCACTAATACCAGTTCTTCATAGAATTAGTATGGCAAAGTTGGTATGATGTTGTTATGAATAAACACTTATTCTAGTTCTAGCTAGCATGTATTAACCTAATTATAAAAAATATGATAAAAGGAAATTTTCTTGGTGCGGCGATTGTTGCAATAATCTACACAATTTATATTGTGCAGCATCCCTTTGCATCAAAATTCCAAACAGCATTAGCCTTAGTGATTCTTAATGCCTTAACCATCGTGTTGATGGCTTTTGCATTCAAAGGATAATATAAAGTATGGAAAATAAACATAAAGCAGCTGCTAAGGAGTCGATGATTATTAAAAACCAGAAACAAGCCAACATAGATATACAAAAGAAAAAGAACAAATAAGATTCCGTGACTTTGCATGCATTTGAGCAGTTTTAGTGGGTATGTTTAAGAGTAAAACTTTCTGGGGGATTGGTATCTTACTCGCATGCATATTTTGGAGACAGAGCGGTTGACGCTCCGCCAGTTGGGCGAGAATGACGCGGTCTTCATCCGCGAAATGATGAACGAGCCGGCGTGGCTGCGCTTCATCGGCGACCGGGACATCCGAACCGTGGAAACTGCCCGGAATTATATTTTGGAAGGTCCGGTGAAAATGTATGAGCGCACGGGTTTCGGGCTGTGGCTTGTGGAATTGAAGCAGGGCGGCATCCCCATCGGAATCTGTGGCTTGATCAAACGTGATTCGCTGGAAGATGTGGACCTGGGCTTTGCTTTCCGGGCGGCCCACTGGCGAAAGGGTTTTGCCTATGAAGCGGCTTCAGCGACCATGTCCTATGGGAAGGAGCGATTGGGGCTCCGGCGAATCGTCGCCATCATGTCGCCGGACAATGAAGCTTCGGGTAGGTTGCTGGAGAAACTGGGTTTTCGTTTTGAGCGGATGGTCCGTGTGCCTAGCCAGGCCCCGGAGATCAAGCTATACGCCGCGACCCTGTAGAAACAAGAAACGAAACAGAAGCAGACTTGCGCGAGCATTTTTGAGGGGTTTTGATCGTGTCTTCAATGCCTGCAAACGCATATTCGATTCCTTTCACCTGCTCCTTGGGAACGAGGAGGGCTCCTCACCACCCAGATTTTCTCCCCCGACCATGAGCCCCCGCAAAAAGCGGGTGAAGTCAAGCGGGTGTTCGCCATTCTTCCCTCGCCGTGTCTGCCTGCATCCTGAAATGCGACAAAAGTACAATAAAAAGATATCGCGCTTTGCGAAGCTCGTCGATAAATTTAACAACATCAGCCACCATTGATTAACCGAACAATTATTCGCATGAAATTTGGAAACATGGCATTCTGCCGCAGCGACAGAATCTTGCATCGGCCTTTTTTCACGCTCGGGTCATTCGGACCAAACGATGGCACACCGTTTTGGACCATAATTGATGAGGGCCAGGACTCCCCCGGACCCGCGCCTTTCCACCACCAAATCACCAAGTTCAACTCAAACAACAATCAATGAATAATTCAGCCCGAAACCTGCCCCCCATCCGGAGGCAAGCCTATCAACCCTCAAACATGAAAACTCCCTGTTCCATGAAAACCCCTCGTTCTCACCAAGCCGTGCCTATCCTGAACACCCTTGTTGCCGCGCTGGCCGGCCAGGTTGGGCGGGGCACACTGGCCGCACTGGCGGCCTTGTTCTGGCCAGTTTGGCCAGCCTCCAAGCCCAGACGTTCACGCCGGTCCCCCGACCCCCAGCAGTTTCACGGTTGAAACGGTGATTCCAGTGGATTGGAAGTACAAACTGAACGCCCAATCGGTGACGGTCACCATCGACCATGGCCCCTGCCTGCAAACCGACACCGCCTCGGGTGGGTTTCCTGACTTACTATTCCATCGACAACGGGGACACGTTTTTCGAGCAGGGCATGAATCGCGCCCAGCCCACCTACGTCGATAAGAAGTACTTTACCAACGCCTATGAGAAGGCGTTCGTGACCGGTATGTTCATCGAACCCTCCTATCGAAGCGTCGGAGCTCGGGTAACCATTTGGACGAATTGAGCGCATGAGGAGCAGCACCAGCGGCCGCGTCACGCGATGGGTTGCCGGTGTGA
>CAWCNA010000005.1:0-47457 GCA_963796795.1 Candidatus Adlerbacteria bacterium | reverse complement strand
CGAAAAAAACAGAGCCTGCGGAAGCCATCGAAGCCCTCGGTGTCGACGATGGGCCGGGCAAGGAAGTACAAATTTAATTATGGACTACAAGCAAAAACTAGACGCGCTCATCAACACGCTGGTTGCACAAGGGCCCAGCGACCTCCACTTAGGTGCTGGAATTCAGCCGATTATACGCGTGTCGCGTTCGCTGGCGCCGATGCTCTCCGAGCAAATACTCACAAACGACGATGTACTCGGGCTTTTGGGCGAAATGCTTACACCTGAAAGCAAAGCACGGTTTTTAAAGGACCAAGAAGTCGACTTTTCGTATGAGCACGGCACCGTGCGCTTCCGCGGCAACGGATATTTTGAGCGCGGCAAAATTGGCGTGGCGCTGCGCCTCATTCCTAAAGTTATAAAAACACTGGCCGAATTAAACTTACCGCCTGCCCTGGAAGGCTTTGCGTCGCGCCAACAGGGTTTCTTCCTTGTTGTGGGGCCTATTGGGCAAGGCAAGACAACAACCTTGGCGGCAATTTTGGAAAAAATAAATCAGGAGCGCACCGAACACATTGTAACAATAGAAGACCCGATAGAATATTTGTTTGAAAATAAAAAATCACTTATCGAGCAGCGCGAAGTCCGTATCGACACACACGACTTTGAAACCGCGCTCAACTCTGTCTTCCGACAAGACGTCAACGTGCTGATGATAGGAGAGATGCGCACACCTGAAACTATGGCGACTGCTGTTACCGCTGCCGAAACCGGCCACCTTGTGTTCTCGACACTGCACACCAACGACGCGGCGCAAACTATCGACCGCATCATTGATTCCTTCCCTCCGGGCCAGCAGGACCAGATCCGCATACAGCTTGCATCGTCTCTGGCAGGCATCTTTTCGCAGCGGCTCATACCCCGCGTGTCAGGAGGCCTTATCCCTGCATGTGAATTGCTCGTTAATACAAACGCCGTTGCCAATCTTATCCGTGAAAAGCGCACGCACGAAATACAAACAGTTATTGAAACAGGTTCCGACCAAGGCATGATGGATATGAACCGTTCGCTCGCCGAACTTGTGCGTTCGGGCGAGATAACCGTAGAGAGCGCATACTCGCGTTCGTGGAATCCAAAAAATTTGGAACGGCTTCTCTAATCTCTTATGGCTGAATTTACATACGAAGGACTCGACCAACAGGGGCAGCCGCAAAGCGGCACCGCCAACGCGCCAACACAGGACTCGGCAGTTGAGGCGCTCCAGCGCCGCGGCCTGACGCTTACTTCTATACGAGCGGCAGGCGAGAAGAGGGGGTTTACATCAGTGCTCAACAACACCAGCTTTTTTGGCGGCGTGTCGAGCCGCGATGTCGTGCTCCTTTCGCGCCAGCTGGCAACGCTGTTTGAAGCCCAGGTCTCGGCGCTCCGCATCTTCCGTTTGCTTGCCGAGCAGGCAGAAAAACCATTTCTGCGGAAGGCACTTACCGACATTGGTGACGAACTCCAGAGCGGTACGTCCATTTCGAAAGCCTTGTCCAAACATCCCAAGGTTTTTAGCGACTTTTACGTCAACATGGTGCGCGCGGGCGAGGAGTCCGGCAAGCTTGACCAGACATTTCTCTTTTTGGCCGACTACATCGACCGCTCCTACGAGTTGAGCGGCAAGGCAAAGAACGCCCTCGTGTACCCTGGGTTTATTTTGCTGACGTTTATATCGGTGATGACGCTGATGCTCACGGTGGTTATCCCAAAAATCGGTTCGATTTTGCAAGGTGACGGCCAGTCGCTTCCGTTTGTGACACAAGTCATACTCGACCTGAGCACGTTCCTTACCGACTACGGTATTTTTATACTTATTGCACTTATTGTCGGAGGCTACTTTGTGTATAGATATGCCCAGACAACCGCTGGCAAATTTACGATGAGCCGTTTGAAGCTTTCCATTCCGTACGTCGGCGACTTGTATCAAAAACTCTATCTCTCGCGTTTTGCGGATAACATGCACGTGATGCTTTCGTCGGGCATTAGTGCTGTTCGCTCGCTCGAAATTACCGCTACCGTTGTTGAAAATCAAATTTACGAAGCAATTTTGCTTGAAGCCCTCGAGGGTGTGAAGGCTGGCCGTTCGATGTCGGACACATTTAGCCGCTACCCGCACGAAATCCCATCGATCATGGTGCAGATGCTTAAAATTGGCGAGGAAACCGGTGAACTCGGAAATATCTTGGAGCGCATGGCTAAATTCTATAACCGCGAAGTAAATGCGTCGGTGGACACGCTCGTGTCGCTTATCGAACCGGCTCTTATCGTGGCGTTGGCTGTCGGCG
Source organism: Candidatus Adlerbacteria bacterium (assembly GCA_963796795.1). Taxonomy (GTDB): domain Bacteria; phylum Patescibacteriota; class Minisyncoccia; order Phycocordibacterales; family SBAW01; genus GWA1-54-10. The sequence goes on along the minus strand of CAWCNA010000005.1, from coordinate 45,151 downwards.
TTGGCTTCCTGTTGGCGGCGGTCTTGCTTCCGATATACAACAGCACCTCGAGCATATAAAAACACTTATCCCCACGGGGGAGAGTCCTTGCATGGCCGCGGGGCTATACTGTACGTATGCAAAAATTTCTTACTAAACGCGCCCGCGGCTTCACCCTTATTGAACTCTTGGTCGTTATCGCCATCATCGGCATTTTGGCAGCTATCGTGCTTGTCTCGTTGACCAGCGCCCGCACCAAGGCTCGTGATGCGGCGCGCGTTGCATCGCTTCAGGAAATGGCAAAGGCAATGGCACTCGCAGATACCGACCCAGCACCGGCAATTGTTGGCTGCACTGGCGCACACGGCAATGTGACCGGCTGCACCGGCCCATCACCTATATCATTTTCAGGATATGCAGACGGCGATGTTGGGTCGGGAGGAACGCTCTGTAATGCAAGTTCGGCAGCGCCGTGCCAATACTCGATAGCAACGGCGGCAGGCGGTGCTGCGGCAACGACGCAAAATTACGAAATTTGCTCATATTTGGAAACTGGCTCAGGCGCGCTGCCAACAGGCAAAGTAATGGTCAATAGCAACAGCGGAGGTACTGTCGTAGTAGGCTGCAACTAACATACGAATGAAAAAACGGGGCTTCACCCTTATTGAACTCTTGGTCGTTATCGCCATCATCGGCATTTTGGCTTCTATCATCATGGTCAATTTGTTGAGCGCACGGCAAAAAGCGCGCGACTCAAAACGCATTGCTGACATTAAAAACATACAGCTTTCCCTAGAGGAGTATTACAACGACAATTTAAAATATCCGACTAATATTTATACAAGTTTGGCGCCGACGTACATGCCAAACGTGCCGTACGACCCAAATGCGACTGTCCCGTGTACCGACGGTACGCAGACGGGCTGCTACGCATATGCTGCGATGACAACAAGCGGCGGGAGCAATTGTACAACGAACCCGCCAGCAAAGTACCACCTTGGTGCCGCGCTTGAAGCAAACAGTGCCGTAACTCAAGACGCTGATGCTGCCGCAGATACCGCAGACACATGTTCGACCAGCCAGCCCGACTTCAATGGCACCGCACTTAACTGTGTGGGAACGTCAGCTGCTGCGGGTGGGGCGGACAATTGTTACGACGTTACAAACTAAACCCTACTTCGCCTCCAGCTACGAAGAGCGCGTGCACATGACTTTATATTTTTCCATTATTGCTGCATTGTTTGGCCTTATTATCGGGAGTTTTTTAAACGCGCTTTCGTTTAGATTTAATACGGGCAAAAGTATTTTGCATGGGCGCTCGATGTGCATGCACTGCCGCCATACACTTCACGCGCTCGACTTAATCCCGTTGGTTTCCTACCTTATGCTCGGCGGGAAGTGCCGATACTGCGGTGCAAAAATTTCGCTCCAGTACCCGGCTGTTGAGGCTGCCGCGGCACTTCTTGCGTACGGTGTGTATATAACGACACCCGCGCCTCTCTCGTTCGCATTTTGGTTTGTCGTGTGGATGGTGCTCTTGTTTATCGTCATCTATGACCTGCGTCACACGATAATCCCGTGGTCATCTTCGTTCCTACTATTATTTCTTTCACTAGTTTCGTTATTTTTATTTGGTACGCCAACACTCAGCATGCTGCTCGCGGGCCCGGCACTCGCGTTGCCTCTCCTGCTTCTCTCGTTTTTTTCGGGCGGTGCGTGGATGGGGTGGGGGGATGGTGCGCTCGAGCTTTCGCTTGGATGGCTGCTTGGCTTGTTGCCTGGCCTCACTGCGCTCGCACTTGGCATCTGGAGCGGGGCAATCGTCGGCATTGTATTAGTGGCGTACTCACAACTGCCAAAACTCAAATCCAAACTGGGGTTTACAATGAAGAGCGAGCTTCCGTTCGCGCCGTTTCTGGCCTTGGGCGCACTGCTCGTATATTTTTTCCATGTCGATCTTTTCTCAAGTCTCAACCTTCTTTGGTAACAAAATGCGCCCGCGCCCGCGGAGCCCGCGTGGTTTTACACTTATCGAATTGGTCGCAGTGACAGCAATCATCGTTATTGTCACGCTCGTGCTGTTGCTTCGGCAGTCAAAATTCGACAGCTCCACCATTTTGCGGAGCCTGGCATACAGCGTTGCGCTTTCGGTTCGGCAAGCACAGGTGTACGGCACAAGCGTGCTCGGAACGGCATCGGGAGGAACAGTCAATTATGCTTCGGCGTACGGGTTATATTTTACAAGCGGCTCGCCTTCGTCGTATATATTGTTTGCAGATCTCAACAACAACGGCGCCTATGATCCGGCGACAGAAACCGTCAAAATATTTTCGTTAAATGCTGGCTATACGATAAGCGATGCATGTGCAGAACTTTCAAACGGACAAAGCCGCTGTACCGGTGCCTACGATTCCAGCGGCTCGCACACTACCAATACGGTTACCATTCTTTTTAAACGCCCGGACCCCGATGCGGTCTTTGCAACTGACGTGGGCCTCGAAAATTATGTGAGTGCCTATATACAAGTGGAGTCTGCCGACGGCACGACGCGCAGCGTGCTTGTTACCTCTGCTGGGCAGATAAGCGTACAGGCTCCAGGAGCGTTGCCTTCAGGCGCCGGAGGAGGTTCCTCTTCTCCTCCTGTTTGTGCCCCTGCAAATCAAACGGTTCAGGGAACTGCATTCGCTTCGTTCACTGCTTCGGGTGGTAACGGTACGTATGCTTGGTCCGAACCGGGGTCGGCCTATCAGCAAGGTAGTGGAGCGAGCCGTCAGGACATATACACTTCTCCCGGCACATATAATGTCACCGTAAGCAGTAATGGAGCCGTTTCTAATACATGCGTGGTCCAAGATAATTAATTCATGAACAAAAAATCTCGTGGATTTACTCTCATAGAAATGCTCGTGTCGGTCGCGATCTTTTCAATGGTGATGGTTATAGCGCTTGGCGCACTTTTGTCGCTGTCTGAAGCAAACCGCAAGGCCGAACTTCTTTCGTCCGCCACCAATAACTTTAACTCGGCAATAGACAGCATGACGCGCGCCATGCGTACGGGAGTAAACTTCCACTGCGGATCCGGGACATTAACAGCCCCGCAGGCGTGCGCAGGCGGCTCAAGCGAATTTGCATTCCTTGCTGCAACAACACAAGAGACGGTGTACGAATTTCAAACCAGCGGATGCCCAAACAATCTCGGCTGCATTGTCCGCTCGCAGGACGGGGGCGCCACATTTGCAAGCATCACCTCGCCCGAACTTGTTGTGACGTCGCTGAAATTTTATTCCCGCGGTGCGGAGGGGAGCGTGCAGCCGCAAGTCTCCATGATTGTTGGAGGCTATGTCGTCATACAAGGCACAGAGCAGTCGACATTTAACTTAGAGACTTCCGTAACACAACGTCTGTATGATCAATAAAATTAAAAATAGAGGCTTTACGTTGATTGAAACGTTGTTGGCAATTTTGATACTGGCAACAGCTATAGTGGGCCCGTTGTCTATTGCCGCAAAAGGTTTGCAGCTCGCACTCATTGCGAAAGATCAAGTCATTGCAGTATTCCTCGCGCAAGACGCTGTCGAGTATGTGCGGTTTATTCGCGATACCAACCGCCTCTCTAATTCTGCCGACTGGCTTGCGGGCCTCGACGGTGCAAGCAACGGCCACACCACGGACTCGGGCGGCGGCCAGGCAAACTGTTTGGGAGGCAATGCTTGCATTGTCGACTCGCTGAAGGACCAGGTAACCTACTGCGGCACATCGGTGCAGGCATGCGCCGCGAGCCATCTATATTTTGACCAGAGCGGCGGCGAATATACCTACACCACGGGAGGCACAACAAAATCTATCTTCTCAAGAACCGTGAGTGTCGTCAGCCAAACAGTAAATGGCGGCTCCAATGAAGCAGATGTAACGGTGACGGTGCAGTGGAACGACATCGGCGGCATTACACGTTCAGTCGTTTTGCGTGAAGATTTGTTCAACTGGCAGTAAGTATGAAAAAACTTCTCAACAAAAATAAAGGTTTTACGATATTTTTTGCTACGCTTGTGGCGAGCTTGGCATTGGCTATTGGCCTTGCTATTTACGACATCACGGTGCGGCAGCTCGAACTTTCGACCACTGTGTCGCAGTCGCAGTATGCAATTTATGCGGCGGACACGGGCGCCGAATGTGCGTTGTATTGGGATTCAAAATTTGGAGGCACAGGGAGTGCCTTCGCAACCTCAAGCGCTTCGACCCCGCACACATCGGGCGTCATCTGCGGCTCGTTTGATGTTGCAGCGCAGGGTACGCCGCCAACACCGTTTACAAACGAGGGCCCAAGTTGGAGCGCATGGAATGTTACGTCAACCGGCTCTGCTGCGACAACGACATTTTCCCTGACCTTCCCTGGGTATACTTACTGCGCGACGGTGCAGGTCAGCAAATTCAGTGTAAGTCCAGGGGTTGTTTCAACCACGGTGTTTTCCCACGGATACAACACATGCGCGACAGCAGCGCCAGGCCAACTCGAACGCGAGTTGAAAGTGAGCTATTAACCTGTCTGCGCAGGCAGAGCGAAAAAGTGTACTATTGAGTGCATGGCTTCCAAGGCAGTTACTGACCGGTACGAAAAATTAAAAGTCTCGATACATCGTTATAGACGGCTATTTCATGTGCACGATATAGAGGAGATTTCGGAAACTGCACGTGACTCGCTGATGAGGGAACTTGTAGAGTTGGAAAAAGAATATCCCGAATTGGTAACGCCCGATTCCCCGAGCCAGCGTATCGCAGGCGCACCACTTGCGGGATTTAAAAAAGTGAAGCACACGACATCGCAGTGGTCGTTTAATGATGCGTTTACCGAAGATGACATTCGTGATTTTGATAAACGTGTCAAAAAAATGCTCAAAGTTTCAACACTCGAGTATGTTTGTGAATTAAAGATAGATGGATTGAAAGTTGTGCTCACGTATAAAGCGGGGAAGTTAGTAACAGCTGCAACCCGCGGCGACGGTGTCATTGGCGAAGACGTTACCCACAATGTACGCACTATAGAATCGGTGCCCCTGGTACTTGAGCGGCCAGTTGATGTTGTTGTTGAAGGCGAAATTTGGATGAGCGAAAAGAATTTGAAAGAAACAAACGCACAGCGTACAAAAGACGGCGAACCATTATTTGCTAACCCGCGCAACGCCGCCGCCGGAGCGGTGCGCCAGCTTGATCCGAAAATTGCGGCATCGAGAAAGCTCGATACGTTTATCTATGACGTTGCAGAAACAAACGAAACATTGCCGCCGACACAAAAAGAAGAATTGGAATATTTGCGCGAACTTGGATTTAAAGTAAACAAGCATTTTAAGCTTGTTACATCCGTCGAAGAAATTATTTCGTATTGGAATACATGGCAAAAAAAGAGCAAGGCGGAAGGATACTGGGTCGACGGCATGGTTATTAAAGTAAACAATCGCGCGCAGCAAGACGCACTCGGCTACACCGGCAAGGCACCGCGATTTACGATTGCATTCAAATTTCCAGCTGAACAAGTGACAACTATCGTTGAAAATATTGTGCTACAGGTTGGGCGCACAGGAGTGCTCACGCCCGTTGCTCATCTAAAACCAGTTTCAGTTGCAGGCTCAACCGTGTCGCGCGCAACACTCCATAACGAAGATGAAATAAAACGCTTAGATGTACGCATCGGTGACACGGTGGTGCTGCAAAAGGCAGGGGATGTTATCCCCGACATCGTCAAAGTCCTCACCGAACTGCGCACAAAAAAAGAAAAGCCGTACGTATGGCCGACGCATGTACCTGAGTGTGGTGGAGATGGTCGCATCGAGCGTGTGCCGGGCCAAGCCGCATGGCGCTGTGTGTACAAAAATTCCTTCGCACAAGTGCGCCGCAAGTATCGCCATTTTGCAAGCAAGGGCGCGCTTAATATCGAGGGGATGGGCCCGAGCACGGTGGATGCGCTGCTCGAGAAAAATTTGATTCAACATATTGACGACTTCTTTACTCTGGAAGAAGGTGATTTGTTGACACTTGAAGGTTTTGCAGATGTGTCCGCTAAAAAACTTATTGATTCAATACAAAAAACCGCAAAGAACGTTTCAATAGCGCGCCTACTCACGGGCCTTTCGCTTTCGCATGTCGGAGAAGAGACTGCATTGTTGCTTGCACAACATTATAAGAATCTTAAAAAACTCTCGGATGCGTCTCAAAGAAGAATTAACAAACATAGAAGGTATCGGTCCTATATTGGCAAAATCTATAGTCGAGTGGTTCGCAGATAAAGAAAATAAAAAACTACTGGAGCGCCTAAACAACGTCATAAAAATCACCAATCCGGATTACGCATCTGCTACAACATCAAAAAATCTTCCCCTTACAAACAAAACATTTGTCTTAACCGGCACGCTTTCTTCCATGAGCCGCGACGAAGCAAAAGAACGTATACGGAAACTTGGAGGCAACGTCTCCTCCTCTGTATCTAAAAAAACCTTCGCCGTTGTGGCAGGGGAGGAGCCAGGTTCGAAATTAACCGATGCTGAAAAACTTGATGTACAGGTATTGGGCGAGGAAGCATTTGCCCGCCTCTTACTTCAATAGGACAGCTGGTGTAGTATTCGTCTATGATTTCCAAAGAAGAAATAGAGAAGCTCGCGGAACTTTCGCGCATTGAATTGCGCGAGGGGGAAGTGGAGGCTTTGCAGAAAGATATTTCCAGCATTTTGGACTATGTCGGGCAGATTAGTGCATTGGAAGGAAATGTTGCTACAGATGTACCACTCAACCACAACGTTATGCGCGAGGACGTGCCGTATACAAGTACGAGTCCTTTATTAACTTCTCGAGAGGCCTTGGTAAAAGCGTTTCCAAGACAAGAGAACGGATATAACGTCGTACGCAAAATAATACAAAAAGATGAGTAATGTAGCGGAGCTGACAATTACAGAGGTGGCAAAGAAATTACGGGCGGGAGAAATCACGTCCGTAGAACTCACTCGTGCATGCCTTGAAAATATAAAAAATAAAAACACAGAACTGAATGCATTTTTGGAAGTATTTGGAGATGCTGAAGATCAGGCAAAAGCAGCAGATGCCCGCCGTGCTGCAGGAGAAAATCATCCGTTGCTCGGCATCCCACTGGCTATCAAAGACAATATCTTGATAGAAGGGAAGAAGGCATCCGCTGCAAGTAAGATGCTTGAGAATTATGTTGCAACCTATGATGCAACAGCAATAGCGAAACTTAAAAAAGCAGGTGCGGTATTTTTGGGTCGCACCAACATGGACGAGTTTGCCATGGGCGGCTCGACGGAAAACTCGGCATTCGGCCCGACAAAAAATCCACACGACACCTCGCGTGTATCTGGCGGAACGTCGGGCGGATCAGCTGCCGCGGTTGCCGCAGGCATGGCACTGGGTGCACTCGGGAGCGATACCGGCGGCTCAGTGCGAAACCCAGCAAGCTTTTGCGGCGTTGTTGGATTTAAACCAACCTACGGTGCAGTTTCGCGTTTTGGCCTGATTGCTGCGGTTTCATCATTTGATCAAATAGGGCCGCTTACAAAAACAGTGGAAGACGCCGAACTCATATTCGATTGCATCCGTGGAAAAGATATCCTTGATTCGACCTCAATAGATGAAAATCTTTATCCAAAACGGAAAGAAAAAAAAGTAATTGGAGTTTTGCGAAGTCTTTTTCAAAAAGAAATTAGTCATGACACGATGAATTTCTTCCAGGAAAAAATCGCAAAGTTGGAATTGATGGGATACACAACGCAAGACATTGTGTTGCCGTCATTAGATTCTGCTCTTGCCGCATATTACATCACTAACTTCGCCGAAGTATCGTCGAACCTTTCGCGCTTCGACGGCGTGCGATACGGCCTTTCTCAAAAAGGGGGCACGTTGCTTGCCGACTATGCAAAAAGCCGTGGGAGTGGGTTTGGTACCGAAGTTCGCCGCCGCATTATGCTCGGTGCATATGTGCTTTCGGCTGGGTACTATGATGCGTACTACGGTAAGGCAGCACTTGCACGCGAGCAGCTGCGTAAAGAATATACGGAGGCATTTGAGACAGTTGATTTTATTGTGACACCTACTATGCCGGACATCGCTCCACACATAGGCACTCACCCAAACCCTCTTTCGATGTACTTAGCAGATATTTTTACCGTTAGCGCCAATCTCACTGGCCACCCCGCTATCTCGGTTCCTATGGGTTTTGTACACAGCGAAAATAAAGACTTACCTGTCGGCATCCAGTTCACCGCAGCGCACGGTAATGAAGCGGCACTGTTTGAAGTGGGGAAGAAACTTTTAGGAGAGGCTAAATAGGACGTACAATAGAGTGCAGGTATGCCGCAAAATTTCATCGATTTTAATTCGATTTTTACAAACATCTATAACTTTGCCCATAACGGGCAAGGCCCAACCGTGCATGGCGCGTATCTCGAGCTGCTTTCGGTTGCCAACATCATCGCAATAATAGGGCTTACCATCGCGTTTGTGATGCTTGTACTCATTGTCTACGTGAGCATTCGGCTCGAACAGCTCGAACATGCCGGTTTCCATCACCGCGAGATGGCTGAACATATCACACACGAAGTCCACGTAGAACCGGAAGCAAAGAATCCGCGGTGGGAAGGAATTTCGATACTGGCAAGCTCAAACAACGAAAGCGATTGGCGTCGTGCGATTTTGGACGCAGACATCATGCTTGCAGAACTTTTAAACGAGCGCGGGTACCCAGGAGCGACGCTTGGCGACCAGCTAAAGATGGCGAACCCGCTCCAGTTTACAACGATACAAATTGCATGGGAGGCGCACCGCATGCGCAATGCCTTAGCACACTTAGGAGAAGCATTTCCACTGTCCGAGCGTGATGCACGCGCGACGATAGACCAATACCGGCGCGTATTTGAAGAGTTCGACTATATTTAAGAATATAGTTTATTTGGCACAATTCGTGTTGCGGGGCCGGGATTTGCACCCGGGTCCCAAGGTTATGAGCCTTGTGAGGTACTACTCCTCCACCCCGCTATTAAAAGTAGTCTAGCAAAAAAACGTTTAAAATGCTAGTTTGTTCATATCGTCGGGGTAGCTCAGCTGGTAAGAGCGTAGCATTCATAACGCTAAGGTCGTGGGTTCGACTCCCACCCTCGACACAAGGTAGAGAAAGTGCAGCAAATGCGCTAGTATCTGCTTGTTCGCCCGCGTATATGCGGGAGTAGCTCAACTGGTTAGAGCGCTGCCCTGTCACGGCAGAGGTTGCGGGTTCGAGTCCCGTCTCTCGCGCACTCACTAGTCCCCAGATGGGGCACATGCGGAAAATTAATACCCTATACTTAGGGTGTATTCATTTTTAATATACGATGGTTAACCAACAACTTTTGGACTACGTTCGTGGGCAGCTTGCAGCGGGTGTCGCAAAACAAACTCTTACACAAGCCCTTGTAGGGCAGGGATGGAATGCACAGGATATTTCTGAAGCTTTTACAACAACTGAGGGTGTCCATCAAACATCCACTGTTCCATTATCGACCAGCGCTCCAATTAACACCACGGCGCCAGCCAACACTTCAGGTCAAGGTAAGGCATCTGTGGTCCCTGTAGAAATAAAGAAGTGGAATTGGGGAGCATTTTTACTAAACTTGATATGGGGTCTGTTCAACGGAGTCTATATTGTTTTACTGATAGTTGTTATTGATCTGGTTAGTTTTATCAACATTCCTTTGCTGAGAATTGCGAGCTTCGTATGTAATCTTGCTTTTGTGTTTATACTTGGTGCAAAAGGAAGCGAATGGGCATGGCGTCATAAACATTGGGATAGTGTAGAGCACTTTATAAAAGTCCAGCGAAAATGGACTCGATGGGCGTTCGGCATCTTAATTTCTCTATGCGCTGTTGCGGTTATAGGTATTGTACTTTCCATCGTGCTTGTCGCATTGAATAGTGCCCGACAAAAAGCAATGACAGCCGCACAAAACGCACAGAGTTCTCAATCAGAAGTAGTAAATAACCCAAATGAAACCACGAGCACTAGTAGCCCAACATCAATTACAAAGCAGGTGAATGGAATTACCTTCGTGTACCCATCCAACTGGACATCCGTATCACCGACCAACCAGAACACTCTTTTTACTCTAGAATTTCTACAAGACGCACAAGTTCTTGCGCGCGTGGGGCTCTTACAAGCGCCACTAGGAAATTCCACATTTGCCCAAGGCGTACAGCAAGTTGCTTCAGCGCTTGCCACAGGAGGTACAATGGGACAGATTACATCTCTCGAATTTGGAGGAAAAACGGCCGAGGAGGTCTCAATCAACACCACGGAGAGTGGACAGCAAGTTACCCTATCGTGCATATTCGTCGATGGCGGCAATGGAGAGATATATCTGCTTGAGTACGCTGCGACTGTACAACAATTTAGTACATTCAAACCACAGGCAGAACAAATCATGAACTCAGTGCAATTTCCGTCCTAAACGGGAACTATAAAACTGGTGCTAGAATTCCACCATGCCCCCAGTAGCATCATCCGCACCTCTGTTATGTTCGTACTGTCATCAGCCGATACTGCCGACGTATTATTTTTGCCCAAACTGCGGCAATAAAATTAATGCAGCTCCGCTTTCAACCTCGCTGCAAGCGCAAGCATGGTTGTACGCGTTCAGCCTTATTCTCCCGGTTATTTGTTTTTTGATGATAGGGAAGTGGCAGGGTTTGAAATATTATCGGTCAACTGATCCAAAAACGAAACAGATCGGTATAAATGCGTTTGTGTTACTTGCACTCTCAACAGTTATTACAGTGTGGCTCGCAACAGTGTGGGTAAACAGCGCCATTCAGTCATCGCTCGCGAGCGTCAACGCTGACATGAGTGGGCAGGGAATATAAACCGACGCCTCCCGTATATTGACTTTTGTTGTGAAATGTGATAAATAACACCCATGAATCCAAGGGTGCAATTGCCGAAATCTGTCTCAACATGGTTTGATCCGTTTGTATTGTGTGCCAGCATTGTGGCCTCGTATATTGCTTTTTCGAGGTTGCCGATTTCTAACGTAACCCTTTCTGTATATATTGCTGTAGTAGCAACAATCGTTATGGTGCTGCTTGAACTTTGGCGCTTGCCCACAGAGAGCAAAAGACATTCTCTTCGCCACACACTCCCTCACGCGGCGATAACATGGCTCGGTACGTTTTTTGGCCTCTGCGTTGTTGGTACTGTATGGAGCACACTCAGTGCATATCAGGATCCGTACTACGCTTCTTTTTTTGCTGTAGTGCCACTCATGTTTATAGGCACACTGTTCGTGAGTCCGTTTTTTATACTCGCGGCAGAAACTACTCTTGGGCCTTCGGCGCGCGGCGGGTATCAGTTAGGGCTTTTGGCGCTGGGGCGCATACGCGAAATCAATTGGTATTTTTTGCGCGATAATATCATCGTCTGGCTCATACGCGGTTTTTTCCTGCCATTAAATTTTTGTGAACTGGTGCGCACCGTAAATATATTTCGCGGCCACGGACTCGTCGTTTTCCACGGCCCATGGATGGCGAACGAATATTACGTCTTGCTCATTATCTACGGGCTCATCTTGGCCGCCGTTACTCCCGGATATATTTTTGGCTCGCGCCTCCTTCGAACCGAAACAACGGAAGTCAGCCACTCGTGGTCTGCGTGGGTGGTTACACTTGCGTGTTATGCGCCTTTTGAAGCGGCAGTGTTTGGAGGCTGGTTTAATTACAATCCAAGCACGCCAAACCCCGTGTGGTTCGAGCCATGGGTGTCGCATTTGCAGTATCTGCCAACAATATTGCAGACAGTTGGAGGACTGATTATTATCCTTTCGCTTATCCATTTGTGGGGCGAAGCACAGTTTGGTTTGCGTTCATCTAACCTGAGTAATCGTGGTGTCATTACGACTGGCCCGTATCGATTTTGCAAACACCCAGTGTATGCCGCAAAGTGCGCAGTGTGGTTGCTGATATGGTTGCCGTTTTTGTCGGGTACACATGCGCTCGATGGTTTGAGGCTCACTGTGCTGTGGGCAGGCATCTGTGGGATTTACTTCCTGCGTGCAGTTGCAGAGGAAAAAATATTGAGCACCGACCCTGCCTATGTTGCCTATGCGCTCTGGATAGATGAGCATGGCATCGCAAAAGATCTTGGCGCTCTACTCCCACCACTTCGCTTCTCGTGGCGTTTGGCATATTGGCAAAAAGTGGGGTAAGTTATAGAGGTTACTGTTTTTAGCGTTCGCCGTTGTAGCTCAGATGGTAGAGCAACTCCATGGTAAGGAGTAGGTCTCCGGTTCGATTCCGGACAACGGCTCCCGATGTTTGTCGGATAAAATATAGATAGGCCAGAGTAGCTCAGTTGGTAGAGCAGGCGCATCGTAAGCGTCAGGTCGCCGGTTCGAGGCCGGCCTCTGGCTCCAGAGATTTTAGAAAAGAAAAAGCCTAGCAATTCGCGGAGTGCGAACGGCTAGGCCTGTTTTAGGAAACGACGCCGGAATCAGCATGCTTTCGGGCAAGGGCAAGAATGCCCTCTTTGCTCAACATGGTGCCGAAGCCACTCCCTTGCGGGGAAGAGACAATGTTCTTGTTGCCGCCCCACGCAAAGGAAAGTTCACGAAGTTCAACCAGCGAAAGCCCGCGGGTTTTCGCTTCGGCGGTGTTTATATCCTCCTCAAAGCCAACTCGGTCGAACGTTCCTTGCTGGCGTACGAGTGTCCAGCGGTCTTGGATGCCGCCGCTTTCAGTGTGGCGCTGAGGGTCGTGTACCACAAAGACGGGGTACCTCGAGTTTCCCCAGTTACGAGCATCCTCATACCCGCCGGGCGCATGCACAAACCCGACATTAGGGCCGAATATCTCAACGTGGGGGTAGTAGTCCGTACGGTCACGTTGTTGTTTGCGCAAGGACGCAAGCCAAGAGATTTCCTCTTTCGGCATTTCATCGCAGAGGATTCTTCCCATATCGTGCACTTTTTGGCCCAGCCGTACATCTTTGTCTCGAACGATAATATTCATGGCGTCGGTTTTGCCGCCGCTGAACATGTTGGCGAGTTGAGGGTACTTCTCTTTCGCATCGGGATAACGCATTCGGTCGAGTGCGCCAATCCAACGAACAAGCATCTCGTCGATTTTGCTGCCTTTACCTAATTGACGAAGCTTCAGCACTGCCATCGCACCCACGGCGTCTTTGTCTAGACGAATAGTTGCGAGACAGGCTCCATCCCTCGGAAGAGGAAAGGTGAGAGCTTCCTCGATGGCGGAGCTTTTGCTCTCGCTTCCGTGCTGAGGGTCGATGTTCCCCAGGCCGCAACGCTCAGCAAGCGACGGACGTGTCACCTCAATGCCGAGTGTATTAGGGCCTGTTGAACTTTGGTTATGCCTTTCGGCGTCCATGGAATTATCAGTCCTAAGGACTGCAAAACGATATACCACCACACGTCTCCTTTGGTTCGTGTTGTGGAGGCCGGTATGACCATCCGCTCAGCACAGTAACAATAAATGCCAAAAAGTCAATAGTATGCTACATTTTATACATCATGCAGAAGGAGGAAATACAGACACGGATTAAAGAGATCGAAACGGCGATGGAAGCGCCTGATTTTTGGAGTGTGCCCGCAAAAGCACAAAGTTTGATAAAAGAACTTCAGGATTTAAAAGATGCAGCAGAGGGCGCGGGGAAGTATGACAAAGGCAATGCAATTATGATGTTGGTAGCCGGAGCTGGCGGCGATGATGCTGAAGACTTTGCGCACATGCTTTTGGAGATGTACCGGAAATTTTCTGAAAAAAAAGGGTGGGGTATGCGCATGCTGCACCAAAACGAAAACGACCACGGCGGCTTTCGCAATGTCACGGTTGAAATAGAGGGCAAGCATGCCTACGGCACATTGAAGAGCGAATACGGCGTGCATCGTTTGGTGCGCATCTCGCCATTCAATGCATCGCAAAAACGCCAGACATCATTTGTGTTAGTAGAAGTGTTGCCAGTGATAGAAAAAATTGGCGCCTTTGATATCCCCGAAAGCGAACTCGAAATTACGTTTGCACGTTCAAGCGGGCCGGGCGGGCAGAACGTTAACAAGCGAGAGACCGCAGTGCGCGTGGTGCATACCAAAACGGGGATTTCTGCACACGCCGACGGCGAACGCACGCAAGGTGCAAATAAAGAAAAAGCTCTTTCGATTGTGAAGGCAAAACTATTTCATCTGCTTGAAGCGCAGCGCAAGGAGACGATAGGCGAGCTTTCAACTAATATGTCGAAGATTGAGTGGGGCAGCCAGATTCGTTCCTATGTGCTGCATCCGTATAAATTAGTAAAAGACCATCGCACTGGTGTTGAAGTACACGATGCGGAGAAAGTGTTAGACGGGAACATCGAGCCGTTTTTGGAAGCGCGGGAAGCCGATAATTAAGTCCACATTTTGCAGGTCCCCGGGATACGCTATACTAGGTAGGTTGTGATTTACTACGACCGAGTAAGCAAAATCTACGCAGATAACTCTATCGCCCTTGAAGATGTAAGTTTTTCCGTCGAGCCTGGGGAATTTATCTCCATCGTTGGCCACTCAGGTGCGGGCAAGACAACTCTTGTCAAAATGCTACTCGCAGAAGAAAAGCCCTCTTCGGGCTCTGTTTTTTTTGAGTCGATAAATGTACACGAGGTGCCGCTGAATCGCATCAACCACTTGCGGCGCAAGATAGGAACCGTGTTTCAAGATTTCCGTTTGCTGCCCCAAAAGACTGCGTACGAAAACATTGCCTTTGCTATGGAAGCTGCGGGGCGTCCGGAGGATGAAATACATTCTGATGTGCCCCACGTGCTCGACTTGGTTGATTTGGCCGACAAGGCAAACAATTTCCCTGACGAACTTTCAGGCGGCGAGCAGCAGCGTGTCGCAATTGCCAGAGCTATTGTAAACCAGCCCGACGTTATTGTGGCCGACGAGCCAACGGGCAACCTCGATCCCGTTAACACGTTTGAAATCGTGCAGATCTTAAAGAAGATTAACGACTTAGGCACCACCATTATCCTGACCACGCACAACAAAGGCGTTATCGACTCACTCAAAAAGCGCGTTGTTACCATGGACCGCGGGCGCGTTATCCGCGATGACCGGGAAGGCAAATATATATTGTAAACTAAGGGTATGAATTGGGTCACAATAAAACGAATGCTGCGCGCGGGGTTCCTCGATTTTTGGAGGAACGGTTTTGTATCTCTTGCGTCTATTCTTGTGATGACCGTAACGCTGTTTGTTGTAGGCATGACGCTCTTTGCGGGCGTTATTTTAAATTCTGCACTCGGGGAACTTCGCGATAAAGCTGACGTGAGCGTGTACTTCACCACAAACGCGCCCGAAGACCAGATTCTCCAGCTGCAAAAATCACTTCAGGCATTGCCGCAGGTCCAATCGGTCAGCTATATCTCGGCGGACGATGCATTGGCGGCGTTTCGCGAACTGCACCAGGACGACCAGCTAACGTTGCAGGCATTGCAAGAGTTGGGCGACAACCCGCTTGGCGCCGAGCTTGATATAAAAGCAAAAGATATTTCACAGTATGATTCTATCTCACAGTTTTTGGAACAGCAGCAGTCCGACCAAAGCAGCGGGCCCAGCATCATCGATAAGATAAATTATTTCGACGCCCAGCACCGGCAGGCGCTCGACAGATTGCAGGAAATTACGGACTCGGCTGGGCGGCTCGGGCTCATCATCATACTTTTGCTTATAGGTGTGACGCTTGCCATTTCCTTCAACACGCTGCGGCTCGCCATTTATACCTCGCGCGAGGAAATCCAAGTCATGAGGCTTGTGGGTGCGGGCGCGTTCTACATCCGTGCGCCATTTATGGTTGAAGGAGTGCTGTACGGATTAATTTCGGGCGTTATTACGCTCGTGCTGTTTTACCCGCTGACGTATTGGCTGGGGCAGGCAACAGCAAACTTTTTTGGCGGCATCAACGTCTTTTCCTACTACATTTCACACTTCCTTATGTTTTTCGCCATCATCATAGGAACGGGCGTCGTCTTAGGCGCTGTTGCAAGCTACCTAGCAGTCAGGCGGTATTTGAAGATATAATCACTGGTAATGAAATTTCCTTTTTCCAATTCGCCGAGCGAAAATCCTAAATACATTTTCGTCGTCGGCGGGGTGATGTCGGGCGTTGGTAAAGGTGTCGCTGCATCGTCCATCGGTAAAATTTTAAAATCAAAGGGTCTTAAGGTTACAGCAATAAAAATCGACCCGTATATTAACGTTGACGCCGGCACTATGAACCCGACCGAACACGGCGAAGTCTTCGTGCTGAACGACGGCTACGAGACCGACCAAGACATGGGCAATTACGAGCGTTTTTTGGATGAGTCGTTCCCAGAGGTTAACTACATGACAACAGGGCGCGTGTATCAGGAAATTATCCGTCGTGAACGTAATTTGGAATACGGAGGCAAGAATGTTGAGGTGGTCCCTGACGTGCCGCTCGAAGTTATTCGCCGCATTAAAAAAGCACAGGAACTGGCAAAGGCTGATGTCACTATTGTTGAAGTGGGCGGGACTATTGGCGAGTATCAGAAACATTATCTTTTTGGAAGCGGCTCGCATGCTCAAACAAACGCAGCCGGCCGACGTTGCCATTGTGATGGTTTCGTATGTTCCAATCCCCGGCAACATTGGCGAAATGAAGACCAAACCTACGCAGTACGCGGCACGTTCGCTTAACTCAGTAGGCCTCCAGGCGGACGTCATCTTGGCACGTGCACTCGTGGCTCTCGACCAAAAGCGGAAAGAAAAAATTGCTATCTTCTGCAACATCCCGACTGAGCGCGTGATTTCGGCGCCCGACGTTGAAAGCATTTATGATGTCCCTGGCAATTACGAACAAGACGGCCTCGGTGACATTTTGACCGACGTGCTTTCGCTCAAACGCCGCAAAACCGACCTTTCGGAATGGAGAAGATTTGTCGAAAAGTCAAAAGAAACCACACGAGAAGTGCCAATTGCAGTAGTTGGCAAATATTTTTCATCGGGTGAATTTGTTCTTTCAAATGTATACATTTCAGTACTCGAGGCAATTAAAACTGCGGGCTATCACTTAAATGTAAAGCCAAAAATTACATATCTTTCATCGCAGGATTTTGAAACAGGCAAGTTGCCACTTAGTGAATTAGATAAGTTTAGGGGCATTTTAGTGCCGGGCGGTTTTGGTGCAACCGGTGTTGAGGGCAAAATAAAAGTTATTGAATATGCGCGTACAAAAAAGATTCCATATTTTGGTATTTGCTACGGCATGCAATTGGCGGTTATCGAATATGCACGCAATGTCGCAGGGCTCGCAGGCGCGCACACAACAGAAATTAAAAAAGATGCCGAGTATCCGGTTATCGATATTATGGACTCGCAGAAAGATGTTATGGAAAGGGGAAATTATGGCGGCACCATGCGGTTGGGTGCGTACCCGTGCGTTATCAAAGAGGGAAGCCTTGCACATGAAGTGTTTGGTACAAGTGAAATCTCCGAGCGCCACCGCCATCGGTACGAAGTAAACCCAAAATATATAGAGCAGATTGAAAAAGCAGGGTTAGTATTTTCTGGCACATCGCCAAACGGTGTGTTGATGGAAGTTGCCGAGCTGCCAAAAAGCGAACATCCGTTTTTTATGGGCATACAATCGCATCCGGAATTTCTCTCGCGGCCGCTAACGCCTCACCCGCTATTCTCTGCGTTTATTAAGGCTGCTTGCCTGCGCAGGCAGGCAATTGAGCACTAATATGTCACGAACCCGCGCCACACTGCTCGCTCTATGCCTTTTAGCGCTGGGCGGGGCGGCTGGTTGGTTTACCCACGGCGTTTTTCTTTCGCCGGATGCGTATCGAGGCTCTGTACTTCGTGATGATGCAAGTGGATATTCCCTCATTGACCCGATTCTTGCATGTGACATAGGCTCTGAAGAAGCCTTCCCCGAACTTGATCCAATAAAACAGTCGCTACAAAATACTATTTCTGCAGAAGAAAAAACACCTGCCACCCAAGATGTTTCGGTGTACCTGCGGTTGCTTAAAAGCGGGAAGTGGTTCGACATCAATCCAGACATGAAGTACGCCCCAGCCAGCCTGCTAAAAGTATTTATCATGACTTCGTACTATAAAGAAAATGAGGACTACCCTGGCACGCTCAACAAACAATTAGCATACGAAGGGTCGGTTAATCCGACACAAGACGACCCCGGCGAAGTTATCCCGCATCTCACCAACGGCAAGCTTTACAGCGTAGGGGATATCATCAAACAGATGATTATTTATTCCGACAATGATGCGTTTAATACGCTTGTCGACAATTTTGACCCCAAAACTCTCGAGGCATTCAATAATATTTTTACGGACCTCAACATTCCGTCGCCCGCAACGCAGAGCGAAAATAATTTGCAGTTTATGACAGTGAGTTCGTACGCAACTATTTTCCGCGTTCTGTATGGAGCGACGTACTTAACGCAGGACGATTCGGAAACCGCTCTTGATTTATTGGCACAGGCGCAATATAACGACGGCATCGTTGCAGGCGTCCCTGCAGCTATTACAGTTGCACATAAATTTGGTGTCAGGAGTATCCCTGCAAGCGCAACAAGTTCGGCCGCAAGCGAGTTGCACGACTGTGGCATTGTGTACTATCCAAACCATCCGTACCTATTGTGTGTGATGACACAAGGCGCAGATTTTGGGCACTTGCAACAAGACCTGCAGGATATTTCCAAAACGACATATCAAGCAATGGATACCTACTATGCCAACCGCCCGGCTACTTCTTCTGCAACTTCGACCCTTTCCGCAGTGAAGCAGTAAGCTGTAATTTTTTGTCTCTCGGCCAGCGTTTTATTTCTGCCTCGCGTTTTGAAGCCGATGATCTATCCGAATGCTCTTCGCTATATACAATACGTACTGCGCCTTTTGCGCTCGTATAATTGCCACCTGTTTTATTTTTATGTTCTATAAACCTCCGCGCCACATCGGTTGTAATACCTGTATATAACGAGCCGTCATCACATTCGAGCAAGTAGACGAAATATGCCATATCTTAAAGTATAGATTGAATTCTCGGTTTTTTTGGTGTATTTTGTAGCTGTATTGCCGGATGGGGAATATTATTGCCAGATCGTCTAATGGTAGGACAACGGACTCTGAATCCGTTTATCTTGGTTCGAGTCCAAGTCTGGCAGCAGTCTAGTTTAGTATCGATGGACCAAGAGCCGTTCTTTTGTTAGAGCCGTATTTTTGGATCAAACAATTTTCGTCCAAGACGGGTCAAAAACACGTTTCTATATTTTGAGCCGCGAAATCAGTTCGAGTCCTAGAAAGGGTTTTAAAGAATGAGGGACAGCTTTCGCTGTCCCTGCTCCCATTACTTTTTGGAAGTTTTCTTTTCTTTGAGATACTTTGTCCATAAGGGTCTCCACTTTTCTTGCGTGACGATGAGTAACACTTCATCGCACCGCTCGCCGTTATTCCGCCTGATCCAGTTTGGGATGCGACCCACTTCCACATAGCCAGACTTTTTTCCGTAAGCCAAACTGCGTTTGTTGTGATCCATCACTCGCGAGAGGACAGCGTAGAGATCGAGTGCGTTGAAAGCGAAGTCGAGCAGAAGCATCTTCGCCTCGGTACCGTAACCCTTACCTAAACACTCCTTCTCGCCGATCACCGTGCCGGTTACCGCGGTACGATGTCGCCAGTCGACGCCGTGCAAACCAATCGAGCCTATGAGCTTGCTGTTCTCGATCGTTACAATACCGAGACCAAAGTCAGTCGTAGAACTCGAAAGCTTATCAACCCACTCTTCCTCGGCTTTTTCCATGAGAGGAAAAACACGCATTAGATACTGAGTAGTTTCGGGATCGTTCATCCACCGCCGCAGGGTTGGAATGTCTGCCCGCTCCAGCGGTCGAAGTAATACGCGCTTACCTTTGCGAAAGACAACGTCGCTCATTGAGTATTCTCCTCTGTTAAAGATCAATCCTGCTGAATAAAAACACCCGGCTTTCATCCAGCCGGGGTCTTTCTAACGTCAGTTTCGTTTTGCTTTACGATTGAGTAGAGAAATCACGGTTGAATATAAGCATGTCGCTCTTGCCGTTCTGGACAGCAGAAAGCGCCCCGATAGTGCGGGTCGAGTAGCACGTATTCATTCCGTGAATCTTGTGATTCATATCCTCATCCTAACACATTCCAGCTCCTTGTCAAGAATGTTTGAAGTGTGGTATTGTCTGGCCGGGTTCCTCAAATAGAAGGAGGCGGCTATGCCCCTCATATTCATCCGACGCCGTGCTGACAAAGTCGACGACAAGACGGTGAATACCATAACCGCACTTCTTCAGCACATTGCGGCCAATGCACTGAGCTGCAAGGAAGGCGGCCTGCTCAAACCGGAAGACATCATGTTCGAAGTCGACGACGTCGGCCCTTTGGACCGGAACGTCAAAGACATCAACATCCGCGTCCTCGCCCACGACTACGAGGAGCGCCGGGGCAAAAACCTCGACGACATTCGTAAAATTATCTCCCGGGAAGTCGTATCACATCTGCCCGAGGGTGTTTCCTGGTATGTGTGGCCTGGGATTCTGCCAACTTCCTACGGCTCCGACACCGAAGAAAAGTGAGGGGGTCATGACACGAACCGCCTATGTAACGGACGTCCACATCGGACCAGTAACCGTCGACCGCATCCTCGATCTACGCCACCGCATACTGAGATCGGGACTGCCGATTGAGACTGCTCAGTTCGAAGGCGACGAAGGACCGCACACGACACACTACGCGGCTTTTGTTAGGGATGGTGACGGAAAGCCCACCGGCAGACCAATCTGTTGCGCGAGCTTCATGCTCAACATGTACGGCAAAGTGCCGGCTTGGCAACTGCGCGGCATGGCAACCGAGCAAGCCTATCAAGGCCGTGGTGTTGGCAAACAACTCCTCGATACGGCTCAAAGGGAGTTGAGTTCGCATCCCGAGTACGCCTATGTCGAGATGATGTGGTGCAACGCTCGCGAGCCTGCGGTGAGGTTCTACGAGAAGAACGGCTGGAAGCGCGTATCGAAGGTTTTCGATATTCCGACTGCCGGACCGCACATCAAAATGACTAAGGACATCTCGATTGGTTCTCAACGCACGGTCCCACTCGGGCCGTGCTTTTTCTTTGACCCCTTTGAGACTCGAACTAAAACAGATACACATCTCTTATATTTCAAGCCACGAAAGATACACAAGTGAAGGTCCAAGTGCAGCAGCAGTCTAGTTTAGTATCGATAGACCGAGAGGGGTCTCTTTTGTTAGAGCCATATTTTGGGACCAAACATTTTTCGTCCAAGACGGGTCAAAATTGCGTTTCTATATTTTGAGCCACGAAATCAGTTCGAGTCCTAGAACCCCGCCAACCTAAGCTAGGTCAGCGTGTTTCTCGTTACATCGTGCTACGCTTATTTTATGCAAAATCTTATAGTCGCCGCAGTACTGATTATTTTGGCGATAGTACTACTTACAAGTGTTCCTCATATCATCCAAGAAGAGGCTTTTTTCGATAAGTTTGGAATACGAATTCGACGTCGTGATAATCCGGTTATGTTTTGGACACTAACACTACTGGTTTTTCTGATTGGAGCCTCCTTTCTTGCCATCAGTTGCTGGCAAATAATCAGATATCTAAGTTAATTTCGCAATCAATATATTTTCAGCGCGTGCGCATTTCCTCAAGAACGGCGGCAAGCTCCATGAGATCTCGTCGCAATCGCGACACTTTCACCTTGCCAAGCTTCGCGATAACAGTGGCCTGTAGCTCATTTCTCGCGTCCGCACATGCTGCGTATAAGGCGACCCCGCGCTTCGTCAGGCGCACGATCTTGGCGCGCGTGTCGGTTGAGTCGGGTACCTGCTCGACATAACCGCGTGCTTCCAGTTCCCGAATCAACTGACCAATCGCCTGTTTGGTGATTCCGGCCCGCTTGGCGAGGCTGGTGGGGCGGTCGCCGGTCGCGTCTAGCAGGGACATAAGGCTCGCGAAGGCAGGCGTGATGCCCTTGAAGCCAGAACTAGCAATCTCGGGCATCATGGTGGCGACCAAAGCGCGGCTAGCGGCAACAAGGGCCGGTGCAAGGTTGTCTTCGTTCTTTCTTTTGGCTTACTCATGAAGGGTTATGTTATCCACAATACATAGATAATAAAGGTTCTTGACTATGTTGTCAAAGTAGAATAATATAGTAAAGATACTTTACTAGACACTAACTATAAAACATGAACGAAAGCATATTAATAACCGGAGCAAATATTGGGCTTGGGAAAGAGACTGCCCGGCAGTTAGCCTTGAAAAAAGAAACAAAAAAAGTAATTCTTTTTTGCAGAAACCAAGAGAAAGCCGAGGCAGCAAAAAAAGACCTGGAGGAGAAAACAGGAAGAAAGATTTTTGAAATTATCATCGGGGATGTCTCTGATGCAGATTCTGTAAGAAAAGCGGTAGAAAAAATAAAAGAACCTATCGATGCAGTAATTTTAAATGCAGGTGGAATGGTTGGGAAAACGGCTGGGAGACTCACGCCTTCAGGCATGAATGAATTAGCTGCTACGAATATTTTAGGCCATGTAATTTTAGTGGAGGAATTGATTAAACGCGGTAAGTTGAAAAAAGCAGTCCTATCAATAAGCGCGGAAGCTGTACCGGGAGTAAAGATGCTCGGAATGAAACCGGTGGCAATGAAGACTTCTTCTGTAGATGAGTTTGCTGCTGTGCTTGATGGATCATATTTTGGTAATAAATTCGATGTAACGCAAGCATACGGATACGTTAAATATGTATCAACGATGTGGACCCTATCAATGGCAAGAAAATATCCTCATATCAAATTTGTTGTTATGAGTCCCGGAAACACAAAGGGAACTCTGGCACCAAATAATCTTCCCCCAGCAATGAGATTTATGTTGAAGAATGTAATGATGCCTGTCGTATTTCCATTGATGGGAGGAATGGTGCATAAGCTGGAAGTAGGCGCAAAACGCTTTGTAGATGGCATTTCGGAGGAGCGCTATAAAAGTGGCGTTTTTTACGCAAGCAAACAGGGTAAGTTATCAGGGGATGTGGTTGATCAGAGCACGTTCTACACTGATCTGAAAAATACCACATTCCAAGATAACGCTGATAAAGCAATTCATCGGTTTATAAAATAGTAGTGCGGATCTTTTAATCACTTAAAACATATAATTATGATTACAATTATCTTAGGTGCGCTTGCGTACATTCTCCCGTCCATGCCCTTGGGCTACTTCTGGCATTTGACCGTGTTCAAGAAACAGTATGACAAATGGCAGTATTTCCCCGCCGGCCGAAGCGTTCCTCTCGCGTTTATTGCCATGGTGATTCAGGGAACCATTCTGTCAGTGACGTATGCGATCTTGCCAGTTGAGCATGCATCAATTGCAAACATCTTTATCTTTGCATCAATTATGGGCATTTTCTTTTGGAGCAGGGTTGTAGTTCCCTCAATGGCGCAATATCCCACCACACGAAAGCCAGGATTCTTTTTCCTGGAAACAGCGTATCTTATTGCTCAATATGCGCTGTTTGGTGCCTTCCTCTGCGTGGTGTACTTGTTTGTATAAGTACGAGGAACAGCGTTATCTACCCTAATTGGCTAGATCTCGCACATCACTTCGGTAGTCTTTGTATAATGATACTTATGTACGATTACGGCTATGTCATCGTCGTAAGTTGGTTGATCCTTATGGCGGTCTGGGTGCTCGGTGCCTTCGCCGCCAAACGCGATTTTTCGAGCAGTCCAAGAATCTTCTTTTGGCTCCGGAGCCTTGTTTTGTTGGGACTCTTGATTTTTGCTCTGTGGAATCTGTATCTATATGACCATGCGTTCCTTCTCGAGCGAACGTTCTTTAATCTCGGCCCCGCAGTCAACTGGGTTAGCGCATTGTTAACCATTATCGGGGTCGCGTTTGCGATCTGGGCGCGATACAAATTGGGACGCAACTGGGGCTCGCATACAAAAGAAGATCCCGTGCTGGTAACCGACGGTCCCTACGCATATGTCCGCCATCCGATCTATGCAGGCGCGATGCTCGCGCTCTTCGGCAGCGCACTGACTGGGAGCATGGCGGCCGTTGTACTGTTTGTTATCAGCATCGTCTTTTGTCTGCGCCGCATCTACAAAGAAGAGCGTGTCATGCTCAACCTTTTCCCCGGGCAGTATCCGGCCTATCAAGCGCACACTAAGAAGCTCATACCGCTCGTGTGGTAAACGCGAGCATATTTTTGTGGTGCGCTAAAGTAGGTGCACGGCAACGAGCGCGATCCATATCCAGCCGATCGCTATGGTGAGACGCTGCCAAAGACCCCCGCTGCGAGCGAACTTTGGTGAGCCGGAGAAACCCATTCCCGCGAGCACAAAACCGGGGCCGAACGCGAGACCGGAGAGTATCGAATAGAGAGCCCATCCCCACTGTCCCGATCCGATAGCGAGATGCGCGAAGACGAAGAACGCGATGAAGAGGGCGAGAAAGACCGGCAAGGAAGAGAGGTCGTGTAAGATCCCGCTCTTGGTGCGCTTGACGACGATGCCCTTCTCTTTAGGGAGCCCTGTAACATCAGTAGTGAAAAAGCCCGCGCCGATGAGGCCGAGCGCATATATACCGATGAGTACCGGAAACCAGAATGAACCGCCGTATGCGACGAGCGCCGAATGTAAACCGAAAGCACATGCGAACATGAGCACGCCGGTTATGAGAAAATTCGCCTGTTGTATCCAGCCGCGTTCGCCGATGGCAAGTGCACTCACCGGCTGACGCATTGCGTCATAACCAGTTCGTATAGCTCCTTCAACTAAAAACACCACAATGAAAAAAGGCCCGGCAATAACTCCGCACAGTAGTAGAATTTGTTGGACTTGCATATCACCTAAAGGACTTCCATTTCAATCCGATATATATCGCAAAGATAATCGCAAGCGCGGTGCCGATGATAATGGAAATATCTTGCAAGAATGAAGTGAGCGGATAGAGGCCGGTCAGGACCAACACGATGCGTCCAACGATAACGAGAATGAGGCATGCCATCGCAAGTCTTGCTGCCCACTTTTTCATGGTCAGAAGAAGCAAACCGCCGATTGCGTAAAGAGCACCGACAAGTGCGGCCCCATATGTGGCAAGATCGGCTTGAGTCGTAGAAATGAGGCCGAGAAAGTTGTGCGTGAACCCCGTCGCTACCTCTGCCAAGCCAAAAATAATCGTCAGCACCGCGACCAACATAATGCCCCAAGGACGCTTCTGATTCATATCGTCAATCATACACCTGGGTGCGGTTGCCCATGCGTCATCACAAAAAAGTTCGGTATCCCTTCGCCTCTATCTAGCTTTTCTAAAAACGTAAGGCGTAATAACGCCTAAGAACAAGGCTCTCAGGTCTGTCCGATACAAAAGTCTTCGGGCGACCCCCTTTGAGTCTCGAACTAAAATAGATACACATCTCTTATATTTAAAGCCACGAAAAATACACAAGTGAAGGTCCAAGAGGGGCAGCAGTCTAGTTTAGTATCGATGGACCAAGAGGGGTCCATACAAGCCACATCTTTACCAGGATGGGGGTCTTACGTATTAAGGAATCATGAACGGTGGTATCCTTAATTCCACTGTGGAATCACTCAAATTCAAGTTTTTAAAGGACGAACCAGCCTCGAAAGAACAAGAGGGTTTTTTCAATTTCTATCATGAGCATTTCAGCCCTGCTCTAAAGGAGATAGTCGAAAATGACTCTTGTGTACATACGATAGGTCTATTCGGACGTTGGGGCACGGGCAAAAGTACGATTATTGACCTCTTGCAAAAAGAGCTGAAGTTGAAGCTATTCCTTTTCGATGCATGGAAATATCAGGACGATTCACTGAGAAGAATTTTCCTCATTAAGCTCGTAGAGTTTTTGAAGAAAAATGATGTTGCGATTGAGAACAATATTCTTGACCCTCTTTATAAATCATCTGAAATTGCGTCAACCGAAACTATATCAAACGCTCCCGACGGGCTTCGCCAAAAACTCTGGGCACTTCTCAAAGCATACTGGTTGTTTTTGCTGGTGATCGTATTCGGAATTGCATGGTTGGGGCTTAGCTATTTCGCAGGCCGAGTTGGTTTTCTCGCAGAGACAAAGTCAATTTTCAAATACTTGTTCTCGTTTACGGCGGTGATAAGCATCGCTACACCGATCCTTCAAAGGGTCTTAGATGAATCAATGAATCGAATTTTCCAATCGGTTTTGCCGTGGTCAGAAGTTAGGGCAAAGGTTGAAAAAGAAGACCGGCTTAATTCACCAGAGCAGTTTGAGGACTTGTTCAATAAAGTCGTCGGCAGTATAGGCAAAGATGAGAAAATCGTAATCGTTTTTGACAACGTGGATCGCGTTCAAGGAGATACAGCTATTAAAGTGTTGTCCACGATAAAGACGTTCCTTGATCCACTCAATAAAACAAACGTTGTTTTCATTGTGCCTTGTGATGCTGATGCCATTATCCAACAGATACGATCCTTCTACGGCAAAGACATACCCGAGGGAGAGACATTCGATCCGTCAGAGTATCTCCGTAAACTTTTCAATGTAGTCATCTATACTCCCGAGTTTATCGATACCGACCTTGAGGCTTACACGAAGCATCTCTTGAAGCAGACGGGCGATATAAAGGAATTGCTCGTAGATGAAGACGTTATCTTGGTAATAAACAGGGCCTTCCCGAATAACCCGCGCGAGATTAAGCAGTTCATCAATAATCTTATTTCTATGGTTTTGGTCGCCTCGAAGACCGAGGTGAATGATCTTATTGTACAAAAAGGAAAAATCGCCTATCTCGCAAAAGTTCTCGTACTTAAGCAGAAATTTCCGAAGGCCTATGCTCGCTTGAAAGAAAAGTGGTATGAGCCCGACAATATTTTGCGTGATGACGACGAACCGGAGCTGGCAAATTTTCTCAACGCGACGAGTCCTATCACTACGGATGACGCTGAGCCATATATCTACTTCAAGAAACCTGCCGTTGCTCGCGACATTACCGACCCTCAACCTTTGCGCCAATACCTGCTTAACGGCGATGAAAAACAATTCACTGCTGCTTTTACTGCAGAAACAAATAAAGATGCCGTTGTCGATTATGTGCTACTGCTGCTGAACCGATATCAAAATCAGCACGATCCTCTGCTAAACATTTTTAAGACACAGTTGGCTGTGTTCGCGGCGGGCGCACTAACGACAACTAAACGATCGTATTTTGATGAGTCTTTGAAGATTCTTGATAACCAATTGTGGCAAGATTATCTCTCATTGCCTGCAAACACTATTTTCTCTTTTTTGCTCAGCAGCTCACTGGCAAGTAAGGCTTTGAAAGCTAGAATCTTGGAACGCTATCTTCTTGCCCTCGGAGCTGATCAACTGAAACAACAGGGTGGCGAACATCAAAAGTTGCGCCAAGAAGTCTTCAAAAACCTCATTGCACATCAGCAACTTTTGTCGGCTGATCAGAAGACCAAACTCTCTGAGGTTATCGAGCAAGGGTATGCCTCCCGTGCTACTGTACTCGGCCTATTCACTGACAAGGCTGATCAAGAAAAGTACATTTCAGAAAAGGCGATCGAGCAATTTATCGCCTCAATAAATCTTAAAACCATTGATTCAAAATCAACGACACTTCTCGCTTACAAAGACTACATACTGAAACACAAACTCGTCATTACTGTATTGAAGAAAATGCAGGAGGTCATTGGTATCGAAACAGGAGAAGCCCCAGACTATCGAGCGCAGAAAGACGCACTAGCGACTACGATGAACAAGTTATTCGCTGCGTTCCACAAAAACATTAGTGATCTTCCGGCACCAGAAAAACAGCAATTCGGACAGGTCTTCCTACAGGCTTTTAATAGTATAGGAAATTGGGATAACCGAGGTGTATATGTGAATATATTGCGCTGGATTTATCCGCAGCTCGATCCTCCTCAGACTGCCGAGTATAAAAGCGTAATTAATCAATTCTTCCAAAATTCTGCGACTTCTAAAATTAAGGCCGTCATCGAGTACTGGGGTAAAGATTTCATTCCAACTTATATCGGGGAGCACATTGCTGTCTTGATGCCGCGTATGGTAAATGACGACGCGCTTAGAGATCTCATTTACGGACTCGCAAATAAAGAGGATCAAGTGAAAATTCTTACATACCTTATCAATAACAGGCCTGATCAGGCCTTACCATTTCTCGAATCACTCGGTGACTCGATACCAGAACGTCCAGAGCTCGTCCGTACTCTTCTGAGTAAGACTGGGAGTATGCCTTACCACCAGTGTGAGGCGGCGTATAAATACATTAACGAAAAGCTGAGTAAGAATGACGATAATGCAATTAAGGACTTGGCCGTTGAGCAAATTCAGAAACTTCTGAAGAGTGAAGATTCTGCCAGTCAAAAAGTAGGTTTTGATTTTTTATCAGGCGCAGAGTTTCTGAGTATCGAAAGGAAACGGGAGATTGGCAAAGAGGTATTAGAGTACCTACGACAACCCGGCAAGAATTTGCATGAGATTCATCGCTTTGGTTTGAAAGCAGTCGCCAGTCTCTATGAATCACTGCAGGATACGCTCAAGCACGATTTGGTATATCTGCTTTTTGATTCGATTAGGCAAGAGAAGAGTAAATCAGCTATAGAGGTGTTCTTTGAGGTTCTTAAGGAGTTGAGTCCAAAATTCTCCGATTTTGAAAAAGACTATCAAGACCTTTTGGAACGTTTGAAGAATTGGCCCGAAGGGGAAACCAGATCTCTGGTCCTTGAAACCCTAGTTGAGTTTAAATCAAAATCACCGACTAAAATCGAGAAGGAATACTGGAGTGAAATTGAGAGCCTGTCCACTAAAACTTCAACCTAAAGAAATCACCTTATTGGTGAATAAAATCTTACTCTTTAGACACGAGAGTAAATCTCGTTTCTCAAACACATTTCCGTTTCTCAAAACGTATTTCGCATAGTTCCGTATATCGGCGTCCTTCGCCCGGTATTCCTCCTCTTTCATTCCCATGATCTTGGAATGGAATTCTTTGTGCCGTTCGATCTCGGCCTCTAGCTTCTTACGCATGCCCGACTTGTCGAGGTCGATGACATCCATGAGTTCCAGAAACTGTCCGATGAGAGCCCTCTCCTCGGTATATCCTCCCTTGCAGTCCTTGTCGCGAGCGCGAGTACAACCATAGTAAATGTAATCTGCCACGCTCCCATCCTTCAGATTCTTGTATTTAGTCTCTGCCGTTATACCGGAACCGCAAAGGCCGCAGGACATAAGTCTGGTGAAAGCGAACTCGTGATTTTTGGTCTTAACTTTTCTCTGCAGCTGAAGCTGTTTATGAACGTCATCAAATATTTCCTTAGTTATGAGAGGAGTGTGGTTGCCCTGGTACCAGCGGCCACTGTCTTTGGGGTACTCAAATCGGCCGTAGTAAAAGTGGTTATTGAGGATCGTGTACATATTACTCAGGGTCAGTGGCTTGCCGGTTCGTGTGATGAATTTGATCTCTCTGAGCCACTTGTAGAGTTTGCGCCCGCTCCAGCCGCTGTAGGCGACCTTGGTAAATACTTCTTTAATCGTAGGTGCACGATCGGGGTCGACGTAGATCTTTCCTTTCTCATGTACGTTTTTGCTGTTCAAATATCCGGTTGGTGCAACGGAGGGCCAGAGGCCCATCTCGCACTTGGTCTTGAGTCCGCGCTTCACATTAATGCTCTTATTGTCATTCTCGAGTTTGGCCTGACTGCCGAGGATCATGAGTAGGAACTTCTCGTTCGGATTGTTAGTGAATCGCTGACTGTGCGTTCTAATCTCTATCAGCCGTTTTTGATCTAAGAGATCCACTATCGCTCCCAGGTCTCCGGCGTTCCTGCTCAGGCGGTCGGGATGCCAGACGAGGATGCCGTCGAACTTATCAGCACGGATGTCGGTCAGGAGTTGATTAAAGACCGGTCTCTGGCCGCAGTCCTTGGCCGAATGAGATTCCCTGTAGATATCGACGACATTGAGGCCGTCTCGCTGCGCCACAGTCAACATCTCCTTAGTCTGGGAATCTATCGAAAGAGCCTGCTTCTCCTCCGCCTCGCTCGATTTACGGGCATACAGGCAGTAACGGAGGGTCACGGGCTCCAGAGGCATTGGGGCACCGATCTGGGCTCCGTAAAGGGTCGCTGTTTCCATACACCACACATACAGCCGGACCGGGGCCGAGAAGTCTAGCTGGCTCGGAGGGGATAACTTTTGGAGACAAATTAAAAAAATAAGAGCCGCTGGGCGTACCATGCGGCTCTCAAGTTTAGCGTTGATAGTTATTCGCCCGGAGGCTCGAGAACCATGTCGTTCATCGGTCCGAAGATGGTTTTGCGTTCGCCATCTTCGACACGTCCGACTTCGAGCGCTTCGTATCCGGCTGCTTTCGCAACTGCCAGAGTCCGATCGACGTCGCGCGCGGAGACGAAGACATAGTAGCCGACGCCCCAGTTGAAGGTCGTCACGCAGTCCCTGTCCGAGACGCCGAGCTCCTGCATGAAGCGGAAGAGCGGCGGCACCTCGGGCCAAGAATGGATGCGGTAGGTATGTGGGCGATGGTCAAATGCGACCTTCGCAATACCGCTTCCAGTTCCCGGCAGGAGCGCGTAAATGTCGATATTGTCTTCGAGCAGCGCTTCGACAAGTCTGACATAGCATCGTGTCGGAATAAGCGCCTCTTCGCCGAGCGTATTGCTGCCCGGCAGCTTGGTGAGGAACTTGTCCGGCAACTCCATCGCCCGCTTGATAACGAGCGATACGCCATTGGCATGCAAGCCGGAGCTTGTAATGCCGATGATACGATCGCCGGTAGCGAGCTTGCTGCCGTCGATGAGGTTGCCGAGCGGTGCGATGATGCCGGTGACGCAACCGCTCAAGGATGGAGCGCTCTTAACAGGTTCCTGCGCACGAACCAGATATTTGAGCGCGGGAGATTCGCCGGCGACAAGTGCCATGCCGGACATCTCGCAGGCCTCATAGAAGCCTTGCGCGAGATCTTCTGCACGCTTCACGTCCTTGAACCAGTCGCTGTCTCCGGCGGCGACCTCGTCTACATACGCCACGGGCATTGCGCCCTGGGCGATGCAATCATTGACTGCCATCATCGCGTTATCGATGCCGATGCCGCGATAGTGGGGATTGCCGGTACCGTCGAACTGGTACATCCATTCGGCGATCCAATTCTTATTGCCGAGGCCTTCCATGGTATTGCACCAGGCGTGCTTGTGGTTGCCTTCGTAGCGAAAGATGCCGCCATGCGAGTGCAGCACGCTGGTGTTGATGAATACCTGTCGTGCTTCGGGGAAGCCGACAGTGCGTTTGGCGGTCGCGATCATTGCGTCCTTGAAGGGCTCGATCTTAGTGTAATCGACCCCTGCGCTGGCATATTCGTTCATGTTGCCCTCTCCTCTGTCAGGCCAGGTTAATGGGTAGTTTGTGCTGGTCTGGGTTCATCCTACAGAGGCTCACTGAGAAGGCAAGCAATGAGCAATTATCTATGGTAAATTGCCTTCGGACAGCACCTCTACGGGTGCTTTGTTTTTTGTCAATCTACAGCCGAAGAAAGGGCTAAACCATGTTGTACCGACTCTATTGTTACCTCGCGGGCCAGCATGGTCTCGAGGAATGCTTCTATGTCCAATGTGATCGGATTCTGGAAACGCAGGAACTCGCGCTTGTCGAATGGCTTGTCGCGAGCCCATTGAGGAAATTACTCACGAGCCACGACATCGCGGCGAAGTAATGGAAGTAGGGCCTCGGCTCTCAGTCGAGACTCCTTTCTCCTCAAACGCTGTGGGCATCTGTCGCCTTATGGGCCTGCCTGTGATACGCGTCGAACAGTCGACTCGCTACCCGGATGGTATCGAGCCGAACATTGACCCGCTCACACAGCAAATCTATCCAGAGCCGCTTACGAGCTTCGCTTCAGGGCATATTCCCGAACCAGTTCGGTTCGTCGACGTGCTCAAAGACGGCGCGCAAGCGCTCGCCGAAGCGAATCGCGTTCTCGGTCTCGGCATGGATGGCGCGGATCTGGACTACTATCTGTCATTGTTCCGTCGTCTCGGACGCAATCCGACCGATGTTGAGCTCTTCCAGCTCGGCAACGGCAACTCTAGAGCACAGCCGTCATCACTTTTTTGGCGGTATTCAGGTCATCGACGGCATGGAAATGCCCGAGAGCTCGATGACTATCGTCAAAGCGCCTTGGAATGCTAAGCCGGGCAACAGTTTGACTGCGTTCCATGACAACAGTGGCGTCATTCGCGGAGTGAGTGTTCAATTGCTCGCTCCCGAGTCTGCACTTGAGCCTTCTGAGCTTGTCATTCGTGAGGTGCTTCAACACATCACAGCGACGGCGGAGACTCACAACCACCCGACGCTTATCGCGCCGTTCCCTGGAGCCAATACCGGCTCCGGTGGACGTATCCGTGATAGTCGAGCGGTAGGTCGCGGTGGCCTCGTACATGCTGGCATCGCCGGTTATTGCGTTGGCAACCTACACCTACCGAACTTCGTCATTCCCGGCGAAGGTATCGGTGGCGAGACAAACGCACAAGCATCCCCGTTGCAGATTCTTCTGCGCGGAAGCGACGGCGTTTCGGACTATGGCAACAAGATCGGTGAGCCGCTTCTCGGAGGGTTCACTCGGTCGTTCGGCCAGATCGTAAACGGACAGCGTCGTGAGTTCCGTAAGCCTGTGCTCTACAGTGCGGGTTTCGGACGTCTCGACGATCGTCATCTGCGTAAGCATGAAGCTGAAGCAGGCATGCGCATCGTTCGTATCGGTGGCTCTGCGTATCGCATCGGTGTTGGTGGCGGCAGCGCTTCCAGCATGATGCATGGTGCGAGTACCGCCGAGCTTGATCTCAAGTCGGTGCAGCGCGGCAATCCAGAGATGGAGAACCGCGTGAACCGCGTCATCCAAGTGTGTGCCGAGATGGGAGACAGTAATCCCATCGAAAGCATCCACGACCAAGGAGCCGGTGGTCCCAGCAATGTCCTCACGGAGTTGATGGAACCTGCCGGCGGACGAGTCGACATCCGTAGGATCACTCTTGGTGATCAAACAATGTCGGTGCTCGAGATCTGGGTCGCCGAGTACCAAGAGGGCTATGGCTTGCTCATCAAGCCGGAAAACCTCGCGGTCTTCCAAGCGATCTGCGAACGCGAACGGGTAAACTGCGAAGTACTCGGCGAAATCACAGGCGACGGTAACGTCGTTGTTCGTGATTCTGCCGATGACACAACGCCAGTCAATCTGGGCCTCAGCGACATTATGTCGAAGGTGCCGAAGAAGCGGTTTGCTTCAGATCGTGAGCGGGTCAAGTATTGTCCGCTCAAGATTCCGAAGGAACTAACGGCGGATACAGCTCTGCAAATGGTTCTCAAGTTGCTCCATGTTGGCTCAAAAGGCTTTCTGGTGCGGAAGGTGGATCGTTCGGTCACTGGCCTAGTCGCGCAACAGCAATGTTGCGGGCCTATGCAAGTACCGGTCGCAGACGTCGCAGTGACTGCCGACGGCTACTTGGGTCTTACCGGAGCGGCTGCGTCTGTCGGCGAACAGCCGATAAAGATGCTCATCAACTCAGGTGCAGGCGCTCGTATGGCCGTGGCAGAAATGCTCACGAACATGGCAAGCGCACGCATCACGTCGCTCTCGGACATTACGTGCCGAGCAAACTGGATGTGGGCGGCTAAACTCCCTGGAGAGGGAGCGCTGCTCTACGAAGCAGCTACCGCGATGCGTGATTTTATGCTTCGGCTTGGAATCAAGATCGACGGCGGCAAGGATAGCCTTTCAATGGCGACGAAAGTCGGTGACACTCAAGTCGTGTCCCCGGGCGAACTCGTCATCATGGGCTATGCTCCGGTTCCTGACATCACGAAAGTCGTTACGCCTGATTTCAAGGGTAGCGGCTGCATTGGCCTCATCAACATCGGTGGACCATATCGGCGTCTCGGTGGATCGTCTCTTGCACAAGCTCTCGGGCAAGTGGGTGATGATGTACCGGATGTCGACCTCAATGGGGCTTCGACGTTGATCGGAGCGTTCAATGCGATGCAGGAACTTATCGAGAAAGGTCTCATCACGGCCTATCACGATATCAGCGACGGTGGCCTTATCACTGCCGTAGCGGAGATGTGCATCGCCGGCAATCGGGGCGCAATTCTTCGCTACAATCGGGGCATTGACCCGTTCGCCACGCTCTTCTGCGAAGAAGCAGGTATGGTGTTCGAGTACGCGCCAAAGTCACGCGCAACAATCACTCGAGTGATGAAGAAGTACGGCGTGCTCTACGAACAGATCGGCGAAGTCCGCGAAAAAGATGGCAATCTCTGCATCCTTTCTGGAACGACCCGATTGCTCGACCGACCCATCACCCGGCTCCGCCAGTGGTGGGAAGAAACGAGTACACAGCTCGAAGTGCTTCAGGCAAATCCGGCAACGGTGCGTCAGGAGTGGGAGAGCTTCTCGGATGGCAAGGCAATCCCGTACCATCTTTCGTTTGTTCCAACTGCTACGAAGGCTACCTCGGGCCACAAGCCGAAAGTTGCAATCGTGCGCGAAGAAGGAACGAATGGTGATCGAGAAATGGCCGCTGCGTTTGTGGCGGCAGGCCTTGAGCCGTGGGATATCAGTATGCAAGACATCCTCACAGGTAAGTTGACGACCTTCGATAACTTCAAGGGTCTCGTCTTTCCAGGTGGATTTTCGTACGCTGATGTCTTCGGCAGCGCGAAGGGGTGGGCTGGTCCCATTCTTTTCACCGAGCGTGTGCGAGCGATGTTCGATCGGTTTTACGACCGTGAGAATACGTTCACGCTCGGCGTCTGCAACGGTTGCCAGCTGATGGCGAACATCGGTTGGTTGCCGTACCGCAACATTGAGTCGAAGTCGCAACCGCGCTTCGTTCACAATGCGTCAGGGCGCTTCGAGTCGCGGTGGGTCGGGGTGAAAGTACTCCCCAGTCCATCAATACTCCTGCGCGGGATGGAAGGGTCGATTCTCGGTATCCAAGTCGCCCATGGCGAAGGGAAGATGCTACTACCAGACCCGCAACTTGCGGGAGACATCTGGAATCAGCAACTCGTACCCCTCGCCTACGTCGACACCGATGGTCAGCCGACCGAAGCATATCCGTACAACCCGAATGGTTCGCCTGAAGGTTGGACGGCGCTGTGCTCGCCCGACGGACGGCATCTTGCAATGATGCCCCACCCCGAACGGTGTTTCCTGAAGTGGCAATGGCCGTGGATGCCCCCAGAATGGGGCGATGCGCTCGAAGCCTCTCCTTGGCTGCAGATGTTTCAGAATGCGCGCGCGTGGTGTGATGAAAACGCGTAACGTATAAATCTTGTGCCCCCGCTTAGCTTTGCTAGGTGGGGGCATTTTTATATCAAGTTACAGAATTCTTCTTTATAAAAAGTAACTCACACTCTTCCCGTAGAGCTTCGCAAGCCGGTTGAGCCAGATAGCCTCCACCCGCAGCTCTCCGAGTTCCACTTTTGATACCCAGGATTGTGAGCATCCGAGTTTCTTCGCTACCTCAGCCTGCGTCAGAACCGGCTTCGACTCGTGCTTTTTTGAGTTTCCCGATAAAAACGGTTCGCTCGTTGGTATGAATGGACTTCTTCATATCCCTAAGCCTGTATTCCGTTATGGGATATTCCAAAGTGGAATATCTATGCTACGATAGGGGCGTTCAGTCCATAAGGGGATAACTGATTACGACAACCCCGGGAACGAAGCTAACGTACAGAAGCTCAACTATATGGCAACCGAGAAAAAGAAATGCCCGAATTGCGGCCAATACAAGATAACGACGCACGGGATCAAGGCGAGCGGCGTTGTCTTTGCCCTGTTCTTTGTCGGTGCGCTCGTTGAACTGGCGGCCTATATCTCCGGCTTCTTCGCCCACATCGATTTTGTCGTACTTTTAAGTATCGGCCTCTTTATGCAACTTGGCGGCATCATCACCATATTCAATGCCCGCAAGGAGTCCCGTGAGCACGGGAAGTATCTCTGCGAGAACTGCGAGTGGTCGGGGCCGCTATAGGCCGGTATGGCGACTGTGTTTACCCGCAGCGCGCTGGAACTCCGGCGTATCGTCAGAAGACACGACCGGGCGGAATCTTTCCGAAGCCCAGTCGCGTGCGGCACTGTATTACGTTCTCCAGATCGTGCGGCCGGCCCGTGAGAGGAGTAATCCTCCGCCGACCCCACAACTAACCCTTTTCAACTCATATGGAACTGCCAAAGAAAGCACTCAAGGAACTGCAAAGCATTCTCGAAAAAGACTACGGTCAAAGAGTAAATGACAAGGACGCCAACGAACTCGGCATTAGTCTGCTCAGGTTGACGAGAGTGGCGCTCTCAGCTTTAGCGCGTACGAAGAAAGACGGGAAATAAAACCTCTTATACTCCGCTGGGCGGTTTCTCCCTTTCTATACGATCCAGCTCCTCTTTATTCGCCCGTATCGCTTCCTCAATGTTTTCCCATTCGCCGGGATCAAGTAAGGTCGTCTCGCGGTCTACATCCGGCATCTCAGAATCTACCAGGAGTCCTTTCTTCCCGAGATCTACCAAGGCACTATGGAGTTCTCCGAGGTGACCATAAAACTTCGGGCGATATGACGGAGGCATCGTCTCGATGAGGGCACGGATGTCGGAATGGTGGACGAGGGGTCCGTCCGGTACCAATCCTTTCCGGAAAGAGTTAACATCAAAGAAGCTGTCCACCCAAAGTTTTTGGCTCCCGATGTTACCCTTCATGGCCCCGCGGTATATAGCATCTATGACGTCGGGAGTACGCCCTTTGGACCATTCGAACAGCTGTTCTTTGACGTCAGCATTAAAATCGGGCCGTTTCTTCCAGCGGGTGAGAGTATCCTTGTTCACCCTGTATGCTTTCGCGAACTCGTTCTGATCGGTGATCCCGGTTCTGTGTTTCTCGATGATACCGAGGGCAGACCAGCGGACGAATTCCCGGTAGGCTGCGGATTTATAAACCCCCTTACTTTCTGCATTGTTCTGCATTTGCTCAGCCATGGTTTCTCCATTATATCCTTATTTTCCTAGGGGAAACCTAAAAAGTGACTATTCTGCACCTGCCCGACGGAGGTCGCACCTCAGGCCAGAAAATATGGACTAAGACGGGTCAGTTTTTGAAAATTGAAAACGTCAGAAAACCCTTACAACGCCTCACGACATTTCCATCAAGACCGGGCATCGCAGCTAAATTGGATGATCATTTAAAGAAAGCAGCTCTTGGAAGGAAGACCTCAGTGTGAATACTAGGTTTTTTCCGTCGGCGGTTGCGTTCTGAAGTAGAAAAGCCAAAAACTGGCGTTTTTCTTCAACTTCAGAACTTTCAAAGATTTCCTTTGCTCTACTCGCTAGACTTAATACACGCTCAGCGTTAATGAAGTAGTCGTCATCAGCTTCATTCATGCTTCAATTGATTGAAGGACTCCGAACTAAGGGGAAGCTTGAATTACAAGATGAACTTCGCGATCCTAATGGGTATTTTCTGAAAATAGAAACGGATGAAGATTTTGAAGAGTATCTAGGCTGGGCTTCCAATTAATTGTTCTAAACTTATCCAACCATTGCAGCCAGTTTGAGCTAGCACGAGACGCCTACGGGTCTCGTGCACTCGACGAATTTATGCCAGAGGAGCACAAACCGAAGCAACTAAAGGCGGACACCCGACAATGGACTTCGGGTAGAGTTAAATTTGCTGTTATTGGTTGGAAAGACAAGCCAGAAGATAACTACATCGTCTTTGAAAAAAATTTCTTTGGCAACACTAAAAACAAAGACCAAAAATTTAACCTCCGAGAACGGGACTGGGAGAATCTAAAGAAACTCATTGATGGAGAGCTTTCTCCCACAACAGGATGGTCGAAGACTGTTACTGTTGCAGATTCTGCGAGCCTCGAAAAGCTCTTGCAGGAAGACCCAGATGTATTTGAGAAAATATTGGCGAATAAAAATGTTTTAAAACTAAGCAATGCCAGCTTTGAAGCTCTCGATAGAATTGCTGTAAAAATATACGAGATAAAGGCGGACAAAGTAGACCTCATTTTAAAAAAGGTTTCAGAGACTGACTCACGCGACCTTGAAAGATTCAGCACTTTATTGAATGACTTGCGTCTTAATCAAATATCAATGATGACGTCGTTGATATATCAAAAACTGAAAATCATAGACCTACTAGAAACTGTAATCATGTCCAATGAGAGCAAAGAAAGGGATGTGCATCAGATCTTCGAAAAACATCCATGGCTATTGGGCAGAAGTTTTGAAATAGTTTCAAGCGACAAACCTCTGTCCAAGTATTTGGACGATAATCTTGAAGATGACCCTGAAACAAAAAAGCGTCCCGACATTATCGCTAGTGTTATTCCACACACCAGCGACATAGTGATTATCGAATTAAAGAAGCCAGGAATTAAGTTAAAAGCAAAACATATAGGACAGGTATTGACCTACAAGGCACTTGTCGAAAAATATAAACCCAACGTAAAAAACATAAACTGTTTTGTTTTTGGATACGAGAAGGATTCTACTTTTACCCAATCCAAGGACGCTGTCATTAAGACTTTCGGAGAGCTAATTACCGAGCTAAGATATGAATATAAGGAATACCAAAAAGTCTTAGACGCAGGCAACGAGTACGAGGGAGATATTTTAAATTAATCACTTCTTATGAAAAACAAAATCGATGTCTTCTATATTCACGGCGGCAATACTTTTACGACCGACAAAGACTACCTCAAATACCTTCGAACGAAGAAAGTCTCACTCGGTCAACGAATTCGGTGGAATGGCGATAATTTTCAAAAGGACTTGGGGAGTAAGTTTTTGCTGACAGTGCCGCGAATGCCGCTCCAAGATAATGCACAGTACCGGGATTGGAAGATTATGTTTGAAAACTATGTTCGGTTGCTTAAGGGGCCGTACATACTCGTTGGCGGCTCGCTTGGCGGTATCTTTCTTGCAAAGTATTTGTCCGAAAATAAACTCCCGAAAAAAGCCATTTCAGTATATCTTGTGTGCCCGCCATTTGACGACGACATGCCAGGCGACAGATTAGCAGGAGGCTTTAAACTAAAGAGTGACCTCTCTCAAATCGAAAAGAACTGCAAGAATTTATATCTCTTGTTTTCTAAGGACGATGATGTCGTTCCAGTTGCTCATGCCGAAAAGTACCGAAAGAAGTTACCTTCAGCAAAAATTATTATTTACAAGAGCAAAAACGGTCACTTCAACATCACTAAGTTTCCCGAGATTGTTAAGCTAATAAAAGCGGATACAAAGTAAGCGCTCAAGTCGCGTCGATTGGATCGTGTAGAATGTAGCTAATCCGCCTTGCAGGGCTTAACCGACCATGGTTCTAGCTCAAGTCGGCCAGCTAGGGTTTATACTGTCGTTATGTTGTATGTATTAGGGGGGACTCCACGTTCAGGCAAGACATTATTGTCTCGCAGAGCAGTGGCTGAAAAACAAATACCCTATTTTCCGCTCGATGCTTTGTTTTATATGCTTGTGCAGGGCGCACCTGAGTTTGGAGTGCACTACGATAATGCCCTAGTAGAAAGACCATTGAAGATGTGGCGTTTGACCAAACATTTATTTGGTTCCCTTGCAGAAGATGAGCGTGAGTATTTGATTGAAGG
Source organism: Candidatus Adlerbacteria bacterium (assembly GCA_963796795.1). Taxonomy (GTDB): domain Bacteria; phylum Patescibacteriota; class Minisyncoccia; order Phycocordibacterales; family SBAW01; genus GWA1-54-10. Next base: position 5,381 of record CAWCNA010000005.1, on the reverse strand, counting down.
TGATTCGATTTTGCCATCTCAAATTAGTGAATTAATCGGCGAAGGTAAGCCAATTAAGGGTTGCTTTTTGGGTTATACAGAACTTACAACAGACGAGAAGTTCTCGATGATTAGAACATACCACCAGGGGGATATAGATTGGACAAAAGACATGGCGGATGAAAAACTGCTTCCTATGATCGATGAAATGATAGAGTTTAGTAAGTTTCTAAAAGAAGAATGCTCCAAATACGGAATTAAATACTTTGATGTTTCACACGATTTTGAGGGCGTTCGCAATCAAGCATTTGAATACCTATTTTCCAATTAATTGTTCTGAACGCATCCAACCATTGCAGCCAGAAATTTTTTCGTTACAAACTAAGGGTATTTTGGAGAGGGGGAATTGGATGATCAGAACTGGTTGATATTAGTTAGCCGGTCTTGTATAACTCCCTACAGCTATAAGTTCCATTTTTTGGAGAGGATGACAGATGAACGATCTCGTTAAAGGTCTTGTTCTTAAGGAAGCAATGATGGGAGAACTCCTTTCTTTGCCTCGCGACCAACTTGGCAAGGCGATCCGAAGAATTCAGACTGAGGCTGAAGCGCGCAGTGCCTTCAAGTTGGGACAGCTGGTTCGAACTTGCAATTCCCCGGGAATCTCACTCGTGGGCGGCCTCAGCGAACTTCCGCACGACCATAATGACCCCAAGCAGCATTCCAATACGCGTGTCGTGGGTTGGAATTCGTTCGGTGAAATTGAGGTCGCCACTGCTTACGGGAGCAACCCGCATTGTTGCGAGTGGCCGCATAGCGAAAACAAAATGATTCCTTGCGAAGACACCGACTGGGCTACTCAAAGCCCTCGCAAGCGCGGCGAAAAAGTCTCGTACGTGTGGGAACTTCGCGGGTTCTGGGAGGCCGACAAGCATGTTGGCGAAGTGGTACCAGCGATTCTTGTTGTCCCTCACATCAAGGAAGGGGATTGGATCGTCCAGTATCGCAAACCGGCCGATAAGGAATTGTGGATCACTCGTGTGATCAACGAGGAACAGATGCTCCCGCCTCTCCCTGACAACGAGTATCCCGCCTCCGACGAATAGTCGTGGGCGTTTTTCTTTGTCTAATTTGTTCTGAAGCATAAGTGTTAAAATCCAATCACACTAAGCTCGCTCATTATTTTGAGCCACGGAATTGTTCTAAACTCATCTAACCATTGCAGCCAGAAATTTTTTCGTTACAGAATAAGGCTGTTTTGGAGAGGGTGAATTGGATGATCAGAACTTTTTAAAATAATGAAGACTTGATGAATTCTAAAAACAGAAGTAATGTTCACCATTAGAAGTAACCCGAAAGGAACCGAACTATGGCCAAGCAGCTCAATGGCCGTTCGGATCCCGTACGGCAGGAAAAAATAGATCAACTGATGGGTTGTCGCCCACGCCTGAGAGTCTACGCTCTGTCGCTGACTCGTGATAGGGACCGCGCCGACGATCTGGTACAAGACGTTCTCGTAAGAGGACTTACTCACCTCGATAGTTTTGAGGCGGGAACGAATATGGCGGCGTGGATCTTCAGAGTTATGAGGAACGAGTTTATCTCAGGGCTTAGGAGACAGAAAAATAACGTTCCGTTGGATGGACTAGAAAATGTCTTAAAGCTGTCAACCGAGTCAAAATCCGACTCCGTTATCGACCTTCACACAATGCTGTTGTATCTGGCATGTCTCGAGCGAAACCAGAGCGATGCGGTTATCGGAGCCGGATATCTCGGCATGGACTACGAAAACATGGCAGAGCGATTTGGCTGTAGCATCGGCACGATCAAGTCGCGTGTGAGTCGAGGTCGGGCAGCCCTCCTTCGGCTCATGGAGGAGACAGCCATCGAACAGGTGGATACAACCTGGCTGAAGACTGCAACTCGCGGTGTGCCGAAAAGCCATCCGTATTACCCGATAGCGAAAGCGTATGAAGACCTCTACGCCGCCGCCGAAGGTATTTCGAATGGCCATAATGGCAAAGGCACTTCGGATGCCACTCCTTCTTCTCAGAGCGAGAAGCTTTGGCAGGAACTGGTGGCTTCTGGTGCGCTGGATGAAAGCCAGGAAGATCTGTCTGCACTGATGCAGGGAAACGATGAGTTATGAACCGCGACAATCTGTTGCGGTTCTTTTTTATTATGATACTGTTTGCTCGGCTAAGTTCTATCACTGCTCTCTATAAAGGAGGATCCCATGGACGGAGCAGCACTCAGGGTTGGTCCAACCTCCGCAAGGGGGGGTGGCGAATATGCATACCTCGATCTTCTCGGGAGGGTCAAGAAGGCTTTAGACACGGCGAGAGAAGTCGCCGTGCCAGCCAGTGACATTCGGCGTTTCCCGAATCAACCTCGCAAGTACTTCAACGACGATAGCATTCGGCGTTTGTCCGACTCTATCGATGCCGGCGGTCAAACGACTTCTGGCATGATTCGCAAGAAAGCGGGAGACGGTCAATATGAAGTGGTCGACCTGAATGGGCGTCTGGAACTCCGTTCCAAGCCCGGGAAGAGCGGCCATGAACTCATTGACGGCGAACGTCGGTGGCGCGGGGTGTTGCTTATCCCCGAGACCCGCAGGCCCCTATACAAGGCCAAGTTGATCGAAGCCGATGATGATGTGGTTCGCTACCTCATCTCCGGCATCGCCAACTTCAATCGCGAAGGCCATACGGCCCTCGAGGTGATGCAGACCATCGACGAGCTGGTTGGCTTCGAACTCCCGATGAAGGAGATTGCGAGTCTTCTGGGTATAAGCGAAAGCTGGGCGGGCCAAATGCACGGGCTGAAGAAGCTCGCGCCTGAGGTACGTAAACTGCTCGACCCAAAACTTCCTAAGCCCGAACAGCTCCCCGTCGTGGCGGCCATCCAGATCTCCAAGATTGAAGGGAAGTTCCAACAAGGCTTGGCCGAGCGAGTGATCCGCAAGGACATCACACTCGGCCGTCTACGCGGAGAAGTAGTCAAGGTCGCTCAGCGGGCCGGGTCACATATCCGGATTAAGGATGCTCTCCCCGGAAGACAATGGGAATCGTTCGGCAACAGGGTCGACGTGGTGCTACGAACTGCGGGTGATGCGGAAGACGTTCTCAAGAAGGGAGAAGTCAACGAGATCATCAGGACTCGCCCCGATGAGGTTAGGGGGCTTCTGCGCGATATCAAGGAAGCTCGCGAAACCTTGTCTCGCGTCGAAGATCTGATTCACAAAGCTCGCAACAAGAAGTAGAGTATGGGCCGTCGGTTTACTCCGACGGCTCTTTTTCTTTTTTAAAACATCGCTATATACTGATTCTCTCGGAGAGTCATCTTCCAATTAATTGTTCTGAACGCATCCAACCATTGCAGCAGAGTTGTATTTTGGGAACATAGTTCCTCGAATAGGGATCGTATCGAGTCGGGCTCGACGGGCGGGGCTCTCATTAAGTCCCACCATAACGTCGGGCTCGATTTCGGCAATCTCAAGCAAGCGCATCCGATCGACCACCTCTTCAAGTACGAAGTCCGGGCGCTTGCTAAAGAGCTAGAACTTCCTGAAAGCGTTTGGAACAGGCAACCGTTTCCTGGTCCTGGCCTGTTCCTTCGAGTCAACGGTATCCCTGCGACGCAGGACAAGCTGGAGATTGTGCGGTGGGCCGAAGCGCGTGTTCGGGAAATTCTCGAACGGCGCGGCCTCTACAACACGATCTCACAGCTCATCGTCCATCTTCTTGGCGTGAAGATGGTTGGCGTTAAGGGCGATGCACGAGTCTACGCGTATCCTGTCGTTGTGCGCGCCATCAGGACGGTCGACTTCATGACCGCCACGGGCGTCCACTTCGACGATGAAACTGAGGGTGAAATCGCCACGGCACTTACACGCCATCGTGAAATCGTCTGCGTTATGTTCAATCCAACCGACAAGCCTCCGGCAACTACCGAGCCGGAGTGATCAATGGGCGCTGTTCTGTCTTCTGGACAGACGGCGCCTTTTCTTTTTGACCCCTCTTGGATTCGAACCAGAAAATGATATTTTGATTCTATATTTCTCAACGGAAGAAGGAGCTAATCCAACCATTGGAGAAGTTGGAAAACTCGAAGCTGTTGAGGAGGAGCGCATTGAAACTGTTTGTTCGGAAGAAGTTCTAAAGGCCGTGCTTGATGCTATCAAGACCGTTCACCCCTACCAAGAACCGGCAACAGATGTATATCCAATTGAAGTAATTGAATAAAAATTTATGACTAAATACGGGGAACGAATATTTGCACTTTTGCGATTTGCGTTTGGATGCGTGTGGGCCATTGACGCGTGGCTTAAATGGCAGCCTGCATTTATTTCCAATTTTACTACTGTGGTAGGGCAGGCAGCGGATGGACAACCAGCGTGGATAGCTGCATGGATACATTTATGGGTTAGCATCGTGAGCGTACATCCATATGCATGGGCGATTGCCGTAGCGCTTGCGGAAACAGCAATAGCAATCGGGCTTCTTTTTGGATTTTTCACTCGCACCGCTCTCGCGGGTGGTATCGTGCTCTCGCTTCTCATTTGGTCCATTCCACAGGGATTCGGAGGGCCGTATATGCCAGGCATGCCCGACATCGGTGCCGGTATTATTTATATTTTTGTAATGCTCGCACTGTGGGCAGGTTCATGTTGGAAGCAGTATAGCGTTGATGCACTGCTCGCAAAGCGGTGGAACTTCGCGCTTTGGAAATCTAAACCGACTTCAAGTCAGTATGAAAAAAATGATGTGATCGTTCACATACTCATGTTTGCCGTTATCTTTCTTGGTGCGATACTTTTTGTGTTTATGGCACCTGCTTCAAGCACACCCACCACAGGCCCGGGCGCCATGGCACCTGCAGGCATGATGCTTAAGACATACGAAGTTCCTGCTGGATATCCAACTCCAACAGTCGATTTTACGATCACCCGCGACCCTGCGGCGATGGGTGGGTGGGACGTACATATTACGACTACCAATTTCACATTTACGCCCCAAAATGTGAATACTGCACCGGTGCCCGATCAAGGGCACGCCCACATATATGTCGACAATACTCTCTATGTTGCGTACGGTCCGTGGTACCACTTGGACGATCTTTCTCCCGGCACACACACGATCACTGTAGCGCTCGCACAAAACGACCATAGTATTTACACAAAGAACGGGGTGAATATTCAGAAACAGGAAACTATCTCGCAATAATTCCAATCATGATACAAAACATTATTTTCGATTTTGATGGAGTAATCGCCGACACCTTTGATATGAATTTGGCGCTTAGCCAAGAGCATGATGAAACTGCAACGCTCGAAGATTTTTTGGCGCACCACGATGGCAACGTGTTTGAAGAGCCGCGCATTTTATTTAAGCCAGAAC
>CAWCNA010000004.1:0-33972 GCA_963796795.1 Candidatus Adlerbacteria bacterium | reverse complement strand
ACGAATTCCAAAAAAACAAAGACATCTGCGCTGGCGATGGGATTATGGGGGGAATTAAAAATTCAGATACCAGGGATATCCGTATTTCTTTTCCAGATTCACTAACCGAGCAAAAGCGAATTATTAAACTTCTTGACGAAGTCTTTACTGGGGTTAGTCGATCAAAGGAAATAGCAAAGAAGAATTTACAAAACAGCAAACAACTGTTCGAGGCATACGCCCGAGAGGCCTTTGTAAATCCTGGAGACTGGGAGATTAAGACATTAGGAGATGTTTGTAAGTTATATCAAGGCATAGCTATCAACGCCAAGACGAGACATGCGCTTGTAGAAAAAAGTGACTTACCGTTACTAAGGATTAAAGATTTAAGAAATAATACTGCAGAACAATTTATTGACCCCAATAACTATCCAGCTAACGCTTTAGTCAACGAATCCGACATTTTGTATACGAGAACAGGAAATTCGCTTGGACTAGTGTTCCGGGGGAGAAAAGGTGTTTTGCATAATAATTCATTCAAAATTGTTCCAACCCCTAACTTAGATAGAGATTTTCTCTTTATTTGGTTGCAAAACCCTGCCTTTCAATCGAAGATTTTTTCACTTGCCTCAAAGACGGCTCAACCTGACATAACGCACGCTATTTTTAAACTCCAAGAAATTGCTCTTCCGTCACTTAAACAACAGAGAATGATAGTAAAGAAGCTCAATCTTCTTTCGAGTGAAACAAATAGGTTGGAAGAAATATATGAGAAGAAGCTTGCTGATTTGGAAGAGTTGAAGAAGTCGCTATTGAGCAGAGCTTTCCACGCCGAACTATAATAAATATATGAACGAATCAGAAACACGAGCTGAATACATCGACCCAATGCTTAAGGCAAGCGGTTGGGGTGACGTGGAAGGATCTCGTATCCTCCGTGAGTTTCGTATTACCGAAGGCAAGATCCAGACTGGCGGCAAACGAAGTAAGCCGGAGATTGCCGACTACATCCTTGTGTATAAGAACCGAAAGATAGCGGTCATCGAGGCAAAAGCGGTCGAACTACCTGCAACTGAGGGACTAGCACAGGCGAAGTCTTACGCAGAGAAGCTTCATATCGACTATACCTACTCCACGAACGGTAAAGAGCTCTATCAGATTTCAATGAAGTCTGGACAGGAGGGCGAAGTAAAAGCATTTCCTACACCTGATGAGCTGTGGAACAAAACATTCTTCAGATCAAAACGAATGGAAAGAAAAGTTTGCCTACCGTTCCTATCGAAGGCGACCATGGCAAACGTTACTATCAAGAGCTGGCAATCAACAACGTGCTCGATGCGGTGGCTGAAGAAAAGCAACGTATGTTGCTCACGATGGCTACTGGGACGGGCAAGACAGCTGTTGCGGCGCAGATAGCTTGGAAGCTATTCCAGACACGCTGGAACCTGAAGAGAGATGGTACTCGAAGGCCGAGGATATTATTTTTGGCTGACAGAAACATACTAGCTGATCAGGCTTTTGGTAACGACTTTTCAATATTTCCGAGCGATGCTCGGGTGCGTATAAACCCACTCGATATACGGAAGAAAGGCGGAGTACCAATGGGCGGGAGTATTTTCTTCACCATATTCCAGACATTCATGAGTGGAGCGAACGATACTCCGTACTTTGGTGAATATCCGCCGGACTTCTTTGACTTCATTATCATTGATGAGTGTCATCGTGGTGGTGCTAATGATGAAGGTAACTGGCGAGGGATTTTGGAGTATTTTGCGCCAGCAGTACAGCTTGGCCTTACAGCTACACCAAAACGAAAGGACAACGTAGATACTTACAAGTACTTTGGGGAGCCGGTATACATCTATTCTCTGAAAGAGGGTGTAAACGATGGATTCCTCACACCATTCAAGGTGAAGCGCATTAAGACAACGCTGGATGACTACATCTATACTTCTGACGATCAAATCGTTGAGGGCGAAGTAGAAGAAGGCAAGATCTACGAAGAGGCCGATTTCAATAAAATAATTGTCATTAAAGAGCGTGAAGCAAAGCGTGTGCGTGTGGTAATGGACGAAATCAATCAGGACGAAAAGACCATTATCTTCTGCGCCACACAAGATCACGCACTCGCCGTTCGTGACTTGGTAAATCAATACAAAAAGAGCAAGGAGCCTAACTACTGCGTTCGTGTTACGGCAAATGATGGCGCTCGTGGTGAGCAATATCTCCGCGAATTTCAGGACAATGAGAAAACCATCCCCACCATCCTGACAACGTCACAGAAGCTCTCTACGGGCGTGGACGCAAGAAATGTACGCAATATCGTGTTAATGCGACCAGTGAACTCTATGATTGAGTTTAAGCAGATTATTGGCCGTGGCACCCGACTCTTCGATGGTAAAGAATACTTTACGGTATATGACTTTGTGGACGCTTATCACCATTTTGCTGACCCCGAATGGGACGGTGAACCCGTAGATGACACAACGGGGGCTGAGCCAAGAGAGCCAAAGGAACCAAGAGAATCGAAACCACCAGTTACGCCCGAGCCATCAGAGGACCCAAAACGAAAGTTAAAGATAAAGCTGCGGGACGGTAAAGAGCGTGAGATACAGCACATGATGTCGACCTCGTTTTGGAGTAGCGATGGCAAGCCAGTGTCGGTGCAGGAGTTCATGGACAACATGTTCGGAGCAATGCCAGAGTTCTTCAAAAGCGAAGAGGAACTGAGAAAGATATGGTCCGACCCAGTCACCAGAAAAGCGTTCCTTGAGAAGATCGCAGCTATAGGTTATGGAAAAGACGAGCTGGAGATGCTACAGAAGATGATTGATGCAGAACAGAGCGATCTCTTTGACGTACTTAACTACGTTTCTTTCCTTACCCCGACCATCTCACGCGTAGAGCGAGTGAATCAGGCAAAGGTGAAGATGTACGAAGGACTTGATGAAAAGCAGAAGGAGTTTTTGGACTTCGTGCTGTCTAAATACGAAGAAAAGGGGGTCGAAGAGCTTGATGAAGAAAAGTTGCCGGTACTCCTGAATCTCAAATATCACGCTATTGCTGACGCAGTGAGTGCACTCGGTGAGGTTGATTCAATACGTTCAGTTTTCTTCGGGTTTCAAAAGGAACTCTACACTGAGCACAAATAGGCTCGAAACGACACCACCCCCGGCCTTTCGGACGGGGGTGGGTCAGTTCCACCCAATCTATCTGCTCCGCGACCAGGACTCGAACCTGGAACCAACTCCTTAACAGGGAGCTGCTCTACCATTGAGCTATCGCGGAATGTCGCTCTAATATAGCAAAAAATGCTTGATTGGAAAGGCCTCACGGAGTCTTTAGGGGGATGGCTGCTATACTTAGAAGAATGAATTACAACATCAAGGGTACTGAAGTTGTTATCACCGATGAGATTAGAAGTCATCTTAAAAAGAAATTAAACGGCCTCGATAAATTAGTGCAGGGTGCGGGCGACCCGCGTGTTGATGTCGGCCTTGTATATAAGGAGGGAGAATCAAAGACGTACTGCGTTGAAATGCTCCTTCACGCATCGGGTGTAACCGAAGCCCTGCAGGCAGAGGCAGAAGAGGGGAATTTGCACGAAGCTATTGATGTGGCGGTGGGCGAACTTACGCGCGAATTAACTAAAACAAAAAAGAAGCGTATCCACATGCTGCGGCATACCGGCGCGCGAGTAAAAGATTTTTTGCGCGGGTGGAGAAGCAGGCCGTAGAGTTTTAGAAGTTTTCTATAAAAAGAGCCATCCGAAGATGGCCCGAAGGTTAGACGCACATGTTGTGTTTTGTCTCGCACAATATCCAGGCGATGGTCGCAATCCTTTCACGTGTCGTTATTGCGAAGACGACCTGAGGCATTTTATCTTGACCCCATGGTATGGAGTCGCCATTTGCACATAGAGTGATGCCGCCCAACTCCCGTATCAATACGTAGGTTGCCGCGATATCCCACTCGTAGGGCTCGAAGAGGCTTATCCACCCCCACGAGGATCCACGGGCTATGTCAAAACATGCTGCTACTGAAGGAAGGCTATGCGTATCCTCAAAGTGATCCGTTAACGCAGTCATCTGCGCGTTGTATAGCTTGTTGCAGACGACTTTCTTTGACGTCGGCACAACAAGCATTGGATTCACGGCACTCAAACGCTCATGAGTCTGCCACGGCCCGTATTTCGTACGCGACTTCGCTCCTTTCCCTTCAATTGCAACCACGAATTCTCCGCGCCCTGGCTGGAGGATAATACCCACCCGTGGCACGCCGTCTATCACCAGTGCAATTGCCACACACCACTCGTATCGCGTGGCTTCAAAGAAGCGCGTTCCGTCGATAGGGTCGACTATCCAGTAGATGTTTGGGCGCGGGCCGGTGTAGCGAGCGCCCTCTTCACCAAATACCGGAATATGAGGTGAAACTTCCTTGAGCCAGTTTGTCACAATAACCTGGGCGTTTCTATCCCGCATTCGATACGGGAGTCCCGTCTTCTTTTATCACCCGAATCACTTTTAACTGCCAGGCAATAAAGCCCATGCCTAATCCAATGAGTGTGTCGACCGTTGGTAGAAGAGTTTCAAAGTCTAGTCTGAGGCCGCAGCACACACGTGTGTCGCCCAGGCTAGTAGTACCCCGCTCGATAGCTTCCATATAGCTCCCCGCAGTAAGATGAAGGCTTTTTGTACAGCCTCCGTCAGGATAGTCCTTAGTTCATGAAGTACTGCTGAAGAGGCTACTGCAGGTTTTTGTAGTCAGTTTCTTTTTTACCTTCGGGGATAACGCGGAGAATATTCAAAGTCCCATCAACTACTTCTGCTTCGGTAATGATGACGCGCTTACCTTCAGGAGTGATAAAGTGTGCGCGCGGATTTTTGTCGAACGCACGGATTTTTAAAAGTTGTTGGTAAGGGTCGCCGTTTAAATCAATGAGTGAATCGACATCGGTAAATTTACGAGTAAAGGTTGCGTCTGATTCCTTTTGAATTTCTGGCTCCACACTTCCATCTATCCAAAAAGGAATTGTCTCGGCAAGCAGGTTGCCGCCCTCGGTTGAAAGCAGTTCTTCAAATGGGGCTCCTTTTGGAGGCCATGCATCTTCTTCGAGTTCAACACGGGCTTGAGCAATGATTGGTCCCGCGTCCATTTTTTCGACCATCTGCATAATGGTCACGCCTGTTGCGCGCTCATCAGCCAAAATGGCCGAGAGAGCAGGCGAGGGGCCGCGGAATTTTGGCAAGAGGGATGGGTGGACGTTGAGGCATCCGCGGCGCGGCATCTCTAAAAGATTTTTTGGAATTAATTTTGCGTACGCTGCGACGCAGAAGATATCCCAATCGGTGTTTTGCAGTTCTGCAATAAACGCTTCGTCGCGAAGTATGGCAGGGGTGAGTACATCAATGCCGCGCTCAGTTGCCCAGAGTTTTACGGGCGACGGTGTTAAGACTAAGCCGCGCCCCTGTGGCTTGTCGGGTGCGGTAACGACAAGCGCGGGCAGCATGCCATGGCGCTCCAGGGCATCAAGTACCGTTACCGAAAACTTCGGTGTGCCAAAAAACACAAAAAGAGGCTTTTTACTGGTCATATACTAGACACCGCGTTTTTCCTTAACTTTTTTGCGCGCTTCTTTCATATCCATTTCGGGGTCTTCTTCCAGATGAATTGCCTTATCTATATATAGTATGCCATCGAGGTGGTCGTATTCGTGCTGGAAGATGTGCGCGATGAGTCCTGAGCCGTGATAGGTGAATGGTTTGCCTTTTTCTCGTCGAGCGCCTGAACGGTCGCTTTTTCGTGGCGCATCACCGTGCCGTACATGCCGCGCACTGAAAGGCACCCTTCGCTCATCTCTTTCTTCTTTCTCGAAAGGCGAGTCAGTGTTGGGTTTATAAAGACCCGATCCGTCGGAGCCTTCACAGAAACTTCCTTCGAAAAGTCCTCGGGTCTCCTCGAAGACTCGGCCAAACTTTCCTCATGAAGTTTCTGTTTTGGCTCCTCGTCAAAGGCTTTTTTATCTTCGTCTGTAAGAAACGCCCTGCCTGCGATGACAAAGATACGCAGTGACTCACCAATCTGGGGTGCCGCTATGGCAACGCCAAAATTCTCTCCGGCGAGAGCCTTTTTCATTGTATTGATGACAGAGGTAATGGCCTCATTGCCAATGTCTTTCTTGAGGACGGGCTTAGCCTTTTCGCGCAGTACTGCTGCACCTTCTTGGACGACAGGGTCTTTCATGTGTGACCTTATACTGCAGTATTTTTTTGCTATACTCAAGACATGGAGCATATTGGCGCGCATATACAGAAGCTTCCAGTAAAGAAGGAAAAGGCGACCGAGCGCGGCGAAATGATGGAATATTTTTTGAAGAACTTGAACTCGGCACGCGTGCGCGACGGCTTGCCGCCGATGACTATGGGCCGCATGGGGCGCCTGCTTGTAGCCATACCTACCAAAGACCTGTACTACCTAAAAACCGTCTGCGACCAATCAAAAGATTTTTCCAAAAAGTTTTGGTGGGAAACAAATCCAAAAAAACACACGCCCGAAGTGCTTGCAGAGAGTCAAAAGAAATTTAAAAAGACCTATGAGCGATAGGTTTATTGTTGAAGGGCTTGGCGGAAAGAAAAGGCTCCGCGGAGAGATCTCTGTTGGCGGGGCTAAAAATGCGGTGCTCAAAGCTTTTGCTGCGACGCTACTGTTTCAGGGTGACGTAGTACTCACCAATGTGCCTGAAATTGAAGATGTGCTTGCTGAGTGTGCCATTTTAGAAGCCCTCGGTGCACGTGTTGAGCAAAAAAATACCAATACTTACATCGTTAATACCGATAAAGTAGCACAGAGCGAACTGCCCGACGAACTCGCGCGTAAAATTCGTGCCTCCATTGTATTTGCAGGGCCGCTGCTTGCACGTTTTGGACGTGTTACATTTCCACACCCGGGCGGCGATGTCATTGGCCCCCGGCCCATTAATTTATTTTTGGACGGTTTTACTAAGTTAGGCGCTACTGTGGTGCTTGAAGATGACTCATATACAGTTACGGCGCAAAAACTCATAGGCGCCGAGATATTTTTTGAACCTATTAGCGTCACTGCAACTGAAACGTTGATGATGGCAGCGGTACTCGCAGAAGGAACGACGGTATTGCATAACGCTGCACGGGAGCCAGAAATCGCTGACCTCGCTTTTTATTTAAACGAGTGCGGCGCGAAGATTGCCGGCGCAGGTACGGATACAATAATAATTGCGGGTGCCGGCATGCCTCGCGCAAACGGTATTCCGTACAACACGCCGCCTGACAGAATTGAGGCAGGCACATTTGTACTGCTTGGTGCATTGGCGGGGGAGAGGGTCCGCGTAACTAATTGCATTCCGGAACACGTTAAAGCGCTTACAACGTTACTTCTAAATTCCGGCGTGCATTTGGAAATCGGTACAAATTATATAGTAGTAGAAGGATGCACCACTCCGCATGCTATGGATGTGCGCACTGCCGAGTATCCAGGGCTCGCGACCGACCTCCAACCGCCGCTTGTTGTCTATCTTACACAAGCGCATGGCACGAGCGCCCTCGCGGAAACTATTTGGAAGGGAAGGCTCGCGTACACTGCTGACTTGGTTCGTATGGGCGCAAATATTGAATTGCTCGATGCGCAAAACGCACGCATCAAAGGGGCGACACCTTTGCATGCGGCGCAACTAAAAAGTCCCGACATTCGCGCTGGGCTGGCATTTTTGATGGCCGCAGCAATTGCGGAAGGCACATCAACGATTGATAACGTGTATCACATTGATCGCGGCTACCAACATATAGAGGAGCGTTTGGCGAAGCTCGGTTTGAATATAAAGCGGGAAGCGGTATGATGTTGGGGCTTTATGGCCTTTTTTACCCCGAAACTTGGAATTGACTTAGGTACAGCAAACACGCTCGTGTTTGTACCGGGCAGGGGTGTTGTGTTAAACGAGCCGTCGGTTGTCGCGATTTCCGAAATCGATAAACGAATTTTAGCGGTAGGGCTCGAAGCAAAGGAAATGATTGGCCGCACTCCAGGTGAAATCATCGCGTATCGCCCTCTTAAAGATGGCGTTATTTCCGACTACCGCGTAACGCAGGCGATGCTCCGCTATTTTATCGGCAAGGCGCTCGGGAATTTTCAAATATTTAGGCCCGAAGTAATGGTTTCGGTGCCGACCGGTGTTACCTCGACCGAGCGCCGTGCAGTTGTCGAAGCTGCGGTGCGCGCGGGGGCTAAAAATGCGTACGTAGTGAAGGAGTCGGTGCTCGCGGCAATTGGCGCCGGCATCCCCATACACGAGCCGCGCGGCAACATGGTTGTCGATATCGGCGGCGGCACCTGCGACGTGGCAGTGATTTCCTCGGCGGCATTGTCGCGTCAACGTCAGTAAAGTGCGCGTGGCGACAAGCTCGACCACGCGATAGCCGACTATATAAAGAAGACATACAACCTCGGCATTGGCGAGAAGACTGCCGAAGATGCAAAAATCGCCATTGGCTCGGCGGTGCCAATGGAAGAGGAGCTAGTGATGACAGTGCGCGGCCGCGATTTTATTACAGGCCTGCCGCGCAGTGCCGAACTTAAAACAAACGATGTCGTAAAAGCGATGGGCAAAGAGCTGCGCGAAATCATCAAAGCCATTCGTGATGTATTGCAAGAAACACCGCCCGAACTTGCCAGCGATATCATTGACCGCGGCATTATTATGACCGGCGGCACCTCGATGCTGCGCCATTTCCCTGAACTGGTCTTCCGCCGCACGGGTGTCAAAGCAAAAGTTGCTGACGATCCGTTGTTTTGTGTGGCGCGTGGTACTGGTATTGCTCTCGACCATCTCGACACGTACAAAAAGGCAATTATTACAAAACGTTAAAAGATGAACTCGCATCACGCATATGTATATGAAGGCCCCGCTTCACTTCTGCCGGAGTTGGCCAATTCTGCGTGTGCAAAGTTTAATTTTACAAAAGAGCATAATCCGGATGTGTTGATAGAAGGGTGGGAGAAATTTGGTATTGATGAAGCGCGGGAATTATCAGGGCAAGCAAGTTTAAAAAGTTCAGGCGGTAGGTCATTGTTTGTTCTTGGGTTTTCTTCTATCACCAGCGAAGCGCAACAGGCATTGTTAAAATTATTTGAAGAACCTGTGGCAGGTGCCATATTTGTCGTGCTTGTTCCACACGGTGCACTTATCCCAACACTTCGTTCGCGATTTTTGGAGTATCCAGATAAAGAATTCGCTAAAAACTCCTCTGCTTCACTGCAGGTCATGAGGGAAGGTCTCGCAGAGGAGTTCTTAGGTGTATCGTATGCGAAGCGCAGTGCGTGGATTACTGAGTTTCTTAAAGATGAAGAGAATGTCCGCGAACCCACCCGAGTTTTTTTAAACGAACTTGAAGCAGAACTGTATAAAAAAATAGAGCATTCAAGCGATGTTCGCGAAGGGTTGGCAGAAATTGCACACTTTAGGGAATATCTCTCCGACCGCTCACCATCTCTCAAAATGATTTTAGAGCACTTTGCTGCAACTCTTCCTACACTGAAGTAAGTATGACGCCTAAAAAACTAGCCGAAAGAAAAGGAAGAATTCTCAAATTAGATAGAGCACTCAAGAAGTTATATCCGGATGTTGAGATAGAGCTTACCTTTTCCAATACCTTGGAGTTATTAATAGCCGTGCAACTTTCGGCGCAGTCGACTGATAAAAACGTAAACAAAATAACAGAGAAGCTGTTTAGGAAATATAAAACTCTTAATGACTATATTCACGCGGGTAAAACCCAAAAAAGAAGAAATGAGTTTGAAAAAGACATATTTTCATCTGGGTTTTACCGTGCAAAAACAAAAAACATCTTAGGCGCTATAAAAATGATTAAGGAAGAGTTTGGAGGGGAAGTGCCACATACAATAGAAGAATTATTGAAGTTGCCTGGTGTCGCACGCAAAACCGCAACAGTGGTACTTTCAACTGCGTTTGGAGTTGTTGCGGGCGTAACAGTTGATACTCATGTTATCCGTTTTGTGCAGCGGTTCGACTTGTCTGACTACAAAGACGCCGTTCGTATTGAACGAGATTTAATTCAAATACTTCCAAAAAAAGAATGGGCGCATTTTACCCATCGCGTCATCCACTACGGCCGCTACTTGGCACCCGCCCGCGTATATGATTTTTCCAAAGACCCGCTTATAAAAATCTATCCGCCAGCGGGAAAGAGATTTAGAACCTAAATGGTATACTGCTTCTATGGCATACGATTTTAAACCCTTCGAAACAAAGATTAAACAAATTACCGAACATCTTACGCAGGAGTTGGGCGGTGTTCGCACAGGCCGTGCAGCACCGACTATTTTGGACGGCATACAGGTTGAAAGTTACGGCATGCGCATGCCTATAAACCAAGTAGCGAATATTTCCATCGAAGATGCACGCACGCTGCGCATTGTGCCATGGGATGCAGCACAGACAAAAGAAATTGAGAAAGCGATTGTGCAGGCGAATCTTGGGATTTCAGTTGGGGCCGACGAAAAAGGTGTTCGTGTATTTTTTCCTGAGCTCACATCCGAGCGTCGAGTGCAATTGGTGAAGCTTGCGAAAGAGCGCATTGAAGAATCGAAAACTAGCTTACGTGTTGCGCGCGATGAAGTGTGGTTCTGATATCCAAAAGAAAGAACGCGATGGCGAGATGCCTGAAGACGATAAGTTCCGCAATAAAGAGGAGATGCAGAAAAAGGTTGATGCGGCGAATGGATCGTTTGATGAGATGCTCGCACGGAAGGAAAAAGAAATCTCCAGCTAATATATGTCGCTCGTACTTTTTATCTTGATTCTTATTGCACTTATTCTAGTGCACGAGTTCGGTCATTTTATTATTGCGAAAGCATTTGGTATCCGTGTTGACGAGTTCGGTATTTTTTTTCCGCCACGTATTTTTGCAATCAAATGGGGAGAAACGGAATATTCTTTTAACTGGCTCCCGTTCGGCGGCTTTGTACGGATCTTCGGCGAGAACGGCGAGGAAGCTGCAGAACCAAGAAGCTTTTCAAAAAAATCAAAATGGGCCCAAGCCGCTGTTATCGTCGCTGGCATAATCTTTAATCTTTTGTTTGCATGGATATTGCTGACTGCAGGGTATATGTATGGCATCCCGACCTCTGCTGATCATGAAGGTGTCGGCACGGTACAAAATATCAATCCGACTATTGTTGGTGTATTGCCTGGCAGCCCAGCTGAGAAAGCGGGCCTTATGGCAGGGGACAGGATAGATTCAATCATCACTGGCACCGCAGAGCTTTCGCCCGATGCCAACGCACAGGAGGTACAAGATTTTATTGCCGCGCATCAAAACCAAAGTATCGGCTTTCTAGTTAATAGATACGGAAAAGAAGTAGATGCGCTCGCGGTGCCGGTTGCTGGCCTTGCTCCTGACAAAAAAGTTGTTGGAATTGAGCTTGGTGATGTTGGCATATTAAAACTCCCATTGCCTCAAGCTTTAGTGCAAGGCGCATTGCTCGGGAAAGAAATTACTGCTTCGACCGCAAGCGGCCTGGCAGGGTTCTTCTCTCAAATTTTCCACGGCACGGCCGACTTCGGAAGTGTGAGCGGCCCTATTGGCATTACGAGCATGGGCTCCGCTGCTGTGCAAGATGGATTTATCGCAACGATAATTCTCACCTCGCTTATCTCCATCAACCTCGCAATAATTAATCTCATCCCAATCCCTGGGCTCGACGGCGGCCGTTTGTTATTTATCGCTATTGAAGCAATAACTAAAAAACCAATCTCTAAACGTATTTCAATGTGGCTGACAATTGTCGGTTTTGGCCTCCTTATTTTGCTGATGTTGGTTGTGTCGTATCACGACATAGTGCATTTAGTGCATCCAGCAGTGTAGATAAAAAAGAAAGACCCCGTTCACTCGTTTTACAGAATGAGTTCGGGGTCTTTTAGGGCAATCAGGACGAGCCCGATTAAGCCTTCTTCTTGATCGCCGCCTTAGTTTTGGCGGCGGCCTTCTTTTTCGCCACCTTTTTGGCAGCAGGTTTCTTTTTCTGGACGGCCGGCTTTGGTGCCGGCTTCTCCTCGGGTTTCTTCACAACTTTGAGCTTCCCCAAAGCTGTGCGGACGGTATCAACTATTTCGTCCCAGGTCAGCCTTGTGTACTGCGCCGCGTTGCTGAGCGGATGGGTTCCGCTCCCGCAGCATAGAAAGACCGAGGTAGACTTGCCGTTCACCGGGATCTCGAGGGAAAACCAATCCCCGAGTTGGGGAATGATCGGACCTTGAGTGAGGTCCAGGCCGTCGACCGACTCACCGCGCACTTCAGCTTCCGCCGTGCGCAGCGCCGCAATGACCGGCTTCAAGTCGAAGCGCCGTTCCTGAGACATAGAGATAAGGGGATAGAACATATCCCCCCAGTCGAGCTCCACGTTGTTTTGGCGGTAGGCCACGACGTCGAAGCCCTCGTTGGTGAGAGCGATCTCGCGAACGCGGGGATACTTGTCGAGGTCGCCGAACTTCATCCCGTTAGGGAGGAATTCGGCCAACTTCTTCCCTGTGCGCGCAAACCTCTCTTTCTTCATCCATTTCCACAGGGGAACGGATTCAGCCTTGTGGTTCTCGCGGCCGTAGTAGGCGTCGAGTTCCTTGATGCCCGCCTGCACGACTTTATCCCAGTCCGTTTTGCGGGTTTCCGGGTCGCGGTACTCGAAGGAAAAGCCCTTCATCCTTGCGGGCAGGTCCGACGGGCTAGTCTTTTCGATATTGTCGGACTTGCGTGTCAGCTCGACAATGTGGGCCACGCCGGGCTTTTTCATAAGCCCGAAGTGCTCCGCCACCAGCAACGTGCTGCTGCCGCGGTCGATGTTCTTGCCGTGCTGGTCGAACTGGCCACCGCCCGTGTCGATATGCTCGACCTTGTCGTACTGGGCGGCGAGTTCATCCTTCACCTGTGTGCCCGAGGGCACATAGTCGAACTCCACTTCGTACTTGTCCTTGTCGGCATAGATGAAGCGGTCGAACAGATCGCTGCCGCATATCGAGTCCAGGTCGGGCTTGATATGCATAGCGAGGAGGATCCTCATTTTTCGAGCCGGAGGGATCTCCGGTTCGGCAGTAACGTCTAAAGCGGCCATGGAAATCTCCTCTGGCTGGTTGCGGTCTGGCTTAGACCTAAGAAAAAAGAAAAAGAATGAGATAGAGCAGCCTTTAGAAAAATAGCATATCAAACAATAAAAGTCAATAGCAGAGGAGTTTCTAAAAACTGTTTTGCACCAAGGCTATTTTCCCCGTACAATGGCTGTCATGAAGCAGTCCCAACTCTTTACAAAAACACGCAGAGAAGCGCCAAAGGATGAAGTTGCGAAGAACGCACAACTGCTGATCCGCGCAGGATATATCCATAAAGAAATGGCAGGCGTATATTCTTTTTTGCCGCTAGGGCTTAAAGTGCTTACGAAGATAGAAAATATTATTCGGGGGGAGATGGACAAGCTCGGCCGCGAGATTTTGATGTCGTCGCTCTCGCCGCAGGAGTTATGGAAGGAGACAGGCCGTTTGGACACAGTTGATGTATTGATGCGCACAATCGGTGCCAACGAACTCTCGATGGCTAAGAGCGACGCGTCATATGTTTTGAACTATTCGCACGAAGAACTTGTCACACCTATTGCACAGGAATCGAACCAGTCATACAAAGATTTTCCAGTTGCGCTCTATCAGATACAAACAAAGTTTCGGAACGAAGCGCGTGCGAAGTCAGGCCTCTTGCGCGGACGAGAATTCCGCATGAAGGATTTGTATAGCTTCCATGCAAATGAAGAAGGCTTGCTCAAATACTACGAACAGGTGAAGATGTCGTACCACACTATATTTGGTCAGTTGGGGATTGGAGACGAAACATTCACAACGCTCGCATCGGGTGGTGACTTTACGACCGGCTTCTCGCACGAATTTCAAACACTCTGCGAGGCGGGCGAGGACGTCATCTATTTGGATCGTGCAAACAAGATTGCGTACAACAAAGAGGTTGTAAATGACGACAACGCGAAGAAGCTCGGTGTAGATTTTAATTCAATGGAGCAGGTTAAGGCCTGCGAGACAGGCAACATCTTTCCGCTCAACACCAAGTTCAGCAAGGCATTCAATTATATGTATTCGGATGAGAAGGGTGAGAAGCAGCTTGTGTACATGGGCTGCTATGGCATGGGGCCGTCGCGCATCATGGGCATCTTGGTTGAAAAATTGGCCGATGAAAAAGGTATTGTCTGGCCGGAAAGTGTCGCACCATTCCGTGTGCACTTGATAGAAATACAAAGTGAAAACGAGGAAGTGAAGAAAGAAGCGGCAGAGCTTTATCGCGAACTGGGCCAAGCGGGTATTGAAGTGTTATGGGATGACCGCGACGCACGTGCAGGCGAGAAGTTTGCCGACAGCGAATTGATGGGCATCCCGCTTCGCGTTGTGGTTTCGGAAAAAACATTAGCGGCAGGGAAGTTTGAGTGCGTACACAGGGCGTCGGGCAAGACCGAACACAAGAGCATTACCGAATTGATTGGACACCTGACTGCATGAGTAAATTTACTGATCGATTTTTACCTCTTTTTTCAAATGATGTCGGTATAGATCTCGGCACAGCCAATACGCTTGTGTACTTGCGCGGCAAAGGCATCGTCGTAAACGAGCCATCGGTCGTCGCAGTTAACCAAAAAACAAATCAGGTTGTTGCGGTCGGACGCGCGGCCAAAGACATGCTTGGCCGCACACCGGGGCACCTTACTGCAGTACGTCCGCTTGTCGACGGTGTGGTCTCCGACTTCGAGGCAACTGAAGAGATGATTGCGTATCTCATCAACCAAGCGCAAGGCGTGTCGCGCAAAATGCTCGGGCCGAGAGCTGTGATTGGCGTGCCGGCAGGCATCACCAACGTTGAGATGCGCGCAGTAAAAGATGCCGCACAAAATGCCGGCGCGCGCGAAGTGCATATAGTAGAAGAACCTATTGCTGCGGCGCTTGGCGTCCGCATGCCCATTCGCGAGGCGGTGGGCAGCATGATAGTGGACATCGGGGGTGGCACTGTCGACATCGCGGTGCTTTCTTTAGGCGGCATTGTACGCGCAAAAAATTTGCGAAGTGCGGGCGACAAATTAAATCAGGACATTATTGGGTATGTGCGCTCGGAGTTTAAAATTTTAATAGGCGAAAAAACTGCCGAAGAAGTAAAGATGGCGATAGGTTCGGTTATTGAGGGCGGTGCAAACACGCAGGCGGTCGTCCGGGGCCGTGACTTGATAACGGGCTTGCCGCGTGAAATTATTTTAACCGACCAGGACATCCGCGAGGCAATTTCGCAATCAATAGATACGCTCATTGACTCCGTGCGCGAAGTGCTTGAAACCACGCCGCCCGAAATCCTTTCCGACGTTATGCGCTCCGGCATCACCCTTGTGGGCGGAGGCGCACTTTTGAAAGGCTTGGACGAATTACTTTCGCAGTGGCTCAAGGTTCCCGTTGCGGTTGCAGACGACCCACTGACTGCCGTTGCTCGAGGCACTGGCGTTATTTTAGAAAATTTAGGTTTGCATCAGGACCTATTACTTGAATATGGCGAGGACTTCTAACCCGTTGGGGAGTAATCGCCGCCCTACTGGTGGGTGGTTTTCGTTCCGTACCTTTGTATACATTATAATTTTTCTTGTTCTCCTGTGTGCCTCAATAGAGTGGCGTTCCACTTTTAGTAGGGTCGCGTGGACGATATTTGCTCCTATTGAACGCGCACGTATCAACTTGGATGCATCGAACAACCAGCGCCTGCGCGCGGAGCTTGCATCAACTACAGCACTTGTTGCTGACAGAAATGCGCTATACCAAGAAAATTTAGAATTGAAGGCGCGCCTCTCGCGCGATGCTGGTATCCAAACTATTTTAGCCGGCGTACTCATGCGGCCGCCCGCAACTCCCTACGATACATTGATGGTTGACGCGGGAAGCAGCGCTGGTGTTGTGCAAGGCATGCTTGTCTCGGCTGGTGGCACGACACTTATTGGCACTGTGAGTGCCGTGTATGCAGAGACATCGCGCGTGATTCTTTTTTCGGCACCAGGCCAGACGTATCAAGTATTGCTGCGTGGCTTGGTGCCGGTTGAGATGCAAGGGCAAGGCGGCGGTTCGCTTGTGGGCCAAGTACCGGCAGGTACGCCCGCAGTCCCCGGGGATTCACTTTTGTTCTCCGGTATTGCAAGCGGCTTTGCCGGGAGTATTTCGTCAATACAAGCCAAAGAAGGGGATTCATTTGAGACACTCTACGCGCGGCTGCCCGTCGACCCGCTCTCGCTTCAGTTTGTAGAAATCCAAAAGACTTCATATGCGCATTAGTGAAAGGCTCATTTTACTAGGCGCCGTATTTTTATTTGCGGCGGGACTTTTATTTGCGTGGTGGCCTGCGGCATTTTTGGGGCTTTTACTTGGTGCCGTATACGGCTGGTGGGCGATAGCCCTTATAGGTGCGTTTATGCTCGACTGCCTTTTTGGCGCTCCAACTGGTGCCCTGCACTGGTTGCTGTTTCCATTTACTTTTTTGATACTCATGCTTGTGGTCGTTCGAGCGCTCAGTATTCGCCATCTGCGCTGACGCTCGGTATACTGTCCACATGCAGTTTTTCGGAATACGAAAGAAAAGCAAACTTACGAGCGAAATTCATCCCGACGAAATTTTGATAGACTCTTCCAACGTCGCCGAATTTGACCGCGATCAGTTCGAGGGCAGGATAGAGCGCCCGCTCGGGGCGCGTTCCTTCTATATGGCGGGTGGGCTTATGGCGTTGTTGTTTGTCGCGTATGTTGCACGCGCAAGTGATCTGCAAATTATTAATGGCGCCGCATATGCAACGCAAGCAAAGGAAAATCAGCTTTCACAAAAAGTTATTTTTGCTGACCGCGGCATTATCGAAGATAGAAATGGCACACCGCTTGCATACAACGAGCGAGCGTCGGTCAACGATGATTTTGCCGACCGCGCCTACGATGATGCTGCAGGGTTGGCGCATATCATTGGGTATGTGCAGCCGCCTGCTAAAGACTCGACCGGCACATATTATCGCAATACATTTACGGGACTTGATGGCGCAGAAAAAGCATTTGACGCACAGCTTGCCGGAGTAAACGGTTTGAAGTTGTCGGAGACTGATGCTAAGGGCAAAGTAATTTCCGAAAGCGTCATACAGCCGCCTGTGCCTGGGCAGACACTGAAGCTTTCCGTTGACGCAAATGTCACGAGCGGCCTATATCAGATCCTTGCCGACCGTGCGACGCAGGCGCACGCCATTGGTGCCGCAGGTGTGATCATGAATGTTAAGACGGGAGAAATTTTGGCAATGACGAGTTATCCCGAATATTCGCCGACTGCCATGGAAGATGGCAATTCTGCAGCGATCGCTTCATACAATAACAACCCAAGCCGGCCGTTTCTTGACAGAGCGACCGATGGTTTGTATGCGCCGGGTTCTATTATTAAACCTATTATGGCGGCAGCTGGCCTGCAGGAGGGTGTTATCACGCCCAGCACCACTATCACCTCAACAGGGCAGATAAGTGTGCCAAACCCGTATGACCCATCGCACCCGAGCATATTTAAAGACTGGCGCGTTAACGGAGTGATGACGGTGCGCGACGCACTAGCGGTGTCATCGGACGTTTTCTTTTATGAAGTTGGCGGCGGGTATCAAAACCAGCTGGGGCTCGGTATCACAAATATAGATAAATATTTCAGTATGTTTGGGTACGGAAAAGATGCGGGCCTCCTGGGGTTTAGCGAGCAGCCGGGGACAATCCCTACGCCCGCCTGGAAGATTGCAAATTTCCCCGCTGACCCAACATGGCGCATTGGTGACACCTACCACACGGCAATTGGGCAGTACGGCATGCAAATAACGCCGCTCCAAGCCGTGCGTGAAGCATCTGCCATTGCAAATGGCGGCACGCTCCTGATACCGACTCTTGTTGCAAGTTCGACTCCGAAAGGAACGAAGCTACCGATAGATCCGCAGAACTTTGAAGTTGTGCGCGAGGGTATGCGCGAAGGCGTGCAGACAGGAATTTCGACAGCGGTTAATTTCCCGTTCGTTGCAGTTGCCGCAAAAACAGGCACTGCACAAATTGGTTTGCATAACGAATATGAGAACGCATGGATGATTGGTTTTTGGCCGTACAACGACCCGAAGTATGCGTACGCGGTTGTGCTTGATAGGTTGCCGTCAGGCACCACTGTCGGCGGAGCGTCTGTTATGAACGGTTTCTTCTTGTGGATGGAAGCAAACGCTCCGCAGTACCTTCAATAGCACATCAAAGACCGTCCTTTAGCCTCATTTTCCAAGGACGGTCTTTGATGTGGGCGTTTTGACTTATCCTCGAATCCGGCTATACTTTGGTACTTATGGCAGAAGAACTCATCTCGCAGGAAAAATTTGAAGAGCTTAAAAAAGAGTTGGAATTCCTCCACACCACGCGCCGGAAGGAAGTAGCTGAACAGCTCGAATATGCCCGCTCGCTTGGCGACCTTTTCGAAAATGCCGAATATCAAGAGGCCCGCGAAATGCAGGCAGCAGTAGAGGAGCGCGTGCAAAAGCTCGAAGCAATAATGAAGAATGCGAAAATTGTACACGCTGGCAAGAGCGATGTCGTCGGCATGGGTGGAAATGTCACCGTGCAAAAAGTTGGAGCGGACGATAAACACACCTACATTATTGTCGGTGCAGAAGAAGCTGATATGCTTGCAGGTAAAATTTCGTACCATTCGCCGCTTGGCAACGCACTCCTTGGTAAAAAGAAGGGGGACGAATTTTCCTTCCACACCCCAAAAGGAACTCGAGAAATACAAAATTCTTAAGGTAGAATAAGCTCATGTACAACGAGATGAGGGGGGAGCGATTGCGCAAACTCGGCCTGTTGAAAGATGCAGGGATGGACGTATATCCGGTAGCATTCTGAACGCTCACTTTCTGGTGCAGAATTTTTAGAAAAGTTTGAAGAATTGATTTCTTCAGGGGGGACAGAAGTTTTGGCTGGCCGAGCTATTTCTATCCGCGGGCAAGGCGGCATTATGTTTGCCGATGTTATGGATGGCACGACGCGTGTGCAATTTGTTATTGAAAAAGCAGAAGTTGGAGACGAAGCGTTTGCTCTATTTGAAAGTGCCGTCGACCAGGGGGATTTTATTGAAGCAAAAGGCACGGCGTATCTCACCAAGCGCGGCCAGCAATCACTAAAAGTTTCGTCATGGAAAATGCTTGCGAAGTCACTGGCACCATTGCCAACCGAATGGTATGGCATCCAAGATCTGGAATTAAAACTGCGTGAGCGTTACTTGGATATTTTACTGAACGAAGATTTGCGCGATATGTTTATTCGCCGATCTGCATTTTGGCAGGCAATTCGAACATTTCTTTTAGAGAAAAAGTTTTTGGAAGTGGAAACACCAGTGCTTGAAAACTCGCCGGGTGGTGCCGACGCACGGCCGTTTATCACGCATCACAATGCACTTGATATGGATGTGTATTTACGTATCTCAGCCGGAGAATTATGGCAGAAGCGTTTGCTCGTTGCCGGCTTCCCCAAAGTATTTGAAATCGGCCGCATCTTCCGCAATGAAGGCCAGTCACGCGAACATTTGCAGGACTACACCCAACTTGAAACCTATGAAGCGTATAGCGATATGAAAAAAGGCATGCAGTTTGTTCAAGATCTGTATCGTTATATTGCAAAAAAAGTCTATGGAAAGACAAAATTTGTCGTTCAGGGTCACGAATTTGATTTGGCAGATGAATGGGAGGCTGTAGATTTTTGTGAAGTCATTAAGGAGAAATTTGGTATAGATCCGCTTACCGTGTTCTGAGCTAGATGCCATAGATGCAGTACACAAAAATAATATAAAAGTAGGGGAGACTCTGAACCTGGCCCGCGCAATAGATCATTTGTGGAAGAGTATCCGTAAAACTATTACTGGCCCAGTATTTTTGGTCGGTATCCCCGTGTATCTAGAACCGCTTGCGAAGCGCTCATTCTGAAAACTCGAACGTTGTTGAACGTTTTCAAATCCTTTTGGCAGGCTCTGAAGTTGGTAAGGGCTTTAGCGAGCTAAATGATCCGCAGGATCAAACCGCTCGTTTTGAAGAACAACAAAAACTTCGGGAGGCAGGAGATGATGAAGCACAACGCCTTGATATCGACTATATCCATGCGATGGAATATGGCATGCCACCAGCATTCGGCTTCGGCCTCTCCGAGCGCCTCTTTGCCTTCTTGGAAGATAAACCCGTCCACGAAACGCAACTCTTTCCACTCCTTCGCCCGAAGAATTAGCAAAATTTGAGGAAAATTTCATCTCCTAAAATGCTATACTTGGGGGTATATGGAAGATATAGAATTAAATAAACGTTTTGACAGAATAGATGAATCAATAAATACCCTGGCAGCTGTTACGGCTAAAAACTTTGTTGATTTGGAGGAGAGGCTTACTACAAAGATAGATGGGGTAGATTTACGTCTCAGTGAGGTCGAAGAAAAACTCACAATAAAAATAAACAGGGTTGAAGAAACACTCTCAGCTAAAATAGAAGGCGTACAGCGCTCAGTTGATGGTGCCTACGAACGCCACACAGCCCTTGAGGCTCGCGTTACGAAATTGGAAATACTTCCGCAGTAACTTCCTAAAAACACACAAGATACACAAACACCTCTCGGCATGGTGCCGGGAGATTCTTCATTTTTGTGGATAACTTTGGGTAGGGTAGTGGGTAGTAAGTGGCATATACTGGTATGCAGTGGGACAAAGTGGGAGGTCCTAGAAATATCATGTTAATTGGCGAATATCTACACACTCTCGATGCAAAAAAGCGCTTATCGCTTCCTGTAAAATTTCGGAAGGAAGTCGGGCGCAAGGTTGTAATTACGCGCGGGTTGGATACATGTTTGTTTATGTTCCCTGAAAAAACGTGGAATAAAATTGCTGAAAAATTGTCGAGCCTTCCATTTGGCCAAGCCGATACACGCGGCATGAGTCGGTTTATCCTCTCAGGCGCGGTTGAGACCGAAGTCGACAGCGCTGGCCGCATCTTGATGCCGGATTTTTTGAAAGACTTTGCCGACTTGCGTTCACGTGTCGTGTTGGCCGGAGTTTCAGACCGCATCGAAATTTGGAACGAGAAGACGTGGGAAGAGTATAAGCGCCGCATTGAAAAGGGCGCCGACCAGATGGCCGAAAAACTGGGTGATTTAGGAATTTTGTAATATGATCTCCGTACTTTCTTTATCTTCTGTTCGCGTTAAGAGCAGCTCCTTGCGAGAGGAGGGCCACTCTGCACGCGAGCAGAAGAAAGAGAAAGTGCACATAGGTTCCCACACTCACATCTCTGTGATGCTGAAAGAAGTGCTCGCACAACTCCAGATTAAAGATGGCGAACAATTAGTTGATGCGACAGCGGGCCAAGGCGGCCACAGCTATGC
The DNA here is from genome assembly GCA_963796795.1 of Candidatus Adlerbacteria bacterium. Taxonomy (GTDB): domain Bacteria; phylum Patescibacteriota; class Minisyncoccia; order Phycocordibacterales; family SBAW01; genus GWA1-54-10. The sequence continues at coordinate 12,476 of CAWCNA010000004.1, read as the reverse complement.
GATGCTCGAGAGCGCACCTGATGTGCGGGTACTGGCACTTGATGTCGACCCAGAAGCGGTAGAAATCGCACGTGAGCGTTTGGCGAAGTTTGGCGGCAGAGCCGAAGTTGTTGAGAGTAATTTTGGTGACTTGGGAAAAGTGCTCCATCACAAAGGCCTCAAAATTATTGATAAAGCCCTATTTGATTTAGGCTGGAATTCGGGCCAGTTGGCATCGGGTAGGGGATTTTCATTTTTGGTAGATGAGCCGCTCAATATGAGCTACGGCACAAAATCAGCCTCGGGTTTTACTGCAGCACAAGCACTAAACGAATGGGATGAAGAGACGCTCGCGAATGTTTTTTATGGATATGGCGAAGAGCGTTTTTCGCGCCGCATCGCTAAGGCAGTGGTGGAGCGGCGCGATATTCAACCTATAGAAACTACACTCGAACTCGTAGAAATAATCCGCGACAGCACTCCAAGTTTGTATCATCGCGGACGTCTCCATTTTGCAACGCGTACCTTCCAAGCACTCCGCATGGCCGTTAATGACGAACTCGGGATGATACAAAAAGGCGTTACTTCTGCATGGGAGCATCTTTCGGTGGGTGGCCGAATCGCTATTATCACCTTTCACAGTATTGAAGATAGGGCAGTTAAACGTTTATGTGCTGATTTTGTAAAGCGCGGTGGCAGGCTCGTCGTGAAGAAACCGCTTACTGCACAGCGCAGCGAAATCACAGAAAACCCCCGAGCACGCAGCGCAAAACTCCGAGTTATCGAAAAAATTGAAAACTAACATGGCTACCGCAAAACGAATCGCTCTCTATCAAATATATCTTTCGCGAAGTATCGCGTTGCTTGTGTGCGTGTGCGCGCTGTCCGTCTTTTTATACTGTACTTTTTTGATGATTGCCGTCGAACATACGGCTAGCCGTACGGCATTCCAGTCAAAGATAGATGATCTGACTCTCCAGCTTAGTACTCAAGAAACGTCATATTTAAGCGACATGCAAGAGCTTTCGCCCGAACATGCAACAGCACTTGGATATGTAGTGCCGGACAATGTAACCCCTGTGTTTGCAAGCACTGATGGCCAGCCGCTCTCGCTCAAATAAATGAACAAGCGGTTTCTTAGCCGAGCCCGGATGCTGACGCTGCTGTGCATAGCGGTCGCACTCGTGCTTATCGGCCGGCTTTACTACCTGCAGATAATGAACGGCAAGGCATATACGGAGCGTGCGGACGCGCAGTTCACCCAGCCCGCGAGCCCACTTTTGGACCGAGGCATTATTTATCTCACCGACAACACGGGTGGAGAAATTGCCGCGGCAATACTTAAAGATGGCTTTTCCATTGCAGTGAACCCAACAAAAGTTACCGACGCACAAACGTTGTGTGCAGCAGTTGAAAGTGTTGCAAGCGATCTTTCGGATGCTGACTGCATTGCTAAGGCAACAAAACAGGGTACACAGTACCAATTGCTTGCACAGCATTTAGACAGTAGTGCGGGCACCACTCTTGAAACAAAGCAGGTGCCTGGTTTGATAATCGAAGAAGATAGGTGGCGCGACTACCCAGGGGGCTCGCTCGCTGCGCAAGAAATCGGTTTTGTTGCGTATGACAACAACAATACCCAAGAAGGGCAGTACGGGCTGGAGAAGAAATACAACACGACCCTTGAGCGCAAGGACGATGGTCTCTACACAAACTTTTTTGTCGAATTGTTTGGTGGTGTGAAGTCGTTGATAGAGGGCGCGCCGCAGGAAGGGGATTTAATAACAACCATTGACCCAAATGTGCAGAGCGAGCTTGAGCAGGAACTTGCTGCATATGATGCGACATGGCACCCTCAGCTTTCCGGTGGAATCATTATGGATCCGCAGACCGGCGAAATTTATGCAATGGCTGTCTCTCCGACCTTTGATTTGAATTCATTTAATACTCAAACCAATCCTCTTATTTACGCCAACCCGATGGTGCAAAATGTCTACGAAATGGGCTCTATCGTAAAACCGTTGACTATGGCGGCAGGACTCGACTCCGGTGCCGTTACTGAAAACGAAACATACAATGACACTGGATGCATTACGGTTGACAGTAAAAAAATTTGCAACTTCGACTTACAGGCGCGCGGGGTGATACCTATGCAGCAGATTTTAAGCCAGTCGCTTAACGTCGGTGCGTCGTTTGTTGCGACACAAATGGGATCGTCAACCATGCGTGATTATTTTTTCAATCACTATGGTATGGCGACAACAACCGGCATAGACCTGCCGGGGGAGCAGGCGGGCATCTTCAACAATATGCAAAGCCCGCGCCAAGTCGAATATGATACTGCGTCGTTTGGGCAAGGTATCGCGATGACACCAATAGAAACTGTGCGTGCGCTCGCAGTCCTTGCTAATGGTGGGTATATGGTGACGCCGCATGTGGTGCGCGCTATACGCTACACGACAGGCATCACACAAACCCTGCATTGGCCAAAAGTGGGGCCAGAATTGAAGCCCGAAACATCAACAACAATTGACCGTATGCTGACAACGGTTGTTGACCAAGCCTTCGCTAAGGGGATGAGCTTCCCGCACTATAGCTTGGCCGCAAAGACGGGGACTGCCCAGATTGCCAACCCAGCCGGCGGCGGATACTATACGGACAGGTATCTGCACAGTTATTTCGGCTTCTTCCCTTCTTATAATGCAAAATATATTATCTTCCTTTTTGGATACGAGCCGGTTGGCGCGCCGTATTCGTCAGAAACATGGGGTACGACTTTCCATAGTCTCGTCCAGTTTCTCATTAACTATTACGACGTTCCGCCGGACAGGTAGAGCTTATTTTCCCAATTAATATGCGCAGCCTTTTTAAAATATGTATTGTGTATATTTTAACACTTGAAGCGCGCCTCATTGTGCGTAAATACAAACCGCACATTGTTGCTGTAACGGGAAGCGTCGGTAAAACCTCAACAAAAGATGCCATATATGCAGTACTTGCCGAAGAACACCATGTCCGAAAAAGCGACAAAAGTTTTAATAGCGAATTGGGGCTTCCACTGACTATTTTAGGCGTTCCAAATGCGTGGAGTAACCCGTTGCGTTGGCTACAAAATATTATTGATGGATTGTTTCTTATTTTATTTACAACCTCCTACCCACAATGGCTTGTTTTGGAAGTTGGTGCAGACAGGCCGGGGGATATTAGTTCGCTCGCAAGATGGTTGCCCGTTGATATTGCAGTTATCACACGCCTGCCTGAAGTGCCGGTCCATGTCGAATTTTTTGATTCGCCAGAAGCGGTGGTGCAAGAAAAAGCATCCCTCATTAATGCGCTCGCGACTGCAGGAACCTTGGTCGTCTATGCGGACGATAGTAGGAAAAATATGCTGATAGAGAAGGCAGTGGCACATGGTGCAAAAGTTATAACGTTTGGTTTGTCAGCTGATGCTGACGTGCACGCCTCGGAGGCTGCCATTTTGCATGAAGGGGGTGATGAAAGCTGGCCTATCGGCATCATTGCAGAGATAGCTATCGGAGGAATGAATGCGCCAGTTTCGATTACGGGAACTCTCGGGAATCATATGCTGTTGCCGGCGGTTGCAGCGGCGGCTGTTGGGTATGCGACGGGCATGGATGTGCAAGCAATAGTCCACGGGCTTTCCAGATACGAGCCGCCGCGCGGGCGCATGCACTTGATTGATGGCGTAAAAGATAGTCTTATTATCGATGATACCTATAATTCATCGCCCGCAGCAGTTGAGGCTGCGCTTGATGCGCTCGATTCAGTCTTTAAAGAGAGGCCGTCGCACCTGCCTGCCGGCAGGCGGGTTGCAGTGCTCGGCGACATGCTTGAGCTTGGCCGCCACTCTGTTGAAGAGCATCGCAAAATTGGCGCGTATGCCGCAAACAAAATTGATATCTTTTGCACGATTGGTTTCCGTGCGCGCGACATGGCAGAAGGGGCGCTCGATAATGGTCTCAATGATTCAAATATTTTCCAATATGAAGATGCCGGCAAGGCGGGGGACGAGCTTGCGGCGATGATACAACCCGGCGACTGCATACTTGTAAAAGGTTCGCAAAGCATGCGAATGGAAAAAACTGTAGAGCATTTGATGCGCGACCCCGAACGTGCTCCTGAACTTTTGGTGCGTCAGGAATCCGACTGGAAGAAACGATAAGATATTTTTGTGACCCTACGGGGAATCGAACCCCGATTTAAAGCTTGAGAAGCTTCCGTCCTAACCGTTAGACGATAGGGCCAAGCAAACAATGAAACCTTATCACAGGTAGAGTAAAAAAACAGGTTACAATTTGAATATGGGACTGATAGGGCTGCTGCTGGTCTGTGTTTTTCTATATTGGGTAATTTGGTCACATCCAAAATGTCCGCGGTGTCGCAGACGTGTTTCTCGCAGAGCAACTAAATGCTCTCATTGCCAGTCAGAAATTAACTTTGAAAATTAAGCTACGATTCCTATTTTAGACAAACATCGAGTCAACGACTGCCTTTACAACAGTGCCGTCGGCTTTGCCTTTCAAATCTTTCATAAGTGCACCCATAAGCTGATTGGCTCCGGTTTTGTCGGTAATATTCATCTCGGCAGCTTTTGCGGTTGCGAGTTTTTCAACTTCTTCTTTTGCCATCAACGCTGGGAGATATCCTTCCAAAATTGCTAGCTCAACTTTTTCCTGCTCGGCAAGCTCTGGGCGGCCGCCTGCTTCAAATTGCTCGATAGAATCCTTGCGCTGCTTTGCGGCACGGCGGATGAGGATGGCCATTTCATCCTCTGTAAGCGCGTCTGTAGGTGTGCGGCCGCTCGAGACCAGCTCGTTTGTAGCAGCAGTCATAATGCCGCGGATAACTGCCAAGTTTGGTCGCGTCCTTTGCGCGCATCGCGTCTTTTAATTGCTCCTTAAGGTCATTTTGTGTCATATGAAGATGATACATGATAAAATGCGCTTATGGAATGGCTTATTATTGTACTTCTTGCTGCCCTTATCGGTTTGCAACTCTATAACTCATTTAAGAAAAAAGAGGCGCCGTTGCCTCCTGCACCAGTGGATACATCGCCGTTTATTTTGATGCAAAACCAAATGAAGAATCTTCAAGATGCGGTTAAGCAAGATCTGTTCGAAGTAATTAAGGGCGTGACACAAACACAAGAGTCTACCAAGCAGGTGTTTGTCATTGCCGAGCAGCTCAGCAACCTGGAAAAAGTTTTGAAGAACCAAAAGCAGCGCGGCAATTTGGGCGAGGCATCGCTCGAGCTTGTGATGAGCAACATTTTGCCACCGGGTGCATATGCGATGCAGTATGAGTTTCCGGGAGGGGAAACGGTGGATGCAATAATCCGCACCAAAGAGGGTTTTATCCCAGTGGATGCAAAATTCCCGCTCGAAAATTACACCCGCATACATGATGAAAAAGACGACGCACGCCGAGGTGAATTTGAAGAAGCATTTAAGCGCGATTTAAAAAAGCGCATTGATGAGACAAGTAAATATGTGCGGCCCAAAGACGGTACACTGCCCTTTGCATTTATGTATATTCCAGCAGAAAGTATTTATTACGATTTGCTCAACGACGGCATTGGTGCAGTAAACACTCGTAGTTTGCTGGACTATGCGCAAAATGAGAAAAAAGTAATTATAGTATCGCCCACAACCTTTGCTGCATATCTGCAGTCGGTGTTGTATGGCTTTAAGGCGTTTAAAATTGAAGAACAGGCAAAGGATATTGCGAAGAATGTCGAAGCGCTTGGGCGACACATCAACGCCTATCAAGACTATTACAAAAAATTGGGCGCATCACTCTCAACGACAGTCAATCATTTTAATGCTGGTACGAAAGAGCTGGGCAAAATTGAAAAAGATGTTTTGAAAATAGATGCCTCGGCAGATATTGCCATAGACGTTGCCCTCATAGACAGACCTCTCATAGAAGGGAAGGAATAGAGGCCGGTGCTTGCGTAAATCGAACTTATTAGATATAGTGTTTCGGTCTATGGCAACTACAGAAAAGGCAACAAAAACGAAGGATTTCGCCATTATTGAGACCGGAGGCAAGCAATACATGGTCTCGGAAGGCGACACCGTAAAGATCGAAAAATTGATGGGCGACCACAAAGTCGGCGACTCAATTGCTTTTGATAATGTCCTCTTGGTTGATACTGGCGCAGACACCACAATCGGCACTCCGTTTGTGAAGGGCGTAAAAGTTTCTGCTGAAATTTCCAAAATCTCCCGCGCACCAAAAGTTACTGTCATCAAATATAAAGCAAAGAGCAACTACTTTAAAAAGCGCGGCCATCGCCAGCCATTCTTTGAGGTAAAAATCTCAAGCATTAAATAGGCTTTGCAAAAATCCCTTCAAAAATTCTCGGGCCGCTTCGTCTTCCAGACTTTTTGAAGGGATTTTTTGCTGCGCTAATTTCTTGAATTTAATGCGCTGGCGATAGTGTCGGGGTCGGCGTATTCGAGCTCGGAGCCGGTGGAGAGGCCGCGGCCAAGGGAGGAGACGCGGAAGTTAAGACCTTCGGATATTGGGCGGATTTTTTCTTGGAGAATAAGGCGGGTATGGTCGCCTTCAGTGGTGGCAGAAAGCCCTAGAATAAGTTCATTTAAATGCAAGTGTGATGCGTCGGCTTCGATACGTTTCAAAAGTTCACGCAGGCGCACATGGCGCTCCGGCTCTTCCGAGGCAAGCGGTATGGTGCCGCCCAACACAAAGTAGAGGCCGTGGAAGCCGCTGTGTTCAACGTTTTCGATATCGGCATCTTTCTCAACAATAAACAACGTGCCAGCGTCTCTCTTTGTATTTCCGCAGATGCTGCACAGGCCGTTTTCTTCCTCATTTTTTGCAAACCAGCGATAGCACTTCCGGCATTGGTCGGTTTGTGTGCCTAGGTGGCGAATGCTTTCCGCTAAATCGCTGCGGAAGCCCGCTTGTTCGGCCAGCAAAAACTGCACAAAGCGGCGTGCTTGGCGGGGCCCGATGCCGGGGAAGTGTTCAAACAAATCGGTGAGCCTCTCGATGGGATTCATAGTATAAATTTTTTTGCTCCGCTCAGTATAATACTAGAATTCATTGGGAGCAGTTTCAAATGCACCAAAGTCAGTCTTTTCGAGAGACTGGAAGCTAGTGCGTTTTTCATCGAAGTATAGTTCCACCATCCCAACGGGGCCATTGCGGTGTTTCTCGATGAGAATTTCGGCAATGTTGGGACGCTCACTTTCTTTATTTGTCTTGTCGTCGCGGTGAATAAACATAACAACATCGGCGTCCTGTTCGATAGAGCCCGAGTCACGTAAGTCCGAGAGCCGGGGCTTGCCGCCGCGCTGTTCAACGGCACGGCTAAGCTGCGAGAGTGCAATAACAGGCACATCAAGTTCGCGGGCCAAGTTTTTAAGCGAGCGCGAAATTTCGGTTACTTGCTGGACCATTGAATCGGAGGCCCGGCTGTTTGTCGGCGCCAACAGCTGCAAGTAATCGACAATAATTAAGTCCAAACCTTGCTCGCGCTTCAAGCGCCGTGCGACGGAACGCATTTTTAAAATATTATTGCCTGGCTGATCATCTATATATATTGGGGCGCGGCTAAGCCTATCGTAGGCGTCGCGGATGCGGTCAAAATCGCCTTGGTCGGTAATGCGGCCGGTGCGCAAATTCCATGAGTTCACACGCGCCTCGGCTGCCACCATTCGGTCTACCAACTGTTGTGCACTCATTTCAAGCGAGAAAAAGCCCACAGTCGTACCATGCTGTATTGCGCTCTGGCGGGCGATATCGAGCGCCAAACTCGTCTTACCAACCGACGGGCGCGCTGCTAAAATAATCAGATCGGACTTTTGAAAACCGGCGAGCATAGTGTCGAGTTCCTTAAAGCCGGTACGCACACCGCGCAGCTCACCCTTGTTTTCTTGCAGGCGTTCAAAGTTTTCCCATGCAACAGCAAGCGTGTCTTTGAGGGCAGTAAATTTTGAAAGCGACGGGCTTTCGGTAACCTGGTATATTTTCTTTTCTGCCTTGTCGAGCGTTTCGTCTATCTCGCCGCTTTCATCAAAGCCAAGTTCGGCAACATACTCGCCTGCATCAATAAGTGAGCGGAGCATAAACTTTTTCTGCACCTGCTCAGCGTAATGTTTTGCATTGCTTGCTGCCGGCACTTCGGAAACGAGTTCTGCCAAGTACGCTACACCTCCAATATTTTCAAGGGCTTTATCGTCGGAGAGTCGAGCACGAACGCTCTCGATATCTATTGGTTCATTTTTAGAGAACAGCGTAGTCATCGCACGGTAAATAATACGATGCTTCTCGCTGTAAAATGCATCTGTTGAAAGTACCTCGGCGCTTTCGCTCATGCCATCAGGGCGAATCATCAAGGCGCCAAGCAGCGCCTTTTCAGACTCCACTGTTTGCGGAGGGAGGCGAAATTTTGTGTCTTTCTTAACCACACCTACAGAATACTCTTCTTCTCGTGCGGCTCCAAAAGGGATATCGCGGGGATAAACAGGGGATTAGTCAGGCCTTATTTTTGAGTTATTTTTTGACCGTCTGCCGTGTCAGCTACATTGAACCCGAGGGTTTCAAGCTTGGTTCGGAGTTCATCCGACTTTGCAAAGTCTTTAGAAGTACGAGCTTCTTCGCGTTCCTTCGCCAGTATTTGGGCATCTTCTGGAAGTTCGTTTTGTTTCAAAATTTTAAGCTTTTGCATGGGGCGCACGTCAGCGAGTCCAAGGCCCAGTACGCGATCGGCTTGTCTTAGTGTGGCTTTATTGAGTGTTGATATATTCTCCCAAACAAACGCAAGGGCTTGTGCAGTTCCTAAATCATTCGCAATGGCTGCATAAAATTTTTCCAGAAATGCTTCATCAGGCTTTCCTTCTGGCATTTCCAAATATGTGCGGCCAAGGCGGGTGAGTGCTGTGTTTGCACCTTCGAGAGCGTCCCATGTAAAGTTCATCGGAGTGCGATAATGGCCGGTCAAAAACCAATAGCGGAGCGCGAGCGGGTTCAAACCTTTGTCGACTATATTGTGCAGATAAATAGTATTGCCGAGCGACTTTGAAATCTTTTTATTTTCAATAGTGATGTGTTCGTTGTGCAGCCAATACCGTACATACTGTTTGCCCGTAATAGCCTCAGCTTGTGCAATTTCATTATTGTGATGGCACAGGGATGTGTTCGATGCCGCCGGTGTGGATGTCGATTTGCTTGCCCAGCAGCGCAAATATCATCGCGGTGCATTCGATGTGCCACCCCGGAAAGCCTTTGCCCCAGGGCGACTCCCAGCCAAGTTTTTTATCTCCTTCGGAGAATTTCCATAATGCAAAATCACGATGATTTTTTTTCTCGCTATTTTGGTCGATACGCGCCTCCCCGGACCCTTCAGTGAGACCTCCCAATTTTCCATATCCAGCAAATTTGGCAGTGTCGTAATAGACACCATCGGATATTTGATAGGCGTACCCTTTTTCAAACAATGCTTCAATAAGTGCAATTTCTTCTTTTATATAGTCGCTTGCGCGCGGAAATTTTATTTTAGCGATTGGTACGCCAAGGCTTTCTATATCGCGCAAAAAAATTTCAGTGTACTTTTCGGCGAGCTTGCGCATATTTTCCATGGTAAATGCCCAGCCTTCGCGCTTAAGGCCACGGCTCATACGATCTTCTCCAATATCAGCATTCCCTTCGTTGTCTCCCGAGAGATGGCCAAAATCTGTAATGTTGGTTACTTGATCAACTTTGTGCCCCCACGTTTCGAGCGTACGGCGAATGATATTGCCCAAAAAAGCAGGCACCATGTTGCCGATGTGCTGCTCGTCGTAGGGGGTTGGGCCGCAGTTGTACATCCGCACAACATGGTTGAGTGGCTTGAACTCCTCCTTCTCGCCCGAGAGGGTGTTGTAGAGCATAAGCGGCGGTTTATCCCGAACGGAGTCGAGGGACAGTCTGCTACTAAAGAATGAAAACATGTGATTTAGAGCCAGTCTTTGTGTTTAAAGTAACCAAACGAGCACAACGCTATAAACGCCATACTCCCTATGATTATCCAAAAACCGCTGGGTTTGTCCATGAGCGGGATATATTGGCTCGTCATACCAAAGGCCTGCCCGATAAACGTCAGCGGCAGGAAAATAAATGCCAGGACGGTAAATATTTTCATAACCTCATTTTGTTTGGTCGAAAGCAGCGAGTTGTTTGTCTCGCGCAACTCTGTTAGCGAATCATGTAGGTTTTCGAGTGTTCGTTCAATGCGTTCGTACGAGCCTTCGAGGGCACGTACATGGTACGCAAATTCGCTGCCGAAGAAACGCGTGCCAACTGGCTCAAATGATTTGAGCATTTCCTCGTGCGGTGCCAAGGCCTGCTTAAAGTCGTGTATCGTGCGGCCAACCTGCGAGAGTTCGGCAACCATTTTGCGTTCATCGCCCGAGAAAATATGCTCTTCGATATCATGCAAACGTCTATGCAGGGTTGTGCAGCCGCTTTCAAGCGCTTGGTATAAATTCCGCACCATGGCAATAAACAAGTGGCCTCCATGCGAGACTGTCATGTCCGTACCAAGGACCCCAGCCACTTCAAATGCTTTTGCAAACGAATGCAATGGATCGATGTTTTCGTAACGGGTAGTTATAAGAAAATTTTTCCCAACAAGGAAGTCAATTTCCTGTTCAGGTGCGCGAGAATAACTGCGCAACATAGGGAAGTGTAAAATAATATAAATCGCATCACCGCGTTTTTCGACTTTGGGTTTATAGGAGGGGAGTAGCAGTTCTTCTGCAATAAGAGGGTCGATGCTAAATTCGTGCATCAACGCACGCACTTCCGCCGGGGTAGGGGAAACGCAGTCAATCCACACGAGATTCTCACGCGTGTACCTCGTTAACATATAAAATATAGTATAGCACCCGCCTGCGCGGACAGGCCTGCCCGCTCTGCCCAGTGTGATATACTCGTCGGTATCTATGACTATGCAAAAATGGAAGGTAATTGCTGCATTAACGGCGCTGGTCGCGGCATTCTATCTTGGTATTTCTCTTCACCAACAAAGTGCGTTTGCGGATGACGGCGGCACTACCACCAATGTTGTTTCGGCTACGGCACCCGCTGGTGTTGATATGTCGCAGTTTTGGACGGCGTATCAATTACTAAATCAAAACTTTGTTGTCACTCATGCATCGAGCACCTTCCCGACACAACAGCAACAGCTGTATGGTGCAATTGCGGGTCTTACTGCAAGTTTTGGCGACCCATACACAGTCTTTTTTCCACCATCTGACGCCACTGTCTTCCAACAAGATATTCAAGGTTCGTTTGGTGGCATCGGTTTGGAAATTGATAATAATGAACAGGGCCAGCTTGTTGCGGTTTCGGCATTAAAAGGCACGCCGTCGGCAAGTGCTGGTATTCAAACAGGCGACATTATTTTAGCTATTGGCACCACCACGGCAAGCAATCTTGCATCAGATGAAGCGGTCAAGCTGATACGCGGCCCAATTGGTACACCTATAACACTTACACTGCAGCGCGGTAGCGGCAAACCGTTTACCGTTACGCTGACACGCGAGACCATCAACATCCCAATTATTGATACTAAAAAAATGGACGGCGGTGTCTTTGTTATCACGCTGTACAGCTTCTCTGAAAATTCGGCTGATCTCTTCCAAACGGCACTCCGCCAATTTGTTGAGTCGGGCGACACCAAGCTTGTACTCGACCTCCGTGGCAACCCAGGCGGCTACCTCGATGCAGCTGTCGACATGGCAAGTTATTTCCTCCCAGTTGGAGATGTTGTCGTAACCGAAGATTTCAAGGGCAAGCAGGCAAATGTCGACCACCGCAGCATCGGATATAACATTTTCCAGGGTAACTCCAATTTCAAGATGGCGATATTGGTTGACCAGGGCAGTGCCTCGGCTGCAGAAATCCTTGAACAGATGCAGCGAATGAATACATAACAGCTATTGCTTGTTGATCGGGTCCACTCGACTGTTTCATACCACGCAACACTGTCTTCCGAAGAACGCGCAATCTCCCTATCGACGCCCCGATGCACGTCTCCTGCAAGTCGCACGCAGTGATTTCGTAAAGGAGAACACCGATGAGCCCGCAGCACACCCACGCCCTCGACCCCGCCGCCACGACCGGAGCAACCAAAGACCTGCTCGACGCCGTCAAGAAGGGGCTGGCGCTCGACCTTCCGGTGATGGCGCAGAACGCCTGGTCGCCTTGGAGAAGGAATGGTCGGCCTCGACGGCGCCATCGGGAAGGCGAGGTCCATCAGCTTCTCGGCGAGGACATTGCCTCGGCGATGGCCAAGCTGATGTGCCTGATGATTGCCTGTCGTGTACAAGATGATCTGGGAGGAAGTGGGGCAGGCTGTCTGATGATGTGGATCTCAAGCATTGTCAGGGTGCGCTCGCATTGAACATCTCCTTGGGCTCTCTGAAAGCAAGATGGAGTCTAAACTGAAGAAATATATACACAAC
>CAWCNA010000003.1:0-57265 GCA_963796795.1 Candidatus Adlerbacteria bacterium | reverse complement strand
ATATGTACAAAATTCTTACGAATTTTGTGTTCAAGGGCTTGGAGTTCGACCTCTCGGCAGGAGCCTTTCGGCATTAACGTCCCGCATGCGGGACTACCTGCTGTCTTCGCGGCCCTTGCAAACAGATTACTGTGGCAATGCCACGTTGTCAACAGGTTTTGGAGTGTTGCTAGAGATAAGGAAGATGCCCACAAACGCCATCGCAATAATAATCAAAAATCCAAAAAGGAATTTGAAGAAGGTGCCGGTGATGTAACGCTTCATGTTGTTATTGCAGTGCGTTCAGTGCGTTTTGCAAATCAGTATTACCTGGGTTTGCTTTAAGACCAGCTTGCAAGGTTACTTTTGCGTCAGCCGTGTCCTTTAAATTTATGCTTTGCATCGTCGCTAGATTCAAGTACGCAGAGACATTTGTTGGCGAAAGTTTGATCAAGTCGTTCCAATATGTTGTTGCCTTGGTGTAGTCGTGCAGATAATTTTCGTACAAATCTGCAAGATTATTATACGCGATAGGGTCGGCCGGAAACGCCTGCGTGCAAAATACCCACACCGTTTCTGCGCCGGTAAAATCATTCGAATCTTTGCGATATTCCGCAAGCTGCAGCCAATACGCCTCGTGTGACGGGTCAATTTTGAGTTGCACTATTGCAGTCGCCACAGCTTGTTTGTCTCCTGCTTGTACGCTCGCTGGCAAGTTAGATGGTGGCGTGTATGGGCGGCTCAAATCTGGTTCGTTAGAAATACTCGTGACGCTACCCACAGAAACTGTCCCGGTAGTACCACCAGTGCCGTTTGCCGTAGTCGTGGCCAGAGTAATTGTATTCCCGCCCGTGCTTGGAGCTAGGGCTTTTTCATGCGACGTAAAATACCACGCTGCTGCAATCAATATGACGACAGCTGCGCCCAAAAAGGCATATGTTCTTTGTGTATTCTGGTTCATACCTCTATTGTACTACTGCGCCTGCAGCTCATCAAACCAGAGGTTCGCGTTCGGGGCTACGTCGGAACGATAGCTATTCCCCGACCAGAATGCCACACCGTCAAATTTGGTACCTGACATAATGGTAGTGTCGACCCACACGCAATCGGCAGGGCGAATATCGTCTTCCATAATGCAACTTTGCACATACGGGCTTCCTTGCTGCCAGGCAAAATAATACTGATGCCACGTGTCATCAAGGGGTATTGCGTGCAGAAAAGTTATGCCTTGGACATTTACCCCTGCCTGATCGAGGCATCCGTTCGAACCAGCTTGGCAGATTGAAATTGTCGGGTCCGGGTTATTAAAACCACTCCGTGCTTTTGCGTAGATACTAAAAGCGCCGTTGAACAACGCTGGCTGCGTCTCGACATACACCCGCGGAATAAGTGTCGAAAATATATTGCCTCCCATACCAACAATACATCCGTTCTTAAAACATTCGCCATCAGTGTTGTCATCGAAATCAAATATTTTTTCATTATGACCAAATGTCTGCCACTCTATAGTATCTGTCTTAAAATTATCAAACGTATCGCTCAACGCGAGTATGGGGTGAGGCACCGGCACCGCAACTGCTACCGACTGCACGCTGGACGTTGCTGATGCGTTTTGCATATCGTACGCAATGATAGAAATTTCCGCAGTAGTCTGGTCAGTAAGTGTCGTAGTCGCTTGCAAGGCGCTTGTCGTCGCTGTTTGTATACCATCAACAATAATCCCGTATTGCACCGCATATTGTGTCGCAGTCCAAGAAAGTGTTGCGGTTGTGGTGCCTATAAGGCACTCGTGGGAACTAAGAGAATTTGCACATTCAGCAACAGTAAGTGAGGGTGGGGTTGTTGAAGCAGTAAAAATATTTGTGGGTGCTGTGGAAGGTGTAGATGAAGCGATTGGCGGGGTTGTTGATGCAATGGGTGGGCTTGCCGGCGGCGTAGTACTGCCAGTGCTCGTCGCGATGACCACTATACTTATAGGTGACGGGGGTGGCAACGCGCTACCTCCCAAAAATAGAACTGGTGCTGTGCTTGTTGCTGTAGTAACTACGGCACCCCACACAGATGACGTCGACGTGGCGCTTGCAACAAATATCGAAGTGGTCGCCGCACTACTTGTGGAAATATATCCAGAGGCTGGCTCTGTTTCCTCTGAAGCAACTGCTGTAATTACTGCACTTCCTTGAGTATTTAATTCGGCATATTCTTGCTGGTCGATACTTGAGCCGTACAATTTTTTCGTAATAACAAAATTCTTTTCTTGTGTTTCGGGTCCTGCTGGGTTTGTATTGGAGGCTGACACAAATTGCGTGGCTGATGCAATTGCAGAATAGCTTGCCTGTGCAACCTCAACGACACTACTTATAATTGCTGCTGTAGTTTGATATATAACCTCGATCCCCCCTCGTGCCAGATCTGCAACTGGGTCGGCAACAGCAAAAGCCACCTGTTGTACGCGATCGGCAGTAGTTTCTGCAGGAGGCGTAAAGCAGCCAGTAGTACTTGAAGTAGGTTGGCTCTGCAGCTCATCAAGCTGGGTATCAATGTCTCGTACTATCCTGTCTCCGGCGCCATCTATATATGTCGGGAAGAAATGTGTTTGGGGTAAGTCGGCAGGGGCTAGGTTGCCAGATATAGAAACGTTCGCGGGCAAAGGTGCAGGGATTCCCAACTTTTGTGCCAACGCCCTGGTCGCGTATATAACCGCATCTTGTGCAGAGGTAATATATTTTCCTCCACCTGCAACATAACTTGCAGGCGTTGCCATGGCGTATACATCTACTGACCGAGCTGGTTCACCGTTTGACGTAACATAGCCATACATAGAGTTGGCATACAGTGCCCCCTGCGAATGGCCAAAAAGTACGAGCTTGCGTGTCGTATCATCAACCGCCATTTGCGCGAGCACCGTATGAAAATCGTAGTCAGAAATAGGACTCAGCAGCATTTGCGAAATCAATTCCGCCACACTCCCCACCCCTCCAACATGGTCTGCATTATATGCAAGATTTATTGATAGCGGCTGGCCTTTATATTCAAGCCCTAAGATTTTTTGGAGTAATATAAGGTTCGCTTTTGACTCTTGCAGTGTGTCAGAAACTCCATTTATATATTCAACAGTAAAACCAGTCGAAGAGCATGTGCTGGCAAATACCAGCTGTGGCATAAAAACAATACAAAGCAGCGCTACAGTGTAGCTAAATCTATGTCGCATACATTAATATCCTTCAAGCCAAAACTTGTTGTGAAGCGAGAAGATGTGCCACGTGCATCTTTCCTTATCTGTGTGTTGAAAACCAAGTTCTCAACTTCATTTGAACGGGCGTCGGTGACATCTAAAAATTGCTGTAGGTTGGTGCGCGGATATGTTTCTCCAATGCATTGATACCCCCTATCTTCCTCTTGTACTGCGGCGACCCACGTATCAGAATTAAAAACTTCCGTCATTTCTACTTGAAGCGCACGTGCATACTGTAATTCCGCAGCGCGAATCTTTATGGAGTCTGGATACTTTTTGAAAAGTGCCAATTCAACATCGTCACGGATATCGTTATGGTTGGCATCAATGCCAGCAACTGTTCTGTCATTTAAGCCAGGGTCAGGGACGGGTGGCACGTTGCTCCCCATCACATCACTCATAGTTATTTTTTGGGTGTCTATATGTGCCACGGCCTCAACAGTTCTCCGTTCTTCATCTACTGCTGGGATTCTATATATAACAAGCACACTATAAAGAATTACGATCACAAGAAGCGGCCAGCGGACAACGGGGACTATTTTTACAAGCAAAGATTTCACCCTTTATGTATACAAATCAGCCAGTGAAATTTCTTTAAAATACAAATTCATTTTTGATAAAAACCTCTCCCCACATAACACAAAAGCCCCCTCGTGAGAGGGGGCTTTTGCTGAGCTAACTTACGCTAGCGCTACTTTCACTAGATTAGTGAGAGATAACGTTTGCGAAGCAGTCCTGAGCAAGGCCAGAAGATGCGAAGCATCCGCCGAGACCATAGCCGTTTGTCCAGTCATTGTTCGTGCCTGGGGTAAGGACCGTTGAGGTCGATTCCGGAGACCAGATAATGTTGCTGGATGCGAGAGCACCTCCAACACCTGCAACTGTTGTCGTCGCCAAACCATTACCGTTTGAGGTGATGAGTGGGAGAGCGGCATCAGCCTTGAGAGCGACTGCGACTGAACCCGAGCTGCTGTTGTTGCCTGTGAGGGCAAGAGTGCCGCGGAGGGTGTAGGTCTTAGTCGTACCTGCAGGGACAACTGCATCAGATGTGTTCGACACGCTGTCGAAGAATACCGTGATGAGCGTACCAGCTGGGTTCAAGAGGAAGGTCGATGAGCTTGCTACGTTTCCGTTAGGACCTGTGAAGGTTACGCTGGAAAGGTTAGCAGTTGAAGTTGCAACCGAGAAGGTGAGCTTGTTCAACGATACGTCACCCTTTGAGTCTGCACCGACGGTGAGGCTCAAGAGAGTTTGGTTGCCGCTGAATGCTGCGCCACCCGCTGTGCTGTAAGTGAAGGTTGGGAACGACTTGTAGATCGTTACGCCGTTTACAGCAGTTGTTGCGCTTGACGGCTGGCGGTTCTGGCCAGATGAGACACCGACGCCGTAGGTACCGTTGGTACCAGTGACGTTAGCACCGTCGTAGTTGACCTTGAGCGTGTCGCCCGATGCTGTCAAAGGACCATTGGTGCTGATTGCAGCAATGTCACCCTTGATGATGAGGACACGTGAACCGTTGACCGGGATGCGGAATGCACCCGACGCAATTTGTGACGAAGTTGCATTGTTGCCTGACGGGAATACCGCCGTACCAACCTGCGTGTTCGTCGTAGCATCCCACAGAGTGACCGAGTTATTTACGAGGTCAGTGCGGGTGCCGCCTGAGAGAACAAGGGCAACCTGACGGAGGTCAATTGCCTCGTTCGTACCGGCAAGACGGATGTGGCCAAGGTCAACACCTGTTGAGCCTGCAGACACAACGCCGAAGGTCGGGGTTGAAGAGTCAAGTGCGACCGATATAGTGCCACCTGAAGATACGTTCATGACGTTACCTGCGTTCGTTGTCAACACACCGTTGACAGTCGAGCCGCTGGTTACACCTGAAGCACCAACAACGTCGCCTGAGGCGAGACCGAAGTTGTACGTACCTGTTGCACCGCTGCGTACATCGCAGTCAAGCGAGAGAGTAACCGTTGTTCCTTTTGGAATAACGACACCACCGCTGTCGAGCGAGAACCCAACGAGTGTATTAGTAGTAAGACCTGAAGCCGGATTGTACACATGCTGGTCAGAGACCATCGTTGTGCCGTTGTACAGCTGGCAGTTCGTCAAGTTGTTTGACGTACCAGTGAAGCTGTAGCGGATCGGGAGAGTCGTGAGGCGGAGATCTTCACCAGACGCAGTTGCATCAAGGATGATGTTTGCGAAGGTGAACTGGTTTGAACCAGCGATAACCGTCTGCGCGATAGGTGTCGACGAGACCGAAACATTCAAGCTTGCTGCCTTGACTGTTCGAGAAGCGCTCGTGAGAGAGCTTGCCGGAGAGATCGTGAGGCTGCGGCCAGTTGTCTGGCCAGTGACAGTTGTCCACTGAGACGACGGAGTTGTCGAAGCTTGGATAGTGTCATTGGTCTTGAAGTTCGTGCCGAGCTTGCCTTCAAGCATGAGCTGCGTGGTGCCAACCGGAAGAGTCACCGTATCCGTAAAGGTTACGATTGCATCCGACTGGGTACCGTTCGTAGCATCAACCGGGCCTGCAAGGACGTGACCATTCTGGTCAACGAGCGAAACGCTCGTCAAGTCAGCGTAGGTTGCGGCCGAGCTGCCTTCAGTAACCTGGAAGACCATCTTGCCGACAGTAACCGCCTCACCCTGATCCTGGACGGTGTAACCGCCGATGATCTGGTTTTGCTGGTTGATTGCGACGTTGCCGGAGGTAACTGCGTTCGAAGTCGAAACAGTTATGATACCTGCCGAGATGGTTGTCGTGAAGCTAGCGTAGTAAGGATCATCACTTGCCTTAACTGCACCGCAGTTTGTGCCGGCTGCGACACAGACACTGCTGTCAGCTGAGAATGATGGCAAGATGCCGTAGCCATACTGTGCGCCGACGACGTTGATGTCAGATGCCTTTTGGACATCGAACTCAACTGTCGTGTTAGAGCCGTTAGCGATGTCACCCTGGATTGCAACATCCTTGGAGAAGCCCTTCTGGAGAAGAAGGCCCTGACCTGGGAAGTTTGCAGTGTAGTAATTGTCGCTTGATACCGTTGTCGGGTATGAAGTGCCATCAACTACGACCACAACGTTTGCAAGGTATGACTGCGAAGCGGAGCCAACCTGGTGGAAGCGGATTGACTTCAAGTATGTGTCTTCAGATGAACCTGCCGTAAGGCGGATCGAAGAGAAGATGTACGAAGTTCTGACCTACGTTTTCACTGTTAGCAGCACCTGGGTCATTTGTACCCTTTGAAGCTGTGATTGAACCAATGAGGTTTGAAGCCTCGTTGATTGTCTGGCTTGCACCGCTAATTGGGAGCGAACCGTTTGTTACTGCCGCGTTGGTGTTAACCGTAACGACAGAGAAGGTAGCGATCTGACCTGCGAAGGTGGTGGTGTTACCACGGTTTGCCGCAACCGTAAAGGTCATCGACGTGCCGCTCGGAATAACAACTGCTGAACCAACCACCGCCTGGTGATTGCTGTTCAAAGTCTTCGAGATACCAATCTGGTTACCATTCTGGTCCAAGAGCATTACGCCAGTGAAGGCCTGGTCGGACGCGATACCATCGCGTTCAACTGTGACACTGTTAAGTGTTACATTGCCGCCTGAAGCGGAAACAGTGAACTTAGTGAACGGAATGCGAGCTGCATTGTTCGGAGCGATGCCGTTTGCAGGCTGTGCCGCTGCCGAGATCGTTGCAGTGCCAGTACCCGTGGTGGTAGTTGTCGTACCGCCCGTGGTTGTGGTGGTCGTGGTTGTTGACGAAGTGCAGAGCGAATTAAGCTTTGCGCGAGTTAACGGACCGACGTATCCAGAAACCGGTGAGATGCCATTGGCAGTCTGGAACTTCATAACGGCTGCCTTTGTAGCAGGACCGAAGGTTGAAGTTTCCATGCCAGGAGAACCTGCACCTGAGGAAGCAACCATAGTTGCCGCGCTCATGTTGAGGAACTTCTGAAGTGCCATGACGCTCGAACCGGTTGAACCGACAGTCATGTCGGTAGTAAAGGTTGTCGTGCAAGAACCGCCTGATGAGGTGGTCGTTGTGCTACCAGTTGTGGTAGTAACGGTACCGCCAGTGAGCGATGCCTGTACGTTTGCGATGGTTCCCGCATCAGCCCCGAAGGACTGGAGGAGAGAGACAATCGCGCTGACCTGAGAAGAGGTCAGTGCTGACGCGTGGACTGGTGCTGCAACTGCTCCGAACAAAAGTCCGAGAGCAACTACTGCGCCGCCGACGGTAGCGACGAAACGTGTTGAACTCTGAGTAATAGTCATAATGTAACTAATCGAACAAACTAATAATTACTTGTAATCGTGCCGATAAAAATGAACCTGCGTAAAAACATCTACCCGCTGTCTCGAATTGCCAAGATATCGTCATCTCTTTGTTCCCTCTTATAAAGAAGGAAGAGATGCGCGAAACCTTGAACAGTGAGCCACGCGATTGGTAGCCAGAATGGGAATGGGACTGTCAACCATAGCAACCATGAAGGGATAAGGAATTCGGGAAGAGCACATTCTCTACTTGTAGTGGAGACGCACTCGTTACGCGGTACTTACCGCGTTTTTGTTTTGCTATTCTGTTGTCAACGAGCGAGCCGATTCTGTACTTCCGATATATGCCCCGTATGCCGACTTTCAGTCGCTACACTCAAGTATAGGGCTCGGAGGTGCAGAACTCAAAAATACCCTGTGGACAACGCGCAAATGAGCCCCGCAAGGGGCCCGAGTTCACATGTCTGTGGGTGTCATAAAACTACCACTGGTGGGTTCCGCAGTCAATCGAAAACCTCTATATATAAGGTATGGTCAAAATAGCCCTGTTTGTAGGGCTATATAGCAACGTAGACGCTCCAGCGACGTTCGCCTATCTTTTTAACCAACCCTTTTGATATAAGGACACCAAGCTCGCGCTGGATGGTCTTTTCGCTGCAATTGCGTATAACCGCGGCTATATCTTTTATGGAAGACTGTGCATTTGCACGCACAAATTGGAGTATTTTTTCGAGCCTATCACTTTGTCCCTTATACTCTGGGTCAAAATGTCCTTTAATTTGTCCTTTATTCTTTTCTGTCCCTGAAAATTGCTGTCCTCCAAGAAGTTTTTGTCCCGCCTGCGAAGCACCCTCCTCCGTATCAATTTCGGGCACAGAAAAATCTTGAATTGATGTAAACGGCGACGGATGCAAACTCAAAGAAAAACGCTCGGCGAGCGCTTCATATTCGCCGAGCAATATAGCGCTGTTTTCCTTACCCAACAGGCCGCTTGTAGTGCCAAGCCGCACACGCGAAAGGAGCGAGAAAATATCTGCAACAACGACTGATGCATCGACTTCGCCCGCAGCAAAATGTGCAATAGTTTGTGGAAGCTCGCTTGCCGCAATACTCAGTTTATAGGCCAACTCGCGCTCTTTTACCTCCGATTGTTGTGCCAGAACAGACAATACATGCGCGATTTTTTCTGATTTCAAATAACAAAAATACCAATCAGTACGTCCTTTAAAAAGGATTGATTTTAAAGCAAACTCGTGAAATTTCTTGTGTATATCGAGACACGATTTTGTCTTTAAAAAGTCCTTTATTGTCTTTTAATTTTCTAAAAGACTGTCAAAGACTCTTTACGTCTTTGAGTATACCGTTCTCCGGAAAGAAAGCAAAAAAGCTTTCCACATAAGGAAATACGCGGAAATCCGTGTATGCGCGTGCTATCATGTGCGCATACTATGGCGCGGAAATCAGGCAAACAAAAAGCTGAAAGCTCACATCCGCTGCGCGGCATTCCGGCAGAAACAAAGCGGGCAATAATCGCCATTTTTCTTATCATTCTCGGCATCATATTTACCCTCGCCTACTTTGGCGCTGCGGGTAATGGCGGCACAGATGTCTACTGGTTGTTTAACTATCTTCTTGGTGTCGGATATTTTCTACTCCCATTGCTCTTTTTTATTTTGGCGTGGAGTGCCTTGCGCGAAGAGTCGGCTGGGTTCCATCCACTTAAACTTCTCGCGAGCGCTATTTTTATTTTTGCAGGGCTTGGATTTGTCGACGCTCTTTCGGGAAGAGGAGGACTTGTGGGTGCGGCAATCGCCCACCCCGCAGTGCAATTTTTTGATATCTATGCTGCACTCATTATATTGGGAGGACTCTCGCTCATCTCTCTATTAATACTTCTTGAGGGTCGTATCTCGCCTGCAATGATTGCATCGGTGGGGCGAGGAATTATCGCGCTCTTCAAACGCCTGTTTGGAAAAAAGAATGTTGATGGCGAGCCAGACATTAAAGGACTCCCTGAAGATGACGAGCTAGCGCCAACCTACGCAAGTCTAGATGACGAGGAAGACGATGAGCCGCAGCAGAACCCGGTTGCGCGGCCTGTGGCCGCGTCAGAAGGGTTTTGCACAGGCCTCACGAGCTGCATCTTCTAAGGAAGCTCAGGCGCGCGTGGCCGCAGCCAACTTAAAATCACTCCTCGGCCAATACACTCCCCCGCCACTGTCGCTGCTTGAGCGTGACAAGGGTCGTCCTGGAGTGGGCGATATAAAAGGGAACGCCAACATCATTAAACGCACCCTTGCAAACTTTGGCATTGTTGTCGAACTTGATGAAATTTCAATCGGCCCGTCGGTGACCCGCTACGCAATAAAACCCGCCGAGGGCGTGCGGCTGCAAAAAATTATGACGCTCCAACAAAACTTGGAGCTGGCACTCGCCGCGCACCCAGTCCGTATTGAAGCTCCAATCCCCGGCAAATCACTCGTTGGTATTGAAGTGCCGAACTCGACAAAAGTAACCGTCGGGTTGGGCACTTTGCTTGAGGCACACGAATTCGCCGACTCACCCAAACCTCTGCTCGTAGCACTCGGCCGCGACATTGCCGGCGGTTCGCATTTTGGCAACATCGCAAAGATGCCTCACATGCTTATTGCGGGAGCCACAGGTTCGGGCAAGTCGGTAACTATCCACGCCATCATCACCTCGCTTTTGTACCGCGCCGGCCCGCAACAATTGCGCTTTTTGATGATCGACCCCAAGCGCGTCGAACTTACCTTGTATAACAAACTCCCCCACCTTCTTTCGCCGGTTATTACCGACCCGAAGAAAGCAATCATGGCACTCCGCTGGGCGGGCCGCGAAATGGAACGCCGGTACAACATCCTGGAGGAAAATCGTGTCCGCGACATTGATTCGTACCACCAGAACGTCCTAACACCAGCACTCGAAAAACTCCGTAAAAACGGCGAACCGGAGGAAGGCGTACCAGTGCCTGAAGCGATGCCCTATATTGTTGTTGTCATCGACGAGCTGGCCGACATTATGCAGACCTATCCACGCGAATTGGAAGCAGCCATCGTGCGCTTGGCACAGATGAGCCGCGCTGTTGGTATCCATTTGTTGCTTTCGACCCAGCGACCGTCGGTAAATGTCATTACCGGCCTCATCAAGGCAAACGTGCCGTCGCGCTTGGCTCTGCAGGTTGCATCACAAATTGACTCGCGGACTATTTTAGACCAAGGCGGCGCCGAAAAACTCCTTGGCGCAGGTGACATGCTGTATTTAGGTGGTGATATGGGCAAACCTGTGCGTTTGCAAAGTGCATTCATCAGCGAAAACGAAGTAAAGAAAGTAACCGACTTTATCTGCCAAAAATAATGATGTAGAAATCCCGATTGATATCGCAGCACCAGCGCCGGGTGTCAGTACTATTTCATTGAACGACAGCGGCTCGGGCGGCAGAGGCGGCCTCGACGAAGATGTTGATGACGATATGTACGAAGCAGCAAAAGAAGCCGTGATGGAAGCTGGTAAGGCATCGACCTCATACCTGCAACGGAAGCTGGGTGTCGGATACGCGCGCGCGGCACGCCTAATAGACACGCTTGAGGAACGCGGCGTCATTGGCCCTGGCGACGGTGCCAAGCCGCGTGAAGTGCTCGGTCGCTCTGCATCTGAACGGCCTGGGGAATCGGCGGAGGTATGAGCTACGGATACTCTGCCCGCCGTACCACACTCTTCCTAACAATAGCTGCGTGCGTCCTTGTTTTGCTGGGATACGGCCTTTTTGAGGGGCGGAAGCTCATAGAAGGACCTCAAATTACGATTAGAGACTCCATAAACGGCAGCGCGACCTCCTCTGCCGCGGTGCTTATTTCGGGGCTGGCAGCAAAACATTTCCTTCCTGACGATTAACGACGCTCCCGCCTACACCGACGAGTCGGGGCAATTTTAGCTCTCATTTTGTCACCACCCTCGGGGTTTACTGTCTTTACGGTTGCAGGGGTCGACAGGTTCGGCCGCCGCACATCCAAGTCGGTTATAAATGTGCTCACTATGCCCATTCAGATGCACCTGAATTTGGCAAAAATGTCTCGATGTTAGTTAGTACATTATCCTTATCTCGATAACTTTAGTTATGGCTAATGACCAATCATAAGGTTAATATGAAAGAAATAAAAGAAAAATCCGCCAAAGGCGGATCCAGCCTACCGGCGGAAAGGCAAGGTACGAGATACAGTCGGCAATCGATGCGGCAATCCGCGACATTAAAACCAAATTCGGCGACGAAGCAATAATGAAGCTGGGCGAGACGGCGAAAGTTGATGTCGATGCTATCCCCTCGGGTTCCATCGGCCTCGACTGGGCGCTCGGCATTGGCGGGTATCCGCGCGGCCGCATTTTGGAAATCTTTGGCCCCGAATCTTCCGGCAAAACAACGCTCTGTTTGCATGCAATTGCCGAAGCACAAAAAAAAGGCGGCATCTGCGCATTTATAGATGCCGAACATGCGCTCGACCCTGAGTATGCAAAAAAGATTGGCGTTAAGCTCGATGAGTTGCTTGTTTCCAACCCGACACAGGCGAGCAGGCGCTTGAGATTGTTGAGTCGCTCGTGCGCTCGGGCAAAATCGATATTATCGTCATCGACTCTGTTGCAGCGCTTACACCAAAAGACGAAATCGAGGGCGACATGGGCGCATACCATGTCGGCAAACAGGCGCGCTTGATGTCACAGGCGTTGCGCAAGCTCACGGCCATTACTGCAAAATCAAAAACGATTGTTATCTTTATCAACCAGATCCGCATGCAAATAGGCATGATGTTTGGCAACCCCGAAACAACACCGGCGGCAAGGCGCTCAAGTTTTATACATCGGTACGCCTCGATATTCGCCGCATCGCACAGATTAAAAAAGGCGAAGAGGTTGTAGGTGGCCGGCACCGCGTAAAAGTAGTAAAAAATAAAATTGCGGCACCATTCCGCAAAACTGAGTTTGACCTCTTGTATAACGAAGGCATCTCACGCGAAGGCGAATTATTGGCCCTTGGCGAAAGCCTCGGCGTTGTTTCAAAAAGCGGCAGCTCGTACTCGTTTGGCGAAGAAAAGCTCGGCCGCGGCTATGATGCATCGCGCACTTTCTTGCGTGAAAACAAACCGATAGCAAATACCCTCCTGAAACAAATCCGTACCGCACTTGAAACAAACGCACCGGGCAAATCCCCTGCCGGTGGTGGAGACTCTGACGAATAAAATTTAAATAAAAAGAACGCCAGAACCCTTTTGGGATCCTGGCGCTTGTGCCGTTGCCGGCGTTCTACTTGTGCGTCGAGGCGATGCCTTCGGCGACGGTCTTCTTGGCGAGCGCGATCACCTGGTCGCCGAACTCCGCCGGGACCTTGCCGAGCTCACCGTCCTCGTTGGCGCCGAACGCCTTGTCGAGAGCGATCAGGATCGGATGTTCTTCGAGGCCCTGCTGCTTCGCCTTCTTCTCGTCACCGCCCATCGAGTGGACGAGGCCTTCGCGGAACTTGGCGCGCAGCTTCAACTGATCGGCGAGGCCCTTGATGGAGGGAGTGATCGGGATCACAGCGACCGACAAGGTGGTGAGGCCGACCTTGAAGGTCATGCCGCGCCGCCTTGTTGTGGTTGGGCAACGTCATCCCGTTTGCGATCGCAGTGCAGACGCCGTCGACCCAGCTCATGTTGATCGGCAGCTTGTCCTTGCCGGAATAGCTGCCATTGAGAACGGCGGCGCGCTCACTAAAAAGCTTCTTCATGACTACCTCGTATTTCTTGACGTTATGGACATTTGCCTCCGCGTACGGAGACCAAAGCAAGATACATTATCCTACAGAGAAGTCAATAGGGCCGGTTTTCGAGCCATATCAACACCAATGGCCACAATGGCGCAGATGCCAATTAAGACCGCGAGCTGGACGATAAGTTTAGTGCCCAAAATTGCGGAAATAAGGAACGTTCCAATACGTGGTGCTCCGCCGCTTGCGACGTTTATCAAATTTGCTGCAACGTGTGGAAGCGAAACAAAGAAGGCGGCTCCCGCAAAGGAAAGGGCCAGTGCGTAGCATTCAAGTGCAAAACGGCTCGTGAGTTTGCGTACGGCATACACCACCGCGACACTTGCCATTACCTGCTGTTCGATTTTGCTTTCCATATAAATTAAAACTAGACTTTAGTGCTAATAGTTTCATGGATTTTTTGAAACTCTTTTTTTGCGCGGTGTACTCGGGTTTTTATTGCACCCACGCTGACCCCCTCTTCATTCGCCATCTCTTCCTGCGACTTCCCTTCTAAAAAGAAACTCGATAATGCTTTTGCAAATGGCGTTGGCATCCTCGACAACACCGACGCAACTTCATCCACGAATTCTTTCTTTTCGAACTGCCGCAGATTTCTGTCGGGGATAAGGGCCCAAACCTCTTCATCCAACTCTGTTTGCCTTTCGCCTTTGCGCTTTTGCTTTTGGTAATGCGTCAGCGCGGTGTTGATGAGGATACGATACCCCCACGATGAAAACTGCGCACCGTCTTGTTTTTTGAACTTTGCCGCGTTCATGTAAATCTTTGTGAACGCTTCTTGCACGATATCTTCGGCCTCCTCTTTGGAGTGGATGATGTTCATCGCCTTTCGCATAAACGGCTCCTCGTATTTGCGTACCAAAAGAGCATAGAGCGAGGGATGCGAAATAGAAGCGGCCAAGAGTTCCTCGTCGGAATACTCTTTTTCCGCTTCTTCGAGAGTTAGATACTCACCTTTCATGACTACACTGTATATCATAGACGGTGCATTTTCTATAACCCTCGTACCTTTAAAAAGTTTCGTGTTGGACAATAGGCTTTTTTTGGCTACAATGCGTACTTATGGCAATGCTTGAATATAACGAAATTTTAAACAAGAAGGTAATTTTGCTCGACGGCGCGCCGTACGAAGTATTGGACGCGCACGTCTTCCGCAAACAACAGCGAAAGCCTGTGAATCAAACCAAGCTTCGCCACCTTATTACCGGCAAAGTTACCGAGCATGCATTCCATGTTTTAGAAAAGGCCGAAGAAGCGGATCTTTCGCTCAAAAGCGTAAAGTATCTCTACAGCGCAAAGGGCGAATACTGGTTCTGTGCAGAAAACAATCCTGCAGATCGTTTTGCCTTGAGTGCCGACACCGTGGGCGCAGGTGCACAGTTTATGAAACTGAATTCTATTATTGAAGCAGTAGTCTTTGATGAAAAAATAATTTCGGTTCGTATTCCTATTAAAGTCGAGCTTGTGGTTAAAGACGCACCTCCTGCGGTGCGCGGTAACACCTCGCAAGGCGGCAATAAAATCATCACACTCGAAACCGGCGCTACGGTAAACGCCCCCCTCTTCATCAACGAAGGCGACCGAGTTCTCGTAAACACCGAAACCGGCGACTACGTCGAGCGCGTCGATAAGAAGTAACAAAACAAAAAAGCCCCCAATTCGGGGGCTTTTTTGTTTTGTTTGTGGAAAATTTAACGAACGATAAACGGAAGGAGTGCCATAAAGCGCGCGCGCTTTACTGCTTCGGCCAAGGCGCGCTGGTTTGCTGCCGAAAGGCCGGTGCGGCGGCGCGGCATAATCTTGCCGTGCGGGTTCAAGAATTTGCGCAATACTTCCACATCTTTGTAGTCGATGCGTTGGAAGTGTGCGACGTAATTATCAGTTTGAGTTGCCATATATTTGTAATTTATTTGATTTCTTTTTTAGTGTTCCTGTTTTGAATTAGAAGGGAATGTCGTCTGGATTTATATCTTCTTGTGGGTAATCTATTGCATCATCTTTCGGGGCCTTCTGCTCATCCATATTTGATGGAGCGCTACTTACTCCGCCGCCCGTACCACTTCCGCCGCCTGATGCGCGGGAGCCAAACTGTACGCGCTCGGCAACAACTTCAGTCCGATACTGTTTCCCCTTTTCAGGAGTCTCCCAGCTGCGGGTCTGCATGCGGCCTTCAATGAGTGCGGAGCTGCCTTTTTTCAAGTACTGAGCGCTCGTTTCCGCTTGGCGGCCAAAGACCACAACGTTGTGGAACTCTGCCACATCAACCCACTGCTCATCCTTTTTAACGCGACGGTTGGTAGCGACGCTAAACGTTGCAACTTGGCCGCCGCCTGGGAGCGTTTTCAGCTCTGGGTCGCGGGTTAGATTTCCGTAGAGAATGACTTTATTCATATGGATCAATTATAACCCTGCCTGCGCAGGCATGCCCTCCTACTCGGCGACAAGTGCGTCGATAGATTTATCGAGCTCTTCCTGTGAGACTTCGGCGGACTTTTCTACTACGTCCTCCACCGGCTTGCTTATAGTCGCACCTTCCAAACGGTCGGATGAGAACACTGCGCGGCGAGGTGCTGCCGCGATATCTTCGCGCACCGTTTCGATAAGCAAGAAGCGAAGAACCTTCCTGTCTGCGCGGAGTGCATCTTGAAATGCATTAACCGCCTCGCGGTCGAGGGCAAACTTGATAAAACCAAAATACGCATCGTCCGACTTTTCACGTTTGCCCGTTTCCGAACGGACAATGGTGTAGGCGAGCTTCATTTTCTGTGGGAACTGCTCACTAATAATTTCAGCGTCGCCAAGCGCTGTTTTGATAGAATCTACAACCGCAGCGACGCCTTCGTCGCCCACTGTCGGGGCGACATGAAAACCCACCTCGTATACGGGGCGGCCTCCGGAGACTTTCGCTTGGGATGAGACCTCGGCGGTCTGCGATGTTTCTGCCATACACGTGAGACTACCAGATATATAAAAATTGGCAAATTGGGCAAAAAAGATAGCCCCAGACGATGTCGGGTGCCTGGGGCTACCCTTCATCGGCCGGGGCCGATTGTTACTGCGCGACGCTCTCCTTGAAGAAGACCGCGGCGTACTGGTTGTCGCCGCACGGGACCGAACCCGTGTGTCGTTCCCAACCGAACTTGGTTGCTTGAACCTTCTGGAGCCAGACGTGCTTGCCGGGATTTTCGCTGGCGAGTTTCTGGCCGTATTGATCCAGGTTCATGCCGCTGGGAAGCAGCTGGCAGCGGCCGGGTGACGCTTGGACTTCGGTATAGGCGGCGACACCCAGCAGAGCAACAGCCCCAACAAGGCTAGCGATCATGGCAAAACGACGCATGTGATGTCTCCCAGCAATGAGTCGGGCCGAAATGGCTCCCATAAAAACTCCTGCTAACATAGCCTTCATTATTATAGCACTATATAGTGCTATTTGTCAATGCCTATAAAACGCCTAGAATTAAGGAGTATTTGGTCAGCCATGGCTTCTTCGGAGAGGTTTTTGATGGTGGCGAGGGCTCTTACTACTTCCTTGACGTGCATGGGTTCATTGCGCTGGCCACGGAATGGAACAGGGGTAATGTAGGGCGCGTCGGTTTCGGAAAGGAGCATGTCAGCAGGAGTGTTTCGGACAACTTCGTCATAGTCGTGTGTGAAAGTTATAACACCGGTAAACGAAAGTGTGAAACCTAGGTCCAAAAATTGCTTCGCTATATCCCAATTCCCTGCAAAAAAGTGAACGTCGCCCTTTACTTTTGCGCCTGCCTTGCCGGCAGGCAGGTGTGTCTTTAAAATCTCCAACGCATCTTCATATGCATTTCTGATATGCAACATCAGGGGTTTATTTAATTTATTTGCCAGCTCTATGTGTTGAATAAATACATCTTTCTAAACTTGTTTGGTATCTTCTTCGAGCCGATAGTAATCCAAGCCGCATTCCCCTATTGCAATTACTTTCTTTGAAAGTGCAAGTTGTTCGTACGCAGCAAAATCAAACTTCTCTCCCCTTGATGTGAACGCCTTACCTTCACCTCCTAACTCTTGTGTATCGTGATACGACTTGGACGTATGTACCGGATGCAGCGCCACGCTCGCATACACTTCCTCGTGTTTTTCGGCAAGTTCAACTGCCGCGCGCGACGTATCGAGTTGTGTACCGACCAAGTTCATCCCAACACCTGCCTCTTTGCTACGTGCCAGCACTTCATCTCTATCTGCATCATATGCAGCAAACTGTATATGCGTATGTGCATCAAAATATTTCATTGAGCCTTTGCAAAATAATCGAGCGCTGCCAAAGCATAACTTCGGGTGTCTTCAAGAAGATGTATTTCGTTCTTTTCAATTTCATCGCGGGTGAACCAGCGCATCTCCACACCATCTTCCGGCACTAAGGTGCCCCCAACAATACGGCCAAAATACGAAAAATCTATATGCTCATGCGTTGCGTCAAAATTATGCCTGTTAAGAAACATCGGCAAAAGCAATGTGCGTGAACGATTAAACTGCTGTGTTTCTGGACTCTGTATACCCACTAATTCGACATCGAACCCTGTTTCTTCTTTTGCTTCGCGAAGGGCTGCTTGGGTTGGATCTTCATCCAACTCTATATGTCCACCCGGTTGCAGCCAGATGCCCAACTTTTTATGTTTGTGGAGCAATACGTTATTGTCTTGAACAAGATATACACTTGCAGTGAAATCTATTTTTTCGTGGAGGTGGGCCATGTCTTAGTCTTTGCGAACAAATAGATTTTCCGGTTTTTTGTTTGCCATTATGGCCTCGATTATTTTTTTGGAAGTTTCCGGCATAAAGGGTTCGAGTAATAAATCAATTGCAGCGAGCTCTTTAACTAAATCGGTAATCAGTTCCTTTCCCTTTTCAGGGTCAGTTTTAACTACCTTAAATGGCGCAGTCTGGGTAATAGCTTGGTCAAGCGCCTGGATGCGCATAAAGATATAGTCGAACGCTTGGTTTATTTTGAAGGCATCAAGCAGGTCGGTAAATTCTTTTGGGTAGCCAGTGAATTCTACTTTCACCGGCTCAGGCAAATTTGTTTCTGCAAGCTGCATAATGCGCGCAGTGAGGTTACCTAGGCCGTTTGCTAAATTGGCATTGTAAATTTCCTTAAAACTTTCGCGCGTGATATCGCCGTCTTCAAAGGGAGAGATGTGCCGCGCTAGAAAATAACGCACCGCATCAGTGCCATATTCTTGCAAGAGTTCTGCGGGGTCAATGATATTACCAAGCGTCTTACTCATTTTTTTCCCTCCAGACAAGATCATTCCATGGACGAGAATACTCTTCGGCAGGGGCAGTTGGGCTGACAACAGCATTCCAGGCCAAATGGCGGCATGAAAGCGCAGAATGTCCTTACCAAGGATGTGGACGTCTGCCGGCCAGAATTCTTTATACAATCTATCATCGCGCCCATACCCAAGGGCGGTGATGTAGTTCGCAAGCGCATCACACCAGACATACATGATCTGCGAGTCATCACCTGGTACAGGAACTCCAAGCCCTTGAGGCCAATGCGCTTTGCGCGGACGTGAAAAACTCACGTCTTCAAGACCTTCATTTTCTATAAATGACAACATTTCGTGCTTGCGTGTTTCTGGCACGACATGCAGTTCGTCGCAAAGAAATGAGGCGCTGAATTTCAAACGTATATTTCGAAAGACGGAAAAAATAATTTTCTTCTTTCAAGAATTCCGGAACTGTGCCATGATCTGGGCATTTTCCATCAACCAATTCTTTTTCAGTAATAAACGATTCATGGCCAACGCAGTAGAGACCTTCGTATTCTTTTTTATATATATCTCCAGCATCTACAAGTTTTTGCCACAGCACCTGAGCTCCAGGCCAATGGGCCTTTTGGTCCGTTGTTCGAATAAATTGGTCGTACGAAATATTGAGTTCTTGGAATAGCCCTTTAAAACTTGTGACTATGCCATCAAGAAATTCCAAAGGCTCCTTGCCTTCCTTTACGGCAGCGTCAACCATTTTTTGAGTATTTTCGTCCGAACCAGTTAAAAAATAAGTTTTGTCTCCGATTAGTCGGTGGTAACGGGCTATGACATCACTTAAGGTTGTGATATACGCGTGGCCCAAATGCAGTTTCGCATTTGGATAAAAAATTGGTGTAGTGAGGTAAAACGTTTTCTTCATTACTCTTTCGCAAGTTGCTTGGCGAGTGCACGTTTTTTATCGCGATCGATGTCGGCAACATATTCCTGAATAGCACCAGCAATAGGAACCGAGAGAAGTACGCCCAAAAATCCAACTAGCTTAAACCCGATAAGCAGTGCGAGAATAACCAACAGGGGTGGCACGCCAACGACTTTTTTGACAACAACCGGATAGATAAGATGCGCTTCAAATTGCTGCACAATTATATAGAGTCCCGCGATTAAGAACGCTTCCGTGACGCCGCCGGTTACGAGGCCAATGGCTACCGCAGGAATCATTGCCAAAATTTGGCCGAAGACAGGGATCAATTCGAACACGCCGGCCAAAATCGCAAGCAGCAATGCGTGTTGCACATCGAGAATCAAAAGCCCGAGGTACAGCAAAATACCAACAATAAGCGCGAGGACGAGCTGCCCCTGCATCCACTTCCCTATTTTATTTTGCGAACGGCGCCAGAGGTTAAGCACGTACGCCTGTTCCTGTATTGGGGTTACAACGCGCAAAAAATCATCAACGCCTGTTTCCTGCACGGAAAAGTAAAACGAAAAGACAACAATAAGCACGAAAGATGTTACACCACCAAAGAACGCCGACAGTGCACTGAAGGCGCCGCCTGTTGAGTCGTGGAGCGAATTTGAAAGATTCTGAAGGATATTCGCCGACGAAAGTGTATCTCCCACGTTGCCCCACGGTAGCAGCCCGTGCGTAGCATCAGTGATGTTTAGATTCGAAAGCGTCGTGGGAAGTTGCGTAAGAAAGCCGGCCGCATCATTCAAAATCGGCGGGATGAAGAAGAAGAGTATGCCAAAAAATATTCCTATCACCAGTACGTACACACTGACAACGGCGAGGAGGCGAGGAAACTTGTGGCGCATCAACCCGTGCACACCCGGCTCTATAGCTGAAGCAATGACTACTGCGGAAAGCACAATAAGGACGATATCGCGCAAAAACCACAGCAGTGACACTAAAATAAGAAATAGTATTGTCTTGATTATAGTCCCCGACGTGATGTGGACGTTCACTTCCCGCTCGTTCATGCGCCCACTATAACACTTATAGGGCTTTTTTGATAAAACCAGCGAGTTCCGAAATTGCCATGCGTGTTTGCTCGCCCGAATCCCTGTCGCGTACGGTAACCGTGCCTTCCAAGTCTTTATTCTCACCCAACGTATCGAAGTCTATGGTGATGCACCACGGCGTGCCGATTTCATCCTGCCTGCGGTAACGCTTGCCAATATTCCCGTTGTCGTCCCACATAATTTGAGGAATTTCTTTTTTGAGCGCCACATACACTTCGCGAGCTTTTACTACCAATTCTGGTTTGTTTTTGAGTAATGGAAATACTGCGGCCTTGACTGGGGCTAGGTGCGGAGAGAATTTAAGGAACGTTCGCGTTTCCCCACCCAATTCATCCTCTGTATATGCTTTTGCAATAACTGCGAGCAGATGGCGGCCCAACCCAAACGTCGGTTCAAGCACGTGTGGTACAAATTTTTCATTTGTTGTGCCGTCCATGTATTGAAGGTCTGCGCCACTGTGTGTAATATGATTTTTTAGATCAAAATCCGTTCGGTATGCCAACCCTCCAATTTCATCGAATTTGCTTGGATACTTAAAGTGGAAGTCGACCGTGCGTTTAGAATAGTGCGCGCGTTCGCCATCTTGTATCTCTACTTCTTTAATGTCGCTTTCAGTAAAGCCTAAAAGCACAAACCACTCGTGCATTTGCGCGAGCCAATATTCGAATTTTTCTTCCCATGTTTTTTCTTCAATAAAATATTCAAACTCCATTATTTCGAGCTCTCGCACACGGAATATAAAATCACGTGGTGCAATTTCATTACGGAAGTTGCGACCAATTTGTGCAATACCAAACGGGAGTTTGGGATGATACGAATCTATTATATTTTTGAAGTTAACAAACATACCTTGTGCAGTTTCGGGGCGCAGGTATACAGTCGTATCTGAACCGTCGACCGAACCGACGAATGTTTTAAACATCATATTGAACTGCTGAGGCGGAGCAAAATCGTTTCCATCGGGACTTTTTATTTTTTTCTCTGCCAAGACGTGGCCCATTTCTTCCAAACTCATACCGGTCGGGTCAATACCAGCGTCTTCAAGCAAATGATCGAGACGATAGCGTTTTTTTGTTTTTTTATCTTCTACCAACGGGTCATTAAAACCACCCACGTGGCCGCTTGCTTCCCACACTTTTGAGTTCATCAAAATCGCTGAATCGATGCCATACATATCATCGCGCGACTCAACAAAAAAACGCCACCACAGATTTTCAATATTTTTCTTGAGCGCGACGCCAAGAGGGCCGTAATCCCATGTGCCTGCCAAGCCACCGTAGATTTCAGAGCCTTGGAATACGAAGCCGCGGCGCTTGCAGAGCGAAACTATTTTTTCCATCAGGTTATTTTCTTTTTCAGACATAGAGAATATTTTATTGTGAGACAGTGCCCATATTCGCGGTATAGCCCGCATCGTTTACAAGCAGTGTTGTTGGGCCGATAGCCTTCGCTGTTACTTGGGTTTGTGTAAATCTGTCCTGGCCCGCAACCGTTGTGGCGCCCGTGAGAGATACAACCTGCCCGCTCTGGCTTGAACTTGGCAGCAACGACACCTGAAATGCTGCCGAGGGAGCTGCTGCTGTGAACCCAGCGCCCGCTTTTATATCGCCCATTGTCCACGTAACTGTGCGGCTTGCCGGGTCGTAGACTATGCCGCTGCCCGGCACCGCAGATACGAACGTCACATACGAAGGCAGTGTCGTTACAGTAGTCGCATTGGCAATGATATTCGACGTGTTCGTGGCCGTCCAGACAACAGAGTATGTAGTCGGTTGTCCTGGAGTAGGCGGCATGGGGCCGGTGTTTGCAAACGGGCCGCTAAAGTGGAGCGCTTGTGCACTCAACGTCATGAGCGATGAGAGTTGTACTTCTGCCGATGCAGCAGACGAAACTTGTTCCGGCACTCCCGCCTCTCCTTGTCTGGTCCCCGAGATAGTCAAATTTAGGTCAATGGTTGGATTGGAATACAGCGTACTGCTCCCACCAGGAGGCACTGTTGAAAAACTAAACGGCAACGTGCCCGTACCTCCGGGCGGTACAGTTTGCAGCTCTGCGTCTTGATCTTTCGACCAGGTAATTGTTGAGTTTGATGATTGATAGAAGCCGGTCGGCGATGCGACCGATGTTGTGTCGAGTGTCGGACCTTTGAGTGAAAGGCTGAGTTGCACATCGGACACGGGGTCGGGCAAATTGTTGGTCCAAGTGATAACACCTTGCACATTTGAGCCCGCGGGCACGCTTACAGTTTTGCCAGTCTGGCCCCCTACTGCAATTTGGCCGCTGATAAATGCCTGCCGTACCGTCAGTGTTTGTGGAACAGAAAGGAATGGCACAGGGATTTTTGTATCAGTCTGGTCGGAGTCAGAACCAGCAAGGAAGTAGAAGACCCGGGCATCGCCATCCTGACCCTCGAGCGTACCTGTGAGATGTATCACTTGTGAATCACCCGGCTGCATGGTGCCGAGCCGCCACAGCGTTCCACCCGCAAGCGCTGTTGGGGTCGAATTATTCACCGTAAAACCAAAAGGATACTGCCCCTGTATTACAACATCTTGTATCGGTGCGAGTGCGTTGCTTTGCACGGTGATGTCCATGGCAAATTGCTGGTCGGAAATTGCTTCAGTCGGCGCTGAGACGGAAATTGAGATTGGTGACGAGCCAACTGTAAACGTTGCTGATGCATCTTTTTCAAACACGGCGTTCGAACCAGCAACGCTGTATTCCAATTGCACTGAAACTTGCTGTGATTGACCCTCTTGCCCATAAAAAATTGCTTGGCTCGTGCGTGTCATCTGCTGCCCGGCGTTTATGTCACCAATGGACTGGCGCTCATGCGTAAGGGCATCGGATGGTGATGCTGGGTCGCGAGTGCCGGTTGGATAATTAATCACTAAGTCGACCAATTTTAGATTTGCTTGGTTGCGATTGTCGATAAGAATTTGCACGCTGCTTGTTTTGCCCCCGTCGATAACAGACGGCATCACAACAGAGAGGTCAATATTTGCCGGCGAGATGCTATTGCCGCCCGTAAAGAATAGATACGCAGCAACTCCCGCAGCGAAGAAGAAAAACAAAAGCGACCCGATGAAAAATTTCACCGGAAGCGATATGCGGGATTTTTTACGTCGTGGTGCCAAGGTAAAAGGTGCGGCAGTGGCGGCTGCAGGTTTAAATTCAGGTTCAGGTTCGACGCTCTTCCAACCTACAGGTGGGCGAATATCGTTCGTCGAAAGCGGCGTGCGCTCCTGCGGGTCGACAAGCATCTCTTCTTTTCGTGAATAGAGCCTGTCTTTAAGGCCGTCTACGGAGCCCTTTTTCTCGCGCGCCATCAGAGAAGTATACCATTTAGAGGCCCGTCGCCCCGAGTGATTCGTTGACGGTGCGTATCAAAGTGGGCCGCAAGGCTCGTGCATCCGTTACTAATTCGGGAGACATCTGTGCACTTTCAATAAAAGGCCGCACCGCTTCACCTTCCTCGACATACCCTAAATGGAACAGTATACGTAACACCAGCACACACTCTACGTGTTCAATGTCTTCTTCACTCGCCTGCCCTGCCAAATATTCCAAACCGTTCGCGACTGTTTCGTAGAGTTCGGACACCTCCTCTTCGCCGTGGATAAGCCGGAGCAGTAATCGCGCGATACGGCCGGCCGAGCGGCGCTGTGCAAGCGATGCCCCAACGTAGGTGCGAGAAAGATCCTGCGCGCCAGTCAATTTCCATTCGTATCTTCCCCGCACCAAGGAAAATGTACCGTGTGTTAGACTTTCCAAACCGTATCGAAGTTTCGAACGCTCAAGCCTTGCCGAGCGGGCGCCAACGCGGATGACACCGAAGTCGCGGGTCAGCACCGCAACGGATATGTTTGCCTCACCAAAAAGACGCTTGCCGAGCACGATGCCATCAGTAACAAAAATGTCGTGCATTATTCGATGTGTAAAGCATTCAACCCTGTCAGTTCCATAATTTTTGTGCGATTTTTTTCTACCGCTGCCTTTTCTTCTTCTGTTGCGGTCAGCACGTATGAAGCTCTGTCAGTAATCTGGAGATTCTGTTCTTTACGCCAGCCTTGGATTTTGCGCACAATATCACGCACAATTCCCTCTTCTTTAAGTTCGGAAGTTAATTCTGTATCGAGTACGTACGAGGCTTTCCCCTGTTCACCCAATGTGAATATAATTTCTTTAACATTGATTTCCTCTGAAAGAATCTCATGCAAATCTGAAGGCAAACCGACGGCAGAGATAACAGTAAATTTCTCGAAGTGGTTGACGGACTTTGAGGTTAGCTTCTTCTCGTTGTTTAAGAGCAATAGTGGAAAGGCTGCGAACAAAAGACATCCCGGAAATTAGATCTATATCAACACTTCCAGCTTCAGGCCAGCTCGAAAGATGCACGCTTTCGGCATCGCCTTCTTCTTTTATACGGCCAAATAGTTCGTCTGCGAAAAATGGCATAACTGGAGCCATGACGTGCGAAACTATGTACAGCGTAAAACGCAACGTGGCAAGGGCGTCTTTTTTATCTTGAGTATCACTTTTAAACCTATCACGCGAGCGGCGCAGATACCACGTTGAAAGGTCGTCAATAAACGCAGCAAGTGGCCGGGTTGCAACATCAAGTTCGTATTTCTCAAAGCCTTCGGTCGTTTGCTGTACTAGCTCTGCAAGACGCGAAACGATCCATCGGTCAAGCGCAGCCGTGCTTTCGTTTGAACGTGGCGTGCTGTTTGCATACAGTTCATAAAACGACACAACGTTGTCGAGGCGCATCAAAAGTTTTTTTGAAACCTCTTCAACACCTTGTTCCTTAAAGCTCAAGTCTTCGCCACGCACCAATTGCGACGACAGCATGTAATACCTCAAGGAATCGACGCCGTATTTGTCTATTAACTCCAAGGGGTCGGGATAGTTTTTGAGCCGCTTGCTCATTTTTTTACCATCGCTTGCATTAATAAACCCGGTCGTAATGACATTCTTATATGGCGACTTTCCAAAGAGCGCCGTTCCCAAAACAATCAGCGAATAAAACCAACCGCGAGTTTGGTCGACGGCCTCGGCAATAAAGTCGGCTGGGTAGCCTTTAGGCATAAATCCAAATACCTTTTTTGGATTGAAATTATTTTTCTTGAACGGATAATGGTTCGACGCGTACGGCATCGAGCCCGACTCAAACCAGCAGTCAAACACATCCGGCACACGCTTCCACTCCCCCGCGAGCGAATCTCCTAGTGGAATATCATCTATATATGGGCGATGCAGATCGAGTTCGTAGTCGTCGTTGTGCGGATACGGAACAAAAGGTAATTCTGCCCACTCCGCATTACCAAGCATGGCGGTGCGATTAAATCCAAGCCTCGACTGGCGAGCCGCTACTTGTTGCAATGCCCACATAGTTCCTCCATGAGAAACAACGAGTACATTTTTACCACTGTAACGACGTTCTATTTCAAAAATAAATTCTCCCACGGCACGGCATAGGTCGGGCGTTACATGCTCGACCTCACCCAAACGGGTGTCTGTCATAATTGCAGAATCCGACAGGCCAAACTCTTGCGCCAGCAGCTGTGCCGTTTCTTTAGTGCGCAAAAACGGCGAAGTAACAATCAAATCTATTTTTTTTGATGAAAGCGCTCGCGCTGCAACCATGACCTCCTTTTTACCTTTTTCAGTTAGATGATTGTCAGGGTCGCCAGCAACATCTTCTGTGTCGATGACATTTGAATTCGATTCACCATGACGCATAACAAAATATGTGTTGCCCGAGCGGCGCACCATTGTAAGGAGTTCGTCGACTGAGCCCACGACTTTTATTTCTTTGGTTTTGCTGTGGCGCCACACGGGCAATGGTGCGCCCCAATAACGGCTGCGCGAAATCGCCCAATCCGGTGCAGTTTCAAGGCCTTTCTGGAATCGACCCTCCCCCGTGCTCTTTGGCACCCAGGAAACTTTTTTATTTTGTGCAAGCAAATCTTTTTTTACTTTTGCAACGCTTACAAACCATGAGTTCGACGCCCAGTTTAAAAGTGGCGTGTCGCAGCGCCAGCAATGAGGATAGGAGTGATTTATTTTTTCCTGATGGAACAGCAACCCCCGATTCTGCAGATGCTCAACAATTTTTGCATCCGTCTCCATATGGCGGCCTTTTGGCTTCACAGGCAAGCCGGCAAAATCTACGACGGTTGAAATAAATTTACCCTCGTCAGTGACGTGCTGGATAAGCGGAATTTTTTCTTTCTGCGCGAAGATCAAATCTTCTGCACCGTACCCAGGTGCCAAATGCACGATGCCCGTACCATCCTCAAGTGTTACGTACGGCGCTGCATAGATTTTATATGCATGAGTTTTATGTTTATGGAGCGTATCTTTAAAATACGAAAAGGGTGGCTCGTATCGCTTACCAACCAAATCTTTACCGAGCATCTCGCTAAAAACTTTTATATCTTCTCCCAATACTTTTGTTGCTAATTCTTTTAGAACGATTACAAACCCCTCATTGGTACGGACTTTAACATACGTTGCATCTGCATTTACCGCGGCAGCGGTGTTCCCCGGCAGTGTCCACGGTGTGGTGG
Source organism: Candidatus Adlerbacteria bacterium (assembly GCA_963796795.1). GTDB lineage: Bacteria > Patescibacteriota > Minisyncoccia > Phycocordibacterales > SBAW01 > GWA1-54-10. Next base: position 30,111 of record CAWCNA010000003.1, on the reverse strand, counting down.
TCCAAATAAGAATAGAAGTTTCTGGCTCATCGACAAGCGGAAATTTTACGGTGACGGCGATATCATCAATATCCATGTAACCTTGCGCCACTTCATTATTTGAAAGCGTCGTGCCGCAGCGCGGGCAAAAATGCATACCCTTGAAACCTTCGTAAATAAGGCCGCGGCTGTGCAAATTCTTAAACGCCCACCAGACCGACTCGGTGTACGTGCCGTCCATGGTCTTGTAGTCGTTCTCCATGTCGGCCCAGCGGCCGATGCGCGGGATGATGCGTTTCCAGTCGGCAACGTCCTTCATGATGCTCGTGCGCGCAGCCTTGTTGAAATTCGCAATGCCAAAGTCTTCGATGTCGCGTTTGCCTTTAAAACCCATTTCTTTTTCAACAAGGTTTTCAACCGGCAGGCCATGACAATCCCATCCCCAGCGGCGAGGCACGCGGTAGCCCTGCATAGTGCGGTAGCGCGGAATTGCATCCTTAATGGAGCTTTGCAGTAAGTGCCCGTAGTGCGGGAGACCGTTCGCAAACGGTGGACCATCATAAAACACAAAATCCCCCTTCGGAGCGTGTTTATCCAGTGATTTTTGAAAAATTTCTTTGTCCTGCCAAAATGCCAAGGTCTTTTCCTCTCTAACAGCAAAGGCACTTTTGGGCTTATTCACTATCTCCGGGTGCAGCTCTTCGCCACCCTGCTTCAAATCGTCCATATCAAAAAACTATAGCAGATTTGAGGTTCATTTACAGGCCCTAAAAAATAGAGATATACTTTTGGTATTAGCTCATATAAACATTTTTATGTCAGGACCTGAAAATATTTCCCGTCGTAATTTCTTAAAAGGCGCCACCGCTGTCACAATTGCCACTGCCACTGGAGGAAAAGAAGCTTTTGGGCAAGCGCCATTGGAGTCAAAAGTAAAAAATATCGAAACAAAAGCCAAAGAACTTTCGCAATTGGCTTTGAGTGCTGAATTAAAAAAAGTTGATACCTCGAAAGAGGGTTTGATTGTGGATGCTGCAACGCGACAACTTCAAGGTGAGGGCAATAAGGATTCAATTTCAAGTCCACAAATACGCAAAAAGATGATTGATGAATCTATCGAAAAAATCCTTAAGGCAGAGGCGGCCCAACAAAATGCTCTAATAGGACTTTCCAAGGGCGTTAGCGATTTTGAGAAGGAAATAAAAACTTTGAACAACAAAGCCCCGTCTCAAGACGAGAGAGAAAATTTGAATTCACTTTACCGTTATGATATTAAAGCGCACATCGACACTTTGGAAAACGCCGAGTATAGCATCAGAAGTTTTTTTGAGTCCACACCAGCTTTTTCTAGAAACAGGCTGGATATGATAGAAAAAAGAAAGAAAATAGTTCGAGATATTGTTAATGCGACCGAGCAGTTCGACCCTGAAAAAATTTTCCGTAAATAATCAAAAGCTGATTCAATGAATTTTTTGCCTATTGAGGCAGAAGAGGCAGGGTTCGCTTAAAACCCTGTTGTTGATACAGGCGCTCTAGATACGCAACATCTTCTAAAGTAGGAACCTTGTCGTGTATAGGAAGTTCTCCAATTTTTGTCCGTAAAAAATCATCGACCAACTCAACGCTAATTTGTACCAGCTCGTCAGGCCTGCCACACGCGACATCCGCCTTTCGGCTCGATTCGATTACTTCCGCAGGAACACCGATGTGCTCACATAACGCGAGCACCTCACTTTTCCAGAGTCCAGTAAGTGGCAGGTGCGACGCGACCCTGCTCGCCAAACTAAATGTGCCTAGTATATGCTCAGTCTTATTACGCGCGCCTACGAGCAAACGTTTGTCATCGAGCGCAATTTTGAGCAGTTGTGCCCAACGCACAAGCTCTGGATCGTGGAACATGTCGGGCGGTGCTTCAATAACTCGTACTGTACCAATGCTCTCAAACCATTCTCGGGCACGCAATGTAGTGCCAATATATACACCGATGACTCGCGTCCCAAAAATTTTGTTGTATAACCAGAAACATAGTGCACTATCAGTACCTCCGCTTATCGGTATCAAAATTGGCAGATCAGGGGTATTAGCAGTGATCCACTGCTCAAGTGCCGCGAGCCTTTCTTCATTCCTAACTGGCATACCTAGAGCGTATCGCGAGTGCGATATATAGTACAGATATGGATTATACCCAGATACTACAATTTTGGTTCACAGAATGTACTCCAAAAGACTGGTACAAAAAGAACGAGGCTTTCGATGAAGATATCCGTAGACGTTTTCTGCCAGTACATACTGCGATTGCTGCTGGCGAAACTAGAAGTTGGCAGGGGTCCCCGCAAGGCCGCTTGGCCGAAATTATAGTGCTTGATCAGTTTTCTCGTAATATGTTCCGCGACACACCACGCGCATTTGCCTATGACGCGCTTGCACTCGGGCGCGCACAGAAGATGGTCGAAGCAGGTGAAGACATTCACCTCTCACAGCAGGAACGCGGGTTTGCATATCTCCCCTACATGCACAGCGAGTCTTCTGACATACACATACAAGGGTTCGCATTATTTGAAGCACTCGGTGACGAAAAAGCATTACGATATGAAAAGATGCACAAGGAAATCATTGATCAGTTTGGTCGATTTCCGCATCGCAACCATATACTTGGCCGTACCTCGACCCCAGAGGAAGTAGAGTTTTTAAAAACGCACAAAGGATTCTAATTACATTTCCTCAGGTGCGGGTATTCCCAAAATTTCCAAACCTTTATGGAGCGTATGTTCAACTGCCTGCACAAGTGCAAGTGCGTCGGCAGAAACTTTTCCGTCAACAATCAAACGCTCGTTTGCATACCAACTATTAAATGCCGCGGCGAGTTCGGTGATGTATGTCACAACATGATGAGGTTCCAGATCTGCGGCAGCACGCAAAATTGCATCGGGGAAATGTGGGAGCAGCCGTTTCAGCGCCAAAGCCGCAGACGGAGGGCGCTCGAGGCCGCTAGGCCAAGCTTCACCCTCCGCTAGCGGCTCCGTCGCTTTCACTTCAGCGACACCAGCTGCTTTTAATAACGAGCGTGTGCGTACAAGTGCATACTGCACGTATGGCCCCGAGTCGCCTTCGAGTGAAAGGGATTTCTCTGGATCAAACACAATATCTTTCCCAGTGCCCTGCCGTAACACCATGTATTTAATGGCACCAACTGCCACATCTTCCCTACTGCGGGCTTCTTCTGTCAAACTGCTAATCAATGATTCCCCGGTGATGATATTTCCCAATCGTGACGACATTTTTCCTGTCGTGAGTTTCATAAAACCATGGAAACGGGTCAACATCTTGTCTTCCAAGTCTGGGAAGATTTTTTCTGCAGCTGCACGTACAACCTTGAAATAATCCCGCGTCTCATTCGCCGTAACAGTGAGGGAGAGATCAAACTGCCCTCGCTTCTTTTTTGCAACAACAAGTCCAAGTTCTTTTGCCTCATACGTGGGGATGCCTTTGCTGTTTATAAATACACGAGTATGGAGGCCAACATCTTCACCTCGGAAAATAATAGCTCCTTCACTTTGTATAAAAACTTCCGGATGCTGTTCAACAAGTTGCAAGCCCAACGGTCCGGTTTCGCTTTCAAAAAAATAATAATCAAACTTTGTGCCAAGAATTTTGTAGACCTCTTCAAAATGGGCGAGTGATTCTTCACGTCCATCGTCATAGAGCTTGTTTACGATTGGATCGTTTTTGTCGTAAATAACTTTATTGAGCTGATCTATTTCTTCTTTATGTCCTTCATATTCGGCCGAACCATATACATACGCTTCACCCCACGAAACTTCGGGTTTTTGCTGCTTGCCCCATAGTGCCTTGGCAACATGCACGCCCACATCACCTTGATAATTTGCTCGCATAACTTCAGCCCCACCTGTTTCAAAAAGGCGCGCAATACTTTCGCCAATTGCATTGCTCATGAGGTGTCCAATATGGAATTCTTTAAATGGATTAGGGTCGGTGTATTCAACCATCACTTTTTGGCCTTCATACAACGTGTTCTTTCCCCACTCTTTCGAAGTTGCTTCTTCTACAATCGTGGCAAGTATTTTTGGCGAGAGATAGAAGTTTATAAATCTTCCTGCAACTTTCACTTCAACTCTGTCAATATTAATTTTGTCAGCAAGTTCCTGCGGATTTAGTTTCGCAACGAGCGCGGCATTTGTTGAGTAGTCACCGTGGTCCATTTGCCCCGGCCTTTCAACAATAAAATTCACACCACCTGCCCCACTTTGTGCAAGTGCATCTCTGATAGATTTTTCAATAGTCTGCCGGATCATAGTAATTACAGTAGCAGCTAGAGAGTGGTTGTGGAAAGCACCGCCGTGCTGCTGGAGATTTGTGCGGTAAAGGTGATAAGCCCGATGACTTGTCCGCGGGACGTTTCGACAACACAGCGCCAGTGACCAGCTGCAGAAATGTCCTCGATGCTGTAGCCGCGATATCCTTCTGCTCGGCCGCCAGTTATCGGAAAAATAACTTCCCCTTCGTCGAGCCACTTCCCAGTCGAAGGGTCTTTATATTGCCACTTATGCAAAATCGGCGTTGAAAGGTCGCCCGGCGCAAACACGGCACTAAAACAATATGCCGGCTGGCCTGTCGCTACCGTGTATGTGTCGGATGTATCGCGCCAAAATTCGTACCACGCCTTTTGTTCGTACGTACCGGTATAATTTCCCGCGCTGTCTTTTTCTATCGAATGATAAATACCCGCACTTTTGAGCGATAGCGGCACGGGCGGGATGATGTTAAAGAAATACAATATGTTAAAGACGACAAAGATACCAACTATAAGCCCTGCCATTTGGAATCCTTGTTTCCGGTTCTTCCCGCGAAATACGAGGCGAAATATTACAAACAAAAACACAACCATTACACCCAAACTTGCCGCTCCGCTTATCAAGAATGTCCGCGTACCTATGGTGTGGAGAATAAACGTCGGAATAGCGATAGTGAGATACGTCAGCAACAGGATGTAATACACCACGATATTAAATCGCAATTGTGCATAGCGACTTTTAAGCAATTCATTTCCCACCAGCAACCCAATCAGTAGTGCAATGAAGAGCAGGCTGCCGCTTATCGAGCCGCTCTTTCCATACAAGATAAGTAAATTGCTTGCCAGGCCGCCGAAACAAAACTGCAGTACGAGCAGCAACGCGAGGGGTTCAATAGGTTGCCGGCCTTCCTGCTCACGTTTTGAACGCATATTGAGTACGACGATAATCACCGCCGAAACGGTTAGATAAAACAGCATCAGCAAGTTGTCGGGGATGCTGTCAGGGCGTTTTGCGAGCACGAGGTCAAAGCTAAAGCCGCAAATGACTGTAAAAACAGCAAGAGGCCGCTCGTACTTGTTCCAGAGCTGTAGGAAGCGATTAAAGCGTGCACTCATGCCTCTACTTTACACGAACGAATCCGGTATGGGGAATTTCGCGCAGAGGTCTTTAATCTCTTGGTGAATATTGTTTAACTTTGTTTGGTCGGCGCGATTTTGAAGGGCGTCTATCATCAGCTCAGCAACGCGCGCACTTTCCTTCTCCATCAATTTGCGTGTAGTGATTGCTGGCGTACCAAAACGGATACCGGAAGGGTCCATGGGCGAGCGGGTATCATCTGCTATAACATTTTTGTTAAGAGTGATGCCAACTGTGTCGAGTACTGCCTCTGCTTCTTTGCCGGGGATGTCGAGCGAGCCGAATACATCTGCGAGTATCAAGTGATTACTAGTACCACCACCGAGCATACGGATATTTCTTGCGCGGAAGACTTCTTCCATTGCTTTCGCGTTTCTCAATATCTGCGCAGTATAGGTTTTAAATGACGGGTGCAATGCTTCGCCGAATGCGACTGCTTTTCCTGCAATCACGTGCATCAATGGACCGCCCTGCATGCCGGGGAATACTGCCTTGTCTATTTTCTTTGCAATTTCTTCGCTGTCGCGCGTGAGAATAAGCCCTCCGCGCGGACCGCGTAATGTTTTGTGCGTTGTTGAAGTAATAACATCAAAGCCATAGTCGAATGGATTTTTGCAGGCGCCGCCCGCAATAAGCCCCGCGATGTGTGCGGCATCCATTACTGAATATGCTCCAACCTCTTTGGCAATGTCTGCCATTTTTGCGTAATCAAGCTCGCGCGAGTAGGCAGAATATCCACCAAGTACAATCTTCGGCTTTGTCTCAAGCGCAACACGGCGCATGTCTTCGTAATCAATTTCACCAGTATCGGTGTTCTTCATTTTATAACGGACGAAGTTGAAGAACTTTGTGATGTAGGTAACCGGATGTCCGTGCGTTAAGTGGCCGCCGTGACTGAGGTCCATGCCAAGCACCGTGTCACCCGGCTGGAGCAATGCAAAATACAACCCCATGTTTGCCGAGGCCCCTGAGTGCGGTTGTACGTTTGCAAATTTTGCACCGAAGAGTTGCTTCGCGCGTTCAATCGCAAGTATCTCAGCTTTATCAGTAAACTCCTGCCCGCCGTAGTATCGCTTGCCCGGGTAGCCTTCCGAATATTTGTTAGTAAGAATTGACCCTTGAGCTTCGCGCACTGCTTTTGAAACATAGTTTTCGGACGGAATGAGTTCGAGCCCTTCCCTCTCGCGTGTCTCTTCGCCCTGAATGACGTCGTATAATTCTGCGTCTTGTTTTTTGATGTGATCGTAAGAATCCATAGTAAATACTGTGAGGTTAGTAAATCAGTAATGTCTGGAAACTTAGATCATAAAAAGTTATCGATTATCTCCTTCGCTTTTGAGAACGCCCCGTTTCTGGCGGTCCAAGATTTTTGTGATATTTAACTCAGCCGCTTCTTGAAACGAAATGCCGAGCACTCTCGAAAGCTGCGACAAGTACCATAATACATCGCCGATTTCTTTTTTTATCTCTTCACGTTTTTCATCAGTAAGAACCCCGTTTACATCTCTTATGACATGCTTAACTTTTTCAACCACTTCGCCGCTCTCTCCTGCGAGCCCCATCGATAAGTACATCCGGATATAGTCCGCATCGTCCTTATTAAAGGTGGCTGTTTGGGAAGCCTGTTTCTGGTACTCGTCAAAATCCATATATAAATATTACCGCGATGCCAGAGGCTCCACAATTGACCATATTTTCTCGTGTATATCCTCGCGAGGAAGGATACCCTTCTTATTCGAGCAGATGATCTTTTTCCAGGCATTTGAAGCTTGAATGAGTTTTAGGGCACTCTGTTGGGAGTCGAACAGATGTTTAGTGTTGCTTTCGGCCTGGTCGCGCGTTCCCTTTGTTAGATATTTTTTCTTCGCGGCCAGCTGTTTTTCTTGAAGTAGTTTGAGGGTTATTTCAACAGGCAGCGCCAGATACAAAATAATGTCGGGACGCGGCAAGCCAAACACGCCGTGCTCCATCTGGTCGAGCCATTGTAAAAATTGCTTGCGCTCTTTGGTGCCGCGAATCTTTCCTCCTTGATGCATTTGGTTCGCACTCACATAGCGGTCGAGCACCACCACTTTCCCCGCAGCTAACCATTTTTCAATTTTTTGCTTCGACTCAAATCGGTCAGCGGCATACAGTACCGAGGCAATCTTTGGATCGAGGCCTATAAAATCACCGTGCAGGCCCGACAAACATTCGCCTATAAGTTTACCGAACAGGTTGCTCTCATACTGCGGGAAATCGAGCGTCTCGACGGGGATATTTTCTTTCCGCAAACGATCAACTAAAAGCTTGGTCTGGGTTGCCTTCCCCGTACCGTCCGAGCCGTCAATAACTATGAGTCTTCCTTTCATCATGCAAAATCCTTTCCGACCCTGTTGTCTGGATGCTCTCGATTGTAGATGCGCTCGCTTCCTTCCATAAGAAAGACATTTTTAATTCCTGCAGCAATAATCGCATTCCAGCACGGCTCGCATGCCCACCAATGTCCATATAAATAAAGACCCGCACCTGTCGTATCATGCCCATGCGCCTGTGCATCGGCAATCGCATTAGGTTCGCTGTGATTCTTTGGGTGGCATCCTTCGCACAGCTCATACCCTTGACCCGTCGGGATTTTTTGTTTTACGCGCTCACACTCGTGAGTTTTGTGATAGTCGCTGCCGTTGGCGCCACGGCCAATCACAACACCGTCTTTTACTATGACAGAACCTGTCGGAACAGAGCGGTCAAGCGAATGAGTTCGCGAATATTCTTTTGCTTCTTGTATGAAGGGATTGTTTTCCGGCACGTACTTAATAGTGCGGCCTTTCGGTAGGTAGGGATAGGTGATTTCAGTCACCCTAAATTTATACCACCCGAGACAAAAGATGCCTATTTGCTGCTTACCTCCCCCGCCCCTATAATTGCGCCATGGCCCGATTCGACTCTATCTACCAGGAATTATTGGGCACTATCGTCGACAAAGGTATCCGGGAAATGTCGGAGCGGACAAAGCACGAGACTGCCGCGATTCCCGGCATGCACTTCTCTATAGATATAGAAAAAGAAGGATTTCCCATTCTCACATTACGCAAAATTCCTATAAAAATGTTCGTCGCTGAACAGATTTGGTTTATTGCAGGCGTGCGCAAGCCAGCAGATTTTTTGCGGGACTACACAAAAATTTGGGATAATTTTACGAATCCTGCCGATGTAGTTACGGTTGCCTACGGATATCGATGGAGAAAACATTTCGGCCGCGACCAGCTCGGGCTTCTTGTTGATCTTCTCAAAAAAGAACCGAGTTCACGCCACGGCGTTGTCGTGACCTGGGACCCGGCAACCGACGGGTTAAGTTTGTTTAAGAAAAAGAATGTTCCCTGCCCATATACATTTACTGTAAACATCATTGGAGGAAGGTTGCACTTGCACAATATAGTGCGGTCAAATGACGTTATATTGGGACTCCCGGCGGACGTTGCAGGGTTCGCGTTGTTACAGATAATCCTTGCACAGAAACTTGGAGTAAAACCCGGAATATATTCTCACTCCGTTTCAAACGCACATATATACGACAATCAGTACGAAGCGGCAAAAGAGATACTAGGACGCCATGACAAACATCCGGCCATTCATGTAACCCTTCCAAAAAATGCATTTGATCGTGCAGAGAAAAAAGACAAAAAACTGCTCGATGAGATCGTCGAAAATATAATGTCACAGTACAATCCACTTGAAGCAATTAAAGGTTTGCAGGTAGTCTTATAAAAACATGTCAGTACTTACGAAAGAAGAAATTTTAAAGCGCGTTCGAGAAAAAAACATCGTATTTTCGCCGAGCCTCGATAGTTTTCAATTGCAGGCGCATGCCGTTGATCTCCGACTCGGGTTCACTTTCCTTGTGCCAAAAGCATGGCGTTTGACCGACCGCGGCCGCGAAGCTATAGCTATCGACCCTCTCCGCGACCATGGGCCGGAATATTTCGACATTGTCGAGCTTGAGCAGGGACAGCATTTTGACCTTCTCCCTGAAGAATATGTATTAGTCTCGACGTTTGAAACAATAAAAGTGCCTGATGACCTGATGGCCGTGCTCTATCCCCGCTCGTCAGTAAACAGAAAAGGGTTGTCGGTAGATTTGACTGGCATTATCGACTCCGGATACGAGGGCCCTCTTACACTGCCTATCCGTAACAACACTCGCTCCCAAGTTATCCAACTCCACCCGGGTGAGCGCTTCTGCCAGATTGTATTTGAAGAGCTTGCTCATAAAGTGACTCCACGAAAAAGCCGCTGGCATCAAAAGGATGTTGTCGAGAAAGGCAAAAAAGAAAAAGCATCCGAAATGAAGTTCATTTTCAACGGGGATATAAAAAAGCTTAAAAAAGATTTTCCTGCCGAACAATAATATGGCAGCACGCGTTGCTATAGTTGTAGCCATTGGCAAAAACGGCGAGCTCGGGAAAAACAACGAGCTTTTGTGGCATATTCCAGAAGACATGAAGCGCTTTAAGGCACTCACACTTGGACACCCAATAATCATGGGCCGTAAAACATTCGAATCTATTATTTCAATATTGGGCAAACCACTCCCTGGCCGTACTAATATTGTTGTAACTCGTGATGCAGATTGGAAATATGAAGGAGTTTCAGTTGTTCATTCCCTTGAAGAAGGATTAGAAAAAGCTCGCGAATTAGATCAAGAAGAAATACATATCGGCGGCGGTGCTGACTTATATAAACAAGCACTTCCCTTTGTTGACCGCCTCTATCTCACCCTTATTGACGATACAAGAGAAGCGGATACATTTTTCCCTGAATACGAACAAGAATTTACTAAAGAAATTTCAAAAGAAAAACGCGAGCACAACGGGCTCGCATATTCCTGGGTTACGTTAGAAAGATAGATTATTTAACGTCCACCCACACATATTTTCCAGCTGGAAAATTGCGCGGGCCCGCCTCGACGCCGTCGCGTCTGCGGCTCGTAGACGTTAATTATTTAACGTCTACGCCCATGCTTCGAGCAGTGCCTGCAATGATGTTCATTGCGGCATCAATGGTGTTGGCATTGAGGTCTGGCATTTTAAGCTCTGCAATCTGGCGGAGCTGGTCTTTTGTTATAGTGCCAATTTTGGCTGTATTAGGCTTGCCCGAACCCTTTTCTGCCTTGAGCATCTTGAGGATAAGGCCCGATGCAAGGGCAGTCTTTAATACAAAATCATATGAGCGGTCTTCGTAGATGGTGATCTCGCACGGCACCATGTCGCCGATCATGTCCTTGGTAGCATCGTTAAAGCGCTTTACGAACTCGCCGATATTGATACCGGCGGGGCCGAGTGTCGTACCCAAGGGAGGCGCCGGCGTTGCCTTGCCTGCCGGTGCGATGATTTTCAGTTTTTTAGTTATTTTCTTTGCCATGATATTTACTCTGCTTCTGCGGCAACCCTCTCGATCCTACTTCGCAGGACGAGGCCGGTTTGCCTTCGTCGCGATTGATAAGCCTTAGGATACTACCTTATATACGCTTTACTTGCAAAAAGTCCAGCTCGACAGGAGTTTCGCGGCCGAACATCGAGACAAGCACTTTAATTTTGCCACGGCTTTCGTCCACCTCGCCCACCTTGCCATCAAGTTCCTTAAACGGACCATCAACAATGACGACCGAGTCGCCAACGACAACATCAATAGCATGTTTGACCGAGCCTTCCTTCTCCTGCATGCGGCCAAGTAGGGTGTCGACTTCCGACTGTGCAAGCGGTACGGGGTTGACTCCTGAGCCAACGAAACCAGTAACGCGAGGGGTGTTGCGTACAACAAACCACGACTGGTCGTCCACTATCATGTCGACGAGCACGTAACCTGGGTACACCTTTTCTTCCTCCTCAACACGGCGGCCGCCTTTAATTTTGACGGTGCGCTCGGTTGGGACAACAACATTAAAAATTTTGTCAGTGAGGCCGAGTGATTCGATACGCTGCTTTAGGTTGCGCGCAACGGCGTTCTCGTAGCCCGCGTATGTATGGATCGCGTACCATGCTCGCCCAACGCTTGTGTCTTGTTTTGCCATAGATAAAAAATTGGGTGGATAAAGAACTAGATAACCTTCTGGATGATGAAAGAAAAGAAGTAGTCCAGCAGCCCGAGGTAAACGGCAGTTACGAGCGATACAGCAATAACCACCACTGTATATACAATAGCTTGGCGGCGAGTCGGCCACGATACGTGTCTCATTTCTGCGCGAACGTCTTTAAAGTAATTAAACATTGATTTTGTCGAAATCATGCCGCGTAATCGTCCTTTGGACGCGGCGCTCTTTCTTGGTTAAATTTGCCAATTTTAAAACCCCTCCCGGGGCTTATATAGCCACATAGTAGGGGTTTTAAACGCCCGAGTCAAGTAGTAGGAATTATCGAATTTCGTAGGTCACAGAAACATCGTCAGTAACATTATTTTGGCCAACGGAGATATTTGGAGCACTTGCTGCTGCCCCGCCCGAAGCTGTAGCCATGTTGTAGACCATGGGCATGGGGCTCGTGCCGCCAGTATTTTCGTTGAACGCAGTGACACGCACAAGCGAGACACCGAGTTGCTGTGCGAGCGCCTGCGCTTTTGTTTTTGCATCAGCAATTGCTTTGTTACGCGCGTCTGTCTGTACTGATGTCGGGTCATCGAAGGTAAAGGTGAGGCCACTGACCTGTGTCGCACCTGTACTTCCAACTCCGGCAAGCAATGTGCCCGCCTTAGATGTATCACGGACTTTCACCGTTGTGGTTTGGCTTACTTCATAGCCGGTTAATGTTCTGATTAGACGGAGGGCAGAAGCCGTTCGTGCAGACCGGGCTGTTATAGCTGTATTGGGGTTCGATGGAATAATTACTCGTTTGAATATCTGCCGCGGCAACACCCGCACCTGTCAGGTACGCAGTCGTTGCATTTGCTTTTGTTGTCGCATCTGCTTGTGCCGCAGCAACGGTTGATCTGTCGGACACAACAGAAAATGTAAACGTCGCGATATTCGGCACGCCAAGAGCTTGGCCATGTCCGCTTACCGTAATTGTGTTAGCTGCTGCAATCCCCGCGCCAATGTAGCGCATTTGCAAAAGGCCGGTTGTTACTTCAACGGCTAAAAAGACTGCAAACACAACGACGGTTACAAATAATGCCTTACGCAAATTCTCTCCTGCGTGACCTTCAAATAATCCGTTCATACACTCTTTAGACGTTACTGTACGCTCTTTATTACCGACATAATCTGCGCGTACGGAAGCGCGCCTGAAATAGGAGCCGCTTTCCCTGTTTTGGTATTAAGGACAATGGTAAACGGCGTGCCGGTACCACCTGCGGCTTCTGCCTCGGCGGTGTCGGCATCAATATTTTTTTGATAGGTCGAGGCCGTGATGCATTGGCTGTACTTGGTCATATCGGCACCAAACTGCTGCGCTAATTGTGCAGAGTATGCTGGGTTGAGCGACGCTTGATTGGTAAACACCGTGTCCGCATATTTCCAGAAGCCAGTGTTTCCGAGCTGTGCCGAGATACACTCTGCTGCATTTGCAGCCGGCCCAGCTTGCGGGTGGATGCTTGTCAGTGGAAATTCGCGGTAGACCCACGCGATTTGTCCATTCGACTCGCTCACAATTTTTTGCAGGGTCGGATAAATCATCTGGCAGTAGGGGCATTGGAAGTCCGAGTATTCAATAAGAACAATGGGTGCCGTCGGCGAACCTATGATATGGTCCCCCGAGGTCGGCGGACGGATGCTCGCGGCAGAAATAGTAGGTGCCACACCGGTGCCCGCAGCGACAGCTGCAGCGGGTGCATGATTGTTTGTAAATACAATAGCTCCGGCGATGATAATACCAGCGATGATAATGGCGACCGAAGGGGAAATTTCTACTTTTTTGTGCTCAGACATTTCAAAAGTATACCATTACTCGGGCTTCTCTCCAGGAGGGTTTTTGAGCAAGTCGCGGATTTCTTCAAGCAGCTTTTCCTCGTTCGACTTTTTAGGAGACTCGGGTGCGCCCTGGAAGCGTGTAAGTAATTTGTTGACTGGCAGCACTATAAAGAAATAAATGGTGCTTGCAATAATAAGGAAGGATACAAACGCGTTAATGAAGTCCCCATACAAGAACTGGCTCCCGTGGATAGTGAATGTCATTTTTGAAAAGTCCGGCTCGTGCACCAAGGCCGCAATAAATGGCGTGAGCAAATCTTTTACGAGTGATGTGACGACGGCACTGAAGGCCGAACCAACCATAACACCGACTGCCAAGTCGACGACATTGCCGCGCAATATAAAATCTCTAAATCCTTTCATATATCTACTCTAGAAAAGTATTATTTATTTTGCAAACGCTCGATGTCGATAATAAGCTTTTTCAAACCTATTTGTATTTCCTCAAGCGTCTTTGTCTGCCCGGCATGGAGCGCCTCTTCCTCTTTTTCGTCCTCGGTCATCTCTTCAACGTCTTCCTGAATTTCATCAACATCCTCTTGGATTTCGTCCACATCTTCCTGAATCTCGTCGATGTCTTCCTGGATCTCATCAATGTCCTGTTCGACTTCTTCTATCGAAGCTGATGTGTAGTTAACTGTCATTTGGATAAACAGCGCTAGATAAATTGCCTCAAGCGACACCATTGTATTAAAAACTAAAAGTACTGCGTTGAAAGAAAATATCTGGAGGGACACGATGACCATACCCATTACGAAAACAGCCGTGTGGAGAAAGATGGACTGTGGTGAGCCTATCCAGCGCGTCACACCAAGCGCCACCTTCTGCATTTTTTCTTTTGGTTTCTTGGACATACGTTTGAATACTACACCTAGATTGTGCGAGCTTCGATCATTAAAAACATCGGGATTTCTTTACGTGCTGTATCTTCTGCGTTCCCCCGCGGACCTTTTTGGCTTTGTTTGTGGGAAATCCATTCTTCAAGGCGTGTGATTGAAAAACCTGCTTTAAAAAGTGCTTTTGAAAAATCCTGGAGTGAGCGATGGTACGAAATTGTTGTTGGGCTGTTTTCTTTACCCGGATGCACAAGTATTTCTTTGCTTTGTGCCGACAAATACACATCGATACGACGATACTGTATGTTCGTAGCATCATCAAAACCCCAACTCGAACAGCCAGGTATGCGAAATGCCGGATGCATCATCACGAGCACTAACCTCCCATTGGGTTTAAGTACTCGCTTCGCTTCAGCAAATGCGCCATCAATATTTTTAATATTTTGTATCGCCAAAATAATAGTTGCAATATCAAACTGGGCGCTCTTGGTGAAATTTAAATTATCAGCAGGTGCGACATAATACTGAATCTCTTTTGGTGAAAGTTTTTTTGCTTCGGTAATTAAACTTTGAGCGATGTCAGCACCCACAACCTCAGCCCCAGCCGAAGCCATTTCGCGCGTAAAAAATCCCTGCCCGCAGGCAATATCTAACACCCGTGTTCCCTCTTTTACATCCAGTACCCGCAACAAGTTCGGCAAAATAACCTGCCGTTGATAGGAGTCTTCAGTGTCTTCCAAATAGGAGCTATACCAGTCCGCAACCGGCCCCCAAGATGTAGTTTCTTTCTTTTTCATATTCTCTTTTGGTTGTTAGTGTATTCTAGATATATGAAAAAAGAAATTACATTAAACCGCGTGCTTGACGTTGCTCCTGAACGCGTTTGGCGAGCATTCACTGATGCCGACGAGGTAAAACAATGGTGGGGCCCTGATGGCGTTACCATTCCTGAATGCGATATTGAACTTAAAGTCGGCGGAGCCTTGTATATTGTCATGCTCGCAGGTGACACATTAGGCCCACTTGCGGGAGCACGATGGCCAATGAAGGGGATGTTCGAAGAAATTATCAAGCCGGAGAAATTAGTTTTTAGCAATAACGCGGTAGACGAGGCAGGCAATGTATTACTCACTGGCACAACATCTGTCACATTGGAAGCCGCGGACAACGGCACATATCTCACTGTCACGACAAGCGCCGAAGGTACTGCTCCTGGCACCGAACAAATGATTGGCGGCATGGAGCAGGGCTGGAATCAGCAGCTCGATAAGCTCGTACAGTTTTTAGCGTAACCTCTGGGTGCCTGACGGTTCAAAACTCAAAACCAATAGTGGATTTTCTACAAGACTTGAGTTCTGTTGCTTCTAAGCTACGGAGCTTTCAGGATAAGCTTATTTCTGGACACAAGCAACCGCAGGGGCTACTTCCCTAATGGAGAATCTCCTTAGTTGAATTCCAGATACTTCCCCTCACTGACCATCTCAACCTTCCCATCGACAATCTTCAGTGCAGACTGGTCGTCTAGTGCATAAATCTTCTTAGAAAATGTTTTGGCAACTTCTTCAAGTCTGTCCGCATTACGTATTGGGAAATAGGGAGAGTAGAGATGAGGCAGGAAATAAAAATCGGTGTAGTTCAATCCAACCATATTCTCTTTTTCAATTTCATCACCATATATCAATTGGGATAGTCGTAATGCCAAGTCTGGACTAGTTACCATACTTCCAGCGCTTAGTCCGACATATACCTTTGTCTTCAAGAGTTCAGGCAGGATATTTATTAAACCAGACTTAGTTATCCAATGCATAAGGTGATATGTGTTTCCACCTTCAAAAAACAAAACATCCGCTGCTTCCATCTGTGGTCGCCAAATATCTTCTGGAACTGCAGAAATATCCGTAATATGAACTGCCTTAAAACCTTGTTTACGAATATTGATAAGGTCATTGATAAGCCAATCTTTATCCTCCGTCTCAACATTCGAGGCCGTAGGAATGAAAACTAAGGAAGTGTCTTCTGCTTTTTTACCAACCAAATCAAAAAGCGCCTTTTCTATTGATTTGTTTGTCAGGCCACCTGACGTGAGCAGAAGTTTCATATCTTAAAGATAACCTAATCGGGTAAATAGCTCTACCGACGGAGGTGTCAATTTTCTATTCTTTAGTTCTTTTGGCTCAGTCCATTCATATTTTACAAATTCATTATCAGCAAGATGAATGGGTACTTCTGTGGCAGATTTGTCTATGGTGATTTTGTAGGTAATAAAATGCATGTCTTGGATAACCCTCTCTCCTGTAT
Source organism: Candidatus Adlerbacteria bacterium (assembly GCA_963796795.1). Taxonomy (GTDB): domain Bacteria; phylum Patescibacteriota; class Minisyncoccia; order Phycocordibacterales; family SBAW01; genus GWA1-54-10. The sequence continues at coordinate 13,609 of CAWCNA010000003.1, read as the reverse complement.
CACGCAAGGTTTTCTCCCCTTTGCCAAAGCCCTTATCATCCAGCAATTCAATGGGATAGATACTAATATCTAAACCAATTTCTTCTTCGCATTCTCTAGTAAGAGCGTGAAGATACTCTTCTCCAGGCTCAACTCCTCCGCCAGGTATATGCCAACAGTCGTGATAAATATTATGTGGATCGGATGCTTTCATCCCCTGAAAGATTTTCCCCTCTTTGGAGTAAATAACTGCCGATACTATGTCTTTCTTTACGGTTCTCATATTTATTTAGAGTTAAACCTTTATTCTTTAGCCTCTAAATAAAAGAACGTGTTCTGTTTTTTAGCTTGTACCGCTGCTAAAATTCTATCTTGAAAGTTCTTCTTGTCTTCAAAGAAGCTCGGCACTTCGGTTTCTGAAATAAATTTATATTCACTAAGTTCTGTAACAGGCAGATGTATTAAGTCTATTTGTTCTTGGCTGAGAGTTCCCCCATCAAATATAAACAAAAGGCGATCTCCTTTGCTGTCTATATTGGGCACATACTGAAGGGAAAGCAGCGTAGGATTCTTTAGTTCAAGTCCTATCTCTTCCTGTATCTCTCGAACTGCGGCGTCGGCAGGTGCTTCTTCCGCTTCAACTATGCCTCCTGGAATTTCCCATCCAGGTTTGTAGGTCGGTTTTACTATCAGAAATTTACTCTCTTCATTAAACAAAAGCGCTCCAGCGCCCATATACTTTTTTGGGAGAGACTTATAATATTCTTCTGGTGTTTTTTGTGTATCCATAAGTTATTTAAGTTTAGAAAACTCCCATACTCCTCCGCTTTTGTCCCAGTGGTACATCATTGCCTTATACAAAGCAGACAGTTTTACTTCTCTCCATTTTGGTTGATTTTGTGATGGGTCTATAAGACGGACAGTTTGTTTCTTTGAATCCACTCGGTCAAATACACAGACATGGCCACCTCGATACTTCGTACCAGCCAACACTCCTGCATCAAAACACAAAAGTGCGTCGCCATTCTTTTTCTCAATCTTTTGTAAAAAATCAAGCAAGCTTTCTTGTGTAAAATCTTTGCTGCAGTGATACGTCATCTGAAGTTGAATCTTCAGTTTCTTAAACACTGCGGTAGTATCAAATTCTTTTTTGCCTAAACCAATCTGCGTGCCCCAGCCGGACTTTGGCATTTTCCCTTTTCGAGGTGCCCAAAACAGATTTTGAGCTTTAGGTGGGACAGTTAGACCAAAGTGATACCCAAGCACTTCTTGAGGCAGAAGCGGGAGTTTGTGCTTATACATAACCATGGAGATACACGCAGGTGCACAGCACCATTGTTGCTGAACCATCGGGAGATAACGACTGTCTTTTGGAATTAGATTTTTCATTGTGTTGTTGGGATGTTGCAGACTTGAATCTTTTTAATCTAAAAATTTTAAACACCAAATACATATTTCAACAACAATCCTCCGACAACTATAACAACTATTCCAATTATAAATATCCAGAAAAATTTACTCCAAACACTTTCTTTTTCTGCATTTACATGGGTATTAAAAGCATTTACCGTATTGCCACTTATAGTGCTGTTTTTAATATCGCCTGCCACAAGACTGAAACCTGAACCTCTTGAGGCTATTTCTTCCATTTTTTTCCTATGACGGATCTCGAGCTCATTCTTCGCGTGATTAAATCTGCTCGTTGGTACATATGAGTTTTCATTCCTTCTAACGATTGCATTAAGTTCATCTTCACTCATTTTTTCAAAGTCATCCGCCATATTATTTTCAATACTTAACCGTTTAAATTCAATTTCATCTTCATATTTTGTTTTTAGATCAGCTTCGGCTCTATTACGTATACCAGAATATGCTAGACCACGCGCAGCAAAGTTTTCTTGTAATTTTTCAAGTTCTAGTTCATATTCACGTCTTTTTTGCTTTTCCCAAATTTTGAATTGTTCCCTGTTCATAACCTAGATTGACTCGTTGATACTATTGATGAGCGCCGAGATTAAAGACACATCTGCGTCTTCAAGCTCTTTTTTTGTAGCGATGTGAAAAAGAGAGTGAGTGTTATTATTTGCTTCATCTCTGAATACGGATGCCTTGCTCACAAGCCTAAATAGGACTGAAAACCGTGGGTGCCCAGAGAGAATCGAACTCTCATTGCAAGTTCCACAAACTTGAGTGTTAACCGTTACACCATGGGCACCATATAAGCGAACGCTGTTTTTATAGCACACATTTAGCTAAACGTGTATCTTCTTTCTCTCTTCCGGATGTCTGTGGATTAGATGGTGGCAGTTATGACAAAGCCAGGTAAGATTTTCAACCTTATTATTCTTTCGATTTTGATCTATATGATGAACTGCCAACATTCTTTTATCAGTAATTTTGCACCGCCTGCATATCGCAGGAACCCCATGCCTGGTGAGAACACTTCTATAAGCATACAAACCTTCTACCCAATTTGCGTGTTTTGAGCCAATAAATTCAGAGTTCCTCCAAGTAGTTTGGCACGACTTGCTACAAAAAAACTTTTTACTTTTGGAGCTCTTCAACGCTTTAAGGGATTTATATGTTTCTTTCTTGCAAATAAAACATGCTAACAACTTTCCTTTCCGTAACCCCTGATGATGACAGGTCGCGGAGCAATATTTCCCCGCACCGCGTTCTACAAAATACGGTTTTGTATTAAATTTCTTTTTACAAATTATGCACGAGCGTACTAAGGCCATACATGTAGTATGTGCTGTTCAATATAAAAGTAAATACTTTGGTTTGTGGATAAAAGCAGAAACCAATAGGACAACTTATGGATGGAACCCTCGCAGGCTACGGGTGGAAGAAAAACGCGACCGCGACGATGAGGTATGCAACGACAAGTTGTGCGCCTTCAAGCCAGTTGCTCTCGCCATCGGCGACCATAACGTTGACGATAAGTACAGCCAATACAATTGAAACAAGCTCGAAGATATTGAACACAAGGTTCATTGGTTTATGTATCAGTATGGAGACGAGCACCAAGAATGGCGCGACGAGCATTGCAATTTGCGTTGCCGAGCCGATAGAAATTTGCAGCACGGTGTCCATTCTATTTTTGACTGCGAGCATCACGGCCGAATAGTGTTCGGCAATGTTTCCAATAAGTGCAATGACAATAACGCCGATAAAGAGTTGGCTCCAGTGTAGCTCTTGTGTAAGCGGAGTGATAGCGCCAACTAATATATCGCTCATCAGCGCTGTGGCGACGGTCGCACAAAAAAGCACGAGAATGCTTTGAGTTTTGCTCCAGTGAGGTTTGTACTCACCCAAGTTTTCAGTAAACAAATGTTTGTGGGTGCGGAGTGAAAAGAAGAGCCCTGCCGCATACATAACAACAAGGCCTACTGACACGAGAATACTTAAATTTTCAACAACCGAAGCACTCACGTTCGGTGCGGTTTCTAAAAATATCGCAGGCATCACAAGCGCGATAGTCGCCAAAAAAAGTGTTGAGGCTCCAGCCAAAGCACCCGTTTTGTTAAAGACCTGCTTTTCGCGACGCGCACCGCCAAGCAACATTGCGGTGCCAAGCACTAGTAAAATATTTCCAATAATGGAACCTGTGATAGATGCTTTTACTACTTCAAACAATCCTGCGCGGAGCGCGAAGATGCCGATAATGAGTTCGACTGCGTTGCCAAACGTCGCACCAAGCAAGCCGCCCCACGCAGGGCTCGTCCTGGCTGAAAGCTCTTCGGTCCCCTCTCCAATAAATTTTGCGAGTGGGATAATGGCAACTGCTGACAAAAAGAATACAAACACCGGTGAGTATCCATAAAAATGTGCAATAAGCGTCGCCGGCACAAACCCGAGTAGGATTAAAAAAAGTGCTTCCATGGACATATTGTAACGGATGATTGAAAAAAGTGTTGCTGTCCGCTATAGTGCACGAGTGCATATGCCCAGGTGGCGAAATTGGTAGACGCACTACCTTGAGGTGGTAGCCCCCGCAAGGGGTTGGAGGTTCGAGTCCTCTCCTGGGCACACGTAGGTAAAGAAAAAACCGGAGAACATCCGGTTTTTTCTTTTAATATTTTTTAAATTATTCTGCTGCTGCAACTTCTTCAGAAGCTTCCGTTTCAGGCTCATCTGCGACCACCCCTTTAACAGGCGCGTCGATGCGGATAGATTTGCGCATTGCACGCTTCACTTCCGAAGCTGCCTTGCGGCGGATGAAGTAAAGTTTTGCGCGGCGAGTGCGTGCGCGGCGGAGTACTTCGACTTCGTCGATCATAGGCGAGTAGAGCGGGAAGATTTTTTCAACACCCACACCCGAAGAGACTTTGCGGACGGTAAACATCGCACCAGACTCGGTACCGTGCTTGACCGCAAGCACCAAGCCTTCAAACGCCTGGCGGCGGAGGTTTTTGGTTGTTATCTCTTTTTTGTTGGCAGCCTTGCCTTTTTTGAGTTCGACGATGTTCTGCCAGACACGCACAGTGTCGCCCGAGCGGATCCCGAGAGCTGCGCGCTCTGCCATATTTACTGTGGATGTTTTAACTGCCGATTTCATGTGAAGAGACTGTACCACATTGCGCTTACTGGCGCAATTCTGCCTCTGCTGCAATGAATTCGGGGGGTAGCGGTGCGGTAAATGTCATCTCCCTCGGCCGTAGACCGTCCACCGGCGAGGCTTTTCCCGGCGGCATCGTGATAGTGAGCGAAAGGGCGTGAAGCGCGAGGCGGTCGAACCCGAGAATTTTGGGGCGGCTGGGAGCGTAGAGTTGGTCGCAGACTATTGGATGCTGGATTGATGAAAAATGCACGCGAATTTGGTGCGTGCGGCCAGTTTTTGGGAACACTTCAACATACGTTGCCCCGTTTATTCCGAGCGAAGTCGAGGAGCGCCCAATAACACGGTACGCGGTGAGTGCGTCGCGCAAAATACCGTGAGGTTTCTTTGTAGAGCGGGGCCCCTTACCTCCGCGCGAGTTACCTATCGGCTTGTCGATAATGCCGCGCTCGTCTTGTATAACGCCGTGCACAAACGCGCGATAGATCTTCCTCACTTCGCGCTCTTGAAATTGCTCTTTCATAAACTCGTACACTTTTTCGCTCCGCGCGAGCAAGAGTACCCCCGATGTTTCCCTATCGAGCCGATGCACGAAATGAAAATTCCCCGCGCCATATTTCTCGGTAAGCCATGCATCGAGAGCCGGATAATCGTGCTTGCCGTCTGGGTACACGATCATCCCAGACGGTTTATCAACGACAATAATATCTGCATCTTCAAAAAGTATTGTTGGTTCATTCATAACGGTGTTCATCTATCTTACGCGAAGACGCTCCACACAAGCCAGACGTTTAAACCCGTTATAGCAACCGCAACAAATACGGCAAGTATCTGGAGCCAGCGGGCATTTACGAAACTCCCCATACGTTTTGCATTGCCGGTAAATAACACAAGGGGAATCATTGCAAACGGCAGCTGTATCGAAAGTATCACCTGCGAAAATACCAACAGCTCCGTTACGTTGTTTGCGCCAAAATATACGATAAACAAAATAGCCGGGACAATCGCGAGCCCGCGGGTAATAACACGCCGAAACCACGGCTGGATGCGCAACTGTAAAAATCCTTCCATTATTATCTGCCCGGCCATGGTGCCTGTCACTGTCGAGTTCTGCCCCGCCGCCAAGAGCGCTACCGCAAATAATATCGATGCCCCGCTCGCGCCCAAAAGCGGCGCGAGCAGAGTGTACGCATGTGAAATATCAGAGACTTCTGTAAGACCATGCGCATTGAATGCAGATGCTGCGAGCACAAGTATTGCGGCGTTAATAACAAAAGCAAAAGACAGTGCAATAGCTGAATCAACACCTGTGTAAAAAATCGCCTGTTTTTTGCCCTCTCCTGTCTCTTCATATTTCCGTGTTTGGGAAAGTGCCGAGTGCAAATATAAGTTATGGGGCATCACGGTCGCCCCAATGATACCAATGGCTACATACAGCATATCCTTGTTAGTAAATATCGCGCGTGCCGGTACAAACCCAGAAAGTACACCGAGGAAGTGCGGATGCGAAAGTATAACGTCGATACCAAGCGACACAGCGATGATTGCAATAAGGCACACGACAAGCGCCTCGAGCAATCGCAAACCTTTTTTCTGTAAATATAAAAGGAGGAACACGTCGAGCGCGGTGATAATGACACCCCACACAATCGGGATCCCAAACAACAATTCAAGTGCAACGGCTGTACCTATCACCTCCGCCAAGTCACAGGCGATAATCATAATTTCGGCCATCAGCCACAAAAATATGGCGACGGGTTTGGACACACTTTCACGGGTTAGTTCGGCCAAATCACGGCCCGTCGCAATACCAAGCTTTGCAGACAAGTACTGCAACAAAATTGCCGCCAAACTCGACAGCAGCACAATAGACAAAAGTTTGTACCCAAAGGAGGAACCTCCGACCAAGTCGGTTGCCCAGTTGCCCGGGTCCATATAACCGACCGCCACTAAATACCCAGGCCCCGAAAATGCGAGCAGCTTCCACAGCCATGAGCCGCTTTTGGGAATAGGAATAGAACGATGAGACTCCTTCCCGTCGTCTTCTGGGGCTCCCCAGCCCTTGGCCTGCAAGAGGTTACGATGCGTCATTAGTGGGCGATACAGGACTCGAACCTGTGACCTTCTCAGTGTAAATGAGTTGCTCTACCAACTGAGCTAATCGCCCTCACTACCCTAACGACTTCACGATACCTTATTTATTTCGGGATTACAAAAGGCCGAGCCCTTACCCAATCGGAATCGAATGTAGCGTTTAATTGCCCGATAATCATAGGCGACGTGAGTACCAAGCCCAATTCTCTATTTTTATTGAGTGATGAGTCGGAGAAATTTTCAGAACCCAGAAATACACGCGCGCCGTCGGCCAAAATCATCTTGGCGTGTATGTAGATGATTTTTGATGAAGATGCGAACGTACGCACCTCCACTCCCCCGTTTTCTAATTGTGTAAACGCGGGCCTCCAGTCGGTGGCATACGTCATGTCTACCTGCACCTGTACGCCACGTTTTGCTGCTGCAACAAGCGCGTTTGTAATATCCGTGTCATCCATCTCTTCGTTATAAATTTTTAATGTCGATGTTGCAGAATTTATAAGATACAACATTTCGTCTTCCGAGCCCGGGCTCCAAACTAAATCATCGCCCTGCCCTGCGATACCCTCATTTTGTGGGGTTCCCTCCCAATCGGCATCAAATGTTTTTTCAATAGCCGCGACATCGTTCGAGTCGGTATCATCAACTGCAAAGTCGCGGCCTGTTGTGTAATATTTTGTTTGTAAGTTAAACGTCATGATAAGTGCATCGTTACCATCAAGCACAAGTGTCTTTTGATGCGTCAGTGCAAAACTTGTTGGCGTCCATTCAACCGGCACGCCTACTTTTTGCAACGCTGCATATGATGCATCATTCGCCGGCTCCTTTGTGTCGTAATATCCGCCGTTCAACAAGACCCGAACTTTTACACCGCGCGCAACTGCCGCACCAAGCGCTTGCTCTACTTGCGTGTCGTCGAGCGCGTACATTACTAAATCAACAGAGGTCTTCGCATTTTCAATTCGCGATAATATTGGTGGCGTTCCATCCGCGGGTTCTGTAACAAGAGAAAAATAATCTGGCGATACCGTATTAATTTCCAGCGGTGATATAGAAATTCCAGAATCTCCCGCAGCAGTTTTTTGCACCACATGTCCGTAGTGCGAAATAAAATCACCTGAATTTGCAACACCAACTGCGGTAAGTAAAAGCAGCGCCCCTGCCCATATAAAATATTTTTTCTTCACCTTCTAACTATATAAGATAAGAAAAAGGCGCACGATTCCCCATGCACCCTACTTTTGCTTGAGCAACTCTTTCAATTGCTTTTCCTCCATAAAGAAGATGGTCCCGTCCGGGCACGAAATACCCTCTTGTAAACCTTGGACATAATATCGGACGGTGTAATCGTCCGTATCTATATGGTATCTCTCCACACGAATAGAGCCTCCTTGTTGTATCTTGCACGCCTCTTTGTATTTGAAAGCGTGTGTGGAGTTCTTTTTTGGAGGATCATTCCACATCTCCACTTCTAGTGGAACGTAAATAGTTACCTCGCTCCTTATAGGAATCCCTTGTGCCAACGCAACAGAAGGAATCAGGAAAGCGAGCAGCAGTAAAACACCAGCTCCCTTCATTTCATCCTCCTGTGGTTGTTAGCTCTGTGTTAGGTATACAGCAAAAAAATACTGGGTCAAACTCTGGTGCCCCCGCTCGGTCTCAGACCGCCCTGTGTGAGACCCCGTAAGGCTTCTTTGGGGAATTTCAGTATAGCAGAGCGAGGCCGCTCGGTCTGGGTCTACTTTACAAAGTTTACATTTTTTCTGGACTTCCAGCAGTAACGTGGCCTGTAAACTTTTGGGCAGAATGTGAGGCCACACAACAAAAAAGCGCAGCAGTATGCTGTGCTTTTTTGCCGGGTACCGTGTCACGCTGTAAACGCCAGCCGAGCGGTTAGTTAATGGTCATTAATGAGCTAGAACTGCACGCGATCCGGGAACAGAATGGTAAGCTGAGCCATGGCCTCTCCCCAGTTCCTGACCGGCATGGTCCACTTATTAGAGAGGTCTGTTTGAGCGAGCCAAAGCAATTTCAAGAGAGAATCATCGTGCGGAAACACGACGGTTGTCTTGGTCACTTTTCTAAACTGGCGATTGAGGTTTTCAATCGTGTTAGTGGTGTAGATGGTTTTGCGGACTGGCTCCGGATAGCTAAAGAACGGAGCCAAGTCTGCCCATCGGTCTTCCCACGATTTGAGGTACGAGCGATATTGCGGCCAACGATCCATGACTTCGTGAAGTGCCTCGCGCCCCGCTTCCTCGTTGTGAGCGGTGTAGACTTTTTTAAGATCAATACAGAACTGCTCCTTGTCTTTGTGCGGAATGAACATCACCGTGTGACGAATTTGATGCACGATGCAGCTCTGCACTTCAGCCTTCGGGTAGATGGTTTTGATGGCATCAGGAAATCCTTTGAGGCCGTCGACACAGACAATGAGCACGTCGTCGACACCACGATTTTTGATGTCACTCAAAACGCTAAGCCAAAACTTTGCGCCCTCGGTTTCGCTAATCCAAATACCGAGGATTTCTTTTTGCCCGAACGGTGTTACGCCGAGCGCGATGTACGCGCACTTTGACGCAATCTTCCCGGCCTCCCTCACTTTGAAGTGCATGCCGTCGAGATAGATAATCGGATAGCATGGCGAGAGCGGACGCGCCTGCCACTCTTTGACTAAGGGAAACACTTTGTCGGTAATTGCTGATACCGATGGCTGCGACATTTCAACCCCATGATTATTTCTCATGTAGTTGGCGATGTCGCGGGTCGTGAGTCCTTTGGCGTAAAGATCTATGACCATCGCGTCGTTTTCGTTGCCGACAAGGTCGTGCCACGGATTTGTCATGACTGTCTTGCGACTCATCTTGAGTTTAGGGATTTTTCGCGCCGGAGTAGCGATATCTTCTTCCTCCACTTCGTCAGTTTCTGTTGCTGAGGATTGGCCTAACCGAACCAGTGCAGGAGCGATAAGCTCTTGGGCAAAGGCGGCTATCTCCTCAGGACTGTTAAGGTGCTGAAGCTTCTTTTGGTAATCGGCATACGAGAGTACATTGGTTTTCATACTTAATTTATTGGGTTTATTGCTGGCTGGCATCCCAGGCAAGCTGCCGATACCCCACAAGAAAATACACTAAAAAAGTGTCAAATTGGGATATAATTGAAGGTATGGCAGAGGAACGCGAAATCGATATTGTGGAGATGTTTGGACCGGGCGTGATGCGCGACTTGGAGGATGTCTGGCGTACACACAAAGAAATGAGTGAGTCGGTGGCACAGGCATACAAACCCTTCGCTCTTTTCATCGAGCAACAGGCCGAGATGCACCGACGCATCACCGAAGCACTTGCACCTATGACGCGTGCGGCAGAGGAGATCGCCCGCGCTACGCAGCCGTTCATTGACGACTGGGTGCGTTTGCAGGAAATGGTACAGAGTATTTCACTGCCCGTATTGCCAACGATGGCTCCTATACTCACTTCTTACCGCATAGAGGAACCGATTGAATACGTACCCCGACTCCGATCTGCTGGCCCTATGATAGTGAGACTAGACGAATCCACGATGGATACTATCGTGGATAAAGTAGCGGCACTCCTCCAAAGAGACGTGCTACAGACTCCTGTCGCCCCAATTTCAATTGTGCCGATGCCCGTCGGAGCAACGTGGGATGATACGGAGTTGCGATTAGCAGATGCACACACTCTACGCGTCTTTTACAAAAGAAAGTTGATAGGACCGTACGACTACGCAGCGCTCAATTTCGACAGAAAGAATACGAAGGATCGCACTCCCGACAAACAATGGGGGCTTCTCTTACAGATGGCAGTGATAGTAGAAACAAAAAAGTTTAAACCGACAATAAAGAGTTTGTCCCTCCACCTTGGCATCACTCCGGGCGCGTGTGAAAAATTGAAACAGAACTTATCCGAAAAACTACAAGAAGCTTTTGGGATTAGCAGCGACCCTTTCTTGAAGTATGACCCTGTCGAAGGGTACCGCCCAAAATTTACACTCAAACCCGAGGCTCTCTTGCGCGGCAAAGGCGAGCTGCACTCCTCCGGCAAAAAGTTCCATGAGGATAGCTACAAAGAAGAGGACGACCCCCAAAACTTCCTCGATTAAATAATTCATCATCACACCCACCGAAATATCGGCGGGTGTTTTCGTCTATCTGAAAAACAAATCTGCATATTCCTAGCCATATATTCGGCCTCTGCCGAAATCTCAGCAGTAGCTAAGAGAGGAGGCTTGTAAAACCCCTCTTCTCACTTATACATATGGCAAAGCAACTGGTTTGGTCTACTGAGCAGCGCAGGGTCAAGGATTTGCTCCCCTTTAAAAAGAACCCTCGCAAGATGTCGGAGAAGCAAATCGCTGATCTCGACTCAAAGTTTAGAAAAGTTTGGGCTAGTAGAGATACCGGCCATCGATACCGACAACAAAATCGTTGCTGGACATCAGCGTATCGCGGTAATGCAACTGCTCGGTCATGGCGACAAGAAAATCGACGTGCGTGTGCCGAACCGCAAGCTCTCCAAAGCAGAGTACGAGCAGTATCTGCTGACCAGCAACCGCGTGCAAGGATCTTGGGATTACGAGATGCTCTCGGAGTACTTCGAGCTAGATACCATGCTCATCTCCGGCTTCGACGACAGCGACCTTTCGGTTATCTTTGCCGACTCGCTGGAAGTAACCGATGACCAGTTTGATGTTGATAAGGAGATAAAGAAAATCAAAAAGGCCAAAGCAAAGCTCGGGGACATTTATGCACTTGGGCCGCATCGCCTTATTTGCAGCGACTCGCTCGACCCGGAAACGGTAAAGAAGTTGGTCGGCAAGACGCAGATAGATTTAATTTATTGTGACCCAATCTATAATATTTCGCTCGACTACAACGGCGGCATTGGAGGCAAAGCCAACTACGGTGGTACCGTGCAAGACTTCAAAAAAGATGCCGACTACCGCACTTTTCTCAAGCGCACGATGGAGAACGCACTCTCGGTCGCCAAACCCGATGTGCATGCCTACTACTGGTGCGACCAAAAATACACGGGCATGGTACAGGACTTGTTTGCAGAACTCGGACTTGAGAACAAGCGCACCTGTCTGTGGATAAAAGGGGCGGCCAACCCGACCCCCGGTGTGGCATGGAATAAGTGTTATGAGCCTTGCGTTTATGCCCTACGCGGCAAACCCTATCTCTCGCCGGTAGCCCTCAACTTTGCCGAGGTGCTTAACAAGGAACTTGGACCCTCTGGCAACAAGCTGCTAGATGACGTTATGGACCTCATGGATATATGGCTCGCTAAGCGCATATCAGGCTCGGAATACCAGCACCCCACTCAGAAGCCCGTGACCCTGCATGAACGCCCTATAAAGCGCTGTACGAAGCCAGGCGGCACGATATTAGACCTTTTTGGCGGGAGTGGGTCGACGCTCATAGCCGCAAACGCCATGAAGCGTGTGTGCTTTATGGCTGAAATAGAACCCATCTTTATTGACCTAATCATCGCGCGATATGAACACGCAACTGGAGAAAAAGCCCGCAAGCTCAATTAAGCCCGGCACTATCTGGCAGCTCGGCGACCACCGCCTTGCTTACGGCGACTGTCGCGATCGAGATTTGCTGCAACACCTCATAGGCAGCGTAAAGATTGACCTTATCTGCGTTGATCCTCCATATGGCGTAGGCGTCGTGGAATCCAAACGCAACTTCCAAAAACTCTCGAAAGACAAAATTATTCAAAACGATCAGTTGCAGTCAAACGCTGAGTACTCCGCGTTTAGCCAAGCATGGCTCGATGCTATCAAACCATTCCTCTCAAAAAAGAACGCGGCCTACATCTTCAATGCTGACAAAATGATTTGGCCTTTGCACGACGGAATTATTGATTCGGGGTTTAAGTTCGCGCAGTTGCTGATATGGATGAAATCGCAGTCGGTCATCGGCAGGCTAGACTACGCCCCGCAGCACGAACTCATCCTCTACGCATGGTACGGCACGCATCACTTCCGCCGCTCCAAGGATAAATCGATCCTATTCTATCCGCGCCCTGCCAAGAGCAAGCTGCATCCGACCACCAAGCCGGTCGGCCTTATCCGCCGCCTCATTCTCAACTCCACACAAATAGGTGGAACAGTGTACGACGGTTTTCTCGGCAGCGGCACCGCACTCCTTGCGTGCGAGCAAACAAAGCGCAAATGCTTTGCAATCGAAGTCGACGAGGAGTACTGCCTAACCGCAATACGTCGCTGGGAGCAACTTACCGGCCTTAAAGCTAAACGCCTATGAGGGAGAGTAAACGCGCCAAAGAGTTGTTGCTGGAACAACTCAAAAAGACGCCAATAGTACAGATCGCGTGCGATAAAGTGGGGCTTAGCCGCGTGTCTTTCTACAACTGGAAAAAGAAAGACAAGGAGTTCTCCAAGCAAGTAGATGATGCGCTTCTCGATGGACGTTCGTTGGTAAACGACCTCGCGGAAAGCCAGCTCATTAATGCGGTTAAGGATCGCAACATCACTGCCATTGTCGCGTGGCTCAAACACAATCACCCAAGCTACAAGACCAAGGTCGAAATTGAGGGGCGTGTAAATGTGATCGAAGAATTAACGCCAGCACAAAAAGAGCTGGTGCGAAAAGCACTGGCACTAGCAGATTTAACTTTGAACGAACATGGAATCTAGCGCCACCCTCTTCGATGAGGAAACATTGCAAGCCATTGTGAGCAACCGCAGCGTGCGCCAGCACATTACGCGCGAAAGCCACCTGATGTTTTTCCATGTGTACTTCTCCCATTACGTAAAGTACGCCATCGCTGAATTCCAAAAAGATATTTTCCGCATCACCGAGGACCAAACAAACAGACTGGCCTGCATTGTCGCTTTCCGTGGCAGCGGTAAGTCCACCCTCGTAACCTTCTCCTATGCCCTGTGGGGCATCCTCGGTGTGCAGCAAAAGAAGTTCGTGCTGCTGGT
>CAWCNA010000002.1:0-34282 GCA_963796795.1 Candidatus Adlerbacteria bacterium | reverse complement strand
GTGGCAGTGCCGACTCATCACCAATGATGTTCCGCAATGCGACGTCACAAATTCGTTGACCGGCATGACGGACCACCTGTTCTTCAAGCGGCAATAGGCGCCGCAGGCATCAAGGCCGTCCCGCACGCGGGACGGCCTTTTTCTTTATCCCTTAATATTGTTCAGGGCAGACAAACAAAAAACTGCCCATGAGGGCAGTTTTTCATGCAAACCAGCCTGAGGCTGGCAGGCGCGTTGGGAACGCTACCTATTTGACGGCTTCTTTCAAGGCTTTTGCGGCCTGGAACTTCGGCACCGTCATTGCGGCAACCTGGACGGTTGCGCCGGTGCGAGGGTTTCGAGCCTGGCGAGCTGCGCGCATTTTCGTTTTGAAAATACCGAGGCCCGCGATTGAGACATCTTCACCCTTCTTCAAAGAAGATACGATGGTGTCTATCATACATTCAACTGCGCGTTCCGCGTCGGCCTTTGTGCCTCCGAGGACTCCGTGCACTTTTTCTGCAATATCCTGCTTGTTCATAGCTATAAACTATATGATTAAAGGTGTTTGCCCTGCGCCACTAGTATATAACTCTCAAAAAACCGCGCAACAGACCTGCCCGCCGGCAGGCGGGGCCAACTGGGGATAGTAAAAAACCTGCCCGCCGGCAGGCGGGTTTGACAAAATACTGTTTCGTTTTATTTTTTATGGTTAAAAATCAAGAATAAAGTTGAATTAAGACTTTAGAATTCGTTCATCTAGCCCGTGTATACTTACCGTATATGAAGAAATTTATCGATCTCACCAAGATTCTTACTAGGGAACACGAAGATAAGTGGGTTGTTTTGTCAAACGATTACAAAAAAGTACTTGGTTTCTCTGACGATTTAGTGGAACTTAGAGATAAATTCGGTATCGAGAAGGTAATTTATAAAAAAGTTCCTCTTTCTGGTAGAAGCTACTCATTTTAAAACACCATTGTGAGTTGGCATTGGTTTCCATATAGCCGTTCCATAGTTGATTGGAAAACGTACGAATCCGTTGACCAGCCAATTATTGATGTGAAGCTCTTACATAAGGGCTTGCAAATACCTGCTGAAATGATCGTTGATTCAGGAGGGTGGGATACATTACTTCATACCAAACTTGCAAAAGCGCTTGAGATAGATCTTACAAAATGCAAAACGCGTAAATTGGCAGGCATAACAGGCGAAACCGTAGGTTATATACACCCTGTCACTATTGCTATATCAAAAGGCAAACTCAAGGACTCTTTCACGGTCGATGCGGTGTTTGTGCCTGATTTAGGCACGACTAGTATCTTGGGTCAAAAAGATTTCTTTCCTAGATACCAAATTAAATTCGATAAGAAAACTATGTCTTTTTTCCTAATGAAAAACCCAACGTTGGAATAGCAAAGTAGATACGCAAAAGGCCCTGAACCACCTTGGCCAGAGCCTTTGCGCGAACAAACCCGCTCCTATTATACACTACCTGCCCGCCGGCAGGCGGGTTGGATGAAGTTTTAATAAATTTTTCCAGAGATAATAAGAATTAAAGTTTTTTCCATGTTAGTTCAAAGATTTGCCGCACAGTTTTTGCAACATCTGCGTTTTCAATAGCAACTCCCTGCAAGTTTTTATAATCTTGTATGCGCACAATGTCTCCAATGACATCAATTGCCACTTTAGACGAGTATTCTTCATACGGAACGGTTTTTACCTCGCGATTAAGTGCGGTATCTATATCGCGATAGTATTTAAGTGAGTCATGTGCAGGTGCAATGTAGCGCTGTTTTCCCAATTTTTGCGTAAACTTCGGCCAATCCTCTTTGAAATACCGAACGAGTTCTGGATCGGCTTTGATGTCGGTTGCATAAAAACCCACCATTTCTTGCCCTTGCATTTCTTTGCCGCGATACTCCATCAGCTGTTTGATACCCTCAACGCCTTCGAAATATAGAGTATTAACCTTTGTATCCGTGCCTTTCGTAAGTGCGAGCAGTTCGGGGAGCTTTTCTTCAGCGAGTGCAAACTTTTCTTTTGCGGTTGCGAATACTTCTTGCGGAGAGTGGGGGATATACAACTGTTTTTTTACACGCGGCACACGCGAGACCAACCCCTTCTCAATAAGCTCGTCCAAAATGACATACGTCGTCGGCTTCTTGAGCCCGCTCTTGAGCGCAATAGAGTATGCCGAGCCTCGCCCAAGCTGTAGAAGCGCCAAATAGACAGCCGTTTGCTTCTCTGAGAGGCCAATAGTCTGCAGAGCTTCCGTTAGTTTCATATATAGAACTGTATATCAATCTTGATTTCTAGTCAATATTTTTGATGATTTTTGCCCATATATCTATAGTACGTTCTAAAATATAGGTATTTGAGCTAAACATATAGCCCGTTAAATTGATAATATAGAAAAATAAAGCATACTCTAGTTAGTTTAGTCCCGCCCAATGCGGAGAAATAAGAGGTTATGGATGCTTGCTACAGAGAAACAGCCCAAACGGGCAGCGATAGACTCGTGGTTCCGGCACGTTACTGGCCACGAGGACATGAGCGGGGAGATCATTTGTCTGCTACGCAAGGAAGTCCCCCCGATTCTTTCTTGGACCATGCGCGGTGGTTGTTCGGTGCAATGTGATCATTGTATTTTCCCGTTCGAAGGGCCTCATGCAATTGGAAATTCTATTGATCCGAAAATTCTCATCAGATTTTTGGACCAACTTTCAGGGACCGCAACGCTCATTCAAGAAGGGAGGCAGTTATTGCCTTGGCAAGTGCCGGTGCTTGCATCGGTCGCGCGCGAAGGCTATGCGGTATCGATGATTAACAATGGGCAGTATGCAGCGCCAAGCATGCTCGCTCTTTTCGAGAAGGAAGGGCTCGCGATTGATGTGCTCGATGTCTCGATTGATGGCCCAAAGCACATTCACAACAGCCAACGTGCGAGCGATATTGCATGGGATATTGCCCAGAAGGGTATACAGAATGCTCGTAAGATACTTAAACCTAACGGCAAGTTGACCTCGTTGTTTACACTAACCTCTCGTAACTATACTGCTGTGCGCGAAACGGGAGAGATAGTGACGCAACTGGTGGATGAATGGCATGTAACGACCATGTCATTGCGGCCTGGAATCGAAACTATGCGAGCAAGTGAGCGCGAGCTTGCGGTGGCACTCGAACAGTTGCGCGGCAATCCATTCGCAAAGCCGGTGTTCCTCCGGAGTTATTCGTTGGATGACTTCACCCGGATACTTCGGATACTCGGGAAAGAGACGGCGCGTAAAATTTTGGCAAATGCAAAAGTTACCTATAACGCCATCGTACTCGATATTGGAGTCCCACTTTACTTCTATCCGAAGTCGCTGTGGGCAAATGAGGCATGCGTCATTGATGCTGATGGGTGGTGGAGAATGCCGTACTGCGTTCGCTACAGGCTCGCTGAACTTCAAGCAGGAATAGATTTGCAGGGCAACGATCTTTCGCACTTCAATGTTGCCCAGGCGACACCAGGCATGGATGTTTCGCAGTTGCATTCTTATGCTGCGGTGAAATGGTGGGCGGCTATTGGACAAAAATCTTTGCACCAAGAACGATCCGCTCTCCAAGAGTTCTTTTAACACAAGGAAGGAGGTGATATACATGGCCACAGCAAACGTCGGCTCGACTGGCACCGTAGTACAAACAAGAAAGCCTGTTCGAGCGGGCGGAGCCAATGTAGGTTCCGCAGGAGTGAAGAAGCCCCGCAAGCCCATTCTGGCTACTGGGGCAAACGTCGGCTCGACCGGCACAGGTGCTGCTCGTCCGCTCAAGAAGTAGTAGCGTAACGGCCGTCACGTTTCCGTGACGGCCGTCTTTATTTATATTATTTACCGAGCAAACTCAATCGAGCGAGTTTCGCGAATGACGTTTACTTTTACTTCGCCTGGGTATTTGAGTTCGTTTTCGATGCGGTTGGCGATGTTGCGGGCGAGTTCGCGAGCTTGGAAGTCGAACATTTCATCTGGTTTTACAAAGACGCGTACCTCGCGGCCGGCTGAAATGGCGTAGCATTTTTCGACACCGGGGAAGGAGTTGGCAATTTCTTCGATATCACCCAAGCGCTTGAGATAATTTTCTACCGAGTCGCGGCGCGCACCTGGGCGGCCGCCTGAAATTGAGTCGGCAACCTGGACGATGACAGATTCCACAGTTTCGTACGGATATTCTTCGTGGTGTGCCTGCATTGCTTTGACGACTTCTTCGGAGACGCCAAACTTTTGCAATATGCGGCGGCCGATTTCAACGTGTGTACCCTGCACTTCGTGGTCGAGCGCCTTGCCAATGTCGTGCAAGAGCGCGCCGGCCTTGGCAACTTGAACATTTGCACCCATCTCTTCGGCGATCATGCCGGCGATGTGCGCCATTTCAGTTGAGTGTTGCAAAACTGATTGGCCAAACGATGTGCGGAAGTGGAGGCGGCCGAGGATCATCATCAGACGTGGGTCCAGGTTAAGAACGCCGGCTTCAAATGCCGCGGCATCTGCCTTTTCTTTAATTATTTTATTGACATCTGCCTTTGCTTTTTCAACCGTCTCTTCAATTTTTGCAGGCTGGATGCGGCCATCGAGAATGAAATTCTCAAGTGCCATGCGGGCAACTGCGCGGCGAAGCGGGTCGAATGATGAAAGTACGATAGAGCCAGGCGTGTCGTCGATGATAACTTCAACGCCCGTTGCACGTTCAAATGCTTTAATGTTGCGGCCTTCTTTGCCGATGATCTTGCCTTTGATTTCGTCGTTCGGGATCGTAACAGCCGTTGCCATCGTGTCTGCGGCAACTGAATTGCCGAGGCGATGTATTGCTGTCGTCAAAATTTCTTTTGCACGGCGCTCAACTTTCTCCATGCCGTCGCGCTCGAGTTTGGCGACACGGATCATGAGGTCGTCAGCTGCTTCGCGCTCAAGTTCTTGATAGAGCTGCTCCTTTGCTTGATCCTTGGTGAGGCCTGCAACACGCGCAAGTTCAGTCGTGCGTTCCGTAAGCAAGCTTTCCGCGCTTTCTTTAATACCTTTTACTTCTTCGATACGGCTTTTAACAGCGACGATTTCGACATCGAGTTCGTCCTGCTTTTTATCCAACTGTTCTTCACGTTTAAATACGCGGTCTTCAGCGCGGGTTATCTTCTCTTCTTTTTCTGCCAGGCACTTTCTGCACTACGAGCTTCTGTTTTGCTTCTTCTTCAGCCTCCGAGGTTATCTTTTTTGCGTCTTCTCTTGCATCGATCAGGATCTTTTGGATCTCTATTTCGATGGAGTTTTTACGTGCGCGTAGTACTAAAAGCCGAAACCAGTAGCCAATGCCCGCTCCCGAAGAGGGCCGCCAGCGCCATAAGCGCCAACAATGATTTTGGTAATACATAATGATAGTATGATACATAAGGGATGTTCAAACTGTACAGAAAAGCACACCTCTCACAATAGCAAGAAACTCGCTAGCATCCGGCAATATGAGGCTATTTACTTGTTTGACGGGCGGTAGTGATCGCCCTTTGTGGGTAAACATCTCGTCGATAAGGCCGTATTTTTTGGCCTCTTCGGCGCTCATAAAGTAGTCGCGCTCAACATCTTTTTCGATCTTTGTCAATGGCTGGCCAGTTGCTTTTGACAAGTATTTTATTGAGGCGGTCGCGGGTGGCGATGATGTGCTTGGCAGTTATTTCAATATCGGTGGCCTGGCCCTGTGCGCCGCCCCATGGCTGGTGGATCATCACCTCGGCATTGGGCAGGGCAAAGCGCTTACCCTTGTGGCCTGCGGCCAAAATGATAGCTGCCGCTGATGCCGCCATACCAACGCATACTGTAGCGACGTCGGGCTTGATGTGGTTCATGGTGTCGAGCATTGCAAGGCCGCCGTAACCGAGCCGCCAGGGGAGTTGATATAGAGCTGGATGTCTTTTTTAGGATCCTCGGATCCAAAAAGAGGAGCTGCGCAATGACGAGGTTGGCGGTGTGGTCTTCAATAGGACCGGTCAAAAAGATAATGCGGTCTTTGAGCAAACGCGAGTAAATATCAAACGCCCGCTCCCCATAAGGGCTTTTTTCAATAACCATCGGCACGAGCTGGTTGCGGACGTCGTATTTTTTGAGGTGTTCCATATTCCCCAGACTACTGCGTTTCGGCGCTCGTTTCAAGCCGACGTGATATATTTGCCATATATGAAAAGTCCGTTTGGAGAGGGGATAAACTTTGCTCGCATGGATAAGGAGATGACGGAGCGGCGTTTGGAAGGTGCATTTTCCAAGAAAAATTTAATTCTTGAACAGGCAGCGATAAAGCCCGATGATTTTATCGAGCCGTACGGTAAAGAGAACGTAGAAAAAGATAAAGCGACAGTGCGGAATTTAAAAGCGCGTTTTGGGCAAGGTCTTTCTCAAGAAGAGCAGCGCGATATAAAATCAACCGAGCGGGCTGCACGAGTCTTTGAAGCAATTGTATACGAACAGGCCGAACTCTCGAATTGGTTTGGAGAAAATGCCCGTACTATCAAAACATCCGAATTTGATGACATTGTTAACGGCGTTGACTTGGTTGTTGAGGTGAATGAACCTGGAAGGCTTCCAGGACAGGTTGCTTTAGCCGCAGATGTATCATTTGGCCCTTCCAGTATTGAAAAAAAGATCCAGCGCATAGTTAATGAAATAAACGAAGATTCTTCCGGCACACTGAAATACTTCTTCTCTGAATTGACAGGATTTAAGGGTCAGTTGCTGCGCGTGCCTCGTGTGGTTATAGGCATAGAAAGGAAGGCCGTATTTGATTTGGTAGGTCTTGATATGAATAAAAAATTTAAAGAATTGGCTTCCCATCCCGTACAGCGAGTTATTGCGGACGAGGTATGCAAAGAGCTTGAAATTTTTGGCAAATTCGCCCGAAGTAAGGGCAAGCAAAATGCTGCGGACACATACGAACGAGCCTTCCAGCTCATGCAACGAACTTTAGGGGAGAAGCGCAGGATTCCAGTGGGAGATCTTGAAAAAGACAAAGTATTTGAGAGAATCCTCTGGCAGATTGAACACCTTAGGTAGAGGCCAAGCACTTTTAATCTCGAGCTGTGTATATTTGACAATTTTAGTTTTGTAACTTATTGTATTTTTTAGTTTAATCGCGTACCTTCTGTCACTTTTTCACCCGGAAAGAGGAATATAGTTATGAAGTCTGGTTCGTTACTGCTGGCATTTGCTGGCATCGCTTTGGCAGCTCCGGCTCTGGCCGCCTGCCCGATCCCGCCCGATGCGCACACTGTCACGCAAAGCGCTATGACGGTCACCGGCCCCACGCTGGAGGTCTTGAATGGGCGGTGGCATCACGCTGGCCCCATGTACGTCACCGTGGCCGAACGCCCCGACGGCACGGCTGTCTTTTCGAAGCCGGACAGCCCGGACAATAGCGGCTGTCTTGTCCTGACGAAGAACATCAAAGTGCCCTTCGGCCGAGCCTACATCGCGCCTCATAGCGAGGTGGCGGTTCGCCTCGATGATGGCGGGGTCACCATGGTCGCGTTCGCTGGCGACGACGACTCCAGCATTTTTTTCCGCGAGTTCTGGCGCTAACGGAAACGGGCAGCAAATTAAAAACACCGAATCGCAAGATCCGGTGTTTTCTTTTTTACGTGTCCCCTGAATAAAAATGCGCTACACTAAAAACATAATGCAGAAAGAACTTCAAGACATAGGCCTCGCTGAAAAAGAAGCAAAAGTGTATCTCGCAGCACTTGAAATTGGGCGCGCAACTGCCGACCAGCTCGCTAAACATTCAAAAATAGTTCGCTCGACAACGTATGTGCAGATAGAAGCGTTGATGCAGAAGGGCTTGATGAGCACGTACGAAGAAGGCAAGAAAACCTATTTTACACCTGAGTCACCAGAACTCCTGAAACGCCTGCTCACAAAACAAAAGGAAGATATCGGAGCAAAAGAACGCGAACTTACCGATTTCCTCCCCGATCTGCTGCGCCAATTCGAAGGTGCCGGCGAGCGCCCCGTTGTGAGATTTTTTTCTGGAAAAGAGGGGATTACTGCTACTCGTGAAGAAGTTCTCACTTCTAAAGAAAAAAAGACCTACACTATTTTTTCATATGAGCATCTTCGAAATCTTTACTCCGAAAAAGAATTAGATGATTATTCTGATAGGAGACGAGCATTTGGGATACACTCTCAAGGTATTCAAGTTCATAAGCCATATTTTTTAAAGGCGGGCATTGATGCTTTAACAGAGCGCAGGTTTCTTTCTCCAGAAGTTTTTCCATTTTCTACAATAGAAATAACAATATATGACAACAAAACCTCCATACGTTCTCTTGAAGGAACAATATTCGGTATGATTATTGAAAGTGAACATATTTCAAAAGGAATGAAAACAATCTTTTCATTCCTTTGGGAGCGCGCCGAAAAGCCTTCAATAGAATGAATATAGGCCGGAGACATTGCTGTCTCCGGCCCACGTTTTGCACATTTCAGCCTAACGGCTGCTATTTATCTCTACACAACCGTTCTCTGAAAACAGGTTTCCTTCGTGCTCGGCTACATGCCGTCGCCGCTCATGAGACTCTTCAAAACAACCTCCAAATGTTGGAGTACGCCCGATTTTTTGACTAACCCAGGATGGCCGGATCGGGTATGAACCGCGCCCGCCCTGTGTATAAAGAATAGCATAGTCAAAAATGTATGTCAAATCTTTTACAAGAGAAATATATTTATGTCAGTTTCTAATGACTTTTAATAATCTAAAATATGGCTTAAAGTATAGGTATATTTGACTAATTGAAAGTATATGTGCCAATTATACTTGACAAAAATAAGGGGTTGTGTATACTCCAATTGTCAGAGTGATTTGACGGGTTAGTTACCCACATAGACGAGTGTATAGGAGTAGCGGTGCTAGGAATATTAAGTATTAGACCCTCTCTATGTGCTTTGCGCTATGTGGTTTTCTTTTACCCAAAAATCGCCCTTGGCGGGAAGGGTTCTTCTCAATAAACAACTCCGTTTCCCCTTGTGGGAAGCGGCATGGGTACGTAGGCCATATGTATCCATGCCGCTTCACATACAGGGGAGAAGCGCATGGTTGAGCGTAAGTACGTTGGCGTTGTTGTGTCCTCGATTTTGGGCACGCAACGCTGTTGGGTGAGAACCCGCTGGGACGACGTCACAGTCCTAGCCGCGTGCATGCGCCTTACTCGCGAGGGTAAGGCGGAGGAGGCGGAAGTGCTCCTCGATCGCTACTGCTCCGGCAGTTTGCGATAGTGCATATCACCTTCACCTGTACGGGGGACATAGTACAGGTTGCGGCAGATCCTGACCGCAGAGCGACCACGTTGGTGGATGAACGCTCGTATAAAACACAGGCTGTTACCCAACAGTAAAAAGGGAATGGGGGAAGGCGTAGCTTTCTCCCCTCACTTTAGCCCACGAGATGTTCGTCGGTTAATAGAGTTCAGATCTTTGAGTAACTAGTGCCTGTTTGGAATGTCCCGAGAGGACCTCTTCCAGCCAACACGAGAACCATGTCCTCGTGTTGGTCGAGCATCTGGCTTAGACAAAGCTAGGTGTCCGCAGTAATGCGGCCCGGTGGGAAACCTGGGAAAAACAGGAGGCGAATCTGTGTCGCCT
The DNA here is from genome assembly GCA_963796795.1 of Candidatus Adlerbacteria bacterium. Lineage (GTDB taxonomy): Bacteria > Patescibacteriota > Minisyncoccia > Phycocordibacterales > SBAW01 > GWA1-54-10. The sequence continues at coordinate 24,650 of CAWCNA010000002.1, read as the reverse complement.
TGGAGGACTGTGTCCTCCAAAATGGTCCGAGCGCCTCATGCGCGAAGGAGTACTTTTCAAGTATTCCTCACCAACAACAGACCCATTCGGGGGAAGTGAAATATCTTCCCCTCTCTATTCAGCTCGCGAAATGGTTCGCTGGTTGATTGAGATCTTTTACAGGAGGCAGGTATGAAAGTGTGCACATTCTGCAAGAACACCGGCCATACCGGTGCCCGCTTCACCCTCCTGCGCGGGGAGGTGGAGCACGCGGTACACAAGTACTGCGGGGAGCAGCTCATAAAGGGCGCCCCCGAAGGCGAGGTTGTCCGCCTCGTCAACACCGGCGAACTCCGCCGGGAGCAGGAAACTGCTCGCATAAAGTCCTTCTGGGAGTCCAAATTCCAGAAGGCAGGCTACAAAGGAGAATCGCCATGAAAACGATTCTCCCTTCAATTTGGTACGCAAATGGTTTGTGTATCGATAGAAGTACATTTCACATTCCGCAATCATGCGGCCCGCACCTCGGGGACAGGGGTTTGGAAAACACACCATGAGCAAGATGAAAATGCTGCTTATAAACGGTTTCAGCGCCAACATGCTGAAGCCTGGCCACCACGTCCGCATGGAGTGGAAACCGATCCCAATCGAAAAGGCCACAAGCCTCTACAAGACCGACGCGTTCCGTTCCGTCGTTGGCCATGCCGACACGGCGGCGGTTTTTGCAGACCTGCTCGGCGCCCCGGTGCCATGCAACCGCGAAACAGTGATGGTCGACGGTGGTGCCGAGTTCATCCTCGGTTCCTATCGTGGTCCGCGTCTGCCCGAGGGTGCTCATACGCTCCCCGAAGGCGGCTCCATCGACTGGTATCGCATCATCGTGATGCCCGTCGAGACTCACGGTGCTGACCAGGACGAAATCCCGATCGGCACCTTTCATCAAACGTAGTTCAACACCAACAGACGACGGGGGAGCGTCTTAAAAATTCCCCTCTCTATTGAGCCCGTGAATGGTTCGTGGGTTCATCGAGATCTTTTAGTCTGGAGAGAATCATGATCGTTGTGGAGCGCGACCTCAAGAAAGTGCTCGGTGTTTCTTCCGATAAGGAAGTCATCGAGAAAATGAACAATGCCGGCCTTACCGCTAAGGAGCGGGAAGCGGTTTAGATCTTCTACCGGTTCGGAAAACTTCAGATGTTGGATAGACACGTGGCGAAGATGAAAGGAGTAAAAGAATCCGCCATTGCATGCCGTCGTCTCCGCGCCCTGCGTAAAATGGGTGTCGGAAGCCTGATCCACGTAAAAGGCGAACTCCGCCGCGGGATGTTCGCCCCTCAAATTCAACGCTCACCTAGAAAAGGGTGAGCGTTTCTATTTTCTTATTCTCCTTTTTCCAAAATCTGCAAAACTTTCTCGTTGCGGAGGACGGTTTCGATATGGATGCGGACGAGGTCGAGGCGGGCGTCAGGGAAGTGTTCCATTGCGTGTTTGAGTTCTGTCTCGACTGCCTCCTTGTCGGCCTCAACTTTTTCTTCCTCGGCAAGTTTGTTCAATATAAGTTGGAGTTTGGCGCGCTTGGTTGCCTGCTCGCGGAATTCGGCACGGACGAGTTCCTCTGTTTTTTCAACACGCTTCAAGTAGTCTTCAAATGAAAGTCCAAAACGCTGGGTATCTTCCTTCATCTGGTTGATGATTTTTTCCAATTCGCTTTCAACAAAGATAGCAGGGACTTCGAGCTCCGTCTTTTCAAGCAGCTTCTCGATTATCTTGCCGCGGCGGTTGTCTTTTGCCTTTTGCTCCTTCTCCTGCTTCATATTGTCGCGGAGCTTTTGTTTCAAATCCTCAACGCCTGTGAAGTTGCCGAGTGATTTTGCAAAATCGTCGTTCAGTTCTGGCAATGTATCAGGCTGCGCAAACACTTCCTTCTGAAGGTCCTCGGGTCTCGCCGAAGACGGCGCCAGACCTTCTTCAGGAAGTGTTTCCTTCGCCTCAGCTTTTGCACGGGCGCGGCGGATAGAGGTGAGCGCCTCATCAACTTCTGCATCCAAGATGTCGGGGATAGTTTCAATTTCAACTCCTTCTCCAAGTTTTTTCCAGTTCTTTGGAACCTCAACCGCAGGGTAGACACTTGTGCGGATGACAAGTTCAACAGGATTCCCCGGTACCAATTTTGTGATGCGGATATCAGGACGGCCGACGGCATCAGCTGCGTGAGTTTCAACGAGCTCGGGATAGAAATCGCGCATAAAAAGTTCGACTGCTTCTTCAAGCAATGAAACTTCGCCTATTTTTTTTACCGCGATGTCGGCAGGGACATGGCCGCGGCGGAAGCCGGGCATTTCGATTTCGCCAGCTAAAATGGCAAGCGCCTTTTCACGGTAGGGGGTAACAATATCCGCAGGTATCTCACCCGTGAGTTCGACTTCCGATTCCGGCAGCTTTTTTATAGCGAATGACTTCGCAAGTGCTTCCCAGCCTGAGGCTGGTCCGCCTTTGGCGGAAAATGATATTTCGTCTTTTGACATGAATGCGATTCTACTCTGTTATGAGTTTGTGGGCAACTGCGCTGCTTCTTCCTGCAACTTCATTGCCCGGATATGACGTTCTTGTTGTACTAAAAAATATACGCCCCCTATGAGCACAATAAGGATAATTATTATCGTAGCCGACATGGGTCCGAGCGACCCCTCTTTTTTTACTTCCGGTTCTGTAGGCAGAGGGGAGTCATCCATGAGGCCATTCTACCCTACTCCGCTAAAGCTTCGTAGAGCACAACCTCTTTTACTTTGAAAACTTCATCTTGTACAGCTCAACGGACTTTTTTACCGCCTCCATAGCCTCCGCTTTGCCTTTAAAGCCTTGTACATCAACAACGGCCGGCTTTGCCTTAAGTTGTTTTATTGTCTCGAAAAAGTTTTTATATTCACGAAGTGAGTGCTGATTTAGATCCTTCAAATCCTGAACATCATCCCATCGTCTGTCGTCTACGGGTACGGCAATAATTTTGTAATCACTTTCGCCCGAGTCAATCATCTCCATCAGCGCTACTGGGCGAGCGTTTACCAGGACGCCGGGAAAGAGAGGGAAGCTTGAAAGCAACATCACGTCGAGTGCGTCGCCATCGTCCCACAATGTTTGCGGTGCAAAACCGTAATCAAATGGATATGCTGCCGCGCCGTAATTTGCACGGTCGAGTTTAATAAGGCCGGTTTCTTTATCTATTTCGTATTTATTGTGCGAGCCTTTCGGGATTTCGATTATGACGTTTATTTCCTCGGGAGCCGAATCGCCCAAGGGTACGTCGTGCCAAAGATTCATATATGTTTAGTATAACGTATTACTCAACTGCAATATCTTCTTTTACTTCACCTTGCTCTGTTGTTTCTGCAAGCTTGCTGCCGCCTGCCGACTGGATGTCGATGCGCCATCCGGTGAGCTTTGCCGCGAGGCGGACGTTTTGCCCACCGCGGCCGATTGCCAACGACTGCTGATCTTCTGCAACTTTAATGGTTGCTTTGTGTTCAACCTCATCTAGTTCGACTGCCGTGATGCGAGCAGGAGAGAGGGCTTCTTCGATAAATGCTTTTGGATCTTCGTTCCATTCAATGATGTCGATTTTTTCTCCACCGAGTTTCTGATGTGACGGTCGAAACACGAACGCCGCGTTGCCCAACGAGCGAACCAACCGGGTCAACATGCGGGTCGCTTGATGCAACGGCAACTTTTGAGCGGCGAACCTGCTTCGCGGGCAATTGCTTTAAAGGTAACAGTGCCATGTGCGGCTTCGGGTGCTTCCATCTCGAAAAGTTTTGCCAAGAATTGTGGGTTCGCACGCGAAAGGCGGAGGTAAATACCACGGGGGCTTTCTTCCACTTGGTAGAGAAGGCCGCGGATACGCTCACCCTGGCGATATCGCTCGCCGGGGATTTGTTCGTCGTAGGGGAGGATACCAGTTGCGCGCCCGAGATCGACAAAGATGTTGCCGCGTTCCATGCGCTGCACGGTGCCCGTAACAATTTCGCCCTGGCGTTTGCCGAACTCTGCAACGACAGAAACCTTTTCTGCCTCGCGGATTTTTTGAATGATGACCTGTTTGGCAGTTTGTGCGGCGATACGTCCGTAGTCGTCCTTCATTTCAAGTGGGAAGACGAGTTCGTCGCCAACTGCGGCATCGCGCTTGATAAACTTTGCGTCTGCAAGAGTGATATGCTGCTCGGGGTTGAAGCGGGGGAGTTCAAGTACTGGCTTGCCTTCCTCATCAAATGCCTGTTCCTTCGGTGCGTCTTCTTCACCCTCTTCGACAAAACGCACCGTGCTTTCATCAACCACTTCTTTTACTTGCTGGAATTCAGTTGTACCAGTATTCAAATCAAGTTTTGCACGGATAATAGTCCCGCGTTTTGCGTATTCTTTTTTGTAGGCGGTGGCAAGTGCAGCTTCAATAGCCTCGATGACTTTGTCGCGGGGTATACCGCGTTCTTCTTCGAGTTCGCCGAGCACAGAGTTCATTACTTTGAGGTCAAACATATATTGTGTGTTACGTGCTAAATCTAGTAACAAAAAAACCGACCCTATTCAGGACGGTTACCAGATACCCTAAAGGTACTCTTATATATATAATGAGTCAAGTGAAAGCGAAAAAGCATAAGACTATATATATAGAACGCATCGAGAAGTACGTTTTCGTAACAACACTTCTTGTGTTGGTGGCCGGCCTCGCGTACGCAGGATACTTTTTTTATACGGGGAAGGGATGGTTGCTGCTTGAGCGGAAAGAAACGGTTTCGGATTTTTATTTTAACCGAGGGCTCTACTACTTTAATGGTGGCACATATAATCTTGATACTGCACGCGGGAGTTTTGAAGAAGCGCTCGCGCATTCGCACGGGATGTATCCATTTGCGTACTATCAACTGAGCCGCATTTATTTTATTACCGGCGATTTTTCTTCGGCACTTATTGAGGCTGATGCCGAGCTTTCCGCGTACCCCGACCACTACCGCATGCACTATGTCGAAGGTCTTATTTACGGCTATCGCAAACAATACATACAAGCAGAAGAGCAATTTAAATTATTTATTGCACAAACGCCGCTACCGTCATGGGCAGGATATAACGACCTGGCGTGGATTTATTTTTCCGAGGGTGACTACGCCTCGGCAGCTGATGCAACGATGCAGGGCTTGAAGGTGTGGCCGGATAGCCCATGGTTGCAAAACTCGTACGCAGTGGCCGAACTTAACCTGGGTAAGTATCAAATTGCAGAATCTCATTTTTTGACAGCTCAAACTTTATTTGCGTCGATGACGCCTGCCGAATGGGGCAGGTCCTATCCGGGCAACAGTGCGGGGTCGTACGAAAGCGGCCTTGTGCAAACCCGAGCTGCGATTGAACAAAATCTCATTCTTGTCCACACCAAACTGCACGACTAATAGCCAGAGTGCTAGACTGGAGGTAGTGTTATGAAGCATCTCCATTCTTACGTTAAGAAATTTTGGTCAAAAAAAAATGAGCGAGCTCGTATCGCGGGCGCTGCGGTACTTGTTGCAGCACTTATTTTAGGAGTGCATTTTTCCTACGCGGGGCAGACACCGTCTGTTGAGGTTGGGTTTTCAGCGCTTTCACCAAACGGCGCGCAAGGGGGGCAGATAATCCCTGCATCATGCGGGTCTCAAAATAATGCCGGCGATTACGGCTACAGCTGCAGCGTTTCAAACGCGTGTGGAACAAATTATAGTAGCTACGATACTTGCGGCAATTGCCAAGCAACTGCTCCATCGATTCCATATTGGTACGGTGCATGGTGCTCGGGGCCATCAAATTTGCCAAATGCATGTGGAATGTACGGAAATGGTACGGTTACATGTAGTGGAAGTTGTACGGCCTCCACACCTCCGGATTCAGCCTGCCCATGTCCTTCGGGATATTCCGGCACATATCCAAATTGTGTCGCGCCTCCTCCAACTCCAAGCTGTTCTCCGAGCGTCGGTAGTGTATGCTGGTCTGGCGGCAATGCGTGTGGTCAGGTAGGTTTTGGTTATATACAATCAAACTGTTCCTGCTCGGCAACACCACCTTCTAATTCAGGCTGTGCTCCGTCCTGTGTGCCATATCAAGGATCATCCTGCACCTCTGGGGCAAACTCCTGCGGCCAGACAAATAGCGGTTCGTACCAATGCGACGGCTCGTGCTCGGCGTCGACGCCGTCAAATGCAGGCTGTGCTCCACCACCTCCGCCAGCGTCTCCTCCTTCAGTAAGCATTTCTTCGGGCGGCAACTCCGGCTCGAACGTTAATGTACTTTCCGGCGGCACAGCGACTATTTCGTGGTCTTGCCCTTCGCCAAACAGCTCTGCTTCGGGTGCAAACTTCTCGACAGGGGGCGCTGCAAGTGGCTCGGCAATAGTAACGGTGAGCAATACTACAACCTACACAGTCGTCTGTAATCAGACGGGAACGCAGGCAAGTGTTACTGCGACAGCGATTAGTGCGAACCTTTCATTGCTTGCAACTCCTTCGCGTGTAGCTTCGGGCAACACCTCGTCGCTCACATGGTCCGCGTCACAGGTCACAAGCTGCGCATTGAGCGGCCCAGGCACATCAGCATCTGCAAATGCCGATGGCAGCGGAAATATCTCATCAAGAAGCACGACCACGGCGCCTATTACAGGCCAGAGTGTGTTCACGCTTTCCTGCCAGACAGCGGGCGGTCCAGTCAGCACGAGTGTCACGGTGTCGCTTGTTCCCAACGAAACTGAAATTTAATTTTTCTCTTCCTACTCTCGCGTTATACTAGAGAGTAATGCAGGTTGACGAACTGAGCCTCAGTGATTTTTTATGTGATGCTGGTCTTTTGTCGCGTCGTGATATCGACCGCGCACGCGGTCTTTCTGCCGAAAATGGTCAGCCCCTTGCAGAAACACTAGTAACTGGGGGAATGTTGCACGACGATGAGGTGCGTCGCGCCACAGCAGCGGTCCTCGGTGTACCGTTTGTAATTTTAGAGAAAGGGACCTTTTTACCTGAAACAATAACGCTTTTACCCGAATCGTTTTCGCGCGCCAAGAGTGCGGTTGTATTTTCGCAAAGTGAAAAAGGGATAGAGGTGGCGCTGCTATCGCTCGACGACTTTGATGCCGTACGTTCGCAGCTGGGCCTCGGTCGCAAGATTCTCCCGCGATTGACTACTATAGAATCAATAACCCACGCGCTTCTGTACTATCAAAAACATCTACGCGAGACGTTCGGTGCGCTGCTTTCAAAAGAAATAACACAGATGCAGGTGTCGCACATGGCAGAAGATACTCCAACGCGCGCCGATGCAGCAGTCCGCGCAGCCGACGCACTGTTGCGCCATGCATTACATCAGCGGGCGACTGAGATATATATGGAACCATCTGGCGGGTTGCTTCGCGTTCGATACAGGACGGGGGATGAGCTCCATGACGCGATGACACTCCCGCTTTTTGCACTCCCATTATTTTCATCACGTTTTAAATCACTCGCACTCCTGCCGCTCCGGGCGACAACACCGTCCATTGGGCGATTTAAAATTTCTCTTGATTCAACCAGCAATGTGTCCATTACCGTTTCTACTACGCCGGTTGTCCATGACGGCGGGAGAACGGAAAAAATAACACTCGGCCTTACAGAAGAGGGTGTCAGCAAAACAGGCCTCTCACTCTCGTCGCTTGGATGTTCGGAAACAAATAAACAACATCTTCGCCGCATGCTAACGAGACACGAAGGGCTGGTGCTTGTCTGTGGCACGCAGGGCGCGGGCAAGACAACCCTTCTATACACACTGCTCGATGAACTAACCGGACCATCACGTCGCATTGCAACAATAGAAGAGCAGATCAGCGCGTCATTGCAGGGAGTGTCGCAGAGCGAAATCAATACGGAGTTGGGACTCAATGCCACAGCGTGTCTGCGCGCAGAACTTCGCCATGACCCGGATGTTATTGCACTCGACTGTTCTACATATGACGAAGAAGTTGCCACGTTGGCAGCGAACGCGGCAAATCGCGGCATCTTCGTGCTGATGTGTGTGGAAGCGCCATCTGCCGCAGAGGGCATAGAGCGGATGGCGTCTCTGGTTTCGCCTGAACTGATGTGCTCAGTGCTCACTGCGTCCATTGGCGTACGGGCGATTCCAAAACTTTGTGCAGAAAGCAAAGCGGCATATAAACTCTCGCGCACTGAGCAGAATATGCTGGAAGAAACTACGGATATCAAACGCGTGCTCGAGGAATTGAAAGCTGAATACATACTGGGGGCTCATGCGCCATGGAAAGATATATCCCTATATGCTGCTGCGCCGTGTGCTCTATGCGACCAAGGTTATGCAGGAATAGTGGGACTCCAAGAAGTACTTCCCATCACGCGCACTATGCGAGACGCGCTGCGTGCTGGTGCAGATGCAGAAACACTGCAAACACAGGCAAAAAATGAAGGAATGTGTTCGTTTGCCGAGGATGTTTTGTACAAGGCAGTGCAAGGTTTGGCCAGTGTCGAGGAATTGCGCGAGCTAGCAGCGGGGTAGCGTCAATAATATTTTTTGGGGTATATTTACGTGGTGAAAAAGCTCATTATTGCCGGCAACTGGAAGTCGTATGTAGCGGATGAAGACCAGGCAAAAAAAATAGCAGGGCCACTCAAACGAAAGGCCAACATTCTGCCCGGAATTGATATTGTCCTCTTTCCGCCTGCGCCACTGCTGCCCATCGTTGCAACGGCCGTTTCCAAATCAACCATTGCCACGGGCGCGCAAGCAATATCTCCGCTGGGGCAGGGGGCATACACCGGGTATGTATCTGCAGAGGCAGTAAAAAATGCAGGTGCAACATGGGCGCTTGTAGGACATTCAGAACGCCGGGCACCTACTATTAATGGGGTGCAGGCAGCAGGTGAGAGCGAAGACACTATTGCTGCCGAAGTTGCTGCAGCACATACGGCAGGCCTGCGGGTGATGTTGTGTATAGGCGAACTTGAGCGTGACCCGCACGGAAGCCATTTTGCCATCATCGCTCGCCAACTTTCCTCAGCGCTCGCACGCCTGTCTCTGCAGGCAGGTTTTCCAAAGAAACTTGTGATTGCGTATGAGCCGGTGTGGGCGATAGGGAAATCGGCTGCTGAAGCATGCAAGCCAGCGGATTTGGAAGAAATGTCTATTTTTATACGCCGCACATTGAGCGAATTGTTTGACCGTGCAGCTGCGACAAAAATCCCGATACTATATGGAGGTTCGGTTGATGCAACAAACGCAAAAGAGTTATTAATGCAGGGGGGCGTATCGGGATTTTTAGTAGGTCGCGCAAGCACTGAGGCAAAATCATTTGTAGAATTACTTGACGCATGCACGAATTAAAAAGCATTAAAGACGCAGATGTGGCTGGTAAGCACGTACTCGTGCATACCGACTTTGATGTGCCTCTTAAAGACGGCGCAGTTGCGGACGATTTCCGCATCCGCGCTGCACTGCCGACGTTACAGCTTTTGAAAGAAAAGGGTGCACAAAAAATAATTATTATTTCCAAACTTGGTCGCCCAAATGGCGCTATCGTAGAAGGGTTGCGCATGGCACCGATTACTGCGCGTTTGGCGGAACTTATAGATACAAACAATATTGAAGTTCGGGAAAATCTGCGATTTGACCCGCGTGAAGAAGCAAATGATGAGGGGTTTGCTAAAGAACTCGCCGCACTCGCTGATGTGTTCGTGAATGAAGCTTTTGCCGATTCGCACCGCGCACATGCATCTATTGTGGGCATTCCAAAATTTTTACCGAGCTTTGCAGGCCTTCGATTTATAGAAGAAGTCACCCACATAACTGCAGCACTTACGCCGCCTCAAAAATCCCTCGCAATAATTGGTGGTGCAAAATTTGAAACAAAACAACCGCTGCTTGACAAATTGGTCTCGCTCTACGGAACTATTTTTTTAGGGGGTGCCTTGGCAAATGATTTATTAAAGAGCCGCGGAATGCCAGTCGGCGTGTCTCTCATTTCTGATGCACCGGTTCCGACATCGCTCGCAGAAAATTTTCATATTCAGGAGCCGGTTGACGTTGTTGTGTTAAAAGATACTATATCGCGCCCTGCAAAAACGGGCGATGTACGGCAGGATGAAAAAATAGTTGATATTGGAGCAAATACCGCGGCAAGCTGGGTCGTACAGATACAGGCCGCTGAGTTTGTATTGTGGAACGGCCCGGTTGGAATTTACGAACAGGGATTTGTGTTAGGAACAGATGCATTGGCAGAAGCGCTTGTGCACTCTTCATGTAAAGCACTTGTCGGTGGTGGTGACACGGCAGCCGCAATACAGAAATTTACGCTTGATCCTGCCCGCGTATTTATTTCAACCGGCGGCGGCGCAATGCTTCAACTTTTGGCCGACGGCACAGTGCCTGGGATTGAGGCTCTTAAAGCATCTGCGGTATAAGGTGGATGTGTACGTGCCCCACGTCGCGTCCGTCTATATCAAGTTTTACGTAATCCGCCCCCGTTTCCTCTTTTAGTTTTATTGCAAGATGCCGCGCTGCCTTAAATAATTTATTTGAAATTTCGTCAGGCACCTCGTAGAACCATCGATAGTGCTCTACAGGAATGACAAGCGTGTGGCCGGGTGCCCTCGGGTGAAGGTCGGGGAACGAAACCACAACATCATCTTCATGATGCTCTTTTTGGGATGGCACTTCACCTGCGGCGATTTTGCAAAAAATGCAGTTTTCCATATGGATAGAATATACTACGTTTAATGAAGTCATATAAGGTACGAGAGCGGGCGCACGAAGACCTCATCATTGATTTGCTCCATGCACGCGGAATCACGGAACCAGAAGCGCAACAGAAATTTTTGAACCCAAATTTTGAAGAAGATTCGCACGACCCGTTTTTGCTTCCTGATATGGAAGTGGCGGTCGAGCGAATTCTTTCTGCACGAAAAGCAAACGAGAAAGTATGCGTGTGGAGCGACTACGATTGCGACGGAATCCCCGGAGGTGTATTACTTACAGAATTTTTGCGAAGCATTGGATTGAACATTACGCACTACATCCCGCATCGCCATAACGAAGGCTACGGATTAAATACAGCTGGCCTCGCAAAATTGGCAGAAGAAAAAATCACTCTGGTTATTACGGTTGATCTTGGCATCACCGACAGGGAAGCGGTGGATTTCGCGAACAGTAAGGGAATGGATGTGATAATCACCGACCACCATCTTGTTCCCGATATCATGCCGAATGCTATTGCTGTTGTGGATCCAAAACGAAAAGATAGCGCGTATCCGTTTGATGCGCTGTGCGGTGCAGGTGTTGCGTGGAAGTTGGTGCAAGCAATTTTGCAAACGAAACGCGCATCGGGCCAACCCTTCGACTACGCTCAGGGTAAAGAAAAATGGCTTTTAGATTTAGCGGGTATCGCAACACTTTCCGACATGGTGCCATTGCTTGGGGAAAATAGAATGCTTGCACGCTTTGGACTGCAAGTGCTGCGCCGTAATCGTCGGCCGGGGTTTGTAGCACTACTTTCCATGATGAAAATAAAGGCGAGCACGCTCACGGAAGATGATGTGGGGTTTATGATCTCGCCGCGCATCAATGCGGCGTCGCGCATGGACTCGCCCGAGCTTGCCGCGCGCCTGCTTGCCGCAACGAATATGGAAGATGCAAAAGTGTTGGCACAACAACTCGACGGCATTAATACCGAGCGCAAAACACTTGTTGCAACGACGGTTAAGGAAGTAAACAAACGCATGGAGCAGCGCGGCATGCAGGAAAGCCCTATCATTGTGATGGGTAACCCACAGTGGCGGCCGGGAATTTTGGGGCTTGTGGCAAACTCACTCGCCGAAGCCCACGGTAAAACAGTGTTTTTGTGGGGGCGCGAGGGAGGCCAGATGTTGCGAGGCTCTGTCCGTTCGGACGGCAATGTAAATATTGTGGAGCTAATGCGAGGGGCTGCCGACGTGTTTGATGACTTTGGCGGGCACTTTGCCGCAGGCGGATTTTCTATCACGCAGGAACGTGTGCCAGAACTCCAGCAGAGACTTTTGAACTCTTACGAAACACTCCAAACAAACGCTATTGGCGCAAAAGAAATTGTTGTTGACAGGGAATTGAACCTTGCCGAAATTTCTCATGCGCAAAAAGCACTTATGCAGCTGGCGCCGTTTGGAATGGATAATGCAAAACCTCTTTTCTTAATCCCAAACGTCTCCGTCGCATCCATCCGCACGTTCGGTAAAAAAATGGATCACTTAGAACTTGCTCTCGTAAACGAAAACTCCCGAGTTTCCGGCATTGCCTTTTTTTCTACCCCCACATCATTTCAAAAACCTATAACCTCCGGTATGCGCGCCGACATCATCGGCCATGTCGAACTCGACTGGAAGGGAAGCCCGCGTGTTCGGATTGTTGATATACTCTAGCGATGCAGAAAATCACTTTATTTACCGATGGGGGAGCGCGGGGGAACCCGGGGCCAGCTGCGGCGGGGGCTGTTATTTTTGATGAGAAAGGAAAAGTCCTTGGAGAAGTTTCCGACTATTTAGGCGAGACAACAAACAATGTCGCGGAGTACGAAGCGCTCCTGCGAGTGCTCGTTGCATTAGAAAAAATGTTTGTAGGGAAATTAGAGACACTAGAAGTTGATATAAAAATGGACAGCGAATTAATAGTTCGCCAAATGGAAGGGAGATATAAAGTAAAAGAACCGTCGCTAAAAGAGAGATATATAAAAGTTAAAGAAATTTTAAAAAACATCCCGCGCCACACCTTTATGCACATCCCACGCGAACAAAATAAACACGCGGACAAACTCGTAAACCAAGCAATAGACAAAGCACTTTTATAGTAGGTGAGTGAGAAGTATCTCTTTTCCTGTGCTCGCGTTGATTGTGGGATTAATTTGTATGTGTGTTGCGCGTGGTTTGATATATCAAACCAGTTGGAATAGCCAGACCCTTGTGATTCTCGCACACACGCTGCCAAAGAATGGGATAAAAGTTACAGTTGATGGCGTTATTGTGGCCGATCCGGACAGGCGGGACACAACGCTGCATGCAAATATAGAAGTTTTAAAAATAAATAATGTGAGTGTGCACGGAATACTTATTGCATTTTTGCCACCGGAAACGCCACTTCAATATGGGCAACATGTAGAAGTAAAAGGCACGCTGCGCCAGTCGGATTCTTTTGTTGGAGACAATGGAAATATTTTTGATTACCCGCACTACTTACAAGTGCAAGGAGTTTCGGCAATGTTCACAAGCGCACAGCTACTTTCATCCAATCCTGCGCCCATATCACTAAAAGGGATATTGTATAGAATTAAACAGAAATTCAATGCGTCGCTTGAAAAGATTTTTATTATGCCAGAAAGCGCATTGATAGAAGGAATTTTATTGGGAGAGAGAAGAGGTTTGTCACCGGACCTGACAAATGCATTTGTTGCGGCAGGGCTTATACACATTGTTATTTTGGCCGGCTACGTACTTTCGTTAGTGGGGGAAGGGGTGATGTATACTCTCGCGTTTGTTCCAAAAAAACTTCGATATCCTCTCACGGGGATATTTCTCGTTTTGTTTGTCGTGATGATTGGCGCATCTTCTACAACAGTACGTGCTTGCACGATGGCGCTTGTTTCTTTGACTGCGCGGTACTTCAACCGCACAAGTGTCGCACTTCGAGCATTAGGGATTGCAGTTATTGGTATGTTTCTATGGAACCCTGCAATTATTTTGTGGGACTCGTCATTTATTATCAGTGCGCTTGCAACGTTTGGATTGATTACATTTTCGCCGACAGCTGAGCATTGGATGCGATGGATCCCAGAGAAGTTTGAAGCACGCTCTATTGCAACATCAACTCTCTCGGTTCAGATATTCGCTTTGCCCGCACTTCTGTATTACACAGGCACGTTGTCGCCATTCGCACTGCCAGCAAATCTTTTAGCATTACCTGTATTGCCGTGGATAATGCTCACGGGATTTTTGGCAGGACTTTTAAATTTAATTCCGGGCATTGTAGGGCTTGTGTTGGCATTTATTCCTGCCTTTTTCTGTCAGTTATTACTTCGATTGATCTTGCTTATTGTTGCAATTGTAAAAGCCATCCCACATTCTGCCGCATCAGTGCAACAGTTTCCAGGATGGCTCGCAGTAGCGATTTATATTCCGCTTATTTGCTTTGCGGTGTTCCAGTGGCGGCGACAAAACGCGCGTTCATCACATCCCAGTTAAGGTTTTTGAAAAACGCGTCAATATATTTTGCCTTGCCTGCTGTGCCGTAGTCAGCCAAGAACGCATGTTCCCATACGTCGAGTGCCAAAATAATTGGGAGCGTTGCGAAGTGCCCTTGGTGTTGTTCACCCGAAAAGCCTGCCAAGAATTGTTTTGCAACGGGATCCCAGTAGAGGATAGCCCAGCCCGGGCCGCGCATCATCGCTATCATGGTAAGGAAGGGGATTACATGTGCAGCATCTTTGTAATCTTTAGCGAGCGCCTGCCCAACCTCAGAGTTTGGGTCAACTGCCTTGGCGCCGCCCTCCCACTGTGAGAAATATAGTTCGTGCAAACGCATGCCGTCGAATTCAAAACTTCTGCGGCGTATCAATTCTGCCAATGCGAGCCCATGCTTTTCCATATCGCCCGCATACTCGGGCATCAGCGCCGATATTTGATTAAAGTTTTTAACGTAGCCAGCGTACAAACCCAAATGAGCATCAATAGATTCTTTCGAAAGCCCCTCCATCTCCGGTAAATTAAATTTTTTCTCTTCGTATTTCATAGAAATTTCTCTTAATGTGTAGTCTTCATATCGTATTGTACACTGCCCAAAATTGACATGAAGTCACATGAGAGTAGGCTGGCTATAAGTAGAAGGGGCGAATAATGGATGAAAAAAGTTCTTTGCCGAAGGGGTCAAATCTGTTTGATGAGAGGGAAATTAAAACTCCCGTCGACCTCAAACATTTTGTAGATGCGTTTGATCCGTGTAGGGGGTGCGAACATGCAGCGCGTTGCCTGACAGACTTTCCGGAATGTTTCCGGTTGGGATAAAAATCAAAAGCGCCCCGTAAGGAGCGCTTTTTCTTTACTTGTTTGAAATTATTTTATAAGGCCTGCTTTTTTGAGAGTGACGTATGCGCCGTTCTTGGCGATAGTACGGAAACCTTGGGTCGATGCAGTAACGGTAATGCTTTTGCCCAACTCCGCTACAAAAATGCGCTTCTTTTGGAGGTTTGGCTGCTTGCGAACCATGCCCGTTGGGTTGAATTTAGTAGCACGAATACGGTTGCTGTAGCCGCCAGCAACAAGAGAAGTTTTTTTCGTAATTGGACACACCTTAGCCATATATGCGGGCCATGATATCATTATTTTCTGAATATGCAAACGGACGTTATCTTTGGCCTCATCATACTTATTGTCTCGGTTATCCTGCACGAGGTGGCTCATGGCTACATGGCTAATTATCTCGGCGACCCTACCGCACGCCTCCAGGGCCGCCTTACCCTAAACCCGCTTTCGCACATCGACCCTGTTGGCACTATTCTCTTGCCGGCACTTTTGATTATTACCGGCTCACCCTTCTTGATAGGCTATGCAAAGCCGGTACCGTACAACCCCTACAACCTTAAGGGGAAGTGGGGTGAGACGCTGGTTGCTGCGGCGGGCCCTGGGACAAACATTTTACTCGCGCTTATTTTTGCCTTCCTTATACGCTTCGGTGGGGTGGCGATGACAACCGCAATGCTGTCGGCGTTTGAAACAATAGTTTATATAAACCTATTGCTCGCCCTCTTTAATCTTATTCCGATACCTCCACTCGACGGTTCGAAAGTGCTGTCGGGGCTTTTGGGCGATAACAATCCAGTAGGCCGCACGTATAATTCATTCCGTGCGAGCTTTGAGCGCCTTGGAGTTCTCTCGGGGACACTCGTTATTTTGATAATTTTGTACGTTTTATATCCGTATTTTGCGGATGTCGTGCAGTGGACCTTCACGCTTTTGGTAGGGCAGTAATAAAAAGAAAAGCCGCTCATACATTATGAGCGGCCGTTTTTCCCAGCACGCCGACGTTCGTCCTCTTTCTTGAGAAAGAGTAAATGACGGCAGTTGTCGCAACAGTCCTTATCGTTGTTAGGGTTTTGTATGGACTTGCGTCGACGTGTCTCGTAGTCTCCGCATGAACAGCGTACGACCCATAGACCTCCTTTGCTTTTAGAACGTTCCCCGAAGAATCCAATAACTGTGAATCTTCCAAATTGAAGACCCACTAAAGAAGTCTTCTCGGGAGGAACAGGCTTCATTCGGGGAGGCGCCGACCAATGCCGTTGGACTATTTTTTTGTTGGATTCGTACTCGTAGCCCTTCCCTGTTATTTGGCTGGCAGCCTTATCAACAGGTACAAACGCTCCTTCGTAGATTCGATTCGGCTTCATTACCGATTCCCCTTTGTTCGATAAAGTGGCTTCTATAAAAATAATACTATAAAATACATAAACGTCAACAGATAGTTGCATGTTAGGCAGGCATATAGTAGATTGTCTGCAACGCCGCAGGGCGGTTTTTCATTCACTAAATGGCACGTATATCACAGTTGGTCCGCAAGGGCCGCACACAACTAAAAGCAAAATCAAAATCTCCGGCACTTGGCCGTGGTTTTAACGTGCTCAAGAACCGCCCGGTCTTTTACCCATCGCCTTTCAAGCGCGGTGTTTGCACCAAGGTGACAACAATGACTCCCCGCAAGCCGAACTCCGCTATCCGCAAAATCGCCCGCGTTCGCTTGACCAACGGCCAGGAAATTACTGCCTACATCCCAGGAGAAGGCCATAACTTGCAGGAGCACTCCGTGGTTGTTGTCCGTGCGGGCCGCGTGAAGGACATCAACGTCCGCTACCAGATTGTCCGTGGACGCCTCGACGCAGGTGCTGTCGAGAAGCGTGGTGTGTCGCGTAGCCGTTACGGAGTTAAGAAGCCATCTGGTAAATAAAATAAAAAGAAATTTATATGCGTCGCCCAGTTAAAAATCGCAATATCGTCGGCCCGGACATGAAATACAACTCAACCAAGGTTGAGAAGTTCATCAACTCCGTCATGTGGGACGGCAAAAAGAGCACTGCTCGCAAGGTCGTGTACGATGCGTTTGATATCGTCCAAGAAAAAACAAAAGCAGAAAGCGCACTTGAAGTTTTTGAAACCGCCCTCCGCAATGTCGGGCCTGCGATGGAAATCCGCTCACGCCGCGTCGGTGGTGCTAACTACCAGGTGCCTCGCGAAGTCCGCCCAGAACGCAAGCAGGCGCTCGCATTCCGCTGGATACTTATCGCAGCACGCGCTCGCAAGGGGATGCCGATGGCCAACCGCCTCGCAGAAGAAATCATTGCGGCATCAAACAACGAAGGCCCAGCAATAAAAAAGAAGGAGGATACCCATCGCATGGCAGAGTCCAACAAAGCCTTCGCCCACTTCGCGTGGTAAAACGTTTACACGGGGTTATTAGTTCGGGGCGTTTTCTTTTTATTTAAAAATCATATGAATCGAGACTATCCACTAGAGAGGCTTCGCAACTTCGGCATCATTGCGCACATCGACGCCGGCAAAACCACCACGTCGGAGCGCATTTTGTATTACACCGGCAGTCAGCACAAAATCGGCGAGGTGCACGAAGGCGAGACGACCACCGACTGGATGGAGCAGGAGCGCGAGCGCGGCATCACTATCACCGCCGCTGCTATTACCTGCTTCTGGAGCCGCACCGACGAGCCTGATAAAAAAGATGCGTCAAAAAAATATCGCTTCAATATTATCGACACCCCAGGCCACATCGACTTTACGGTAGAAGTGAAGCGCTCGATGCGTGTCTTCGACGGCGCAGTCGTGCGTCTTCGACGGCGTTGCAGGTGTAGAGCCTCAGTCAGAAACAAACTGGCGCTATGCCGACGAGGCGAGCGTGCCGCGTATCTGTTTTATTAACAAACTCGACCGCATGGGCGCGTCGTTTGAAAAATCCTACCAATCAATTCTCGATCGTCTTACGAAAGATGCGGTGCGCATGCAGCTCCCGATAGGTTCGGAAGAAAATTTTGAAGGTGTTATCGACCTGCTTAATTATGAAGGCCTACAAGATTCGAAGGCGAAATGGGCAAGCAACGTTGTTGAAGATGCCGGTGCCCGAAAACATGATGGACGAGGCGCAAGAAATATCGTGCCGAACTCATTGAAAAGATCGTCGAGCATGATGACGCAGATGATGACCGACTACCTCGACGGCAAAGAGCCGACACTCGAAGCCTTGAAGGAGATACTCCGCAAGGCAGTTATCGCCAACAAAATCTTCCCGGTCTACACCGGTTCGGCCTTGAAAACAAGGGCGTACAGTTGGTGCTCGACGCAGTTGTCGACTACTTGCCGAGCCCTCTCGACATGCCGCCTATTGTTGGTATCGACCCTAACACTGGCGAGGAAATGACCCGACACGCAGATGACGCCGAGCCATTCTGCGCGCTCGCATTTAAACTCCAGGCCGACCCGTTCGTCGGGCAGCTGACATTCTTCCGCGTGTACTCGGGCACTATTGAAGCCGGTTCGTATCTCTACAACTCGACAACAGGGCAAAAAGAACGCCTCGGCCGTATCGTCCGCCTCCAGGCAAACGAGCGCGAAGAAGTGAAGAAAGTTTTTGCTGGTGAAATTGCCGCAGCCGTCGGTTTAAAGACACAAAAACGTCACACACGCTGTGCGACGAAGCAAACCCTATCCAGCTCGAGCAAATTAAATTCCCAGAACCGGTTATCTCGCTCCGCATTGAGCCAAAGACAAAAGCTGACCAAGAGAAGATGGGTATGGCGATGAAGAAGCTCGCTGACGAAGACCCAACGTTCAAAGTGTCGACTGATACTGAAACAATGGAGACCCTTATTTCGGGCATGGGTGAACTGCACCTCGAAATTTTGGTTGACCGCATGAAGCGCGAGTTCGGTGTTGAAGCAAATGTTGGCAAGCCGCAGGTTGCGTATCGCGAAACGATCATGCAGGAGGCAGAAGCTGAAGGGAAGTACATCAAGCAAACGGGCGGTAAGGGCCAGTACGGCCATGTGCGTTTGCGCATCAAGCCCCTTGAACCTCTTGAACCCTGATAAAAAGCTCGCAAAAAACGTCACACGCGAAGATCACTTTGAGTTCATCAACAGCATCAAGGGCGGTGCTATCCCTCAGGAATTTATTAGCCCAGTTGAAAAGGGTGTTCGCGAAGCGATGGAGCGTGGCGTTGTCGCTGGCTTCCGATGGTCGATATTTCAGTCGAGCTGTACGACGGTTCGTACCACGATGTGGACTCCTCGGAAATTGCCTTCAAAATCGCTGCATCGATGGGCTTCCAAGAGGCAGCCAAATCTGCACGTCCAGTATTGCTTGAGCCAATTATGAAAGTTGAAGTTGTCGTCCCAGAAAAGTTCATGGGTGACATTACGGGTTCGCTTTCAGGCAAGCGCGGTGCAATCGAAGGCATGGAGGAGCGGGGTCTGGCACGTGCAATTAAAGCAAAGGTGCCGCTGTCGGAAATGTTTGGCTACACCACGCAGATCCGCTCGATGACCGAAGGCCGCGGCTCCTTCACGATGGAGTTCGACCACTACGAGGTTGTTCCTCCAAACGTTGCTGCCGACATCATCTCCAAGCGTAAGTAATAAAAAGCTATCCCCACTAACCCCTTGTGGAGTTTGGGGAAGGGAATACACTTGTAAGTAACAGGGCACTCGCCATTCGGCGAGTGCCCTCTCGTATTTTATTAATTATTTTATACAAATCATGCATCGTTTCGCCCGCGCATTTGAACTTACAGTTTCGTACTTTGGTATCAGCTTGTTGCTGTTATTGATTGTGGCGACGAACACGGTGCCTACCTCATACGCGGCATCAGCTTCGGCGACTACATCGTCTTCCTCATGTGTCGCGCCGTCGTTCTACTCTTTGACGATTACGCCGGCATCTTTAAATACGCCGTGGAGTTTGCCCCTACTTTCAACATTGGATGGCCCGTACGTACCGACAGTTAAGGCAACTGGCTTGCCGCCGGGCGTTATTTTGGACGATCAAAAGACCGTACTTTCTGCGGGCGGCTCTACATTGCACAACTGGGTTTTGGATGGTGCGCCGACGCAACTAGGTACCTACACCATTACTGTCACGGCCCAGAATTCCTGCGGCGGCGCATCGACGGTAGTGACACTCCCAATAAACAATAGTAATTCAGGACAAGGTACAGCTTTGTGCCCGACGGGCACTATGGGCACATATCCAAACTGCGTATCGAGCACTGCGGCCACCGTTTCATTCGACAAAAGTTCACTTTCTGCAACATCAACAAACCCAACCATAACTGGCACATCAAACACATCGGTAGTGAATCTCACTGCGCGAAGCAGCACCGGCAACATGACAAGTAGCGGGCCGGAGACCGTTTCCGGCGGTCGTTGGTCTGCACCACTTTCGAATTTGATGACGGGCATCTATTCACTCTTTTTATATGACGGAAGTAACACACTCCTCATTCCAGGTTCACTTGTTGTTATGTTACCGAGCGGCTCTGCTTCAAGCGGTACTTCATCACCTATACCGACAGCACACGTGAATGTGCAGTCGGGAGTTGTTATTCCGAACACCACTGTCGTTTCAAATGGTTCGTCATGCGTTTCGATAAACAGCGTATTGCAGCTTGGCAGCCGCGGCAGCGATGTGTTTAATTTGCAAAACTTTTTGATAAGCCGTGGATTGCTCGCACAGGGGAGTGCAACTGGATACTTCGGCGCACAAACTCGTGCAGCAGTGCAGCAGTTCCAAGTACAGCAAGGGATAGTGTCGTCGGGCAGTGAGTCGACAACAGGCTTTGGCTTGGTTGGTGCACACACCCGTGCGGTTATAGAAGCCGCGTGTGCGCAAGTAAGTGGCGCCACTTCGGAGAGCGCCAAGGCCGCCGCTGTGGTGCCGCCCGCTCCGCTGCTTGTTGAGCAGTTTCGCGTCTTCGAGCTGGCATACGGCTCCGGTGCGACCATGGTTTTGTCGGCACACACCATGGCGACAGGAGAGCAAGAGAAATTTGTCACGCTGATTGGCCAGCCCGACTTGTATGGAGGAGTCGTTGTCCTGATGAAGAACGTGACCGATGCCGCGCACCTTGATCTGACGCCTCGCATGCGCCTCGTGGATGCCGTCGATGCCGAGGCCGACAACCGCGGCGAACTCCTGTTTGAGCTTCGCGGCGCTACCCAGCGCCAGTTCACGCTGTATCGCGTGCTTCGCGGCGACGCCAGGCAAATCTTCCTGAGCGGCCCGCAATCGTTTGTCGTCGCCGCAATGAACTAAAGCCTGTGACGCTGCGCACAGTGTTGAAGTTCTCAGACCTTTAGAATCAATTCAATTTAGTCGATTCTGGTCAATACCGATCACAGTGGCAGTCAACCGATCAGGTTCAGAGGAATCAGGAGTCCCGGGAAATTGCCGGGTTTCCGCACTGATTCGTAAAGCTGTTTCCTATTTGTGCACTCTCTCGCGTTACTTTCGCCTGCACTTTATCGCGCCGGCCGGGCATTTTAACTGGTCGTCCTATACAATATAGGCATACAAGTGGGTACATTGACACTTCTCAAGGATCTCTCTTCGAATGGCATCTGTCACAGTTGTTTCTGAACCCGATACTGCGTCTACTGAGTCAACCGAGCCCACTTCTGCAGTTACCGAGTCGAACGCCTCTGCCGCTGAGTCGGCGTCCGTCGCCGCCAAAGCCGTTGCCAAGTGGCGCCAGATTCGCATGGGGCGCAAGAACGCCGTCAGCGATGGCCTGAGCTGGCCGATGGTCTTTGTGATCGCTGTCTTTCACATCGGCGCGATCGCTGCGCTTTTCCTGTTCAGTTGGCAGCGCCTGCTGGTCATGGCTATGCTCTATGTGCTGGCCATCAACGTAGGCATCGGCATGTGCTATCACCGCCTGCTTACGCATCGCGGCTACCACGTACCCAAGTGGCTTGAATACGCTGATGTCGGTTTTCGCCACGCTCTCGCTTGAAGGCGGACCGATCTTCTGGGTTTCCACGCATCGTGTGCATCACCAGCTCAGCGACAAAGAAGGCGACCCGCACACTCCGCGTGAAGGTGGATGGTGGGCGCACGCCGGCTGGATCCTTTTCGGCGAGTCGCTGCACGCGCAGATCCAGGCGCTCTGCGCGTTATTCGCCCGACCTGAGCCGCGACCGCTTCCACGTTTGGCTCAGCAAGTATCACTGGATTCCCATCACGATGAGCGGCGTCCTGCTGTTCTCGCTCGGTTGGTACTGGGGCGGCTGGGTGAACGGCTCGGCATGTTCCTCTGGGGCGCCTTCCTTCGCGTAACGCTCGGCCTGCACGCGACGTGGCTGGTCAACTCGGCAACCCACTGTGGGGCAACCGCCGCTTTGAACCCGCGACGATTCGCGCAATAACTGGTGGGTTGCGCTGCTGACGGGCGGCGAAGGCTGGCACAACAATCATCATGCGCATCCGGTCTCCGCGCGCCACGGCCTCGCCTGGTACGAGATCGATCCCAACTTCTGGGGCATCTGGATTTTGTCTAAGATTGGGCTCGCCAAAAAAGTGCAGGTCGCCAAGTTCGACCCCAAGAATCCCAAGCCAGCTGGGATGTAGTTTCCCGAATTTGACAACAGATCGCCGGCACCCTGCGGTTGGTGCCCGGTGCTCAGTGACTGATAGCCGGACTCACTGCACCGTCAGCGCTACTGTTCCTGTCTCTGTCATTCCGCTCGAGATGCCGGTAATCGTCACCGTGTAGGTGCCCGGGGTGGTTCCGGGATTTGACTGGCCGCCTCCTCCACCATCACCGCCCGCATTGCCGCCGCCACCGCAACCGATTCCGGCCATCGCAGCGAACAGCGACATCCCCGCTATCAATATAAGCAGGCTTCGCGTCGGTCCCGTTCGCCCTTGGGTCAGCCACTTCCGCCTGCGCAACGGCAGAAACAGCAGCGCCACGCATGCCAGTACCGCCCCTGTCGCTTCTTTTGCCGTGCCTCGCCCCGGCATCCGCAACGGCCGATTCATCGCGCTTGTTGGCGCCGTTGTGCCTACCATCAGCGTCGCGGTTTGCGCGGATGAGCCGCTGATGGTCACCGATGCGGGAACGCTGCACGTGGGCGGATCGCTCGCCGCGGTTGGAGTGATCGTACAACTTAGGCTGACTGCTCCGGTGAATCCATACCACGGCGTTACTGAAACTGTTGACGTATTCCCCGACGTCGCGCCGGGCGCAACGCTTAAGGGCGCCCCCGTCACCATTTGAAAATAAGGAGCAGGATCGGTCACGAACGAGAAGATCGCGCCGCTCGTTGTGCCCAGGCTGTTCTGCGCCACGGCCTGGTAGTAGTACGTTGTGCTCGGCGCGAGCGCGGAGACGGACCCGCTCACTGCCTGGTTGCCCGCTGTCGATCCCAGGTCCTGCATCGCCGTCTGCGTTGCTCCGTTTAGCGAACTGCTTGTGCCCCAGAGAAACCATGTGTGCGTGTCCGCACCATTGGGATTTACGGTGCCCGCAAGCGTTGCAGTGGTCGCCGTCATTAAAGTTGCGACCGCGGTCGCTGTCGCCGGCGCTGTGGCCGTTGACGATGCGGTCACGGTGACTGATGTCTCTCCGCTTCCGCTCGCATACACGAGAGCGCTCACGTTGTCTGGCGTGTAGACTGCCTGAATGTTGTCTGTTCCTGCAGCAAGCGCGCCGGGAGGAACATTGATCATCGCGCTGCCGCCCGTCAGCGTCGCCGTCCCCAGATTGTAGGTGCCGCTGGTCAACAAGATTGATCCGGTCGGCGTCGGCTCTCCATTCTGTCCACCCACCGCCACCGTCACCGCAAGAACCTGCGCCGTGGTCACGTTGAAAGCAGACGGCGTGACCGCAACAGTGACGGGATACACGCCCGCGCCGCTAAAGAAGACGACTTGAGGCGACCCGCTGGCGTTGTCCGCGATCGTCAGCGTGGCCGCCATTGATCCCGCGCCCGCGGGC
The DNA here is from genome assembly GCA_963796795.1 of Candidatus Adlerbacteria bacterium. Lineage (GTDB taxonomy): Bacteria > Patescibacteriota > Minisyncoccia > Phycocordibacterales > SBAW01 > GWA1-54-10. The sequence goes on along the minus strand of CAWCNA010000002.1, from coordinate 614 downwards.
GTAAAGTGTCCCGCGATTGCGCAATTCGCTCCCGGCGCCAGACTTCCGCCGCACGGATTGGGAAGACGAACGCGGAAGAATTCGTGCCAGTGACGGCGATATTCGAAATCACCAGCGTCGCGCTTCCAGTGTTGGTTAGCGTTATCTGCTGCGTCGCGCTTGCCATTTGGACCTGCTGCGGCCCGAATGCGAGCATCGTCGCCGAAACTGTCGCTACCGGCGCAGCCCCGCTCAGCGCAATCGTCTGCGTCGCGAACGCTGGGGCCGCCGCATTCAGATTATTGTCCGCCAGCGTCAAATTGCCGTACACCGTCCCTGTCGCCGCGGGCTGAAAGCTGATTGGCAAAATGCAGGTCGTTCCTGGCGCCAGCGTTCCCGGCTGCGAGGACCCTATCGTCAGCATCGGGCACTCGCCAGTCGAGTTGCTAGCTAGCGTAAAGTTCGTTGAAATCGCGGGATTCGCGCCGACAGCAGGCACGGGGAAGGTCAACGCCGCGTTGCCCACATTCTGAATGGTTGCGTTTTGCGGGCTGTCGCTGCTAACGCTGCCCGCTGCCGTCGCAGCAAAGTTGAGGGCCGGCGGTTGTCCACTTTCGACTTCCACCACACGATTG
>CAWCNA010000001.1:0-28224 GCA_963796795.1 Candidatus Adlerbacteria bacterium | reverse complement strand
TCCAGAGCACGTCGTGGTCGCCGACCGGCAGCAGCTGATCGCGTACTACGTCCCGGTGGACGAAACCGCGCTCGACGCCCCCGCATCTGGTCCCGCGGGCCCGGCCGACTCGGCCGGCCTGGCCGCGCACTGCGCCTCCAGCCTACCCGACTACATGATCCCGGCCCTGTTCATCCCCCTGGCCGAGATCCCGCTCAACGCCAACGGCAAGCTCGACCGGTCCGCACTGCCGGACCCGCGCGCCGCCGCGGCGGCCGGCGAGAGCGGATCCGTCGCGCCGCGCACGCCCACCGAGGAGCGGATCGCGCTGATCTTCGGCGAACTGCTCGAGCGCGAGGGGGTCGGCGCGCAAAAGGTATATTGTGCGACGTATAGTTATGAACAAACGAGCGGTCCCCTCAGCCCTTAGGTATCTAATCGGTGGGCAGGAACAGGATACAGTTTTAGTGCTTCTCTTCCCCACAGGCTCACTCAAGAAATCCCAGTCACTTCTTTTTGGAAAACTACAGATAGTTTTCCATTAAAAAATTTCTTTTAAACACAGGGAAGCCACTCCCCTACCTGACTATCTATTTTTTGCAGCGGCTTCCAGTCGTTCAACTTTTTCTCCTAGTTCATTTACTATGGCTGCCAAATTTTTTATATAGTGGTGAATCTGAACCTTGTTGCCCGGGAGCATCTCCGGAAGAGCTATATATGTTTTCATATTAGTAGAGGCGGTTCTTTATTCCCAGGTAGAGTTTTTAGGCGATTGGGTTACGGCCTTGGATAAGACGGATGAGTATAAGGATTATGGCGACGACCAACAGGACATGGATAAACCCGCCAATAGTGTAGGACGTCACTACGCCCAAAAGCCACAAAATTAATAAAATGATTGCAATGGTGTAAAGCATATAATTGCTGCTAAAATGCTAGTAAATAATAAGTAAGCTGAACAATGAAAGTCTATACCAACCAGCTGAAGAAAGTATTAAGCCCACAGGAGCAGAAGCTATTTTTGAAGCTTAATACTCCGAGCAAAATTCAAGATTATTTGGACAGCCTCCCTATAAACTTCGAACTAGGAGGCGATACGCTCTATTCTCCCCGTCAGGTTATTGTCGAGCAAAAAGCACACTGTTTGGAAGGGGCTTTGTTTGCCGCGGCCGCCCTTGCCTTCCATGGGAAAAAGCCGCTATTGCTCGACTTGCAGACGCTCCCCTACGACGAGGATCATGTCGTAACTCTTTTTCAAGAACGGGGGCATTGGGGTGCGATAAGCAAAACAAATCATGCAATCTTGCGCTGGCGCGACCCGGTATATAAAACATCACGCGAGTTGGCGATGTCGTTCTTCCACGAATATTTTATGAACGACGGAGTGAAGACACTTCGTGCGTTTTCCAAACCGTTTGATCTGCGAAAGTATGCACCAAATGTATGGGTTACAGCAGAAAAAAATTTGGAAGATATTGCAGTTGATTTAGATGACTCACCGCATGTAGTCATTCTCCTTCCTGGTACGTCTCGCCAGCGGTTGCGTAAAACGTCAGGTGTTGAACGCAAAGTCTTGGACTTTGTTGAATGGGAGTCTGAAACAAAGAAGCTTTTTAAGTAATTACTGCTTGAGCCCTATCCCCTTTTTGAAAAGTACCAGTATCACGCCAAGTAAAACAACAGTCAGCCCAACAAGCAGAGAAAAGCTCCACACTATTGAGACGTCAGAACTCCAAGGAAGCCGTAGCGAAAGGCGTTCACCATGTAGAGGATTGGGTTAAACAGCGATACGACCTGCCACAGGTGCGGTAAGCGGTCTATTGAATAGAAGACGCCGCCCAAGTATGTCAGTGGTGTTAGGACGAACGTAGGCACTATAGAAACGCCATCGAATGTCTTGGCAAAGATGCCGTTTAAAAGTCCTGCGAGTGAAAACAGCACACTTGTTAAAATTGCCGCCAACAGTAATATCCAAAAACTATAGACAACTAAATGTGTAAAAAAGAGTGATGTCAAAAGTACGAGCACGCCGACAATAAGCCCGCGCAGTATGCCGCCGCTCGCGAAGCCGGCTATCACGACCCAGTTGGGTGTTGGAGAGACGATTATCTCTTCCAAATTGTGCTGGAATTTTGCACCGAAGAATGTCGACACAACATTTGCATACGAGTTGGTAATTATTGCCATCATCACAAGACCAGGGACTATAAACTGAATGTACGAAAAGCCGTGTACTGAGCTGATTTGGCTGCCTATGAATGCACCAAAAACAATATAATAGAGCGACATCGTCACAACCGACGGCAACAGTGTTTGGCTCCAGATGCGGACAATGCGCACCATTTCTTTGCGTACGAGCGTGTAGTATGCGACTGCAATTCCTTGAGGTGACATATTATTTCTTTTCTATAAGGCCAATAAATATATCCTCAAGGCTCTTGTCCCCATGGCGTTTTATAAGTTCGGCTGTTGGCTCGTTTACTACAATCTGGCCATGGTTGATGATAGCTGTAGTGCGGCACAGTTGCTCAGCTTCTTCCAAGTAGTGGGTCGTTAAAATGATTGTCGTGCCTGCGGCATTTTGTTTTCGCAAAAACTCCCACATGCTGCGGCGCAGTTCAACATCGACGCCGGCGGTAGGCTCGTCGAGTACAAGGAGTTTTGGATGATGTATAAGCGCGCGAGCTATCATCAAGCGCCGCTTCATGCCGCCCGAGAGTGTCATGGCTTTATCGTTTCGTTTTTCCCACAGGCCGAGCGCTTTCAAAATTACTTCGGCATCGGGAAGTGCAACCGCGCGTGCGATGCCATAGTACCCCGCTTGCGTTGTTAAAATATCAACAACTTTTTCAAAAATATTAAAATTGAATTCCTGCGGCACAAGCCCAATATATGTTTTTGCTTTTGAAGGATCTTCGTCAATTGACGTGCCAAATATTTCAACCTCACCGCTTGTCTTGTTAGTGAGCCCCGAGAGGATACTAATGATGGTCGTCTTCCCCGCGCCGTTTGCGCCAAGCAATGCAAAGAAGTCTCCTTCGCGGATTGTGAGGTCGATGCCCTTTAATGCCTCGGTGCCTGTCGAGTAGACTTTGCGGAGATTTTTTATTGAAAGCGCGTCCTGTATCACGTTCGACACTATATCATACTCGGCCCAAGGCAGGCAGGAAACAAAAATCCCCCACCGCGAGAGTGAGAGGATTTTTGAAAAAATCGAGAACGCAAAAATTACATTTTTGCTGAACACATCTTGCAGTGGCTCTTGTGGCCGATGAGCAGCCAAAGTGCCGAGAGACCTACAAGAATGTACACAAGCCATTCGACCTTCGGCCATGAGCCGAGAATCATATGGACAATGTTCCAGTCTGCGTTCATAAAACCACCAAGACCGATAAGACCCCAGTTGAGGCCGCCGATGACAAGGAGGATGAACGCTATCATGTGAAGTGCTTTCATAGAAATTATTGAAGAGTTGTTTTGATGTGCGGTTCGACCTCTACCCGCACATAGCGGATCCGCACCCTAAGTATGAGGCCTACAGGAATGCTGGGAAGCCCCCTGTGGGGATAAAAAAACGTTTAGGCAGAAGGCAAATACGAGAGAGGGTTTAGGTATGCATTGGTTGGCGCTACAGGCAGTATAGCGCCCGCCGAGGTGCATGGTGTGCCTGTTGAACCGCGCCACTTGCCCAAGTCCATAATTTCGACGCCTGAGGCCGCGTAGACGCCAAAGTGGAGGTGTGGGCCCGTTGCGTAGCCCGTCATGCCGGAATAGCCAATAACCTCCCCTGTCGTGACAGCGTCGCCCTTGCTCACAACAGTATTGTCGGAAAGGTGCGCGTACAAGGTGTCGAGGCCGTTTGGATGCTGGAGCATTACCCATTTGCCGAACGAATAGCACATTTGGCCGTTTGGAGCCTTGATGTCGGTGTTTCCTGTTGCAAGTACGGTACCGCTGAGTGCTGCTTCAACGGGTGTTCCAATAGGCACACCAATGTCGACGCCGTCATGCCCCATGTTGTTGTAGACCTGCGGGTTTGCTGTAGCGAACGCGGTGTTTCCAAAGTACTGCGTGATGCAGTCGGGGTTGCCGAGCGCCTTTTCTTTACCGAGGCATGAGTTCATAACAGCGGCAGAAAATGGCCACTGTAAAATGCCTGGCCGCGTAGTGGGGATTGTTCCTGATGTGACAGGTTTAAGTTGGCTTTGCAGATCTGCCAAGGTGGTTTCGAAGGCCTGCTCCTGCGACTGTTTTGTAGTGAGCAATTGTTGATACGACGACTCCTGATTTTTTGTCTGTGCCAAAAGTTGAGTTTGACTCTGCTGCGCCAAACTCAAACCTTTTTTCTGCTCCGCAAGATTTTGCTCGAGCGTTGCAAGCTGCGTACGCTGGGTCTGGGCCGTATTTTTAGTAGTTACGAGTGTGCCTTTTAAATTTGAAAGCTGAGTAGTTTTGTCTTCAAGCCCCGACCGCACATCCGACAAGGCATTCTCGGCATCAAAGAAGGATGAGAGTGTCCCTCCACCAAGCAGTAAAATTGCCAATGGTTCGTCATCTAATATTTGGAGCTGCTGGAGCGAGTCTCCTATTTCATTTTGTACTTGGCTAATCTCGAATGTTGTTGTTGAAATCCCTCCTGAAAGGAGCTGGATCTGTCTGTCTTTTTGGGCAATCTGCGCGTTAGTAAGAGAAATACTAGTTGTGATTTTTTTGATGTTCAAATTGGTTGAATTTACCTCGTTCTGCAACGTTTGTTTTTGTTTGCTGGTAGCGTCCAACTGCGTCTGGAGCTGGGTAATTTCCGACTGCAGCTGTGTTATCTGTGCGTTGCTTGCATCTATCTGGCTCTGTATGGCAGTCGTATCAGCGTGTGCAATAGGAGTCAACAATAGCAGGAAAGAAACGAGAAGGGACATCTCTTCAGTTTAAAGTATCTCCGAGGCTTTCTCAATGCGTAAAATTGTTGTTTCCTTTCCTAAAAGTCCAGCAAGCGTGAAAGGGTCAGGTGATTTTTCTTTGCCCGACAAGGCAACGCGCATAGGCCACAATACTGATGCCCTCCCCTGCTCTGTCGCATAAGGGAATATAGCTTCTTTAACGCTTTCACCTGTGAAGACCTCAGTGTGTGCCAAAAGTTTGGATATTTTTTTGAGATGCGTTTTTACTACGTCCCCGTCGGCTTTAGCACCCTGTACAAGCAGTTCCTCAGTTGGTGTCGGGATAGTTTCTTCCATAAAACTAAACTCACCCTTCCTCAAAAATTCTGCTGCGTCGCCATATGTCTGCGCTCTATTTTTTAATTCAGTTATTATGAGGGGTGCGTATAAAGGCATATCTTCTTTCATAAACGTTTGCAGGCCTGTAAGAAATTCTTCGACGGAGAGAAGCTTCATGTGCTCGTGGTTAAACCAGCGAAGTTTTACTTCGTCGAATACCCCGGACGATTTTTGTATACGCTCGAGTGTAAATTCACGACATAGCTGGTCCACAGTAAAGATTTCTTGTTCGCCTTCCGGGTGCCAGCCAAGCAGTGCCAAATAGTTGACCATCGCTTCAGATAAAAATCCCTCGTCGCGATATTGAGTCATCGATTTTGCACCCGTGCGTTTTGAAAGTTTTTTTCCATCGGTACCAAAGACAAGCGGCAAGTGCGCATATAGCGGTAGTGGGGCACCCAGTGCACGCAAGATAAGAATTTGCCGTGGTGTGTTCGAAATATGATCTTCCCCACGGATAACGTGCGTAATACCCTCGTCAAAATCATCCACAACAACGCCCAGATGATACAGGGGTTCTTCCAGATTTCGTGCAATAACAAAATCGCCCAAGTCCGTCGTGTCTACGGTAATGTCTCCGCGGATAATATCCGTGAATGTCACAGGGGCGTTAGGATTTTTAAAACGTATAACTTCTGCCCGCTGGCCTTCTTCTTTCGGTGTTTCTTTTGAGATATATGCATTTCCCTGTTCTATAAGCCGAGCCAGTACCTCCTTGTGGCGCGCTGCATTATCGCTTTGGCGGAAGAAGGAATCGTGCGGGAAACCAAGCCAGCCGAGCGTATCTAAAATATTTTGTTCAAATTCTTTTTTTGAACGTTCACGGTCAGTATCTTCGATGCGCACAATGAACTTCCCGCTATGTTTTTTTGCAAACAAATAATTGAACACAGCCGTACGCGCATTCCCCGCCTGAAGCAGGCCTGTTGGGCTCGGTGGAAAACGGGTAACGACGTTGTTAGCGTTCATGGGAAAGGGCGATGTCGAGCAAGGCGTCGGCAACTGCTTTCGCTGCGTCTGCACGTGCAAACCCACGCGCTGCTGCGGACATTTTATGTGAGAGCTCCGGGTTGTCTAAAATACGTGTGACTTCGGATATAAGTAGCGTATGGGTGAGATTGTTCTGTTCAATAACAGTGGCGCCGCCCGAACGTGCATATGCGTATGCATTTTTTGTTTGATCGTGCGAAATAGCTTCCGGTATAGGCACGATGATAGACGGAATGCCCCACACAGCAATTTCAAAAATAGTAGAGCCTGCACGCGATATAACGAGATTTGCGCCCCCGGCAACCATGCGAAGTGCCAAATCGTTTAGGTATGGAAAGGTTTTATATCGCGCAGCATGTGCGGAGTTGGTCAACGCAACTTTTGCGCGCTCCTCAACCTCTTTAATATTTGCAGTCCCTGTTTGATGCACTATTTGATATTTTTCAACAAGCTGAGGCAACGCTGAGAGCACCGCCTCGTTCAGGGCCTCTGCCCCCTGCGAGCCCCCAGTGACGTAGATAATAGGAATATCTTTTTCAAGTTTCAAAAATTCGTGGACTCCTTCGCGTGAAGGCAAAAGCACGGCTTTGCGTATCGGGTTGCCAGTGAGCGCAACTTTATTTTCGGGGAAATACTGCGAGGCTTCTGGATAGGAAATCGCTATCTTTACTGCGAATTTTGCTGCCCATGCATTTACGCGACCTGGTATCGCATCGGACTCGTGTATAACAACCGGTATGCGGAACAATTTTGCGGCAAGGAGCGTCGGAAAGCTGCCATAACCGCCTTTGCCAAAAACAACATCAGGGTACAGAAAGAAAATACGAACTATAGAGCGTGCGATGCCCCACGAGGTTTTAAAGTAATCAAAAAAATTCAGAACGGAAAAGTACCGGCGCATCTTCCCTGCTGAGGTTCCGACGAATGTGATGTTTTGCGCCACGAGCATCTCTTGGTCGTATGGGTCTGGTGCGGCGAAATATAAATTGGGCTCTAAGAGCTTTTTTTCGCGCACACTGTCATGCATCGCCTCGGCAACTGCAATGATGGGGTAAAAATGTCCTCCGGTTACTCCGCCGGTAAAAAGTATTTTCATGAAGTGGTTGTGCGCATGTGCCTCGAGACGCTGAGTATGATGCCGACCTCCGCCAAAGAGAGTGCTAATGCCGTGCCTCCGTGCGATACGAAAATAAGGGGGACGCCGACAAGCGGTACAAGGGCAATAGTTGAGGCAATGTTAAAAAACGATTGCCCTACAATAAGTATAACAAGCCCTACAACAAGCAGTCCACCAAATGGGTCAGGAGCGCGCGCGGCAATACGGAGCCCCAAAATGCCAAATATCGTGAATAAAATGATAAGCAATGTGCTGCCAACAAACCCGAACTCTTCTCCTGCGACGGCAAAAATTGAGTCCCCTATCGGCTCTGGAAGATAGGAGAACTTTTCGATGCTCTGCCCAAAGCCGCGCCCAGTGAAGCCGCCTGAACCAACCGCAATAAGCGACTGTTCAACTTGATAGCCGGCACCCTGCGGGTCGGCAGATTGGTTCATAAACGTTTTTATGCGCGCAGCAACGTGCGGATACACGAGCGCGGCGGCGAGTATTGCCACTACCCCAATAGCTATAAGCAAAAATAAATGTGATATTTTTCCTCCCGCAGCAAACAGCATGCCAGCGGCTGACATGCCTATAATAATCACCCCGGCAGTGTCTGGTTGCGCAATAAGTATGCAGGCTGAACCCCCCGCAATAAGAAGTAGCGGAAGTATGCCGCTCCTGAGCGTGTCAACTTTTTTAAATCGTGCCGCATACACCGCCGCTAAAAATAATATAGTAGTAAATTTTAATGTTTCTTCGGGTTGAAATGAAACGCCGCCAATGACTATCCAGCGTGACGCGCCTTTAAGTGACAGCCCGATATGTGGCACGAATGTAAGAAGTGTGAGAACAACCGCGAGCCCGAATAGATACGGCGTGTAGCGTTTCCATATACGATAGTCAATGCGCGAAAGGATAACGAGCAGTACGTTGCCAAGCACAAACCCGAGTAACAGCTGGCTTGTTGCTACTGATGTAAACGATGCGCCGTCGCGGGCAAGTTGCCCGAGTGCTGCCGAGGTAAATATCAAAAGGCCAAACACGACCAAAGCACCGGTTGTGATAAAAAATGGGGTGTCAGCTTTTTTAATATGCAGCGCCATCTTAGAGCAGGGCTATACTCATGCCGATAATTGCAACAAGCACCCCTACTATCCAATAGCGCATCGTAACTTTGTATGCCGGCCAGCCTATTGCTTCAAAGTGGTGATGAAGCGGGGCAATTTTAAGTAATTTTTTCTTGAATACTTTTTTCCAAAATATTTGTAGGAGATTGGACATGACAGTAGCTACAAGTGGCAGTGCAATAACCGGCAGGACAGTGATGCCTTTACCTCCACCGAGTGTATCGGTGAGAAATGCAATAACAACAAGCGCGAGGGTCAGCCCCATGGTGCCGGTTTCTGAAAGATAAAATCGGGCGGGCGGGATGTTGAACCATAAAAATGCCAAGAGGCCCCCGGCAATAGCGCCAGCGAGCGCCGCGATGTCGAGCTGATTTTGAAAAAATGCAATGCCTGAGTAGGCCGCAAACATAATTGCAAACAGTCCCCCTGCCAAACCATCGATACCGTCGATGACGCCGCCTGCGTATATAAAGAGTGCAGTTAGAACAAAAAAGAGAACAAACCATGGGCCTAATTCAAGCGGCCCGGATAAAAATGGAAATGAAATCGCCGATACGCCGAGCTTGTCGTAAAACCATAGTGCACATCCTAATGAGATGACTGCAACAATGAATAGTCGTACACGTAACTTCAAACCTGACTTTCCCTGTACTTCAAACAAGTCGTCGATAAGCCCAACAAGCGCCCCGGCAGCAAGCGCTGCAAGCGGTACCCATGTCTGGTTGCGGCTAATGAATGCAAGCGTACTAAATGCATCAGGAAAAAAAGTTGAGAGAAGAGAAAGAAGCCCCGCTGTTAGCAAAACGCTCCCCCACACAATGACACCTCCAAAACGCGGTGTGCCGATGTCGCGTGCCTGATGAAGCTGGTTGAAAACTTCCGCGGGTGTTCCATCAAATGCCATTTTACCTGCCTTTGGTTTCCACATTTTTCGGCTATATAAAAAGTGTGTAAGAAAAGGTGTCACCCCAATGCCAATTAAAAAGGCAATTGTTGTCGGAATGAATATGCGCATTATTTCGCCAGTGTTCATAACGTTGGAGTTTGTGTTCGTGCAGCTTGGATAAGTGTTTTCATGTCGCTGAAGCGGCCATCTTCAGTCGAACCAAGCACCACTGCAACAAGTGGGTGGCCGATTTCAATATCGAACACGGCGACCAAGTTGCCGCCCGCCAAGTCGGTGTACCCCGTCTTTGCACCAATGAGCCCCGGCACATCATCAAGTGGTATGGCCGTTGCTGCAGCAGAAAGTGTGCGTTTGCCATCTTGCACAGACACTTGCTGTTGAGTTGTCAGATCAAAATATTGCGGATATTTTTCTGAAAATATACTTGCAAGGCGTGCTATATCGTAAGCCGAGCCATATGCGCCGCCAGTAGTGGTGCTTTCATCCAAGCCAGTTGGATTATAAAAACGCATATCCGTCAGGCCCATTGCTTCTACGCTTGCCTGCATGGTTTCCAAATAGTTGGGTCCTAGGCTCGATGCAGCGGCCTGCATAGCATCGTTTGATGATGCTATGAGCCCCATCCGAAGGAGGTCACTAAGCACAACAGTGTCCCCTGTTGCAAACCCCCAGTCGCCTTCGGGTGCCAAATCTTCAGCAGTGATAGTAATAGGTGTGTTAGTTGGCACTTGTGCTAGCACAGCACTTGCGGTTATGAGTTTGGTGAGTGATGCAAGTGGAAGCGGGGTTTAGAATTTTTTGAATAGAGAATGGTGCCGGTTGCTGGGTCGTATACTACGGCTGCCTGTCCGATAAGTTGTGATGGGTCGACTAGAAGAGGAGCTGGAAATACTATTGCAGCTGCTGCGGCGCTTTCTGTTGGCGTGGAAGCTTTGTTAAGTAATGAAACCGCACTTATGCCGCTTGCAAAGGCAATAACTGCCAAGAGCAAAGCCCCCCCCGCCGAAAGAAATGGATGTGTGAGCCTAAACTGTTTCATGTTTATACGACGCTTCGAGCGCGTTCAATTTTTCTTTTATGGTGTCATATTCTGGCAGGTCGCGGTTATGTGTGGCACCCATCTGTGAAAGCAATTCTGTTGTTGCTTCATACAAAAAAGATCGTTCGTCGCGGGGGTTGGGGATTTTGCGAACGAGGCCGCGCATCAGCAAGGTGCGCAGAGTCTGCGAGGAATTAACGCCGCGGATAAAATCGATATCGCTGCGGCTTACTGGCCCGCGATAAATAATGGCGGCTAATGCTTCCAAGCCTGCCTTCCCAACCTCGCGCGAATATTCTTCCTTGCGCACTTTTTCTATCAGCTCAGACACTTCGGACGCTGCACGCAATTCAACTATTTTCCCATCATCAACCAGCGCTATCCCTACTTTTTCACTTCTCTGGCCCAGTGATGCCAAGGCTTGTTCAATGGCAGCTGCATCAACGCCAACCATTTTTGCCAATTCAGTGCGCGAAAGAGGCCGTCCGAGCGCGAATAGTAGTCCTTCTATTTGTACTATGAGGTTTTGCTCATTCATACGATGGGGTTGAAACAGAATCAGCCTCAAGCACGATATCGCTGAAGTGCTCACCCTGATTTGCCTTGATTATACCCTGCTTCACCAATTCGAGGAGCGCCAAAAAACTGATGATTATTTCATGCTTTATTTCCCCAGTATGCTGTCTGGAGGCGACACCTCCAGATGAAAACTCCTTAAATGAAAGACGGAATGCAGAAGAAACACGACCCGCTAATTTTTGTATCATGTCCTCAAGCGAGATAATTTTTTTCACTGCAACTTTCGGAAGTGCGACAACCTTTGGAAATTCTTCTATTAAGCTTTGCGCTGCAGCACGCAACGAGTCAGGAGTGATGGATGTATCAAAAATAAACAGCGGTTCAAGTGCAGGCGTACTGCCTTCGAACAGTGCCGGAGTGCCCGTTGCTTTAGAGAGTTCGCGCGCCGCATCTTTTATAAGCTGATAGAGAGCCAAACGGTATTCGAGTTCTTTAATATCGCGCGACTCATCAGATGAAAGTTCGAGTGAGGGCAGAAGTGATCGTGATTTGATAAGCAACAACGTTGCAGCCAATGCGACAAACTCTGCTGTCTCCCCCACTGGAAGTTCGGCTTGGTTCCCGATGTAGGAAATATATTCGTCGCACACCGCAGCCAACGACAAGTCGTTGATGAGGAGTTTCCGTTTCTCTATCAGTTCAAGAAGGAGCTCAAGCGGCCCTTCAAAGACATCAGTTTTTACGTGCAGGAGTGTTGGCATATTTTTCAACGAGTGCAAACAGTAGACGGACTGGGGCGCCGACTGCGCCTTTGGCCAAGAATTCAGCGGGGTGTGAGGTCATGCGTGATGCCATGTCGATATGGGCCCAGGGGCAGTCGAGGTCTTTGGCAAATTCACGGAGGAACATGCCGCCTGCGATAACGCCACCGTAGCGGCTGTTGCCGTCGGTTGAGATGTTCGGAACATCACCAAACACGCCCTTGGTCATCTCCTCATATTCTTCCCACAATGGAAATGGCCAAACGTAATCGCCACTTTCTTCACCTAATTCGCGCAGTGTATCTTCAAGTTTTTGGTCGTTGCTCATCACGCCTGATGCTTGGAGGCCTAGTGCCCCGAGTGCGGCACCGGTGAGTGTTGCTACGTCGACAACTGCTGCAGGATTATATTTTTTTGCGTACGTGATGCCATCGGCAAGTATCACGCGGCCTTCAGCATCTGTATTTGAATACCTCTATATATCGGCCTGACATCGACTTGAGCATGTCCCCGGGGCGCACTGCGTTTTGGCCGGGCATATTTTCAACGGCTGGAATCAAAGCCACAACATTTGCTTTTACTTTAAGTTTTGCGGCAAGTGCGACAGTGTGAATCACGGCAGCACCGCCCGACATGTCCATGTGCATTTCGTACATGTGGTCGCCCGGTTTCAAATTCAAACCGCCTGAATCAAATGTAACGCCCTTGCCCACCAGTACAACCGGCTTCTGGCTCTTGGGTGCACCCCAATATTCCGCAATAACAAACTGCGGCTCGTTGTCCGAGCCTTTGCCAATCCCAACAACACCACCCATGCCGAGCTTTTCCATTTCTTTGCGGCCAAGGACCGTAACTTTTGTATTTGGTCCTTTTACAACTTTTTTAGCGAGTGCAGAAAACTGCTTGGGAGTTAAATCACCGCCCGGTGTGTTTGCCAACTCACGTGCTGCGTTTACTTCATCACCGATATACTCACCAATCATAAAACCACCGCGCTTTGTGGTTTCTGGTGTGTTTAATACTCCGACATAGTCCACATGTGCAAATCCATCCTTCGGTTTCTTTTTATACGTTGTATGCTCGTAGTCGGCCATGATAAAACTCGTAGCCGTAACTTTGCCAACTTCATTATCCGAAAAATCCTTCGGGGCTAAGCTCTTCAAATCCTTAAAATCAACAGCAATAGACTTAATGCGATTTTGCTTTGCTACTGAAACGATCTTCCTTGTCAGCAACACAAACTTCCGCCTATTCAGCGGCTTCTTATCTCCATATGCAATAGTGAGCGTTTTTCCATCAAACCTATTCAAACTACCCTCAACAAGCTCTATCTTTACTGAGTTTTTCTCGGGGCTGGGTTGGAATTTCATTTACTCATTTTAGCCCTAAAACTAGGCTATTTCAAGGATTTTATTTGCTGTGGCTAGGCCACTCGCAAGTGCGGCTTCGGCGGTACCTACATCGTGACCTAATGTGAGTGCTTCGCCCGCGAAATAAAGTTTATTTTCTACAGGTTGGCGTAATTCTGTAATCGCATCTTTACTCCAAGGAGTTGTATAGCTATATACACCTTTTGCATATGGGTCGGCAGGCCAATTCATAATTTTGTAATTAACCAGGATGCCGCGCAGCTCCTCTGTGCCAATAGTGAAAATTTTTGAAAGTGAGGCAAGTGCTTTTTCTAAAATCTCTTCGTCTAGAGAGTTTGAATATTTTCAGCGCATCGGGGCCTGGGAGCCAACCAGTGAGCACCGGTCTTTCTTCTGGGTATTGTGTCCACCATGTCGGTACTTCTTCATTGCTGAGCATAAAAAACAAACGCTCAAAAATATTTTCGCGTACTCCTGTCCACCATTTATGTTCAAACCGCAGGTGCATTTTTATAACCGCTCCATACCCCATCTTTTCTACCGCAGCGAGCTTCTCTGGGATAGTTGGCGAATACGAAATTTCTTTGATAAGAGGCAGTGGAACGGTAACCATAACTTTTTGTGCAGAGTATGCAGTTCCGCTTTTAGTTACAACCTTTACACCTGCTTCACTATAGGTAATAGTTGAAACAAGCTCGTTGAAAAGAAATTTTGCTCCATGTTTTTCTGCCTCGGTTTGTAAAAAACGAATAACAGGGCCATATCCTTCTTTTAAACACAATTGCATCCACGTGCCTTCATCAAGCATTTCTTCACGGAGTCCAAATGTACTTGCGCGAGTTATATCTGCAGCGTCGTAACCTTCTGTCCATTTACATACAAAATCCCACAAGGCCTCATGCTGGGCCTTCGGAAAGTTTTTCTTAAGAAACTCTGATACAGGAATATCTTCCTTGAGTTCTTTAAGTTTTTCTTCAAGAGCTGGGTTATGAGGCGAAAGTCTTTCTACAAGCGGCGAGGGTTCTCCATCACGCACGCTCCACCACTTAGAAAGGTTATCCAAGGTGAGCCCAAGCTCTTTAACGAGCCCTTTTGTTATAGGTGCATCTCCATGCACAAATTCTGCGCCCCCTGCGGCTTCGTATCCAAATTCACTTTCAGGCAATGGATATATGCGTCCACCGATCCTATCGCGCGCTTCTAAAATAATTATTTTTTTACCAGCTTTCGCTAATTCTCTAGCAGCCATTAATCCAGCGGCGCCTGCTCCAACTATTACTACGTCTGCATTCATTATTTTTCTTCAGTCTCCGACAAGGGCATGTCGATGCGGTTCATGTCGCGAGGGAAAAGGGTTGCTTCGCGGATGTTTTTGAGGCCAAGGATCTGCATGGTCATGCGCTCGGCACCAAGTGCAAAGCCGCCTTCTGGCGGGACACCATAGCGGAAGGCTTCCAAAAACATCTCAATCTTTTTTGGATCCATCCCCCACTTTTCGACATGTTGCATCAGCTGTCCGTAGTCACTAACGCGACGGCCGCCCGAGAGCCACTCGATACCGCGGCACAGCAAGTCCATGCCCTCGTTAAACTCTGGGTTCTCAGGGTTTGGGTACACATAGAAAGGCTTTTGGCGCGTTGGGTAGCCATACACATACACAAAGTCGGAGCCTGTTTCTTCTTTGATTACTTCGCACAGCTTGCGCTCTTGTTCAGGGTTTAAATCTTTGTCAGCTGGAACGCCAAGTTTGGCAAAGGCTTCAGTAAGCGAGAGTGTAGGAGTCTTGTCTATCATTACAGGTAATGTCGAACCCAAGAGTTCAAGCTCTTTTGTACACTTTCTTTGCACCTCGTTCAACACATATCGAACAGTTTCTTCTGACATGTCGCGGACATCGCGCCACGATTCAATAAATGCCATTTCAGCATCGAGCGAAACAATTTCAGTGATGTGGCGAGTTGTTGCCGAAGGCTCTGCGCGGAAGACTTTATTTACCGAAAAGACGCGTTCAAACGCGGTCATCACAATTTGTTTATAGAGCTGCGGCGACTGTGTGAGATATGCTTTTTTATCGAAGTAATTTACTTCAAATACCTCTGCCCCACCCTCGGCAGTGGCTGGTGTAATTGCCGGTGCTTGGAACTCGAAGAAGTCCTGTGACTTCATATATTCACGAAAGGAGTCAATTATCACAGCCTGTACTTTAAAAATTGCCTGTAAACGCGGATGGCGGAGTGTAAGTGCGCGGTGGTCGAGCTCTGTTATGAGGTCGAGATTATACCCGTCGAGCGACATGTCGAATGGCAACGGCTCTGCTTTTGCCAAGACGGTGAGGCCGGTAACTTCAAGCTCGATATCGCCGTTCAATACTTTTGCATTAACATTTTTCTCTGGACGAGCGTTTACTTTACCATCCACCTGTACGACATATTCGTTGCGCACTTCTTTTGCTACTTCTATGGCAGCCGATGTTGGCAATACAACACCCTGCACCGTCCCGCTCCTGTCCCTAAAATCAAAAAACACCATCTTCCCCTGGTCGCGACGAACGCTAACCCAGCCTTTAATGGTTACTTCCTCATCTTTCTTGCCACCCAAATCTCCTATAAGTGTTCGTTGCATATATTATTTCTTGTCAGTTTTGTTTCGTTTTGCAATAGCTACCATTGCTTCAACAATGCCTAAAATAAATAATAGAGCTTCGAGTAATCCCATTGCGTCAGGAATTACGCCAGTGACATAAGAACGAAAAACCATTATTAAAATTGCTAAGCCAATTAAAACCCACCAAGGTAGTTTCTTTTTCATAATTTTAATTTAAAGTTACCCCAACCTTCTTCCGCACATCTTCCATCTTCTTTGAGGCATACTCTTTTGCGCGGACGCTGCCTTCTTCTATAACTTTGATTACGTCGGCGTCGGTAATGCTATTTCTCTTTTCGCGCATAGGAGCGATGAAAGCTTCCAAATCTTCAATCAAAGCCTCTTTCAAATTTTTATAGCTACCCTTGTTTGCTTCATATAGAGGAGCAAGCTCCTCTTCTGTTTTTAGAAGTTGGTGTATTACGTAGACATGCTCGGGTTTGTCACCAGAAGAGTCTGTAACAATGCTCATAACAGCTTTGGTAATTTCTTCTTTTGTACCAAAGAGAGGGATAGTATTGCCATAGCTCTTGCTCATCTTTTTGCCATCGGTGCCGGGAACAACAGCGATATTTTTCTGAATCATTTCTTTTGGTTCTATAAACGTTTGACCAAAAGCAGTGTTGAATTTTGCGGCAGCCTCGCGGGCATATTCAACATGCTGGCGCTGGTCTTCCCCCACTGGGACTACGGCTGTCTCGTACAACAAGATATCCGCTGCCATAAGCATCGGGTAGGTAAAGAGCCCCGCGTTAGCTTCCAACCCCTTCGCGACTTTGTCTTTGTACGCATGGCCGAGTTCCAAAAACGGCACGGTCACCAAACAATCAAAAATCCACGCCAGTTCGGTATGTTCCTGCACGCGAGATTGCTGAAAAATTACTGCTTTACTAGGATCAACGCCAACAGCCAAGTAATCGCGAACTGTATTAAAAATATTCTGACGAAGTTCACTAGGATTCTTTAACGATGTAAGTGCATGATAGTCAGCTATCATTAAATAGCTTTCGTACTGCTCGTACATATCCAAAAACGGCTTCAATGCGCCAAAGTAGTTGCCAATATGCAACGCACCGCTCGACTGCAAGCCCGTCAAAAGCCGTTTTTTACCTTCTGCCATATATGGATTCCAGTATACCTGAAAACGCCAAAGAAAAAACTCCACTTTCGGCGGAGTCCTTATTATCGATAGTGTCTTCTTCCTCTATAGCGGCCTTTCTGGCGTCGGCGGCGTTTCTTAAAATGTGAATCCCTCCCCAGGTCGCTCCCGGATTCGGAAGTCCTTTGGCAATGCTTTGCCCTTACTGACCACTGAGGAAACATTGGTACAGGCGTGGAGTTCTGGGCTAGGGCTGCAAACACATCTTCTGGACAAGATCTCACAAAGCTTTTGCAGACATTGTAGTCGAGCTCGTTCCGTTCGCGTGCTCTTATGAGATGTAGGCCAATTTCCAACCAAAGCGCATCATCGTTTCGGCCTACTGCTTCCTCGACCAGATCGTGATGGGCTCGTGCTCTGCGGGAATAAATAATCGTTGCGTCCCGAGCTTCATCCCACAGTACAGCCAACCTCAGCTCTTTGATGTTTCCATCATGCGGCATATTCACCTCCCCAGGTTATACGTTCAACAAAAAGTACGCGTACCTAGCATCCAGTAGAGCAGCACGCGTCCACAACGTCAATAAGGTTATACCCCCTCTTCTTTGAGTTTTTCGACGAGGGCTTTTGCAGAACGGGAGAGTTTTTGAGGGAGGGTGATTTTGACGCGGACAAAGAGGTCGCCCCGCTTGCCGTGATTGTTCGGAACACCCTTGCCTTTAACGCGAAGCATTTCGCCATGCGTGACTCCAGCAGGGACTGAAACTACTTCTTCACCATCAAGTGTTTGGATTTTATAATCAGTACCGAGGAGTGCGTCCGAAAGTTTGACTGAAAGGTCAGTTGTAATATTCGGCCCATCTTTTTTAAAACGTGGATCGGGCTGTACATGTACTTTGACGTACAGGTCACCTGATGCCCCACCCTGCACCGCCTCGCCCGCCCCGGTAAGGCGAATCATTTCACCGCCTTCGATGCCGGCCGGTACTGCGATTTCAATTTCCTCCTGCTTTTTGTAGACACCTTCACCACGGCAGGTGTGGCATTTTTGTTCTGGAACTTTACCTGTCGCATGGCAGTGGCGGCATGGGCTTTCCATCGTGATGGTGCCAAAGAATGAATTATTTGTTTCGTGGATTTTACCCGAGCCGTTGCAATATTTGCAGGTTTCTAATTTTGAACCAGGCTCCGCACCTGAACCATGACAGGTTTCGCACTGTGCGGTTTTTGCAAGCAACACTCGGCGCTTGGTACCAAAAATAGATTCTTTGAAATTAAGTTCGAGGTCGATAGAGATGTCGCGGCCGCGGCGCTGGCGCATGCCTCCACCAAATGCGTCACCAAAGATGTCGCCGAAGTCGAAACCGCCAAACCCGCCCTGCTGGAAGGCATCTTGGAATTGTGAGAAATCAAAGCCGCCTCCTTGGCCGCCAAAGCCTCCAGGGCTAGCGCCATCTTGAAAGACGCGTCCATACGAGTCGAATTCAGCACGTTTTTTGTCATCCGAAAGGACACTGTATGCCTCACTTACCTCTTTGAATTTATCAGAATCACCTGAGGCTTTGTCCGGGTGGAACTTATGGGCAAGCTTGTGAAATGCTTTTTTTATCTCCTCTTTTGAGGCATTTTTTTGGACCCCTAAAACGTCGTAGTAGTTTTTATTAGAAGCCATATCGTTATGTCTATATTACTCGCCGCCACCCTCTTCCGCAAGCTCGTCAGTTTCTTCGTCCGAAATCTCTTCTTTTCCCGTTCCATCATCTTGAATAAAACCACCCGCTTGGATGCTCCAGAGTTTTTTATACAAACCATCCTGTTCAAGAAGTTCGGCATGCGTACCTGTTGCTACAACATTGCCGTTTTCGATAACAACAATCCTGTCCATGTTCATAATGGTCGAAAGGCGGTGCGCAATAACAATAACTGTTTTGCCCTGCATCAAATTCTTGAGCGCATCTTGAATAAGCGCTTCCGACTCTGAGTCCAAGCTTGATGTCGCTTCATCGAGTACAAGTATCGGAGAATTCTTTAATATCGCTCGTGCAATTGCAACACGCTGTCTCTCACCTCCGGAAAGTTTCACTCCGCGCTCGCCGACATATGTCTCATAGCCATCTTTTAATTGCGAAATAAATTCATGACAGTGTGCCTTTTTTGCAGCTTCGATTATTTCTGCATCGGTTGCATCACGTTTTCCGTAGGCGATGTTATCTCTCAGTGTGCGATGGAACAAAACTGCCTCTTGAGGTACAAACGAAATAGCCTCGTGCAAGCTATCTTGAGTCACTCTAGTAATGTCCTGCTGATCTATTTCTATATTCCCACCTTTTATATCGAACATACGAAGTAAAAGTTTGGTGATTGTTGATTTACCTGCGCCTGATGGCCCTACCAGTGCTATTTTCTCACCCGGAGCAATTACAAGATTTAAGTTTTGAAGAATCTCCCTATTGTCTTTAAAAGAAAACCGTACATCTTTAAATTCTATTTTTCCGTTACTAATTCCAATTACACGGGCGTTTTTAGTGTCTCGTACTTCATGGGGTGTTTGAATTATTTCAACCATTTCTCCTGCATCAGCCAAGTTGGTATAAAACCCACGCAATTCTCGGTTGATGCTCACAAGTTGGTTGAATGCAGTGAGAAGATAGGATTGGATAAGCACAAAATCGCCTACCGTAAAATTGCCTTGTTGCCAGAAATACACGGCGCCTCCAAAAAGACCTATTTCTATAATAATCATAAAAACACCGATACCTCCCCAGATAAGATTGTCCGTATTCCAGAGACGTAACACTAATTTTTGCCACGTACTCGTTACGTCATGAAACAAACTTCTCTCGTAGGCGGACCCTGCAAACAATGCAATAGTATTTTGATTACCTATTGCATCAGCAAGGGTTGCAGTAATTTTTGTATCTGCAGCTGCCTGCGCTGCACGGATTGGATGGTAGATTTTTGAGATGTATATCTGGAACCAAATAAACACAATTGCCCATACCCCAAGCGCGATGCCTAGTACGTGGTTGTGGAAATAGAGAATGACCGAACTACCCACGACGAAGAGAAAGGTTGGGAAAAAACTTAATAAAACACTGTCAAATATCCGTTCAAAAACTTTGCCAAAACGACTCACTTTGCTTGTAAGCGAACCTGCGAAGTTGGATATAAAGAAATTGTAGGAGTGTCCAAGAAGATACGTAAATGCCGATTCCATCAAGTCTGCCATTACTTTTGCCTGCATCTCTCCGTTGGCATAATCGCGCAAGCGCAAACCTATCTGCTCGAACACATACATAAGCGCAAGGAATCCGAGCAAAACAACTAGGTGATGTACAACGGCTGGTGTTGGGTGTCCAAGCACAAGGATGTTGAAGAATTGGCGTAGGAAGAGCGGCGCTACAAGCATGCTTGCTTGGATGATGACTGCCCCAAGAATCACGAAGAAAACACCCCACGGATATTTGGAGACATGTTGCCAATACATCTTTAGCACGGCACGATTGGTGCCGCTTTTTCGTTTCTTCTTTTCTTCCATTTAGATTAGTTTACTCTATTGCTGCGGTGGAGTCTCAGGCTCCGTTGGAGGTACGTCCCCTGCCGGTGGAGTTTGTGTTTCGCCTGCTTGCGGTGAGCTTGTCGCACCTGCTTTCTGTACCGCTTCGTACACCTTTGAAAGTTCTTTTGACAAGTCTTCAGTTGCTGTTTTTATTTCAGCCGAATTTTTAGACGTTTTTTTATCTTCAACTACTTTTATTTTTTCTTGAATAGCCGCGACAAGTTCGGCAGGGATTTTATCTTTATTGTCATCAAGTGCCTTCTTTGCAGCATAGCCTGCCTGCTCTGCCATATTGCGAGCCTCTGCAAGTTCTGCTTTTTGCTTGTCGGACTCTGCATTTGCTTCAGCATCTTTGCGCATCTTTTCGATATCGGCGTCCGAGAGACCAGACGATGCCTCGATACGGATAGACTGCTCTTTGTTGGTAGCTTTATCTTTTGCTTTGACTGAAAGGATACCGTTTGCATCGACATCGAAGGTCACTTCGACTTGCGGCAGGCCGCGTGGTGCCGGCGGGATGCCATCAAGTACGAAACTGCCCGAGCGATTTGTTGTCTGCTGCCATTGCACGCTCGCCTTGCATGATGTGGATCTCTACTGAAGTCTGATTGTCTGCTGCAGTCGAGAAGGTCTGTGAACGGCTCGTAGGAATAGTCGTGTTTCTTTCAATAAGTTTGGTTGCAACGCCGCCCATTGTTTCGATGCCAAGCGAGAGCGGAATAACATCGAGCAAGAGTACGTCGCTTACTTCCCCGCCCAAGATGCCGCCTTGGATAGCCGCACCGATTGCCACCACTTCGTCAGGGTTTACCGACATGTTGGGCTTCTTGCCAAAGTACTTCTCGACTGCTGCCTGCATTGCTGGCATGCGCGTCTGGCCGCCAACGAGGATAACTTCGTTGATATCCGCGATCTTAAACGGTGATGCTTCCATCGCGCGCTTGGTGATTGCCATGGCGCGGTCGATAAATTCTGCCGAAAGCTCTTCGAGCTTTGCGCGAGTGAGCTTCAAAAGAAGTGGCGCGGGCCAGTAGGCATCAGAGGTGATGAACGGAATATTTATTTCAGTTTCAACTGCGGTTGAAAGCTCTATCTTTGCTTTTTCAGCCGCTTCGTCGAGACGCTGGCGGCCAAGCGGGTCGTTGCGCACGTCAATGCCACTTTCCTTCTGGAATTCCGTTGCGATCCAGTCGATGATCTTCTGGTCCAATATCTTTACCGCCCAAGTGTGCGTCGCCGTCAGTTGATTTAACTTCGATAGAATCTTCACCGTCACTGGACCCTACTTCGAGCACTGAGATGTCGAACGTACCGCCGCCGAAGTCGAACACTACTATCTTTTCATTTTTCTTTTTATTGAATCCATATGCGAAAGCCGCTGCTGTCGGCTCATTGATGATGCGCTTTACATCGAGGCCAGCAATTTTACCTGCATCGCGTGTTGCCTGGCGCTGTGCGTCGTTGAAGTATGCAGGTACGGTAATAACCGCCTCTGTGATTGTCTCGCCCAAGCGCTTTTCAGCATCAGCTTTTAGTTTGCCGAGTATCATCGCCGAAATTTCTTCTGGGCGGTACCAGCGCCTTTGGTCGACCCAGGCAGGCTCCCCATCTGCACTTCGATGCCGCCGTTTGCGGACTTTCGCATCTCATACGGCACCGCTGATTTGTCCTTCTGTACCAAAGGCTCGTCAAAGTTGTGGCCGATAAAGCGCTTGATTTGATAGATAGTGTTTTTTGGATTGGTGACTGCCTTGGCGGCGTGCAATAAGGCCGACAAGTCTCTCGCCTGTTTTAGATGCCGCAACAATAGATGGCGTCGTGCGTGCGCCTTCAGCGTTCTCTATAATCTGCGGCTCGCCACCGCGCATGATTGCCATTGCGGAGTTTGTTGTGCCCAAGTCTATACCTAAAATTTTTCCCATATGATTTAAATTATTCTATTTACTAAGTAATTATTAGATAATTACTTGCGCCGGTCTAATAATTTTATCCCCTACTTTATATCCGCTGCGTTCTACCGATATAATTTTTTCACCATCACCTTTTTGCATCAGAGCTTCGTGTTTGTAGTGGTCGTATGGTTCATTTTCTTTCCCGAACTGCTCTACACCTAACTGCTTTAATGAATCCAAGAGATGTTTATGCACTACCTGCAATTCTTTTGTTGGCTCGTGCTTAAGCGCCATCTCAAACGAATCGAGTGCCGGAAGCAGGGTTTCAATAAAGTTTGCTTTAATCCGAGCCTCTTTCTCCTCCAACATCCCCGCCTCCTCTTTTTTGAAATTGGCGAAGTCTGCGCGGGTCCTCTGCCATCCGTCCAAATACTCCTGTTTTTCCTTAATTGCGGTTTCTAGTTTTTCTCGGAGCTTTTTGACGGCGGCAGGAGTTTGTTCCTCCTCTTCCTCTATAAATTCTTCATCCGAGTCGTCTAACATTGCACCATTTTACACGAAAAAAGCTAGGAGTCAAATGTAATCCTAGCTTTTCTGCGTCTAGAAATTTGGATTATAAATCCTGCAACGGCAGGCCGTTGATGAAGTCGGCTTTGCCTATCTGGACGCCGTTTTTGCGAATGATTCCATAGGCTGTTGCCGTGTGGAAGAAGAAGTTGGGTATTGCATATTCGCGTGCGTAGTCATAGCCAGACATAAACTTACCTGGGAACCATGGAAGTGTTACTTGCGCTTTTGTTGCTTCTGCAAAGTCCTCCTCTTTTACTGTCTGCAAGAATACGATTGTTTTGTCGATGCGGGCATCAAGCTCTGCAAGTGTCGTTTCAGTATCTTCAAACTTTGGAGTTTCAACTTTGGTAAGGCGACTAACAACCCCCTTAGCGTTGTCTGTTGCAACCTGCACCTGTTTTACCAACGGGAACATATCTTCAGCGAGCTTGTCATTCAAAAGTGCTGCCTCATCTCCGCCGTGCTCTTTTGCCTTTTGCAGTACTCCCTTCAAACCCCCGAGCATTTTAATAAAAACGGGAACTGTAAATTCGTAGATTGAATCCATACAACAAGAGTTTAGTTAATTAGACACAGAGTATAGCAGAAAAAATTTAGAAAAAGAAAAAACCTCCCTTAGGGAAGCTCTTTCTGGAGAGAAGTTTAGCGTTTCGACCATTGCTTGCGCTTGCGGGCTTTGACCAACCCCGGCTTCTTGCGTTCTTTTGCACGAGGGTCACGCTTGAGGAAACCTTCCTTTTTGAGGACGCCGCGGAGATTTATATCGTAGTCGATAAGCGCGCGGGAGATCGCATGACGGACAGCAACTGCTTGTCCTGCAATACCGCCACCGCTAACGATAATGGTTACCGTAAACTGCGTGCCGAGCGAGGTTTTCAAGAAATGCCTCGAGTGCTGTTACGCGAAGTGGCTCGGTTACGAAGTAATCATTTACATCTTTGCCATTAATTAATAACCGACATCTTTGCCGACGGTGTAATGCGTGCGCGGGAAATAGCCGTCTTGCGGCGGCCGACTGATGCGATATAACGCCCCTCTGTTTTTTCTTTAGTAGTTGTTGCCATACAATATTATTTTTCAATCACGAGCAGTTTGATGCGCTTTGCCTGGAGGCGGTTCTTCGGCAGCATGCCGAGTACTGCGCGGCGGATTGCCTCCTGCTCGCCACGGCGCGCGGTGAGCATAGCATAGGTCTCCTTTTTTTGCCCGCCCGGATATCCAGAGTAGCGGACATAATACTTGTCCTTCATCTTTGCGCCGGATGATCTTAATCTTCGAGGCGTTGGTGATTGTTACACCCTCTTCTGCGACAGTGTTTCTAGCAAAGCCCGCCTTGTGCTTGCCGAGCAGGGCTTTAGCCGCAGCAGATGCTACGCGGCCGAGAGTTTTATCTTGTGCGTCAATAGTTATCATAAAATTTATACAAACTCAATTACTGCCATAGCGGCGCGCATCGCCTTTGCGAGGGCCCATCTTGATGATGCGGATATATCCGCCGCGGCGAGTCGTGTACGTTGCTGCGGTCTTGATGAGCTTCGATGTTACGCGTGCGTCACCCAAGCTGTGCGATAAGAAGGCGGCGGTTGCTGAGCGTTGCTGTTTTTGCCGCGAGTGACGAGCTTTTCAACCAGCGGACGGATTTCTTTGGCCTTGCCTCGGTTGTTGTTATTTTGCCTTTGATAACAAGCGAACGTGCAAGAGACTTCAGGAGTGCTGAGCGCTGATCTGGTCTCGCGACCGAATTTTCTGTTGTGGTTTCCGTGTCTCATTTTTTTAAACTACTTAATTATTTATTGATCCTAAAACAATGATTTATTTTAAGATTATGCCGAAGTTTGCGAGCGCACGTTTAACTTCCTGAATCGATTTTGGGCCCAAGCCCTCGATCTCAAGCAAGTCGCTTTCCTTCTTGCGTGCCAAGCCGCCGACGGTGCGGATATTTGCCTTCTCGAGTGCCGAGATAGTGCGGCCGAAAAGCCGAGGTCCTCGATGCGGGTCTTGAGTGCCTCGGCACTCGTTTCGCCGCCCAAGTCGGAAGCTCGGCCATAGGCGCTACAGAAGATTCGGGTAGCTCTTCCTCACGGAAGCCGACTATCGCCTTAAGCTGTGTGATCATGATCTCGATTGCCTGCTCAAGCGCTGCACGCGACGAAATAGTGCCGTCGGTTTCAATGGAGATGCGCAGGCGGTTAAAGTCGGTGCGGTCGCCAACGCGCATGTTTTCGACTTCGTAATTTACGCGGCGGATAGGAGAAAAAATTGCGTCAACAGAAATCTCGCCGATTTCAACGCGGTCCTTTTTGAACGCCTCGCGTGGAACGTAGCCAAGGCCGCGTTCGATACGGAACTCTGCTTCAAACGTTGCATTTTTGTCGGTCAATTCGCAGATGTAGGAATTTGGGTTGAGCAAACGAACTTGGCCAGGGACGCTCAAATCGCCACCTGAAACTTTTTTCGGGCCCTTTGCAGAAATGGTAACAGTCTGTGCCTCGGAGGTAAGCATTTCAAAACGGAGCTTCTTTAAATTAAGGAGAATTGTAACAACATCTTCGCGCACGCCGTCCATGGTCGAGAATTCGTGCTCAACGCCGTCAATTTTAACAGAGGTGATAGCAGCACCCGGGAGGGACGAAAGAATAATACGGCGAAGGCTATTTCCAAGGGTATGACCGTAGCCAGGATAGAGGCCGTCTATCTCGTAGTTCGGGCGGCAAGCCGCATGGCGGCGGCTCGCGGCCGCCCCGGCGCGGGTGAACGATGCGCATCGTCGGAGGGCGCTTACGAGGCCGCACGCTGAACGCGCCCGCTTCGCGCGCGATCCGGCCGACGTCGGAGCGGCTGCGCGAATCGATCTTCGACATTCTGACCCATCGCTATCCCGATCTTCTCGAGGGCGCCCGCGTCGTCGATCTCTTCGCCGGCTCGGGCGCGCTTGGTTTTGAGGCCTTGTCGCGCGGCGCGAACTTTGCGCTGTTCGTCGACGACGGCGCCGAGGCGCGGGCGCTGCTGCGCGGCAATGTCGAGGCCTTGGGCCTCGGCGGCGTCACGCGCATCTGGCGCGCCGATGCGACCAAGCTCGGCAAGGCGCCGGCTGGCGCGCCGTTCACCCTCGCCTTCCTCGATCCGCCCTATGGCAAAGGCCTCGCCGGGCCGGCGCTCGCCGCGCTTGGCGCCGGCGGCTGGCTCGCGGAGGGCGCGCTCTGCGTCGTGGAGGAAGCGGCGAAGGCGGAGGTTGCCGCGCCGGCAGGGTTTCGCGTCGACGATGAGCGGACTTACGGCGATACGCAAGTGATGTTCTTGAGGCGGGTAACTGCAGCGAAGCAGGAGCAATAGTGGGCGCGCGACGTATCGCTTCGCACCGCGACGCTGAGGGTCGCGGCAAATATCAGGGATCGTTGGTTGGATACGCGGAGCGTTGGGTTTATCATTCTCGCGATGCAGCGCCCATTTCGGCGCGGCTGAGAGAATGAGGTTTTAGGTGGGCCATATCGCCGATTTGAATAAGGACGACCTTCGCGCGCTGCGGGGTGAGGTTCGCGGCGATTATGAAGCGTTCCGCGCGCGCGGCCTGAAGCTCGACATGACGCGCGGCAAACCGGCGCCGGAACAGCTCGATCTCGCCAACGGCCTGCTCGCTTTCCCCGGCAACCGCGACTATTTCACCGAGGCGGGCGAAGACGCGCGCAATTACGGCGGGCTGCAGGGCCTGCCCGAGGCGCGCGCGCTGTTTTCGCGCCATGCTCGGCGCGCCGGCCGACCGCATCGTCGTCGGCGACAATTCCAGTCTCGCGATGATGCATGATTGCGTCGTCTGGGCGCTGCTGAAAGGCGTGCCCGGCTCGGCCGCGCCCTGGGCGCAGACGGCGTCGCCCGCCTTCATCTGCCCGGTCCCCGGCTATGACCGCCATTTCGCGATCTGCGAGGAATTCGGCATCCGCATGATCCCCGTGCCGATGACCGGGCAGGGGCCGGACATGGACGCGGTCGAGGCGCTCGCCGCCGATCCCGCGGTCAAGGGCATGTGGTGCGTGCCGAAATATTCGAACCCGAGCGGCGAGGTCTATTCGGACGAGGTCGCGCGGCGGCTGGCGGCGATGAAGACCGGCGCGCCCGATTTCCGCCTGTTCTGGGACAATGCCTATGCGGTCCATCACCTGACCGAGCGCCGGCATGAGATCGCCGACATTCTCGATCTCTGCGAGAAAGCCGGCCATCCCGACCGGGCCTTCGTCTTCGCCTCGACCTCGAAAGTCACGCTCGCCGGCGGCGGTCTGGCGTTCTTCGCGTCCTCGCCGGCCAATGTGCGCTGGTATCTCGCCGCGCGCGTCAAAGCGCACGATCGGACCGGACAAGCTCAACCAGCTCCGCCACGTGCGCTTCCTGAAAGACGAGGCCGGGCCTGATCCGCCACATGGACGCGCATCGCGCGCTGCTGGCGCCGAAATTCGACGCGGTGATCAACGCGCTGGAGGCGCGGCTCGCGGGACACGGGCGTCGCGCAATGGACGCGGCCCGGAGGGCGGCTATTTCATCAGCGTCGACGTCGCCGACGGCGCCGCCAAACAGCGTCGTCGCGCTCGCCCAGG
Source organism: Candidatus Adlerbacteria bacterium (assembly GCA_963796795.1). GTDB lineage: Bacteria > Patescibacteriota > Minisyncoccia > Phycocordibacterales > SBAW01 > GWA1-54-10. The sequence continues at coordinate 805 of CAWCNA010000001.1, read as the reverse complement.
ACGCCGGCCTGGCGCTGACGCCCGGCCGGCGCGACCTGGCCGCACGGACGCGACCCGCACGACCGCAACCTGCGCCTCGCGCCGACCTTTCCGCCGCTTGCGCGACGTGCGCGCTCGCCTCCGAAGGGCATCGCGATCTGCATCCTGCTGGCGGCGATCGAGAAGCTTTGCGTGCCATGAAAGAGGGCCGCTCGAGCCGGAGGCGAAGTCTTTCAGCGGGCCGCGCTGTCCGGCGAAGTCGCAGGCGGCGCGCGCCGCCGCCCGCGGCGAGGCCGAGGCGCGCCCGTCTTAAAAAAACATATCGATCTCATTGCTGGTAGGCATTGTTTATCTGACTGAATTGGCAACACTTAAAAAGTGCTGGATGCATAATACAAAAGTTTTATGTTCAATTTTTTGAGGCCCTTTCTGTTGAGTCTCACTTCGGTCGTGAGCGCGGCCGCGGCCGAAATGTCGACAACAATCGAGAAGCCTTTTGGTATCGCCGTTGCGCCGAAGGGTCGGCTATGGATCACGGAATATAAATCCGGCCAGATCGATGTCGTTTCGCCATCGGGCATGATCCTGAAAAGGATGAACGTCCCGTCGACTCCCACCCAGCCTGCGTTCTCAGGCAATCTGGCGATTCTTTCGAGCGAATATGAGGGGAACTTCTACGCCGTAAACCGAACCAACTACACCATCGCCTACACGACCCCTATCGCATCACCCCACATCGCCAACGTCGCCATCGGTCCGAACGGCTTGGGCTATGTCACCTATGACCCGGGTTCGATCGGCATCTTCAATCCAGCCACCGGCGCGA